>JAFCCO010000024.1 GCA_017610175.1 Candidatus Iainarchaeum sp. | reverse complement strand
GGTTCTCGTTTCGTCGTCCCCTCCGATTCCTGTGTTTGAAACATGTGAAGTAAGGTTAAGCGTTAAAACCTCTGTTGTTATCCCTCCCGGAATTGTTTCAACTATTGCAAAATCCCTTCCCTTAAAAATCCACAGCGGAAGCTCTGCAGCCATTCCCTTTATCAGCGGGTGGTTCCTGCTTGGCTCGGGCTCAAGGCTTCCCACATAAATCGGTTTGTCTTCAAGGCAGTTAACAAGGTCGCAGTAATTTCCCCCATAATTAACCGAAAGCAGGAAATCAAATGCAATTATGTTATCCCCGTCCTTTCTTGACCAGGGGCCTATTAGGGTGTGGCGTTCGACCTCTTCTTCCTCTTCATCTTCTGTGGCTTCCTTCCTTTCGTCAATGTACAGGAATTTATCTCCCTGCCCAAGTTCGGTTCCGGCGTCGCCCGTCCACACAAGCCGCCCGCCTGTGTTGTAGTAATCAATAAAATCAAGCAGTACCTTGGTTGGGATTTTTCTGGCCCGTTCAACAATAACCATATGGTACGGCCTTAGGTTTCCAGAATTCACTCGGTCTATGTGAAGGGTGTCGGCGTGAACCCCAATAAATTCAGGGTTTTGCATAAGCTCCTGCAGGCTGCATCCGATGTCAGGGCAGGATCCAATTATTGGATGCCCCAGGCCCTCGTCTCCATAAACAATCAATACTTTTGGCCCGCCTGTTGTAAATGTAACTGCCCCCCAGTATACACCGCACCAGCCGGGGATTACACTGCACTTTATTATCCCTGTCCATGTGAGAATTCCCAGCAGTAATCCGAGAAGCGCAAGAAGCACAAGGATGTGCATTGCATCATTAATCAGTTTTCTTATGTCAGCCATTTTGTTCCCTGAATTTATTATGCGTTTTCCTTATTTAAAACACTTGCCTTTTCAGTTTCCGCTCTCTTTTCGCCGGCAATAAGCCTTATTGCAATCGGCGAAACAAAGGTTGTTACTGTTGAAAGAATAATTAATGCAGTAATTATTTCCTGGCTAAGCAGTCCAAGTTCGAGCGCAACAAATGCAACAGCAAGTGTGGTTGAAAGTTGTGGGATTGTGGTGAATCCGATTAGCAGGCTTTCCCTTGAATTGAACTTCAGAAGTTTTCCGCCCACAAACCCGCTTATCACCTTGGACCCAATCAGCCCGATGAGAATTACAACTGCCGCAAAAAGCGGTCCCGGTGAAATAAATACCGATAAATCCATCTGCATTCCAATCATCAAAAAGAAAATGGGAATGAAGAAGCCGTAGCTGATTGTTCTGATTTTTTCCTCAATCTTTCCGCGAATTGAGTCACTTAAGATTATTCCAATCACAAAGCCCGCCACAATCGCGTGCATTCCGATTGATTCAAACAGCACAACTGTTGCAAGCAGTGAAACAAAAACAAAAATCAATTCGTTCTCAAAAAGGTCCCTTCCTTTTTTGCCGTAGTGGTACATTCGCTCGATTGGGGGAATTACTTTTTTCAGCACAAAAATTATCCCAATAACAAGCGGGATATATGCAATCAGCGGGATTGATGTTTTTGGGCTGAAACTCTGTAGGATAAATGAAAACAGCAGCAAACTCCCAATGTCCTCAAAAACGGTTGCTGAAATAATTGTTTCCCCAAGCCTTGTGTGGATTAACTTTCTTGCCCCAAGAGATGGAATAATTAGCGCAACAGATGATGAAATGAATGCGATTCCAATAATCAGTGCTGATGCAATGTTTTGGGTTAAAAACCACCCAATCCCAAAACCGGTTACAAACGGCAGGCCGCCGTTAAGGATGGCAAGCGCAAAGATTTGCTTCTCAAGCCTTTTGAATGTCTTAATTTTTATTTCGCTTCCTGCAATAAACATCAGGAAAACAATCCCGATTAATCCGATGAAGAGAATTGTTTCGTCGGCTGAAACCCAGCCAAGCACAGGCCCAATTATTATGCCTGCAATAATTAGTGCGGTAACATAGGGTAGGTGAAGCCTTGAATGTCTCTGAGAAAATCAGCCCGGCAAACATTAACACAAAAAAGGGAAGCAAGTCCTGCATACTTAACTATTTTGTTGAATCTGTTATTTAATTGTTTTCAAAGCACGGGAATGAATAAATTTAAAAAAAATGAATAACTTTAAAAATTCTCGTTAATGCAAGTTACTTAAGGTAAGTTAAAATGGTTAAACTCAAAAGAGGCCCTGCTGTTTCAGGGCCAAGTTCTGCACTTGGAATAATGCGTTTCTTTGACGCGGACACGGCGGGGCCAAAGCTTTCGCCTGAATTTGTAATCGGGGTTTGCGTTGTGCTAATACTGGTTGTTGTTGGCGCAAAAATATTCCTTGGAATCTAAGAACTAATTGCCTTTGCGCTCTTTTTCAACAAGCTTCTTTGCTTTGGCGACATCGCTTGGGTAATGCTTTCCGCGGTCAAGAACCTGAAGCTCGGCTTCCTTTGCATTAAAGGCCTTTTTCAGCAACTCCGCCGCCTTTTTGTGGTCAAATTCCTTGCAGGACACAATGTCAATTTTTGCAAGCTGTTTCAAGGGATATGTGTGAATTGTAATGTGCGATTCGGCAATAATAACAAATCCGCTTAACCCAGATTCTTTCTCGTTCTCCGGGTTGTATTCCACAACAACCGGTTCTGAGATTTTCTTCATCCCGATTTTTGCGGGAAAGTTGTCCAAAAGCCCTTTCACAAAGGCAATGTTTGCAAGCTTTTTTGAATTTGCCTTGTAAAGGTCCAGCGCAAGCTGCGGCCCGTATGCCGCATCAAACCTTTCCACAAAGTGGGGCAAAATCTTTTCCACAATGTTGTACGCGAGGTCAAACACAAAAAGCGCGATGAAGTAAACAAAGTTTCCTGTAATAACTCCAACCGCAAGCGTTCCAATTTCAAGTGAAAGCCTTGCGTTGACAAACTTTGCAACAAGCTCGTTCACCCTGACCTTCTTTTCTTTTGCCCGGTCAATCAAATCGTTGAGCAGTTCATCCAGAAATCCGAGTGCGGTGAACAATACCACAAGGAAGAAATTTATTTGGGGGATTCCCGCGAATGCGATGAAGAGAAAGATTCCTCCTATTGCGAACTGGTGCGCTTTTGAATCAATTTTTCCTGCAAAGAGAACCCCAAGGCTTATTGCGATTATTAGCGTTGCAAACTCCGGTGAGTTTACCACAAGGTATCCTGCGAGCAGGCCGTAAATAATCCCTGTTGCATACTGGAGTTTCGGAAACCTTACCTTGAACGGTTCGTCAACCAGTTCGTCTGTAAGCTTTGTGAAAAAGCCGCAGATAAACATCAGTGCAAAATTCAAAATCACAGCAATCCCTTTTCCTTGAGTGCGGCTGCAATTAGTGGGAAAGCAATTGTTGCGTCACAGTTTACCTGCACGTTCTTTCCATGTTCCTTTATTTTCCCCCAGCTTTTTGCTTCCCTTGTCTGCGCCCCTGAGAGCGATCCATCATACTCAACGGCCGTTGAAATATATACGGCGTAATCAAGCCCTTCGCGCAGAATGTTTGCGCCGATTATGTGGTGCTTTGATATTCCGCCCCCGAGAATTATTGCCGCGGTTTTGTCCGCGTTAAGCACAAGGTCGGCAATGTCCTTCATGTCCTTTGTAACATCCATTACAAAGTCTGGGTGGTCCTGCTTGAAGAAGTACATCTGCAGCCCAATTGCTCCGTCTGTAACTCCCGGGCAGAAAACCGGTATGTTGTTTTTTGCGCAGTGGTGCAGGAAGCTTTGCTCTGGAAGCCTTTTCCCAATAAACCTGTTTAGCCCGCTTGGGCTTGCAATCTTGTCATTTTTGTAAATCTCTTTAAGCCAGGGCTGCATCTTTTCCTCTAAAATCTCAAATCCTTTTGTGTCAACAAAAATGTTTCCAAGCCTGTTGATTCCCTTTTTGTGCAGTTCAACATCATCCGCGTTAAACGCTCCTTTTTTGTAGGGCATGAAGCTCTTTATGATGTCGTGGTCAGTGCTTCCTGCGGTTGTCACAATCGCGTCAACAAACTTTTTTTTGCACAGCTCTTTCACAATTCCCCTTAATCCTGAGGCCATTAGGTTTGCGGTAAACCCTAGGAATATTGTGCAGTTCTCCTGCTTCATTTTTTCAATCAGCTCAACTGCGTCGCTTAGGTGGCTTGCCTGGAATCCGGTATTTCCCATTCCTGCAACTAAGTCTGCAGCACTTTGCTTGTCTTTCAACTCAATGTCGTTAATGTTGTTCATGTAAAATCACCCGCCTATGGCTCCAAAAAAGAAACAGAATCAAACTTTTAGTTTGGGGGCCTGTGCATAAAAAAATACGCCTGCAATCAGTATTTAAATGCTTTTATTGCCTTTTCAGGCTTTGAGCTCTGTGAAGAATTTTCTTTCAAGAAGCTTCTCCATTTCGCCCTTTTCGGAAATTTTCATTGTGGTATTGGTTCCCTTTTCTATCTCGTTTCTGTATTTTTCAAGGAACGCCTTGTCATCGCTTGCAATAATCAGTTCAACGTTTTGCTGCGGCATGAGCTTTGCCTGCTTTCTCAAATCCTGAATGCGCCTTCTTAATTCCATTAACTCCCACTGTTCCTTCATTTCGGAATCCGCATCCTTGTTCAGGAAAAGCACGATTTCCTCAAATTCCTTTTCCGCATAGTTTCCAGTTGGCTTGCCTGTGCTTTCATCAACCTTGTATACATTGCACATTTTTGCAAGAACCACTTTTACCTTTGAAAGTTCCTTTCCTGACTTGGTTTTTACAACAAGCCCCTTAAGCGGCCACCTTAGCCTTAGTTTCTCCTGCTCCCTTAGTGCAAGCGAGGCCTGCGCAAGCTGCTTGCAGAGTTCAAATTCCTTCTCAAGCTTTTCATCAACAAATTTTTTGTCAAATTCAGGTAGCAAAAGCAGGTGAACTGATTCAGCCATTCCCTCTTTTCTCATGTCCCTGTAAATGTATTCGGAAAGGAATGGCGTTACCGGCGCAAGAAGCTTTGCCAGCGTAAACAGGCACTTGCTCAGGGCCTGTGAAACGGCTTTCTCCGAATCTGTTCCGGTTCTTGCCCTAATCAGTTTGATATATGTCTTGCTCAATTCTTCCCTTACAAAGTAGTCTATTGCGGTGCATGCCCTGAAGTATTCGTAACTTTCGTAGTTTTCCAAAACCTCTTTTACAAGCGTGTTTAGTTTGCTAAGAATCCATTTGTCCTCTGTCTGAAGCTTTGTTGTTTCAGGCTCTTGTGTCGGGTCGAGCTTAAGGTACATTGCGGTGTAATTGTAGCTGTTCCAGAGTGTGTTGAAGAATCTTGAGATGTCTCTGAATGCGTCCCAGCTAAACCCAATGTCCTGTCCCCTTGACTGTGCTGCAAGGTAGAATCTCAAAAAGTCCCTGTTGTGCTTTGCAATAACTTCTTTTGGGGAGACAACGTTGCCACGGCTTTTGCTCATCTTCACTTTGGACAAGTCGGTAATCAAACCGTGCACCATAATGGTTTCAAACGGCTTTTTGTCAAATGCAATTGTTGAAAGTATTAGCTGTGAGTTCCACCATCCGCGGAACTGGTCTGTTCCCTCAAGGTTCAGGCTTGCGGGCCAGAACTTTTCAAACAAATCATTTTTCGCAGGATAGCCAAGTGCTGCCCAGCTGCTTACTCCTGAGTCAAACCACACATCAAGTACTTCGGGCACGCGCTTCATTTTTCCGGAGCACTTGCACTTCAGTTCAATTTCATCAATCTTTGGCTTGTGCACGTCAATCTCTTTTAGACCTGACTCTTTCTTCAGTTCCGCAATTGAGCCAACAACCTTTATCTCATCGCACTTTTCGCATGTCCATATGGGCAGCGGTGTTCCCCAGTATCTTGCCCTTGAAACAGGCCAGTCCCCAAGCTGCTGCAGCCAGTCCTGCATTCTGTCCTGCATGTATTTTGGAACCCACTTGGTTTCCTTGTTTGACTTAAGCATTTTTTTCTGAATTGCGGAAACCTTGAGGAACCATTGCTTTACAGAAAGCATTAAGAGCGGTGCCTTGCATCTCCAGCATGTTGGGTAATCGTGTGTGTACGGGTGCTTGAACACAAGCGCGTTATCCGCTTCCAAATCCTCTATAATTTCCTTGTCAACAATTCTTGCCTTTTTTCCCTCATATTTTCCGGCCATTTCTGTCAGCAGGCCGTCAATTCCAACAGGGCTTATTGCAGGCAACCCCGCTTTTCTCCCCGCATCAAAGTCCTCTTTTCCGTGCCCTGGTGCTGTGTGAACAAGGCCTGTTCCTGCCTCCAAATCAACGTATCTTTCGCTCATAATAACGCGGTATGCGTTCTCCAGCTTTGGAAGCTTTAAGTGCTTTGCAAGGGGGTTTGTGTACTTTACTCCGTCCAACTCCTTTCCCTTAAATTCCCTTTCAACCAAGTATCCTGCTTCAATTGCGTCCATTAATTTCTGCGCAAGCTCTTTTGCAATAACCCACTTTTCTCCGTTGCTTAGCTTTAGTTCAACATAGTCGAATTTGGGGTTTACCATTACCCCTGTGTTGCCCGGCAGTGTCCAGGGGGTTGTTGTCCAGATAACCAAAAAAGTGTTTTCCTTTCCCTCAACAGGAAACTTTACGTAAACGCTTGTGTCTGTCTGCTTCACATATTCGATTTCGTTGAATGCAACGGCTGTAGCGCAGTGGGGGCAAACGTGAACAGGGTACTTTCCCAAGTAGAGAAGTTTCTTTTCCTTTGCTTTCTTGAATGAAAACCAAATCGCCTCAATGTATTCGTCGTTTAGTGTGAGGTAAGGGTTTTCCCAGTCCATCCAAATTCCCAGGTCCTTGAATTCGTCGTTCATAACATCTATGAACTGTGTTGCAAATTCCTTGCATTCCTTAATGAACTTGTCAACCCCGAATTTTTCAATATCCTGCTTTCCCCTGAACCCAAGCTTTTGCTCCACCTTGTTTTCAATCGGGACACCGTGCGTGTCGTATCCCGGCCTGTCGAACACGTTAAAGTTCTGCATTCTCCTGCTTCGCATTGAAATGTCTTTAAGAATCTTGTTCAAGGCTGTTCCCATGTGGATGTGGCCTGTTGCGTACGGCGGGCCGTCCATAAAATAGTAGGTCTTTTTTTGTTTTGCGGACTGCGCCTTGGCCTTTTCGGCAATTTTTTCTTTAAGCCAGAATTTTTGGATTTCCTCTTCTTTCTCTCGGCTGTAGGCTTCGAGCATTTTTTTTGTTTCCACAGATACACCTAATTATTTTGTTGAAATGAAATTTTATAAACCAATTTGTTTGCCCCTTTCAGAGCTTTTTAGTGAATTGGTTAATGAATTTGCTTTGCAGTTCCCGCATCTTTTTTCTGTTAAGCCTTTCCGCCTCTTTATTGCCTTTGCGCATTGCATCATACATATGGTGGCCGTACTGGTGAATTGCCCACTTTAGTTCGTGTGCGGCAGTTATTTCTTCTTTGGATGCGCCCATTTCGTGCATTCTTTTGATTGTGAGGTTCGTTATAAGTGATTTTGGCGAACCGTACTGCAGTGCAACCTTCATTATCCTTTCGTAAAACATTCCCGGCTTGCAGTGAAGAACGTTGTGAATTGTATCGTGCGGAACCCTTCTTTCGTAAGCCTTTTCAACCGACTCCATCACCTGCTCGAAGGTAATTTTTCCCTTGTTGAATTCCCTCAGCTTTCCCTTAAGTGTTGTGAATGCAAATGGTGCGGCAAACATTCTTGCAATAGTTGAAATTGTTGCCTGCTTGCTGTGTGTGAGCTTTGCAAGTTTTGAAACAACCTGGCGGGTCATTTCATGGTTTTCGCGCAGAAGCATCTCAAGTTTTGAAGCGGCCCTGCGAAGCCTTCTGTTTCTGCCAGGTGTTTTTGAGAATTGAGCCAGAGTGAGGATTGCGGTTTCAACCCTTTCGGGCCTGATTGAAATAAATTTGGCGCCGGTGAGGGCTGCCTTTTTCACCGTTTTCTTTTTCTTTACAACCTTTTTGACTGGTTTTGCCATCTGCAAATTTCCTCGTCTTTTCGAATGGGTGTGGGAGGATTTGAACCCCCGACCTGCGGTGTATAAGACCGGCGCTCTAACCAGGCTGAGCTACACACCCTTGGGGTTGATATGTATGTTGTTCAAAATCATATTTAAATAGCTAACTACAGGCTTTCATCAAGTTCTTTTTCGCTCATGTTGTTCCTGTAGTTTACCTTCTCAATTTTCCAGGCGCTTTCCCTGATGCGCCCGTAGCGCCCCAGATTCAGCCTGAGCGAGTGCCTGAAAATCGTCGTGTACGCATTTTCAAACCTGTAAACCTTTCCAACCTGAATTAGGTTTATTTTGCCGTCCCAGGCTGAGAGCAGAATGCTTGCTTTCCCGTCCCCTATCAAAAAGTCCGCCGTTCTGTGGATTTTACCCTCAGCTGAAACATCCATTTCCTCTTCTTTGGACGCAACCTTTGCAACAAGGCTTATTTTTTTTTGGTCGGGTGCAAGTTCCTCAATTCGCATGATAATTCAGTGCAATCAACTTATTTTAAATCCTGCAGGGCAGGGCCTGTGCATGATAAAATAAAAAAAAGAAAAAGGGGTGAAAGGTTTCCCAATTACTTTGAGTAGCCGTTCTTAATTTCGGTTGCAAAGCCCTGGATTTCTGTCTTAAATGCCAGTCCAAACGAAACGCCTACCACAATTCCCACCGCGATTGCGATGCTCCAAAGGAATGGAGTCAGGAAAATCTCCAGCAGGTCCACAAGAATCTGAATCTTTGATTCACCCAGTACAAGTGTAAGCGAAAGAACCGCTGCAAAGATTACAATAAGAACCTCTGTAAGTGTTCCCGCAATCTTCTTGAACTTGTGCTGTGTTGCATCGAATGCGTTCTTGAGATACCTTCCAAGCAGCAAACCGAGAATTATTACAAGCAATGCCGCCAGCACCTGCGGTATGTAAAACACAAGCGCCCCAACAAATTGGCTAAGGCCCTGCAGCTTGATTGAATCAGCTGCTACCCACAGGGAAACCCAAATGATATACCATTTGGAGAAGCTTCCAATTAGCGCGGACATTTCCTTTCCACCGATTGCCGCCGTAAGGTTCTGTTCGTCGATCCACTGGTCAATTTTTGTGCTTTGCAGAATCTTTATTATGACTTTTTTAATAAGTTCCCCAATAAAGACACCGAGTGCAATTATAATAATTGCAAGAATCAATGCCGGGACAACATCCACAATGGATTCACATATCTTAAAAGCCGCTTTTCCGATTCCTTCCGTAAACTTTGCAAAAAGTTCGGTTAATATATCAGCCATGTTGGATCACCGCACTATAGAGGGCGGTTCTGGTTTTTAAACCTATTCAATCACTTCGGGAATCAACGTTTTAAAAGGCGTTCATTGTGGAAAACTCTGCCTTACAGCCCCCCAACCAATTGTATTTATTTGTTTTGCAGCTTCTCCATTTCATGGCAATGGTTGCAATTGTTGGAATGCCCGGTTCCGGAAAAAGTGAGGCGGCAAAGCCTTTTCTTGACGCAGGATTTGAACGCGTTTACTTTGGGGGGATAGTTGTTGAAGAGGTTAGGTCCCGCAATTTTGAGGTAAATGAGGCAAATGAAAAGCTTGTGCGCGAGGAGCTTCGCGAAAAACACGGCATGGCTGCAATGGCTGTTCTTAGCATTCCAAAAATTGAGGCCGCGGTAAAGGCAAAGAAGAACGTTCTCATAGACGGATTGTACAGCTGGGAAGAGCTCCTTGTGCTGCGCGAAAAATTTCCGGAACTAAAAGTTATTGCTGTTTTTGCCTCTCCCTCAATAAGGCATGAAAGGCTTGCTTCCCGCAAGGAAAGACCTCTTTTCAAGGCCGAGGCCGAAACAAGGGACAAATCCGAAATAGAGTCCCTAAACAAGGGCGGGCCGATTGCAATAGCGGACTTCACAATCCTGAACGAGGGCTCAAAGAAAGAGCTGCAAAAGCAGTCCGAGCTGATTCTTAAGAAGCTGAAATAAATTCAAAGCAAGATTTATATAATTCAAAGCACTTCTATTAATGAATAATAAGGGAGTAGTTTTGCTTGAACCGAAAAGCCAGTTTGTTTATTTTAGTGTTTCTTCTAGCTCTGGCTTTGAACGCTTTTGCCCCTGCTTGGACAACCACAACCGCGTCTGACTTCAATTCAGGTACGGCTTACGATTTGAATTATGTAAAGGTTCTTGCGGACGGCACTGTAATGCCCAGCGGGGAATTAGATCACAATTCTCTGAAGACCTTTCCAAGAGATTATGACGCAAACCTTGTCGGCTACTGGAAATTCAACGAGCTAAACTCCGACGGAACAGGATTGGCAGGGGGAATAGAATACTATGCCATAAGCCCTGATGTCTTGCTAAGCGATGATTTACAAGAATTCTCTTATGATACCTCACCAGAAAAATTAAAGACCCTGACAATAACGCAGGATCTTAACCGGGTTGCGGGGGGAACAGTTACACTAAGCATAACTTTTCAGCTTGCAGACTGCATGGTTTCAACCGATAATGTGCATGGACAGGTTTACAGGAATGGGCAGGCAGTGGGAACATCACGCGGTATGATGAACTCATCTTATCAAACATATACTGAAAGCATCGCCGGCTGGAAAACAGGGGACGCCGTAGAACTCTATGCCTGGGCAGACAGTTATGGCGTGTCCTGCGTAAAAAATTTCAGGGTCCTTGGAACAATGACCGGCGGCGCACTGGTAGGCGGGGCAAACATAAACGCCTACGGACTGTGGGACTCGAATGCGGGATTCTTTGACGGGGTAAATGATTATATCGATGTTCCAAACGATTCCAGTTTTAACTTTGACAAAACCGCCCAGTATACCTGGACAGGCTGGATTAAATTCAGTGCCAACAACGATGTATTTGGTTCAATTGTTGGTCAGTACGCGGGAGCAAATGGTTATTTCATGTACATTGACGGAAGTAATCGCCTTTCTTTTGAGTCATTTGGTCGCCCCCCAGTAGCCGTAAGTTCAGTACTGTCTGTTGAAAAGTGGTATCATTTTGCCGCTACCTACAACAATGAAAGTGTCCAGTTGTATGTGAACGGTGTTGCGGATGGAAGTGGGTCAGGAATTGAGTTCGTTAGCGCTACGACTTCAAACCTCCATATTGGATACTTTAGTTTTGCCCCAGCATATTTTGGTGGCTTAATTGACGAACTAAAAATCTATAACCGCGCACTGTCTGCAGAAGAAATTCGGGCAGACTACAATTCCTGGATGAATTCCAATTACTACAGCCCAGTGTTTGACTCAAACCTGACTTCCCGTTGGGAGCAGCTTGCGTGGACCGAAACCACTGATGCGAACAACACTTTAACAGTTGACTATCGCTCGTGCAATGACTCGCTTTGTTCAGGGGAGAGTTGGATAACAGGGCTTGCAGGGGCGGAAACAAAGACTTTGAGCACATCAGCAAACCGCTACTTCCAGTACAGAGTAAACTTTGACACAAACTCACAGTCTTGGAACCCGTATATTGGTGGAAATTCAAGGCCGGTGTTTGCGAAGTTTGCTTCAGCAACAGTGAGCTACAACGGACCGGACATAAATGTCTCAGGAATTGACGGAAACGATGCCCAGCTTGGATTGCCCCTCTTTTCATACACAAACGACGGCAACCTGACAATCGACTTCAACTTGTTTGATTACGATGGGAACGCGGAAACCATTCTGTTTGATGTCAATTACTCGACCAGTGCGGCGGAAACCATTCTGTTTGATGTCAATTACTCGACCAGTGCGGTGCAGGGAACAGGGATTGTGATTGTGGACAATTTTGATGCAACAGCCGCTTGCGCTTCACTCGACTGGAACATACAAATTGTTTCCTGTTCGGTGGACTGGAACATATTCAATGTAAGCGACGGCAACTACTTTGTGAATGCACTTGCAACAGACGGGGGTGGATTGACTGATTTCAGCTCAAGCCAAACAATGTACATTGATGCGACAGGACCTGATGTGAGCATTGTTTCAATTGAATCTAATCTTGACAGTGTTGCTTTGCCGCGCTTCTCATACAGTGCTGATGAGAATCTTACAATTGCTTTTAATGTGCTTGATGTTGCGGGTGGTTTGCTTACAATTGATTTGAACTATTCAACAAGCACTGTG
>JAFCCO010000002.1 GCA_017610175.1 Candidatus Iainarchaeum sp. | reverse complement strand
AGCAGAATGATGGACAGTCTGAAGGGCTTTCCTGACGCGCTGAGAGGTGTTGTATGGTCATCGTCAGCTCGTACTATGAAGCGTCCTGTCAACTCAGGCAACGGGCGAGACCCACGCCACTAGTTGCAACTTTCTCTTTTGAGGGGGGCACTCTAGTGGGACTGCGGCAGTAATGCTGAGGAAGGAGTGGGCGACGGTAGATCTGTATGGCCCGAATGCCCTGGGCAACACGCGGCATACAATGGTTGAGACAATGGGCTCCGACTCCGAAAGGAGAAGGTAATCTCTTAAACTTAACCTCGGTTCGGATCGAGGGTTGTAACTCACCCTCGTGAATGATTGGAATCCCCAGTAATCGCGTGTCACTATCGCGCGGTGAATAAGTCCCTGCGCCTTGCACACACCGCCCATCAAGCCAGTTGAGTGGAGCCTGGATGAGCTTTTCTCTCTGAGAATATCAATTCTGTGTTCCGCGAGACGGGCTAAGTTGTAACAAGGTGTCCGTAGGGGAACCTGCGGACGGATCACCTCCTTCAATATAAAATTGGGACGGCTTCCCTGCATGCCTTCGGGCATGCGGGGTTCTGTACCTTATTCCAAGGTATAGATTGGACCTATAATAACTCCTAGTCTAAATTAAGACTCAAGGGCATTGCCCCCGGGCTCGTAGTTCAGTGGTAGAACGCTCGCTTTGCAAGCGAGAGGTCACGGGTTCAATCCCCGTCGAGTCCATTCGAGCATCAGCTCGTTTATTACATTCATCAATTTATTATGATGAAGCCTATCCCGAGTTATTTCGGGAGGGTTTGTGAGAGTGGCTTTTATTGGCCATTCAATGACCGTGCATTGGAAAGCCTAAACAGCAAGTCAAGTTAGTTACTAGTATTCTCCGAGAGAATCGTGTACGCCGTTTAGTGGATGACTTGGCTCAAGTACCGACGAAGAGCGTGGCAAGCTGCGATAAGCTCTGGCGAGTTGCACGCAAACTTTGAACCAGAGATCCTCTAATTGTTCCGTAAGGAACGGGAACGCAGGGAATTGAAGCATCTTAGTACCTGCAGGAAAAGAAACCAATTGGGATGCTGTTATTAGCAGCGAGCGAACACAGCATAGGACAATCTGAATCCCATACAGTAATGTATGGGAAATGTGGATCGGTCGGTTAACATCCTAAGAATCAAGCTGAAGTGGCCTGGAAAGGCCCACCATAGAGCGTGATAGTCGTGTAAGCGAAAGTTTGAGGGATGATTTCCGGTACCATGAGTAGGATGCATTGGATTTTGCGTCTGAATTTGGGGGTCATTAACCTCTAATCCTAAATATTACTTGAGACCGATAGCACACTAGTACCGTGAGGGAAAGTTGAAAAGTACCCTTAACAGGGGGCGAAAAGCACCTGAAACTAAACGGTTATAATCGGGCACGGCGTGAAAGAGACGACGCCTGCAGAAGAGCGTTTTGGAAACGGAACAATCGATGCGGGCTGATCAGCGTTGTGTCGTTCGTCCCGAAGCACGAGCGGGGGAATTTAGGGTAGTGGCAAGGTTAAGCCTTTCACGGGCGAAGCCGTAGCGAAAGCAAGACACCGCATCTTCGGACAGGGTGTACGTGTAATAGCGCAAGTCACTGCTCTCAGACCTGAAGCCACGGCGATCTATGCCTGGGCAGGACGAAGCCACCCTACCGGGTGGTGGAGGTCCGCAACCGGTGTTAGTCTATCTGCTCGGGTGACCTGGGTATAGACGTAAAATGCGACTCACTCGCATGGCAATAGCAGGCTCTTCTTGAAGTAACTCTTAGGTTAGTCTGGCTGGAGCATGTCAAAGGTGTAGAGATACTAATTAGAAAGTACGGGGCCGAGAGGCCTCGCTTTCTTGTTAAACTCCGAATTCTTTGACTGTGTAGAAAGCTGGAGTAGGGGCTCCGGGGTAAGCTTGGTGTCCTTGAGGGGAACAACCCAGACTTAGGTTAAGGTCCTTAAATACTGGTTAAGTGTAAAGTCGAAAAGTGTCTTCATCCACAGACAGTAGGGAGGTTGGCTTAGAAGCAGCCATCCTTTAAAGAATGCGTAACAGCTCACCTACCCAGGTTGAAGGCCTTGAAAATAATCAGGACTAAACCAGTTACCGATACCTGAGGCCACCCACAGTTGTGGGTGATGCTGTAAAGAAGTGCTCTGATAGCACAGAAGCTCGTTGGAAACAACGAGTGGAGCTGTTAGAGATATGGATCCTCGTACTAGTAATAACGATAGAGACGTGAGAATCGTCTCCGCCGAAAGGGCTAGGGTTTCTTAGCGCTAATCATTAGCTAAGAGTTAGTCGGTCCTAACCATATTCGTAATCCGAAATATGGGAATGGGAAACAGGTTCATATTCCTGTACTACACAAATACACTTCGGCAACGACAGTCTGTTTTCTAACACTTTGGGCTAGGCTGGGCATCACCGTCGTGATGTTCAACCGGAACAAGTCTCCGGAGAATCGTAATGGTGAGAAGGAGACTAAATCCGGGAGTAATAGCAATATCCAGCTGAGGCCGAGGGTCCATGAAAAGGAAAACAGAATGAATTTTGTGTAACCGTACCGAGAACCGTGAAAGGTGCCCCTGGCTGAGAATGCCTAGGCGTATTAGGGTAATCGCATTTAGGGAATTCGGCAATTTAGCCCCGTATCTTCGGTATAAGGGGTGCCTGCTCCTTGCGGAGCAGGTCGCAGTGTCAAAGGGAGCCCGACTGTTTACTAAAAACACAGGTCTCTGCTAGTCCGAAAGGATGCGTATAGAGGCTGACTTCTGCTCACTGCCAGTACGTGAAATCTCTTTTCAAGGAGCCTAAGCGCTGGTAAAGAGCGGGCCTAACTCTGAGGCTCTTATGGTAGCGTAATACCTTGCCGGTTTATTGCCGGCTTGCACCAATGAAGCAACGAGGTTCCCGCTGTCCCAAATGTGAACCTAATGAACTTGCTGCGCGGTGAATATGCCGCGATCTCCTAATGGGAAGAGAAGACCCCACGGAGGTTTACTACTGTCTGATGTTGTGGTATAGTTTTTGGAGTATAGTGTAGGTGGGAGCACCGAAGCAGTTTCGCCAGGAACTGTGGAGCATCAATGTAACACCACCCTTCAAAAACTGTATTGCTTACCTGAAAAGGGACAGCATTTGATTGGTAGTTGGACTGGGGCGGTACGCCCCTGAAACGATATCAGGGGCGCCCAAAGGTCTGCTCAGACGGGTCAGAAATCCGTCGTAGAGTGCAAGAGCAAAAGCAGGCTTGACCATGTTTCGAACAGCAAGAAACGTGGAAAGGAAACTTGGGTCTAGCGAACGCCAATGTGCCCTTTAATGGGGCCTTGGTCTTACAGTGAACTTACCCTGGGGGTAATTGTGTGGTCGTGGGTGAGAGTCCATATCGACCCCACGGCGTCTCAAGGCATCCTGGCTGTGCATAAGCAGCCAAGGGTGGAGGTGTTAACTCATTAAAGCCTTACGTTAGTTGGGTTGAGAACGGTGCGAGCCAGTTTGGATACTATCTATTAGGAGTGTCGATGGTCTGAAGGGAAGGTACTATGAGTACGAGAGGAACGTAGTGCCGCAGCCTCTAGTCTACCAGTTGTCCGACAGGGCATTGCTGGGTAGCCACGCTGTAGCCGATAAGAGCTGAAAGCATCTAAGCTCGAAGCGGCCCCCGAAAAGAGACTATCATCCCCGAAACTATTCTCCTTGAGGGAATAATGTAGGGGCGAGGGTTCCGGTAGAACACCGGTTTGATAGGTTGGGCGTGTACGCAAAAAGCTTCGGCGATTTGTTCAGCGCACCAATACTAAGGACCCGAGGATTTTCTCAAAAGAAAAACACTAACCTGAGTTGCATTTTAGGCTTTCCAAAACACGGTTTCACAACTTTTTTTTATAACCAAAGTTTTATATTCTCCTTAGACATATTTCTATCGGTTGAAATGGAAGAGGATTACTTAAAATTTTTTAGGCTTCAGGAAGGGGAAAAGATTATTGATTCAATAAAGCCACTGCCCGGCCTGAAATGGATGTTTTTTCTGCAGGGACTTATCGGATGGTTTTTCATTATCCTGTTCGGAGGCCTCTGGATTATAATCCCGCTTGTATTTTTGTTTGCGGCAATCGGCGGTATTGTGGGGGCAATTCTTGCACTGGTGACGGCACTGATAGGGCTTGTTGCGATTGTAGTTATTCCCTATACCTTCGCTTCAATGAACTACAACAAGAGATTTTACTGGATTACAAACAAGAGGGTTGTTGGAAAACGCGGCCTGATTGGCTATAGCGTTAACTCCATTCCGCTTGAGAGAATAAGCGATGTAATAATTTCAAGGTCCTTTATTGAAAGCATTTTTGGCTTTGGTTCAATCCACATCCAGACACTTGCAGGGCAGGCAAGCATGCGGGGAAAGTGGGGTGCAGAGGGAAATCTTCAGGCTGTGCCCGAACCGGAGGAACTGCAGCAAAAAATCTTCGAACTGGTTAAGGGAAAGAGAAAGGACGAAGGCCTAACAATGTAATTTTTCCCAACCAAACACCACAAACAAAACATTTAAATTCAGTCTTATACATAAATTATAGTGTTGGGTAGTGGAAGGCCTGTCGACGGTTGGCCCGTTTAACGGGTTTTCAGCTGAGGAAAGTCCGGCCACCCCGGTAGCAATACCGACAAAAGACACATCCGAGAGGGTAGTTTCCCTGAACAGAAACGATACCTATATGGTTGAAACGGCGGGGAAACAGTCATCGCTTCAATGCGGTGCGGGTGCAAGGTTTTGAACCGCTAAGGCAAATGCAGGTTGCCCGCTTGTTCGAGAGGATTTGCGGGGAAACAGAAGCCGGCTTACTCTCCACAGCCCAACACTTTATTCTTTTTTCAAACCAACTGTTTTTATACAACAAAATTCATTACATCCTTATTATGCCACTAAGATACAGGCGAACAACAACCAAATTTGGAAAACTTATCCACAGCCCGCTTGGGGCAAAAAGAAGCGGACTGCTTATAACGCGCGGGGGGGAAAGGCTTCTGCTGAATTACAGGGAAATGCTTAGAAGCGTTAAAGTTCGCGTTAAGAACGGGCACGACATTGTTGAGTTTGCAAAGGGAATTCATCCAAAACCAATTGGTTCAGGGGAACACGCAAAGCTGTTCCTTCTGTCAGCCGCAGAGGAAACCCCATTTAAGACAAGGCGTGAAAAGCAAACCATGAGGCTTCCAAAGGTTGCGTTGAAAGTTTACAGAAAAAGTGTTTCGGAAAAGAACCGGCCGGACGGATTCACTCAATTTGTTGCAAACACTGCAATATACAATTATTTGAAGGCAAGGCCTGAACTTCCGTTCATTGTGAGACCGCTGCAGTACTACTTTGTTTCAAGCGGCATAACAGCAAGAAAGTTTATTCATGCCCCGACATTTATTGAGGTGTGGGAAACAATGTCCGGCTCAAGAATTAGGGACGGGCCTTTAAGCCTTACGATGACTGAAAGCGCGATTCGCAACTTTGCAACAGGAATGAGATTAACTGTAAAAGAGCTTCAGCGCGTTGACACTGCAATGGAGAAAGCGCTTGTAAAAGGACAAAAGCACAATTTCGGGGCAAACCCAAAAATCCCAATCGAGCTTGATATTCACTGGGGAAATTCATTTGTTCTTGGAAGGGATAAATCAACCCGCAAGCCAATTATTGCAATAATTGACCAGGCAAAGCATACGGCAAGAGGAGCCGGCGAACTGATTAGAAAGGGGCAGGCACTGTAAGAAAGGCTGTTTTTAAAAGTTTTCCAACCCACGATATTTTAGGTTTTAACAATGTGGACAGGCAAAAAGCTTACAGAAAGCTATCTAGAGTTTTTCAAGAAAAAAGGGCACGCAATCATTCCAAGTGCCTCGCTTATTCCGGAGCACGACCCAACCGTTTTGTTCACAACGGCGGGAATGCATCCGCTTGTGCCCTTCCTTATTGGTCAACCGCACCCTGAGGGAAAAAGGCTTGTGAACGTGCAAAAATGCATCCGCACAAACGACATTGAAGAGGTTGGGGATGCATCACACTTAACATTCTTTTTCATGCTCGGCAACTGGTCTTTAGGGGATTACTTCAAAAAAGAGGCAATTGAGTGGAGCTACGAATTCCTCACAAAAGTAATTGGCCTGGACAAAAACAGGCTTTCGGTTACCTGCTTTGAGGGGGATAAGGACGCTCCAAAGGATGAAGAGAGCGCAAAAATTTGGGAATCTCAGGGGATTCCGGTCGAAAGAATTTACTTTAACCCAAAGGAAGACAACTGGTGGGGTCCTGCTGGAAAAACAGGCCCTTGCGGCCCTGACACCGAGATATTTTTCGACATGGGAAAGGAAAAATGCGGGCCAAAGTGCGTGCCAGGCTGCGGTTGCGGCAAGTATTTTGAAATTTGGAACGATGTGTTCATGCAGTACAACAAGACCGATGCAGGGAAATTTGAGCCGCTTGCGCAACAAAACGTCGACACCGGAATGGGGGTTGAGAGAACTGTTGCAATGCTGAACGGGAAGGCAACGGTTTATGATACGCATTTGTTCAAGCCGATAATGGACAAAATCCAGGGCCTCTCCAAAAACGACTTGCTTAAGTCAAAGAGAATTATTGCAGACCACATCAGGTCATCCTGCTTTGTGCTTTCAGAAGGCAAGGGAATTGTCCCAAGCAATGTTGAGCAGGGTTATGTTGTTAGAAGAATGATTAGGCGAAGCATCAGGCACGCGCGCCTGCTTGGAATTGAGGGAAGATTCTGCAGGAAAATTGCGGAAGTTGTTGTTGAAATTTACGGGGCTGAATGGCCGCAGTTAACGCGCGAGCGCGAGCTAATTTTCCTCGAGCTCGAGCGCGAAGAAGACAGATTTTCAAAAGTATTATCCAACGGGCTTAATAGGTTTGGAAGGATTTTGCAGGCAAAGAAAAAGATTTCGGGAGAGGACGCATTCCTTCTCTACCAAAGCTTTGGCTTCCCAATTGAGATGACCCTTGAGCTTGCGGAAGAAAAAGGAATCAAAATTGACAAAAAGATATTTGAAAAGGAGTTTGAAAAACACCAGGACACGTCAAGAAAAGCAACAGCCGGGCGCTTCAAAAGCGGACTGCAAGACCAGAGCGAAACAACTGTTCGAATGCACACAGCAACACACCTGCTTCACGCAGCGCTCAGAAAGGTTTTGGGGAATCACGTTCAGCAGAAGGGAAGCAATATTACCCCTGAAAGACTGCGCTTTGACTTCTCACACCCTGAAAAGGTTACACCTGAACAGAGGGCAGAGGTTGAAAAAATAGTTAACGAAGCGATTGAGAAAGCAATTCCTGTAAAGCGCAAGGAAATGGGTCTGAAAGAAGCAAAGAAGGCGGGCGCGCTTGCGTTCTTTGACTCAAAGTATGCGCCCGAAAAGGTAAGCGTTTACTCTGTTGAGGGTTTTAGCAAGGAAGTTTGCGCAGGCCCACACGTTGAAAACACAAAAGACATTGGAAAGTTCAAAATTAAGAAGGAAGAGTCTGTTGCTGCGGGTGTAAGGCGAATTAAGGCGGTAATTGAATAATGTTAAATAAGGTTTGAGCATTTTATGTTTCATGCTTTTTCTTTTTTTCAAAAAGCCAATTCTTTCAAACAAGCGAAAGAAGGCACTTGACAAATTCAGAAAAGAGGCTGTAAAGGCCCTCAAGGAACTGCACAAGAGCGCGCCGGACAAGCTCTCTGAAAAGATTTACGGCCTGATGCGCCGCAATGTCGAAACAACCCCAATATACTTTTACCCAAGAAGAAACCTGCGCGAGCGAATAATTCGGGCAGGGGGAAGGGTTATGGCAAGCGTTGTAAAGGGCGAGCACGTGAACCAGATTACAATTTACCAAAAGGGAACCAGGGCTTTTGCGGTAAAAAGCGACTTCATCAACATGCCTTCAGAGCACTTGTTCGAGGGCGACAAGCTGACAATTGGGGGAATCTTTACCCTTGCACACGAGTATGCGCACTTTCCAAAGCCGGCACTCTCAGGGTTTGCAATGCATTACGGGCTGAGCTTTGAGCAGGCAGAGGAACTGATGGCTGACATCCTTTCCGCAAAGCTTGCGGTAAAAATGGGCTATCCAAAAGACGGGGTTTTGAAGCATTTTGCAGGGCGGGACATTGTTTACGGAAGGTTCCCGTTCAGGAAATTCATAAAAAAGGCGGTTGGTGCATAAAAGGAAAGTTTAATTAAGAAAAACGGCTAATTCTACCGCTATGGTTGAGGAAAAAAAGGAAGAGAAAGGAATTGAAAAAAGGCTTGGGGCAATTGAAAAAAGGCTTGACACAATTGAGGAAAAGCTTGGCCTGAAAGGCAAGGTTTGGGAGCTTTCCAAGCGAGACATAGTGTTTATGGTAGTTATTTCAATAACCATTATATTCTACGTTTTAACCACCAGAAACCTTCTTTAATATTGTCCTGCTTAAAAAATACTAAGCTCGGTGACCAAAATGGGCAAGGACTTCAGAAAAATTGAGGAAAAGTGGCAAAAGGCCTGGAGAAAGGAAGGCGTTTTCAAGGCCGATGAAAAAAGCAAGAAAAAGCGCTACTACGTGCTTGAAATGTTTCCCTACCCAACCGGCAGACTGCACATGGGCCACGTTCGAAACTACTCGATAGGGGACGCGTTTGCCCGCTTTAAGAGAATGCAGGGATTCAACGTACTTTACCCAATGGGATACGACTCCTTTGGGCTCCCTGCGGAGAACGCGGCAATCAAGCAAAATGCCGACCCAAAAGAATGGACCGAAAACCAAATAAAGGACATGCGGGAACAGCAGTTCATTCTCGGAAACAGCTATGACTGGGACAGGGAGTTAGCAACCTGCAGGCCGGATTACTACAGGTGGAACCAGAAGTTCTTCATCGAATTTTTGAAAAAGGGCCTGGCCTACAAGAAAAAAGCCCCTGTAAACTGGTGCCCGAAATGCCAGACAGTTCTTGCAAACGAACAGGTCGTTGATGGGAAGTGCTGGAGGCACGACGACACAGAGGTTGAGGCAAAGGAACTGGAACAGTGGTTTTTGAAGATAACCGATTACGCCGATGAACTGCTTGAGGATTTGAGTATGCTTGGCGAGTGGCCAAAGAAAGTTAAGACAATGCAGAGGAACTGGATTGGAAAAAGCGAGGGAGTGGAAGTTTTCTTTAAGGAAAAGGATTCCGGAGAAGCGCTTACAACTTTTACCACAAGGCCGGACACGCTGTTTGGGGTGACATTCCTTGCAATTGCCCCCGAGCACCCGATGGTTAAAAAGCTTGTGAAGGGAACGGAAAACGAAGCAGACGTCAAGAAATTTGTTGAAGAGGTAAAGGGGGAGAGCCTGATTGACCGGCTTGCGGAGGGAAAGGAAAAGAGGGGAATTTTCCTCGAAAAGTACGCAGTTAACCCGGTTAATGATGAAGTGATTCCAATCTTTGCGGCTGACTTTGCAGTTAGCGGATACGGAACCGGAATGGTAATGTGTGTCCCAACACACGACCAAAGGGACTTTGAGTTTGCGGAAAAATACGGGCTGCAGAAACGCGTTGTGATTCAGCCAAAGGGAAAGGAACTTGACGCATTCAACATGGGCAAGGCCTATGTGGACGAGGGAATTCTTGTAAACAGTGCGCAGTTCACCGGTTTGGAGAACCGCAAGGCAATTGAGGACATTTCAAACTGGCTTGAGAAAGACAAAAAGGGAAAGAAAACAGTTAACTTCAGGCTAAGGGACTGGCTTATTTCAAGGCAAAGGTTTTGGGGCACGCCAATTCCCATAATTTACTGCGAAAAGTGCGGGGCAAACCCCGTTCCGGAAAAGGACTTGCCTGTGCTGCTCCCTGAATCAAGCGAGGTAAAGTTTGGTGGCAAAAACCCGCTAACCACAAGCGAAAAGTTTGTGAACTGCCCCTGCCCAAAATGCGGCGGAAAGGGAAAAAGGGAAACAGACACAATGGACACGTTCTTTGACTCGTCTTGGTATTTCCTAAGGTACTGCGACCCGAAAAACAGGAAAGAGCCGTTTAGCAAGGACATTGTACACAAGTGGATGGCTGTAGACCAGTACATTGGGGGAATAGAGCATGCAATCTTACACTTGCTTTACGCAAGGTTTTTCACAAAGGCTTTGCGCGACTGCGGATTCATTAATATCGATGAACCGTTCGAGAGGCTGTTCACACAGGGAATGGTAATCAAGGACGGAAGAAAGATGAGCAAAAGCTTTGGAAACGTTGTCGACCCAATGGAAATAATCAACAAGTTCAATACAGACACCGCAAGGATGTTCATGCTTTATTCCGCCCTGCCTGAGAAAGAGCTTGAGTGGAACGAAAAAGGGGTTGAAAGCGTTTTTAGGTTCCTAAACCGCGTGATTGACTTTGTTGAAACCGAAAAGAATAAGCTTGGGTTTGGCAAAATTGATGCTTCAAATCTTTCAAGCTCTGAAAAGCTGCTGCTCTCCAAAACACACAGGGCAATTCTTACAACAACCCACGAGCTTGAGGAAAAGCACATCAACTATGCGATTGCGGCAATCGTAAAACTGGTGGAGGAGCTCAGAAAGGAAAGGCACGTAGGCGCAGACAAGAACCTGAAAGGATTCTGTGTCGAAACAATTCTTAAGCTGCTTTCACCGTTTGCGCCGCACATCAGCGAGGAACTCTGGAACAGAATCGGAAAAAAGGGCTTTGTTTCGGTTGCCAACTGGCCTAAAGCAAACGAGAAACTTATAGACAAGGGCGCCGAGGCAGCGGAAGCACTGCTTGACAGCGTGAAGCAGGACGTTGCGCAGGTAAAGGAGCTTGCAAAGATTGAAAAAATTGGAACAATGACATTGATTGTTGCGCCCGAGTGGAAGTGGGATGCAATTTCAGCAATCCGCAAAGCTGTTGGGGAAAAGCCTGACTTCGGGGGCGCAATGAAGGCCGCCTCAAAAGTAAAGGGTGTAAATGCAAAGGAAATGCCTGGATTCGTTAAAGCGATTGTAAAAAAGCTAGGCGAATACCGCGAGGCAACAAAAATAGACGAGTTCAAGGCCTTAAAAGATGTTTCTGCCGAGCTTGAGAAAGAGTTTGCCTGCAAGGTAAAAATTGAAAAGGCCGAAAAAAGCAAGATTCCAAAGGCAAGAAATGCCCTGCCGGCAAAACCGGCAATTGTTCTCGAATAGAAAGAATTAAATTCAGGGAACAGCTTATTCTGTACATGAGACCAAGCAGAAAGATTAGAAGAATCGCTGCGGGAAAACCAAAGCCAAAGGCCCAGAGGCTAAAGCTTCAGGTTGCAAAAGGGATTGAGGCACTCTACAGGCTTCCGGAAGGGGTAATTTCAGGGCCCGATCAGGTTATTCTGAGAAGGATTCAAAACATTCACACAGGAGCTGTTTCAGGTGTTTTAAGGCAGACCGATGTTGCAAACATAAAAAAGATTGCTAAAAAGCACAGTGTAACATTCTAAATTACATCTTTTCAATCGGCTTAATGTTCAGCAGATTAAGTCCATTCTTCACTACCTGTGCAACCGCCTCAACAAGGGCAAGCCTTGCGTTTGCAAGCTCTTCTGACTCCGCGTTCAGCACGCGGCTTGAGTGGTAGAACGAATTGAATGAGGTCGCAAGCTCAATCAAATGCTGTGAAACAAGATGTGGCTGCAGGGAAAGTGCTGCCTTCTCAACGGTCTGCGGGAACTTGTATAAAAGCATTACAATCTGCTTTTCCAAATCTGTTTCAAGCTTTGAATAATCAACCTTCTTTGGCTTCTTTGCCTTGCGCAGAATACTTTTTGCCCGCGCAAAAGTGTACTGGATGTAAGGCCCTGTTTCGCCCTCGAATGAAAGGCTTTCCTTTGGATTGAACTGCAAATCCCTTGCCTCGTCAACCTTTAGCATGTAGAATTTTATTGCCGCAAGCGCGATTGCCTTTGCCCTCTTTTCAAGCTCTGCCTTTGAAAGTTTTGGATAGCGCTTCTTCACTTCTTTGGCTGCAAGAGCTGACATGTCCTCAAACAAATTGTCCGCGTCAACAACCGTTCCCTCCCTTGACTTCATCTTCCCTTCCGGAAGGTAAACCATTCCATAGCTTCTGTGCTTACAGGAGCCTGCCCACCCGAATCCAAGCAGTTCAAAGATTTTGAAGAGCTGCTGGAAGTAAAGGTTTTGCTCGCTTGCAACAACCCAAATTGCCTGGTCAAGCTTAAAGTGTTCAAACTTGTGTTTTGTAAGAGCCAAATCGTTTGTGATGTAAATTGATGTGCCGTCCGAGCGAAGAACAACCTTGTTTGGGATGTTGTGGTGTTCGAGCCCTGCAACGATTGCCCCGTTGTCGTCCTCAAAGAAAACCCCTTTCTCCAATCCATCCTCAATAATCGGCTTTGCCTTGTCAAAGAATTCAGACTCTTTCAGCCAAACATCAAACCTTGTTCCAAACGATTTGTACGTCTCTTTGAATCCCTTGAAGGCCCATGCGTTCATTTTTTTCCACAGCGCAAGCGTTTCCTTGTCCTTGTTCTCCCACTTCTTCAGCAAAAAGCGGGCCTCTTCCTCAAGCGAAGGGTCTTCCTTTACCTTCTGGTTGAACAGAACATAGTAGTCCCCCACAAAGTGGTCTGACTTCTTGTTTGGCTCCTTGCCCTTACCCCATTTTTTATATGCAAGCATGCTTTTGCAGATATGAATCCCCCTGTCATTCACAAGGTTTGCACGCGTTACCTTGTGCCCTGTTGCCTCAAGGATGTTTCCAATGGACATGCCAATGCAGTCGTTCCTCAAGTGCCCGACGTGCAGCGGCTTGTTTGTGTTTGGGGCAGAGTATTCAATCATTACCTTTTTCCCCCTGCCGGCCTTTCCAAAACCGTACAGGTCCCCTTGCTTGAGCACTGCTGAAATTGCCTGCTTTGCAGCCCAATCCTTTTTCACAAAAAAGTTGAGGTATGGCCCTGCTATTTTTGCCTCGGAAACCATGGACGGGAGCTTGATTTTGGTTGAAAGCTCTGCCGAAATTTCCTGCGGAGCCTTTTTCAGGATTTTGGACAGCTTGAAGCAGGGGAATGCAAAGTCTCCCATTTCAGGCTGTGGCGGAACCTCAAGCATTGAAAGAATTTCTTCCTGCGAAAGCTGTTTTTCAAGAGCGCTCTCGAGCGCTTTTGCTATTTTCTGTTTTGGGGAAACCATTCAAACCACATCTGATTACTGCATTGGATTAATTAAAAGTTTGCCAAAACCTTGTTAGGTTTGCATAAAAAAAGTGTCAGTTAGAGGTTTTAATGGTTTTGTTGGGGAAAAAAGCTTAATCTTTATTTTTTGCATTATTAATCCGCCAAATCAGTGAAAGAAAAGGCTTCTTCACCGACTTTTGAAAGAATAAGCGTTGATATTTCGGTCTCAACTTTTTCAAACGAATCTAAATAATAATTCTGCAAATTAACCGTTTTGCTTTTTCCATTTGCCCTAATAGTTATTTTGCTCCAACCCCCGTCCATTACAAATAAGTCCTCATAGTTGTCGTTTAATGAAAAGAAACCGTTTACCATTGCAGAGTCATAAATTTTTTTCCGCTCCGGCTCACTTACGGAAAAGCTGTATCTTTTGCTAGAATCCACACCCCTTAATTTTTCAAAAACAGCGCTTCCACCGGAATCAATCTTTAAAGTGTAATATCCCCAATCCAAATGCATTGCCCCGCTTCCATACTCGACCTCAAAATCTTCCGGCAATTCAGCCGGCAGCTCAGGCTGTTGAACGCAACCCGCAAACAGAACAAGCAATGCAATTGAGATTAGCGCAATTTCTTTCATTTCAATCACTAAGAAGATAGTTGTATTTAATACTTACTTTCCGCACACCGTGCTTTGCAAACGATATTTTCGAACCTTAAAGAGCTGCTAACTGTTTTGTTTGCTAAATGGATCCGGTGGGATTCGAACCCACGACCTGCTGGTTAGAAGCCAGCTGCACTATCCAGGCTATGCTACGGATCCAATAATAAAAAAGAATCGGCAAAACTTCTATTAAAAAATATGGTCTGGATTCCTTAAAAAGAGTTGCCTTTTCCCCGGATGGGGTGGGAAAAACCCAAAAAAACGCAATTATTCACTAATTAACGCAGGCAAGTAAGTTTTTTATACTTTT
This sequence comes from Candidatus Iainarchaeum sp., assembly GCA_017610175.1. Classification (GTDB taxonomy): domain Archaea; phylum Iainarchaeota; class Iainarchaeia; order Iainarchaeales; genus JAFCCO01. Next base: position 96,550 of record JAFCCO010000002.1, on the reverse strand, counting down.
TAGGGGCTTATTCTACTATGGCAGATGCATTATCAATGTCGGCTGAAATGGTTGTGGCACTTGCAATGATTGTCGGAAGCTTCATGTACATAGAAGACGTTCTCTTAAACAGGGGGCTTGCAGATGTGCTGATTGCTGTCTTCATTTTCGGCGGCGGGCTTGTTTACCTCTTTTCACTGATTTACGGCAAAAAATAGGGGTTGGGGCAAGCTTTTTATTATAAAAGCGCGATTGTTTGTACATGCCTAGAAAAAAGAGCGTGGCTGAAATTGCGGAGCAGGCCACCGCAGACCCGGGAAAAATCAAAATAGACCCAAAGGAAAAACTGCGGGAAATAATCAAGGCCCTGCAGAAAAACCCGCTGATTATTGGAGGCATTGCGGCCCTTGCGCTTGCCATTGTGTTCTTTACGCCCGCATTCCTTGCAATTGGCGGAGCACTTCTTTTGCTTGCATTACTGCTTGGGCTGGGCCTTCTTTATGTAAAAATAAAATACAAGACAAGCTCGCTCAAGGAAGTGATGGTCCAAAAGAAAGTGGTTCTTCGCGAAATTTCACTGCTTGAAAAACAATACATGAAAAGGCAGTTGAGCAAAAAGGACTTTATTGAAATTTTTCGCGAAAAGCAAACAAGGCTAATTGAGTTGGAAGCGCAGATTGATGAAAAGTTCAACAAGGAAACATTCCCTGAAAAAATTGAGGACCCGCAGATAAAGGAACTTGCGGCAAAAAAAAGGCACATTGTAAACGAACTGCTTAGCGGCAAAAGGCGTCTCCTGAAAGAAATGGATATCACGCAAAAGCTTTACCTGAAAAGAAAAATTGACGGGCCAACCTACCAAAAGCTTATTCGCGACAGAAAACAGAAGCTAATTGAGCTTGAGGCACAGGTGAAAGAAATTTACGGTGAAGAAGATGTAAACCACGTAATGGGTGAGCTCAAGGAAAGGCTTTCATCGGTTGAATCACAGAGAAAAAAGGCTTCGAAAAAGAAAAAGAAAATAAGCGAAGACGAAGAGTTCGAAATTGCGTCGGAAATAGTTGAGCAGTTAAGGGACTTTGAGTAAAGCATTCTCTGCAAATTTCCTGATTGAATTGACTGCATCCCTGTCCAGCTCAAAGATGCTTTTTACTGTGAGGGACTCGCCAATTTTTGCCCCCTTGGTTGCAAGAATGTTTGCCATTCGCTTAATCGTTGTTCCGGGAAGGCCTGTGCAGGTGCTGAAAAGTGCAAACGGCTTTCCCTTAACCCCCTTAAGCTGGCGCAGAAAAGTAAGTGTTGGGGACGCCGGGCAAAAGCCCCACACAGGTGTCCCAACAAAGACAAAATCAAATGATGCAAGCTCAAGAATGGGTTCGGCAAGCCTTATTCCCTTTCCATCCTTTGGATAGCGCGCGGCCTTAAGGTTTTCAACGGGAACAATTTCATGCAGCTTAACCGCGTGCTTTTTTTTGGTTAAAACTCCGGCGATTTCCTCAGCAACCCTTTTTGTTGTGCCGCTCTTGCTGTAGAATGCAACGAAAATCTTCAATTGAATCACCCTGGAAAGCCCATAAATGCAAAAGCAACAAAGCCAAGATACATTAGCATAAAAGTGAAGGACTCAATCCTTGTGATTTTGTAATCGTTCTTGCTAAACACCAGGAAAAGCCAGGTAAGCATGAACAGGAAAGGGAAGTGCAGCTTTAACGAAATGCCAGGGATTGCAAGGGGCCCTGCTATTGCGGAAATTCCCGCAACCATCAGAATGTTTGCAATATTGCTTCCAATAACGTTCCCAATCATAATGTTTGGGTAATTTTTTCGAACCGCGGAAACTGCAACCGCAAGCTCGGGCAAGGAAGTTCCAACACTTATTAGAACCAAACCAACAACAAGTTCGGGAATTGGAAGGGCTGTAGCGGACTTTACCAAAAAATCGGCCCCAACAATAACGGCAACAACCCCGACCGAAAAAAGCAGTGCCTGCACAATGAAATATTTCACTGTAGCCATCTGCTGGGACAGCACATCTGAAATGACTGTCAGATTGCGCCTTATTTCATAAAAAACACCTGCAAGAACTTCCCTGTGGGCATAACGGGCAACCCCTGCAAAGAAAGCCCGGTCAAACCTTGGAACAAACTCCTTGCCCCGCAGGCCAATAAATTCACTAAGGTACTGCCTGAACCTGAACTCGTACCTAAACTTTTTCTTTGTGATAATGAGGTAAAGCAGGTATGCGGCAAAAAGCCAGACAAATGCAACCCCCTCCCAAAGCGAGAGAACGCCGTCCAATGCAAGAACGTAAAACAGGGCAACAACCACAAGCATGAAGTAGCCGTCGCGGTTATGAATTTCACGGTCAAACTTAATCACAGCAAGAGTGCCGCTTATTCCCATCACAAGCCCCAAGTTTGCGATATTGCTTCCGAGAATGTTTCCAATCGCAAGCGCTGTGTCACCCTGCAAAGTGGCAGTAAGGCTTGCCGCAAGCTCAGGCAAGGAAGTTCCAATGGCAACAACCGTCAGCCCAATCATGAAATCGCTTATGCCAAACAATTTTGCAACACGCGCGGCCGAATCAACCATGAAGTCCGCGCCCTTAATGAGAACCGCAAGGCTTATTGCAAAAATAATCAAAGTCTCAATCATTTAAAACCACAAAAATAAGGATTTTGGAAAATTTAAAGCTATTTATCAGAGCTTGAGATACTCTCCAAGGCGTTTTAATCCCTGTTCAATCTTTTCCTTATCAAGGGCGTAAGAGAAACGCACTCTTCCAGGCGCACCAAACCATTCGCCAGGATAGGTTATTACCTTGTGCTTTTTGAACATGTCCAAAACAAATTGCTCCGAGTTTTCAATTTTGGGCAGCACATAGAACGCACCCTCCGGCTTCCAGAGCTCAAGCCCCAAATCAAGCAGGCCCCGGTAGATTGTGTCCCTGCGCTCACGCCAAACGCTTACCTGCTGTTCAACAAACTTGTGCGGAACCCTTGTTGCCGCAAGAGCCATTTCCTGCGAAATAATGCTTGTGTTCATTGAGGTATGGGTCTTGATGTCCACTGCTTTTTTCACAATTGAAAGGTCGTTTGAGAAAAGGTAGCCGATTCGCAGCCCGCACATTGAGAAAGTCTTTGAGAAGGAATTAACCGTTACAATGTGAGGCCCTGAAAGCGCGTAGTTCTCTCGCTCGTAAATCAGGTCCTTGTAAACCTCGTCCGAAATGAGCGTAATGTCAAGGTCCCGAGTCATCTTCTCAATGAACTTTAAGGTCTTTACACCCTGAACCCTCCCGGTTGGATTGCTTGGAGAATTAATAAGCACAGCCTTTACACTGTGGACCTTTTCCTCAAAATCGGAGATGTCAATCTTGCCCTCCACCGTATTCACAAAGGATGGTTCAAGATGGTTCATTTCAACCAGCGGTTTGTAAGAATAATAATAGGGAACGTGGAGCATTATCTTGTCCTTGGGTTTTGCAATTGCCCTAAGAGTTAGGTCAAGAGCCTCGGAGGCCCCGTTTGTTACAACAAAATTTTCGAAGGAAAAGCCAGGATTCTGCGCTGCAAGCGCTTCGCGCAAATTCTGCTGGCCAGGGATTGGACCGTACTTAAAGCACTTGTAGTCCTTAATGCATTCAAAAACTTCATGCGGAGGCGGCAGGTCAGGCTGCCCCGAACCAAAAGAAATTATGTCGCTGCCCCCGACACCAATAAAAGTTGCGGGTGAAAGTTTTTCGGTCATTGCAAAAACTTCGTTAAAATTAAATGCGGGAGGGAAGATTCGAACTCCCGAAGGCACTAAGCCACCAGGCCCTCAACCTGGCCGAATTGGCCACTATCGGACTCCCGCATATACTGTGATGTAATGATATGGGCAAATAAAGGCTTTTAATATTTGCCCTAACCCAAAATTCAGGACTTTGAGATTTCAACAACCTTAATCCAGAAAACAAGTGTTTTTCCGGCTAGGTTGTGGTTGAAGTCAATTATTGCCGAGTTTTCCTTTAGTTCAAGGACCTTTCCGTTCCCTGCTTCAGGGCTTGAAACAACCATTCCAACAACAAGACTGTCCCAGAAGTCGGCAAAGCTTTCTTTGGAGAGCTCTGCAACGCGCTTTTCATCGTGAAGCCCGTAAGCCTTCTCCGCAGGAATTGTAACCGTTTTTTCCTGGTTGAGGCGCATTCCAATCACTGCCTCGTCAAATCCCTTAATCATCTGTCCCGCTCCCGCTGCAAATGCAAGTGGCTGCCCGCGCCTTTCGCTGGCGTCAAAAACTTCCCCGTTCTCAAGCTCGCCTCTGTATTCAACCTTAATGTTGTCTCCGGCTTCAACGGTGTCCATTAAAACATCAACTCCATTTGGGGTGTCTGTGCCACTGTCTGAATTAACGTCCTCGGCAGGGGGCTGAACGCATCCCGCAAACGCAATTGACAAAATAAGCAGTAAAAAAAGCATTTTTTTCATGCAAACACCAAAGTAATTGGATGACATTAGCTTTAAAAAAGGGAATTTGTCGCAAAGCAAAAAAGGCAATACTTAAATTGTACAGTGAACTATTAATACATATGGCTGTGGCAAAAAAGCGCAGAAGAATCAGGGCATCAATGTGGCCTGCCCCAAAGAAAAGGAGTCCGCACAGGGGCGCAAGCAAGGCCTCAGGCAAGTGGGGGCTAAGTGCGCTGGCCCAAAACAAAGCACCGCTTAAAAGGCCAACAATGTCAAGCCCAAAAATTGACAAGTGGCTTTCAAACAGGCTGGCTAAAGCAGGCTTAACCCGCACAAGAGAGCGAGTCCAGGGATATGCAAAAATTTACAGCCGCACAAAACAGCTTTTACCCCAAATGGTTGACTTTGTACAAACAATTTTTGCCGAGAGAAAGGCACAAAGACTTAACACACAGCTCGTTTTTCTGGGAAGGGGAGCAAGGCCGTTTTACAGGATTGCATTCAGGCTTGCTGAAGCAAACGGAGTAAAGCGGAAAAATGTAAAAATAGTCGAGGCAGGGCGAAGGCTTACTGGCGGAATCCACCAAAGCCCTGCAATGAGAAAAAAACTTCTAGGTTACATGGAATCAAAGGGGGTTAACACAAAAAAACCAATCACCTTTGTTGACACAGGAGTTATTGGAACAGTTCCCAACGACCTAATCCAAATGTTCAGGCTAGAGGGATTAAGAACAAAAGTAAACGGCTACATGTTTTACGGAAGGGATGTGCCACACAAAGGAGTGAAATCGTATTCCCCATCCCCCAAAGTAAAATGGACTTTGCCTGAATTTTCAGAACGGGAAGTTCGCTCCCTAATTGAAGAGCTTCCAAAGTCGATTAAAACAATCAAGGAACTCGCAGAGCATGGAGGGGTTGTTCTGCCAAAGTACGCCCGCTCAAGTCCGGAGGAAAGGATTGGCGCGGCCCTCGTGAGACTCGCCATTATAGACGGACTGAGGGAAATGCGATTCAGAAGGAAGTAATTCAGGCGTTTTATTCACAAAATAAGGCTCAAACGCATTTTACCACAAGCCAAACGTTATCTTTTTAACCTTTTAAGCGCTTTTTTGTGTCATGAGTGAGAGAAAAGGGCTAATGCTTGTAATGCTAGCTGCTGTTGTAAGCGGGGTAAGCATTTTTGCAAACAGCTTTGCGGTAAGGGGATTTAATCCGTTTATGTTCACATTCCTGAAAAACGCGGTTGTTGCGGTATTGCTGTTCTCACTAATTGTATTGCTTAAGGACTTGAATGAAATAAAGGCTCTTTCCAAAAAGCAGGTTGGAAAGCTTGCCGCAATCGGCCTGGTTGGGGGGGCAATTCCGTTCCTGTTGTTCTTTTATGCGCTGAAACTCACAACAGCAATAAACGCGGGCTTCCTGCACAAAACGCTTTTCATTTGGGCAACGGTTTTTGCCCTTGTTTTCCTCAGGGAAAAAGTCAGCAAACACTGGATTGCAGGGGCGGCAATGCTGCTTGCGGGAAACTTCCTGCTCTTCAACATAGCTGCCTTTGGTTTTCCTGAGATGCTTGTGCTTGCGGCAACAATTCTTTGGGCCGCAGAAAATGTTCTCTCAAAGCACGTTCTCAGCGAGTTGAGCGGGAAGACAGTTGCATTTGGAAGAATGGCTTTTGGAAGTATCTTCATTCTCACATTCCTTGTTGCAACAAACCAGCTTGGAAGCGCATTTACTCTCTCAGTTCCACAAATGCAGTGGGCCCTGATTGCATCGGGTTTGCTCGTTGCATTTGTGTTCACTTACTACTCAGGACTAAAGCACCTGCCGGTTCACAAGGCGGCTTCAGTGCTGTTGCTTGCACAGCCAATAACCGCCCTGCTTTCGTTTGCATTCCTTGGAAAGGAAGTTGCCCCAACGCAGGTGTTTGGCCTGCTTTTGATTGTGGGCGGAGTGTTCCTGGCGGTTGGATTCGGTTACGTACTGCAGGGCACAAAGGTTAAGGGGCATTCAATTGCTGCCGAACGAAGTTAATGCCTTGAAAAGGGCAAGCATCTATTCACTTCCTCCAAACGAACTTGGTTACTGTGGGCCTAACGGAAGCTGGCATGCATTCATGAAACTGCAGGAGAATCCAAACGAGGAAAACGCAGCAAAAGCCAGAGAACTCCTGCATGGATTTTACGCACTTCAACCCTACCTTGAGCTTATTGCAGAGGCAAACAACCTAAAGCCGTTTGATGAAGAGGTAATTGAGGCCTACTGGCTGGGAAACAAAGTGCTTGAAAGCGTGGAGCACAAAAAAATTAGGGAAACAATTCTTTCATTCAAGCAGCACGGCTTGCCTGCGAGAATATGCAAAAAGAAGGCAGAGGAGCTCCCTGCCGAAATGCTTCCCCACCACTCAATGCACGTGCTCTACATTAATTTCATTTCGCAGAAGGTTGCCCCGGTTGTTGAAAACCTCTCCGAATGCCTGGTGCACAAGGCAAGTGTTCTGAAAAATTCGGGAAAGGAAATTAGCGTAAATTGCACAGGGCTTGTGCTGGAAGGGAAGAACTTAAGGCTTGAAGAGAATGTTCGGCAGGTGAAGAACCCGTTCGGGCTGGGTGCTGAAGCGGGCGCAAGGATTTCGGTTCACTGGGGCAACGCAATTGAGTTGCTTTCCGAAAAACAGGTTCAAAATCTTGAGAAATACACCCGGAAAACGATTGAAGCGGTTAATGGAATGAAATAACAGTTAGTGTTTTTGTGCGGCTTCGCTCCACAAGGCCCAGGTTTCGTTGGCCTCTTTTTCGCTTATTTTGTCCACAGCCATTCCCTGCTGCAGGAGCACGAACTCTCCCGGCTTTGCCTTAATCATGTTTATGATTTTGCGCTTTGTCCCAGGCTGTTCAACAAATGCTGTGCCGTCCTCAAGCACTTCAACTACCTTTGCTGGAATTGTTAGGCACATTCAAATCCCATTAAAATTCACTTTAGCTTTACCGCGGTTCCGTAAACAAGTATTTCCGCTGCGGAAGACATTATTTGCGAAGTTGTAAACCTTATGTTAATTATTCCGTTGGCCCCAAGGCTTTCCGCATCCTGAACCATTCTCTGCACCGACTGCTTTCTTGCCTCGGTTAGCATTTCGGTGTACTCCTTTAGCTCTCCCCCAACAAGCTGCCTTAGGCCAGCCATAATGTCTTTTCCAATCCACTTTGCCCTGATTGTGCTCCCCTTAACAATTCCAATTGTTTCAGCTACTTTCTTTCCCTGAACAAAATCTGTGTTTACAATAATCATTTTTTTCCACTCTCCTCAAAATTTTTCGTCAAACTTTTCTGCCTTTAAGTCCCCAAGCCGTTCAAGCACAAGGGAAACAACCGCAATTGCCGCCCCAATTACCACAAGAGCCCAGCCTCCGACAACCGAAAGCGCAATTACCCATTTCCCCGCAACAATTCCAAAAATTGGAAAAACCACAAGCAATGCAAAGCCAATCAAAACAAGCATTACCGCAAAAAACTGTGTTTGATTCATAGAGCAAATTAATGCCCAAAGTAAATAAATTGGTTTGCATTCAACAGCGCTTAAAACCGAAAGAAAAGATTCTGCAAAAAAGCCCTTTTGCCTGTGCTTTTGCCTGAAAAACTTTAGTTAGACTGTTTGCTTACAAAAAAACAAAGGGTTTAATTAGACTTTAACCGTTAGTGTTTTCAGGAGGTGAAACAGGATGTTTGAAAACAAATGGATTTTGCCGGCTTCGCTTATTATCGCAGCAATGATTATTTCGGTGGGAATTGGATTCTACTCATTGAACATTCCGCCTGAGGAAAAAGCCCAGGTGGTTGTGCAGATTCCAAATTATTTGCAGAAATCAAGCAGTACTGCAATCGAAGCCAGTTTAAGCGGCTTTGATGGTGGGGCAATAAGCTTTGCCGAAGACGAATCCGAAAAAAAAATAAGACTAATCTCTGTTTCAGGAACAGTGACAAAGACAGCCAGCCCAGAACTTGCTTACATCACGCTGAGCATTGAAACACTTGACAAAAGTGCGAGCAAAAGCCAGGCTGACAACGCAACCCTTGCAAACAAGGTAATGGACGCACTGAAAACCAAGGGAATTAACAAGGAAAACATTGAAACCGCGTCCTACAGCCTGCGCGAAGAATTCAAGTGGAACGAAGTCATCAGAAAATCTGAATCAGTGGGCTACAAGACCACAAACAGGGTTAGGGTAAAAGTGCAGGACCTTGGCGCCGTTGGGGAAGTAATAGACGCGGCGGTTTCCGCGGGAGCAAACAGTGTAAACAGCATTTCTTTTGCGCTGACAAAGGAAACAGAGGCAAGCCTGAGGGCAGAGGCTTTGAAAGACGCTTCCGCAAACGCGCGCGCAAAGGCGCAAAGCATTGCAGAAGGCCTTGGAATTTCTGTCGGACCGGTTTACGGCGCAAGCGAAAGTTCTGGCTATTCAGTGCCATACTACGCAAAGTCGTTCGCCACAATGGACAACATGGAGTCAGGAAGTGCCCCAACACCAATAACTCCCGGCGACATAGAGTTTACCACTTCGGTAAGCGTTCAATTCGAAATACAGTGAACAAAGAAAAAGGCGTTTTGGAAAACCGAAACGCTCCCCTTTTTTTTTATTTCTTTTGCCAAAAAAAGAGTGAAGAGCGCGGAGGGCGAGATTCGAGAAAGCCGATTAGATTTTTTTGGTTGGTAGTTGGTGAGTTCGAATTTTTTTGCTAGTTGTTTTGTTTGCATTATATTCCCTTATTACAGGGAATAATTTTGCAATGAACTTAAATATTCTTTTGTTTTAATTCGATTATGCCAAATGTTGTTTTGGAAACAGAAGCTTTTTCTCGTTTATTTGAAACACTTGAGAAAATAGAAAAAGATTGGATAAAGAAAATTATTGAACAACTGAAAAAAAGTGCCGATGTTGGAAAGCCTTTGCGCTTTGAGTGGTTTCGTGAAAAAAAGTTTGGCAGAAAACGGTTGTATTATCTTGTTTACAAAAAATCAAGCACTATTTTGCTGGTTGCATTCGGCTCAAAGAAAAAACAGCAAAAGATAATTGAACACATTCTGCAAAATAAGGAAAAATACAAAAAATTGGTTGAAAGAAATTAATGAACAGCAGGACTTATTCTACCGGCTTCAACATCCTTCAAACTAGCTTCCAGCTGAATCAAAACATCATCAGCAAAGCTTGCTTTTTTCTTAAGAGATTTATACTCTTCTTTTGGAATTGTAACAGTTTCAGCCATTAAATTCACCCAAAATAAGTATACTCAAAGAACTATAAAAAACCATATGCAACACGATTTTTTAACAAAAAAAAAGCGCGGAGGACGAGATTCGAACTCGCGCTCCCGTGAAGGAACCAGCTTTCCAAGCTGGCGCGTTTAACCGCTCCGCCACCTCCGCAGTTCTCAAAAAGATTTTCTTTTTGAAACCTATCTTTTCTTTTTCTCTTGAAACTATTTTTCTTTCCGTACACGCTTTCTTTTCCCAAAAGAAAGGGTGTTCGCCGGCGACAGGATTCGAACCTGTGCTTCCTTTCGGAAAATGGCTCACTTGCACCCACGGATTCTTTCCGTGCACGCTTTCTTTCAAAGAAAGGGTGCCTCAAGGCCACCGCGTTTGACCGCTCCGCCACGCCGGCAGTTGGATATATTTGTGGCATTGAAAGCTTTAAAATGTTATGAATTGTGTTTCAATGCCTGAATTGCCTTTTAGTGCTTGAAGTGCCTTGCACCCGTAAAAACAAGCACCAAGCCCTTTTCGTTTGCGGCATCGATTATTTTCTGGTCCTTTACCGAGCCGCCTGGCTCAATAATGGCCTCAATTCCGTGCTCGGCCGCAATGTCAATGTTGTCCCTGAAGGGAAAGAAGCCGTCTGAAGCAAGAACCGCCCCTTTCTCGCGTCCTCCTGCCTTATTGACCGCAATTTCAACAGAGTCAACGCGGGACATTTGCCCTGCCCCAATTCCAACCGTTGCCTGGTCCTTTGCAAGAACAATTGCATTGCTTTTGATGTGCTTTACAATGCGCCACGCAAAAACCATGTCCTTAATCTGTTCCTTTGTCGGCTTTTTCTCCGAAACAACGTTCAGGTCAAACTCGTTTTTGTCAATGAAGTCCTTTGTTTGCGCAAGCATTGCGCCCTCAACCTTTTTGTAGTCAAGGCCCTCCTGCTCCAGTGGCTTGTCGATTCCAGGAAGCTCCAGAACACGGAGGTTCTGCTTTTTCTTAAGCTCTGCAAGCGCGTCCTCATTGTAGGAGGGTGCAAGCACCAGCTCGTTGAAGAAGGAGGTTATCTTCTTGGCGGTTTCAAGATCGCATTTTCTGTTCAATGCAATAATTGAACCAAACGCGCTCTTTGGATCGCACTGGTGCCCTTTCTCAAATGCCTCTGAAAGTGAGGCCGAAACCGCTGTACCGCATGCATTGTTGTGCTTTATCAGGCACGCTGCCGGTTCCTCAAACTCCTGAACAACTGCAACTGCGTCGTTTGCATCAAAAATATTGTTGAACGAAAGCGGCTTTCCGTTCAGAATTGTTGCGGTTGCAACACTTGGGTTGTGTACAAAACTTTCCTTGTAGAGCGCTGCCTTTTGGTGCGGGTTCTCCCCGTACCTTAAATCCATTACCTTGCGGTAGTTTACACTGAAGTCAACCGGGAACAATTCGTCCGGATTGAACTTTCCGTGCAGAAATGTGTTGATTGTTGTGTCATAGTAGGCCGTGTGCTCAAATGCCTTGGCTGCAAGCAACTGCCTTGTTTTCTGGGAAATTTCGCCATTGTTTTTCTCAAGCTCTTCCTCAATTAACTTGTACTGGTCAGGATGAACAACAACCGCAACATCCTGGAAATTCTTGGCTGCGGCGCGAATCAAAGTCGGCCCGCCGATGTCAATGTTTTCAATTACTTCGTCAAGCGGCGCTCCGCCCTCAACTGTTTTTCTGAATGGATAAAGATTTACCACCACAAGGTCGATTAGGAAAATGTTTGCTTCCTCCAGCTGGGTCATGTGCTTTTTGCTGTCCCTGAGTGCGAGGATTCCTGCGTGAATTTTTGGGTGAAGTGTTTTAACGCGCCCGTCCAGCATTTCCTTGAAGTCGGTTACGTTTTCAACAGGGGTTACCTTTGCTCCGGACTCTTCAATCGCCCTTGCGGTTCCGCCTGTTGAAATAATCTCAAAGCCGTGCTTTTCAAGAACCTTTGCAAGCTTTCCCAGCCCTGTTTTGTCCGAAACCGAAATTAATGCCCTTTTCTTTGCCATTAAACCACCTTCACCTTGTTTCCATCAACTTTCAACTTCCCTTCTGCAAAAAGCCTTACGCCCTTCACAATTATTTCCTGCTCTGCCCTCTGAACCTTCTCTTTCAGTGAATCAACTGTCTCGTCCTCTTCAACCTCAACAGCCTTTTGTGCAACAATCGGACCCCCGTCGGGCTCCTCTGTCACAAAGAAAAGCGAGCATCCCGAAACCTTGCATCCCTCGTCCAAAACCTCCTGGTGCACGTTTGTGTCCCAGCCCTTGAAAGCCGGAAGAAGTGACGGGTGAATGTTCATTGCCCTGTTTTCAAAGGCTTTGAGGAACGGCTCGGAAAGGAACTTATTATAGCCTATAAGAAGCACAAGCCCAACTTCCCTTTCATTCAAAAGTTTTACAACCTGTTTATCATACGCCTCTTTTGAGCCGAATTCCTTTGGGTTTAGGAAAATTGCCTCAATTCCGTGCTTTTTTGCCCGCTCAAGCGCAAAGCAGTCTTCTTTGTTGGATATTACGCAGGCAATCTCTGCATCAAGCTCTTTTGCCTCAATGGCGTCAATTACTGCCTGCATGTCTGTTCCGCGCGTAGAAGCCAGAATTCCAAGTTTAAGAACCAATTGGACCCACCAATAGAATGAAAACTGTGTAACCTATAAATTCGTTTCGGTGTTTTGTTTTCTCAAAAGGGGGATTGATTATGGGAGTAATTGTTTATTCAATGCCAAACTGCGCAAAATGCCGCGCCGCAAAGGCCTTGCTGAAGAGACTGAACGTTGAATTCGAGGAATTTGATGTAATGGCCGACAAGTCAAAGGCAAGGGAAATGATTGAAAAGCGAAGAAGCGTTAGAACAGAGGGAAGCACTGAAGTAAGCTTTCCAGTCCTCGACATAAACGGCTCAATTGTAGAGGGTTTTGACAGGGAAAAGATTGAGAAGGCCGTCCAGGAAAGCGCTTAAAATCCCTGACTGCTTGCCATTGCAATATTGTGCGCGTGATCGGAAATTCTTTCAAGATTGCGAAGCATTTCCGCAAACACAACACTTGCCTTTGGGTCACACTTGCTGTTCTTCAGCCTGTCAAAGTGGTTTTGCTCAAATTGTGCGGTCAACCCGTCTATTTCGCGCTCAAGCGCAAACACCTGTTCCGCAACATGGGGGTTCTTTGAAACCATTACACTTAAAGCCTTGCGGTAGGAATCAAAGCTTTTTGCAAAAAGCTCTTCAAGCTCACACATTGCCTGTTTGGAGAACACAATTTTTTCACAGGTTTTCAGTTCAGAGAGCTCGCCAATGTTGTTTGCGTGGTCAGAGATTCTCTCCATGTCGGAAATTGAGTGAACCAGCGCGGACGTTTTCTTTGACTGCTCGCGGCTTAGTTCCTTTTGGGTAACCTTTGTTAAAAATGCCTCGATTGCGTTGTCCAACTCATCAACCGCGTCCTCTTTTTTCTCCACAACCTTAACCATCCGCAAATCATTGTTCTTGAATGCAACAAAGCTGTCTTCAAGGGTGGACAGGGCAAGCTTTCCCATGCGCTTTGCCTCCTTCTCCGCCTGCCCCAGTGCAATTGCAGGCGTGTTGAGTGTGCGCTTGTCAAGGAACCTAATTCCCGAATCAATCCTAATCTCCTTTCCGGGAAGAATTGTTGTGACCGCCTTAACAAACAGGCCAACAAACGGAACCATTAGGACTGTTGCGGAAATGTTGAAAATCATGTGCGCGTTTGCAATCTGCCTTGGAAGCTCTGTTGCGGTGAGCGAAACAAGCGAAACAAAGGGCGCGAAAACTGCAAAGAAAATTGCGGCGCCAAGAATGTTGAAAATAATGTGGCTCAGCGCAGCCCTCTTGCTTGTGAGGCTTGCGCCAAATGAGGCAAACAAAATTGTGATGCAGGTTCCGATATTTGCACCGATTATTAATGCAACTGCTCCGTTGAGGTCAAGCAATTGCTCTGAAGCCATTGCAATCACCAAACCCGATGTTGCACTGCTGCTTTGGAGTATTGCAGTAAAGATTGCCCCAGCTGCAATTCCAAATAGCGGAACTGCTCCAAGGGACTGCAGGAAATCAAGCATCATTGGGTCGCTTCTCAATGGTTTCATGCCGGAGCTCATTGTGGACATTCCGAGGAAAAGCAATCCAAAGCCAAGAATTATCTGCCCAAGATACTTGTAGGACGGTTTCTTGGCAATTGTTGTAATCAGGAACCCGATTGCGATTATTGGCAGGGCAAAGCCGCCAAGTTTGAACGCAATCAGCTGCGCGGTAACCGTTGTACCGATGTTTGCACCCATAATGATGGGAATTGCCTGCGTTAAGGAAATTAAGCCCGCATTAATGAGGCCAACAAGGGTAACTGTTGTAATGCTGCTGCTCTGAACAATTGCGGTAACAACCGCCCCAACCCCAACCGCCTTTAAGCGGTTGTTTGTAAGCTTTTCAATTAAACCACGGAGCCTTTCGCCTGCAGCTTTCTGCAATCCATTGCTAAGCAGGGTTATCCCGTAAAGAAAAAGGGCTAATCCCCCTACAACTCCAAAGATAATTGGAACTAAGTCAACCAACCAAATCCCCCAATAAACACAAATAAGACAAAAGGGATTAAAAAGCTTGGGTGTATCTCTTTGATGTGGGGCAAAAAACCGCTTTGTTCGAAGAGCACCAGAGGCTCGGAGCCAAAATTGTTGATTTTGCAGGCTGGGAAATGCCTGTGTACTATTCTACCCCCTTAAAGGAACACCTTGCCGTGCGCGGAAAGGCTGGGCTGTTTGACGTAAGTCACATGGGCGAAATCTTTGTAACAGGGAAGGAAGCACTTAAACTTATTCAACTGCTTGTGACAAGGGATTGCTCAAAGTTAAGGGACGGCGGAATGGCTTTGGGCGTGATGTGCAATGAAGCCGGCGGGATAATTGATGATTTGATTGTTTACAGGTTCAGCGAAGAAAAGTACTTGATTGTAGTTAACGCGGGCACAATGCAAAACGATTTGAACTGGATTGAAAAGCACGCCGCAGGCATGGATTGTGCAATTGAAAACAAAAGCGGGAAAACCGCAAAGCTTGACCTGCAGGGGCCGAACGCGGAGAAAATATTGCAAAAATTAACTGAATTCAAACTAAGCGGGATTGAACGCTACAATTTTGTTGAAGCAAGCATTGCGGGAATTGAGTCAATTGTGTCGCGCTCCGGATACACGGGCGAAGACGGGTTTGAACTGTATTTTGCAGAGGAAAAGGCCGTTGAATTGTGGAATGCATTGCTTGAGGCAGGAAAGAAATTTGAACTGCAGCCCTGCGGCCTTGCTTCAAGGGACACGCTGAGGCTGGAGTGCTGCATGGCGCTTTACGGGCACGAATTGAGTGAAAAAAAGAGTCCGCTGCAGAGCGGTTATGGTTGGGCTGTTGACTTTGAAAAGGAAGAATTTATTGGGAAGAAAGCGCTTGAAAAGCAGAAAGCGGATGGCTTTGGGGGCAAGCTGATTGCGTTTGAAATGGTTGAGCGGGCGATTGCAAGGGACGGATGCAAAATTTTTGTTGAAGGGAAAGAAAGCGGAATTGTTACCTCAGGAAGCTTTTCACCAAGCCTTAAAAAGAACATAGGGCTTGGTTATATTGGAGCCGAATTCTCAGAGCCAGGACAGGGCATTGAGGTTGAGGTGAGGGGAAATAAATTCAAGGCCAAGGTTGTGAAAAGGCCTTTCTACAGGAGGGAGTAAAAATGGAAAACCCTGCGGACAGGAAATACACAAAAGAGCACGAATGGATTAAGATTGATGGGGACATTGCCACAGTCGGAATAACCGATTATGCACAACACGCCCTAACCGACATAGTTTTTGTAGAGCTTCCGGAAGTTGGAAAGCAGGTTGAAAAGGACAAGCAGCTCTGCGTTCTTGAAAGCGTGAAAAGCGTGACTGATGTTTTTGCACCGCTTTCGGGCGAGGTTGTTGAGGCAAACAGCAAGCTTGAGGCACAGCCTGAAAAATTAAACAACTCACCCTTCAACGCGTGGATTGCAAAAATCAAAATAAAGGACAAAAGCGAAGTGGAACAGTTAATTGAAGCAAAGGAATACACAGAGTACGTTGACAGCTTGGAACACTAGGCGAAACCAATGAAATTCATTCCACACAGCGAATCTGAAAAGAAAGAGATGCTTAAAGAAGCGGGAGTTTCCTCCTTTGAGGAACTGTTTAAAGATGTTCCCGCAAAAAAAAAGCTGAAGCAGGACCTAAACCTTGGAAAGCCGTTAAGCGAAATGCAGCTTAGGCAGGAAATTGAGGAACTTGCATCCAAAAACAAAAACGCAAAGCAGCTAAAGCTCTTTTTGGGGGCGGGATGCTACAACCACTTCATTCCGGCAACAGTGGGAGCCATTGTGGGGAGGAGTGAATTCTATACAGCTTACACACCTTACCAGCCTGAAATGAGCCAGGGAATGCTGCAGGCAATATACGAGTGGCAAAGCCACATATGCCTGCTGACCGGAATGGATATTGCAAATGCAAGCATGTACGACGGGGCAAGCGCGTGCGCGGAAGCAATGCTGATGGCAAAGACCGCAACGAGAAGAAAAAAAATGGTGGTTGCAGGCGCACTGAACCCTGAATACCTTGCCGTTCTGAAAACCTATGCAAACGCAAACAGCCTTGAACTGAAAGAGGTTGCGATTGAAGAAACAGGGAAAGCCGTTGATGAGGAAACGGCCTGCGTGATTGTGCAGAATCCAGACTTTTTGGGCCGCGTTCAAAAGCTTAATGAGTTGGGAAAAAAAGTGCATGAGAAAGGCGCACTTTTGGTGGTTGCAATAGCAGAAGCGCTTTCGCTTGCATCGATTGAAAAGCCCGCAGGGTACGGTGCCGACATTGTTGCAATGGAAGCGCAGAGTTTTGGAAACCCAATGAGCTTTGGGGGGCCGCACCCGGGAGTAATTGCATGCAGGGAAAAGCTTGTGAGGCAAATTCCCGGAAGGCTGGTTGGAAAAACAACAGACAGCGATGGAAAAGACGGGTTTATTCTTACAATGCAGGCAAGGGAACAGCACATCAGGAGAGCAAAAGCAGGAAGCAACATCTGCAGCAACCAGGCGCTTTGCGCTCTTGCCTCAACAGTTTACCTTTCAACAGTGGGGTGGAAGGGGCTGAAGGAAATTGCAGAGCAAAACCATCAGAATGCGGAGTATCTCGCTGAAAAGCTTGAAGCAAAAGGGTTTGAGCTTCCTTACGGAAAGGAATTCTTCAACGAATTTGTTGTGAAAAAGGAAAATGCAAAGGAACTGCAGGCTAAGCTGCTTGAGAAAGGAATTGTGTTCGGGCACAGCCTCTCGGAAAACAAACTGCTTGTGGCGGTTACCGAAATGAATTCAATGAAAGAAATTGACGAATTGATTGAGGCAATTGGTGGGTGAATGAAAACAATATTTGACAAGGGAATGGATTTGAGCGAGGTAGAGGTTGTAAGGCACTACACCGCTTTAAGCAGGCGAAACTTCGGGGTAGACCTTGGATTTTATCCGCTTGGAAGCTGTACCATGAAGTATAACCCAAAGGTTTGCGAGGACACCGCAAGGCTTGATGGCTTTACAGGAATTCACCCACTTCAGCCGGCCAAAACCGTGCAGGGAGCAATGCAGCTGATGTACAAGCTGGAGAAAATGCTCTGCGAAATTACCGGGTTTGCAAGATTCAGCCTGCAGCCGGCGGCAGGGGCACAGGGGGAACTGACCGGAATAATGATTATGCGGGCGCACTTCCAAGAAAAAGGAGAGCAGCGCGAAAAAATTCTTGTGCCGGATTCAGCACACGGAACAAACCCCGCAAGCGTGTCACTCTGCGGTTTCCAGGCCGTAGAATTGAAGTCAGACTCGGAGGGAAACGTTGACCTTGCGGATTTAAGGGAGAAGATGGATGAAAAGATTGCGGGAATAATGATTACAAACCCAAACACACTTGGGCTGTTTGACACAAACATTGAGAAAGTATGTGAAATTGTCCACTCAAAGGGCGGGCTTGTTTACGGGGACGGTGCAAACATGAATGCAATGCTTGGGATTTGCAGGCCCCGCGAGCTTGGAATTGACATAATGCATTTGAACCTGCACAAGACCTTTTCAACTCCGCACGGCGGGGGCGGCCCAGGCTCAGGGCCGGTTGGGGTTGTGGAAGAGCTTGTGGACTTTCTGCCTGTTCCACTTATTGAAAAGAACGGCGAGAACTATGAGTTCAATTCCAAGGGGAAAAAGTCAATTGGAAAGGTTCGCTCGTTCTACGGAAACTTTGGGGTCATGGTGAAAGCATTCACTTACATTAAGGCACTGGGGGCTGTTGGTTTGCGGGAAGTTGCAGAGGTGGCCGTGCTTAATGCAAACTATTTGAAAGAAAAACTTAAGCCCCATTACAAGCTTGCATTTGACAGGGTTTGCCAGCACGAGTTTGTTTTGAGCGACGAAGGGCTTGCAAACGGGGTTACAACAAACGATGTCGCAAAAAGGCTTCTGGATTACGGGGTGCATCCGCCAACGGTTTACTTCCCGCTGATTGTGAAGGGTGCAATAATGATTGAGCCAACTGAAACCGAAACCAGAGAAACACTTAACAACTTCGTTGACATAATGATTACTATTAAGCAAGAGGCAGAGAAGCAGCCTGAGCTTGTAAAGGAAGCACCACACTCAATGCCTGTAAAAAGGCTTGATGCTGTAAAGGCAGCCAGAGAGCCGAATTTGAGGTGGAAGGAATGAAGTACTACAGCACAAACAGGAAATCCGAAATGGTTTCCTTTGACGAGGCGCTTCTTCACGGAATTGCACCGGACAGGGGACTTTACCTGCCTGAAAACTTTCCCAATGTAAGTGCGGAAGAGATTATTTCCTGGAAGGGAAAAACTTACGCCGAAATTGCTTTCGAAGTAATGAAAAGGCTTCTTGAAGGAGACATTCCTGAGGACAAGCTCAAGGAAATGTGCGAGCAGGCATACAATTTTGAGGTTCCGCTTGAAAAAGTTTCAGACGGAAACTATGTAATGCGTCTTGACCGCGGTCCAACCGCCTCATTCAAGGACTTTGCGGCAAGGCTAATGGCCAGATTAATGGATTATACCCTTAAGCAGAAAAAAGAGCACGCAAACATTCTTGTGGCAACAAGCGGTGACACAGGAAGCGCTGTGGCAAACGCATTCCACAAGATGGAAAATATTAACGTCGTTGTGCTCTTCCCGGAGAAAGAGGTTAGCCAGCTGCAGAGAAAGCAGATGACCACGCTTGGGGAAAATATAACGGCGCTGGCTGTGCAGGGAAAGTTTGACGACTGCCAGGCAATTGTGAAGGAGGCTTTTTCAGATGCAGAGCTTGAGGACATGAAACTTAGCTCGGCAAACAGCATTAATATAGGGAGACTGCTTCCGCAAAGTGTGTATTACTTTTACGCGTACGCAAAGCTTGCGCAGAACGCAGGGGACGAAATTGTGTTCTCGGTCCCGAGCGGAAATTTGGGAAATTCATGTGCGGGAATTATTGCAAAGAGAATGGGCCTGCCTGTGAAAAAGTTTGTTATTGCAACAAACGAAAACGATGAGTTCCCAAGATTTTTGGAGCGCGGATTCTATGAAAAGGTTGTTCCCTCAAAGAACTGCCTCTCCAACAGCATGAACGTGGGGCACCCAAGCAACCTTACACGCATTGTAAACCTCTACCACGGCTGGATGGATGAAACAGGAAAGCTAGAGGGGGTTCCAAAGATAACCTCGATGAACAATGACATTTACTCACTTAGCGTTTCGGATGATGAAACAATTGAAACAATGAAGGAAGCCTTCAAGTCCAAATTGCTTTTGGAGCCGCACGGAGCTGTTGCGTGGAACGGCCTGCAGAAATTTCTGAAGGAAAACGATTCAGGGCTGAATGTTTCAATTGAAACCGCACACCCAAGCAAGTTCCCGGAAACCGTGAAAAAAATCACCGGAAAAGATCCGGAGCCGGCCGACTGCATTAGGGCTGTTTTTGACAAGCAGGAAAAGTTTGAAACCATTGCAAACAAATACTGTGAATTCAAGGGATTCCTAAAAGGAATTGGTGGGTGCATTGCAGGCGAGAAAACCTGACTGGCTCAGGGCAATTATTCCCTCCGGCGGAAAAACCTCGCTGGTTGCGACACAGCTAAAGGGAAACGCACTCAATACAGTGTGCAGCGAAGCACGCTGCCCAAACAGAGGTGAGTGCTGGAAGCACGGAACCGCAACATTCATCGCAATGGGAAAAGTGTGCACAAGAAACTGCCTTTTTTGCGCGGTGCAGTCCGGAAAGAACGGGGAACCGCTTGACAGAAAAGAGCCTGCAAAGATTGCAGATGCCGCCGAACAAATGGGGCTGAAGTATGTGGTCATTACTTCAGTGGACAGGGATGACTTGAGTGATTTGGGGGCAGGGCATTTTGCAGAGTGCATTAAGGAAGTTAAGGCAAGGGGAATTAAAGTGGAGGTTCTGATTCCCGATTTTCAGGGTAAAATTGATTGCCTCAAGAAAGTTGTTGATGCAAACCCCGAAGTTATTGCACACAATATTGAAGTAGTTGAAAGATTGCAGAGCAGTGTGCGGGATGCACGGGCCTCATACAAACAAAGCCTTGGGCTTCTACATAATATTAAGGTGCTTGACCCTGAAATGAAAACAAAAAGCGGGCTAATGCTTGGATTGGGCGAATCAAGGGAGGAGGTTCTTGCCGCAATGGATGATTTGAGGGGTGTAAAATGCGACTTTCTAACCATTGGGCAGTACCTACAGCCTACAAAGAAAAACATTTTGGTTCAGGAATATGTTAAACCCAGTGTGTTTGAGGAGTTGAAGCATATCGGGCTTGAAAAGGAGTTTGGCTTTGTAGCCTCAGGGCCGCTGGTCAGAAGCAGTTATTTAGCAGGGGAGTTTTATGAAGGGAGAAGCAATATATAAGGTGCCTGACGGCAAACTTGTAAGGCTTTCACTTGAGCTGGAAAGCGATAAAATCAGTTCGGTGAAAATTCACGGCGATTTCTTTATGCACCCGGAAGACGGAATTGAGGCAATTGAAAAGGCACTTGAGGGCGCACAAATGGGAAAAGAGCTTGAGGCAGTGATTGCCCAGGCAATTGAGGCAAATTCCATTGAAATGTTTGGGTTAAATACAAAAGCACTTGCCCAAGCCATAAAAATAGCGGGAGAGAACGCAAAATGAATGAATTTAGGCTGCTTTGCACTGGTTTTTCCGATGCCGCAACAAACATGGCTACAGATGAGGCAATAATGAGGCTTCACAAAAACGGGGACAAGCCTGTTGTTCGCTTTTACGGCTGGAAACCGCATGCGGTAAGCATCGGGTATTTCCAGGGAATCAACGAGGAAGTTGATTTGGAGAAGGCAAAAGAGCTTGACTGCGATGTTGTGAGAAGAATTACCGGAGGGGGAGCGGTTTTTCACGAAAAAGAGCTTACATACAGCTTTGTTTGCAGCGAGGAAAGCAAGCTTGTTTCAAAAAATATCCTTGAAAGCTATGGAAAGATTTGCGGGGCAATTGTTGCGGGATTGAACGAGCTTAATGTTAAGGCAGACTTTGTGCCGCTGAACGACATAATTGTTAACGGGAAAAAAATTAGCGGAAACGCGCAGACAAGAAGGGGCGGAAACATTCTGCAGCACGGAACGCTTCTGTTAGAGGTAGGGGTTGACAAGATGTTTTCACTGCTAAAGGTCCCAGATGAAAAAATGAAGGGAAAGATTATTGAGAGTGTAAAGCAGCGCGTAACATCCCTTGAGTTTGAAACAAAGAGGCAGTACAGCTTCAGGGACATGGAGGACGCAATGGCTGCGGGCTTTAAAAAAACATTCGGAGCAAAACTTGTCCCGTCGGAATTAACGGCTGAAGAAAAAACCCTTGCTCAAGAGCTTAGGGAAAAGTTTGCGGGAAAGGAATGGAATTACCTGCGCTGATTTTCTGCGGCAACAATTGTGTTGTCAATCAGGCAAGCAACGGTCATTGGGCCGACTCCGCCCGGAACAGGTGTAATGAATGAAGCAACTTCCTTTACAGCCTCAAAGTCAACGTCCCCAACAAGCTTTCCGTTCTTGCGGGCAATTCCGGCATCAATTACAATTGCGCCGTCTTTTACCATGTCCGCCTTAATCAAATCCGAAACACCTGCGGCAGTAATCACAACGTCCGCATTTTTGGTGAACTCGGACAAGTCCTTTGTGAACTGGTGGATGATTGAAACCGTTGCGTTCCTGTTCAGGAAAAGCTGTGCAAGAGGCCTCCCCACAACAATGCTGTGGTTTACAATGCAGCAGTTCTTTCCCTTCAAGTCCGTTCCGGTTGACTCAATCAGCTTAATTATTCCCTTTGGAGTGCAGGAAACCATTTCCTCAACCCCCAGAGCAAGAAGCCCAAGGTTTTCGGCAGTGAATCCGTCCACATCCTTTGAGGGGGAAACCGTTTCAAGAACCGCGTTCCTGTCAAGCCCTTTGGGCAAAGGGAGTTGCACAAGGATTCCGTTCACGCTTTCGTCTGAATTGAGCGCCTCAATCTTTGCAATCAGATCCTGCTGTGAAATTGTTTCAGGGAATGAAACAAGTTTTGATTCAATGCCAACGTTTTCGCAGGCATCCTGCTTTTTCTGCACATAAAGCTTTGAAGCAGGGTCCTCCCCAACCAAAACAACGGCCAGCACTGGCTTGAAGGAAAGCCCTGAAACTCGCGATTTAGCTGCTTCAAGGACTTTTGCGGCAATACCTTTTCCGTCTATCAATTTTGCGGGCATATAAAATCTTGGGCTGGCAATTATTTATAAAACGGAAACCCCGAGCAGAATTCCTTTATATCAGCCTTAATCTGCCTGAGTTTTGCCTCGTCCTTTGCATTGTCCAACGCTTTTGCAATGAACCTCGCAACTTCCTTCATTTCCGACTCTTTCATCCCCCTTGTTGTAAGAACAGGTGTTCCAATGCGGATTCCGCTTGGGTCCCACGGGGTTCTTTCGTCGAACGGAATTGTGTTTTTGTTGCAGTAGATTCCGGCAACCTCAAGGGCGTGCTCCGCCTCTTTGCCTGTTAAGTTCTTGCTTTTGAATACATCAACAAGCATCAGGTGGTTGTCTGTTCCGTTTGAAACAAGCCTTAATCCAAGGGCCATGAGCTCTTCAGCCATTGCCTTTGCGTTCTTAACAATTTGTGCGGAGTAGTCCCTGAATTCAGGGGTCTGCGCTTCCTTGAATGCAACTGCCTTTGCGGCAATTGTGTGCTCGTGCGGGCCGCCCTGCAGCCCTGGGAAGACTGCCTTGTCAATCTTTTCGGCAAACTCTCCCTTGCACATTATAACAGCACTTCTTGGCCCACGCAGTGTCTTGTGGGTGGTTGTTGTTACAACGTCAAAGTATGGAACAGGGTTTTCGTGTGCCCCGCCGGCACATAGGCCTGCAATGTGTGCAATGTCTGCCATGCAGAAAGCACCTACCTCGTCACAAATTTCCCTGAATCTCTTGAAGTCAATTGACCTTGGGTATGCGGTGTACCCACTGAGGATGAGTTTTGGCTTGATTTCCTTTGCCTGCTTGAGCACAGTGTCGTAGTCAATCATTTCGGTCTCTTTATCGACCCCGTATTGCTTGCACTTGTAGAGCTTTCCTGAAAAGTTTACCTTGTGGCCATGGGTTAAGTGTCCGCCCTCTGTGAGCTTCATTCCCATAAATGTGTCACCCAGTTCCATTAATGCAAAGTATGCCGCCATGTTTGCGGGGCTTCCTGAATTGGGCTGCACGTTTGCGTGCTCTGCCCCAAACAGTTTTTTCAGGCGGTCGATTGCAAGGTTTTCAATTATGTCAATTATTTCGTTGCCGCCGTAGTATCTCTTCCCGGGATATCCCTCTGAATACTTGTTGTTTGGAACAGAGCCCATTGCTTCGAGGACTCCCTGGCTTACAAGGTTTTCGCTTGGAATCAGTTCAATTCCATCCATCTGCCTTTCCTTTTCGGCAACAATTGCGTTAAAAATAGCTGAATCGTGATCTTTTAAATAACTCAAGTGCATCTCATACTTTGCATCCATTCCAAAACCCCCCACAGATTAAAAACAATATGAATAGCGGTTAATTGTTTAAAAGCCTAATGCCGATTCCGAAATTTGACGAATTGCAAAAGCACTTTAGTCAGGCAAAAAAGGAAAAAAAGAAAATAAAAAAGAAAAGGTCCTCAAAGAGAACCTAATCCTATTTGGACTTAAGCCATTTTACTCCAAGATAACAGAACGGAGTGTCAAAAATTGCAAATCCCACTTTGATTAGCCAGAACGGAATTATCAGCGCAAACAGGTACCCCACCGTGAACTTTGGCGAGAGGCCGTAGAATGCAAGAAACATGAACAAAACCGTGTCGATTAATTGGGAAACCGCTGTTGACGCATTGTTCCTCAACCAAAGGTACTTTCCTCCTGTCTTCTGTTTCCAGAAATTGAAGGCCCAAACGTCGTGCATCTGGCTGAAGAAGAACCCTATGATTGACGCAACAAAGATTCTAAGCGTTGTTCCGAATATTTTCGTATATTCCGCATCGGAAACAAAGCTCCTGCTTGCCGCAGGAATCAGCACCGCAATCGCGGTTATAATCAGCACGAATACAAGGGTTCCAAGCCCAATGAAAACAAACTGCCTTGCCTTTGCCGAACCGTGAACTTCCTCAATTATGTCCGTTACAAGGAAAAGGACTGGAAAAACAAGTATTCCAACACTTGCTTCAAAAAGCCCGAAGGACGCTACCTTCAAACCAATGAGGTTTGCCGTAACCAAGCAGGCAACAAACAACCCGAGAAGGAAATTTGTCTTCTGCTCCAGCGAAAATTTTGCCATATCAACCACTTCAGGTTAAATCATTAAAAGACTTACTGCTCCCTTCGCTGCCTCAAGAAGTATGCGACAGCAATGTCGTCGGATTTCTGTAATGCAGTAAAGAGAAGGGGAATCATTACCGATTTCACATAGCGCACCGGCTGTTTGGGGGAAATTCCCTTAATTCGCTGAATTGACCTGATTTCGTAAAGGTCGCGCTCAAGCTCCGGGAGGAACCTGAAAAGAATGTAGATGGAGAGATAAAGTGTTTCAGGGAGATGAATGCGCTTCATCAGGCGAACGAGCGCAAAGATGTCGGTTGAGAAAGTGAAGAAGGCGGTTGCCGCAAAGAGACTGAAAATTCTGAGGTTGGATGACAGAGTAAGCTGAACAAGGTTGAGGGACGTGTCGCTTAGGAAGATAAAGAAACTAAGATCTGCAAGGAGAAGGAAGGGGATAAGGCTTCCGAAGAGTTTTGCAAAATCCCTGTAGCGTGCAATGAAAAGCAGCGCAATCAGGAAGGCGAGAAGCACAGCCTGATGGAACGGGTTCTGGAACACAAATGCCGCAATAAACGAAACCGCAAAGAATGCAACCTTAAGCGATTCATTTACCTGCGAAAAAAGCGATTTGCCGCTGTACTGGAACATTCACTCAACCCCCCTTTCTCAACCATCAAAATCCGGTCGCAGTAATCAAGCAGTCCCCGGTCGTGTGTTGCAATAACCATTGCCTGCCTGCTTTCGTTGATAAAATTGTAAACGCTTGCGCGGTTCTGGGCATCAAGCCAGGTGGTCGGCTCATCCATTAAAGCAATTGTGTTTAGCTCAATTGTTGCAACGCTAAGCAGCTTCTGCTGACCTTTGCTCAAATCAACAGGGCTCTTGCGCAGCAAGCCACCAATTCCAAGGGAGTGCGCATTTTTAACATTCACAAGCTCTGCCTCGGCGGTTTCCCTGAAAAACAGGTGGGTTGGATTCTGCGGAACAAAGCTAATGCCCCGCTTGAGTTCAAGTCTGCCGGAGTGCGTTCCCTCGCCCGCAAGGGCGCGGAGAATTGTCGTTTTGCCCGAACCGTTTAAACCAATCAACGCAATCTTTTCGCCCTCTTTAATGTTTAGGGAAACGTTTTTTATGCAAAAGCCGTTTCTGCAAATCAAAAAGTCTGCGTCAAGAACCGATTCGGTTTTCACATTGTTTTTCTTTGCAGGAAGCTTTGCTTTTTCCTGCCCACCAATAAATATCTTGCGGAATGCGGGAACGTGCTCTTCCCCCTTGTCAAACCAGACCACTGTGCGATCCCCAATTCCCTCAATCATTTTGCGAAAGCGGTTCTCCTCAAACGGGTCAAGAAGTTCTGTTGGCTCGTCGAGCAGAAGAGGCCTCCCAAAAGAAAAGTTTGCAATGAGATTTATTTTCTGCTTTTCCCCCTCGCTTAAGTCAAAGACCGTGCGGTCAAGGAGTTTTTCTGCACCGAACTTTTTTGCAAGCTTAATTCCCCGTTCTCCAAGCTCCTCGCGAACAGTCATTGCAAAAAACTGCCCGCTTGGATTCTGCATAATTAGAGCGGGTTTTCTGCAAACAAATGAACCGCGAACTGTTGCCGACTTGAAATCAGGGATTACGCCCGCAAGAATTAGTGCAAGCGTTGTTTTTCCGGAACCGTTTGCGCCGATTACCGCGGCTTGCTCTTTATCTGAAACAATGAATTCAAGGTTTTTGAAAACAGATTCATTTCCAAAAGCAACGGAAAGTTTTTTTGCAAGAATCATTCAATTCGGGCCTTAAGATTGGTGCCAAAAACTAATGCATAAGCCACCCAGAAGTCAATGGCCGCAAGTATTGCGTTGGGAATCAAGAAGAGTTCAGGCGGGAATTCCGCAATTGCAAGTTCAGTTGGCATTCCAAAGAAAAGCGGTATTCCAAGATAGTAATTGAACAAAGTCATAAGCACAGGCCTTGCAACCAAGCAGGCAGCAAATGCAACAACTGTTCCCTTTCTGTTAAAACCAACTGTTTTGCCGACAACACCCACAATGAGCACCATGATGCCTGTTGCAAGGAACTTCATTAGCGCACCCACAAAACCGCTTGGGGCAAAAATTGCTATTCCGATTGCGGCAACAAGGGATGTTAAAAGCCCTCCTGTAAGCCCGAAAAGGAACGTTGCAATAAGCCATGAAACCCCCACAAGGTCAATGTCCATCACACCCCAGGGTATTGCAATCTTGAATATTTGGAGCAATACGCTTGCCGCGGCAAGCATTGCGCTTCCAGCAATCAATCTGTACTTGTGCATAACAAAAAACACAACCTAATTACTTAAAAACGTTATGATACTCGCAAGTGGGTAACTACTTCCTTTTTTACCGCAGATTTAAAACAGCTTCCCCAACAGTAAAGTGGCTTCCGCACACAACCACCACACTTTCTCTTCCGGCCTCTTCAATTGCCTTTTCAATTGCAAAGGCAACCGATTTGAAGGCAACCGCGTTTGAATTGAATTTTTTAACCGAATCCAAAGCCTGTTCGGCGGGCATTCCGCGAAATTTTGGGGACGCAACAAAAACCTTTGAGGCAAGCAGGGCAAGGGCGGAGGAGATTCCATCAATGTCCTTTCCGTCCGCAACACCGAGGACAAGAAACACTTTTTCAGCCTTTAATTCGGACTTAATTGTTTCCGCAAGGGCGCGCGCGCCGGCAGGGTTGTGCGCAACGTCAAGAACCACCCTTGGGTTTTCATGCACTGTTTCAAAGCGGGCAGGCCATTTGGCAGAAGAAATCCCGTTCGCAATTATTTGCCCGCCAATTCCAAGCTGCGCAGCGGTTTCAAATGCAAGCGCGGCATTCATTCTTTGGTGCTTGCCGGGAAACGGAACCGGTCCGGCAAACTGTTTGGATATGTGCACAAATTTGCTTTGCTTTTCGGAGCAGACTTTTTTGAACAGCCCGATAACAACAGGATTCTGTTCGGTGGTAACAAATGAAACGCCCTGCTTGATTATTCCAGCCTTCTCTGCCGCAATCTTCTCAATTGAATCCCCAAGGTATTCGGAGTGCTCAACCGCGATATTTGTGATTGCGGTAACCTCCGGCAAAAGTACGTTTGTCGCGTCCAAGCGACCCCCCATTCCGGTTTCAATAACCGCAAAGTCCACTTCCTTGGACGCAAAGTATTCGAACGCAAGAGCTGTTGTGAACTCAAAGTAGGTGAGCTGGATTTTGGACTCCTCTTTCAGCCTGCGCAGGCGCAGGGCAAGCGCATCAAGTTCGGAATCTGAAATTTTTTCGCCGTTGATTTGAATGCGTTCGTTGAATTCAACAAGGTGCGGTGAAGTGTAGAGCCCGGTTTTGAATCCGGCTTTTTGGAGAACTGATGAAAGCATTGCAGCCGTTGACCCCTTCCCGTTTGTTCCCGCAATGTGCACTGACTTGAATTTCTTTTCAGGATTTCCCAAAATCGCGAGAAATTCACGCACTCGCTCCAATCCAAGGATAATTCCCTGTTTTTCAAGCCCCCCCAAATAAGAAAGGGCTTTTTTAGAAGCCATACGAAATTCATTCCTAAGCAATAGTTTTAAATGAGTTATAACGCTAGCATTATGGGGGATTTGAATGGGTAAAGCACTAGTTGTTTTTGGAAGCGCATCAGATTCAGAAGTTTACAGCGCAATCCTGAAAGGTTTGAAAGCAAGGGGAATTGGTTTTGAGATGCGGATTTGCTCCGCGCACAGGACCCCTGAAATGTTAAAGGACATTTTAGGGAAAACAGATGCAGACCTAATTATTGCAGGAGCAGGACTAAGCGCCGCACTGCCAGGAGTAACAGCCTCGGAAACCCTCAAACTTGTGATTGGAGTGCCAGTTACAGGAAACTACGGGGGAACAGACGCATTGCTTTCAGTGCACCAAATGCCGGGCGGAATGCCGGTTCTGGCTGTTGGAGTCAACAATGCCGAACAGGCTGCTGAAACCGCAGGGCTTGCATTTGAAAAAAGAAGCAAAATAGTTGTGCTAAACAAATTCGGGGAAGAAGAGAAGACAACAAAAAGGCTCCACAAAGGGGTTGGCGTTCTCGAGGAACTTGGAGCCGAATTTGAAATAGTTGAGGACCTTGGCCTGGGATTTGACCCTGCCAAAGATATACTGATTAACCTGCATCCGCTTGGAGAAGAGCTTGAGGAAAGGGAGAATGCGCTTGCAATAAATGTGCCCATGAAAGAGGGTTCAAGTGCAAAAGATGTTGCCCTGCTTGAGAAGGACACCGCAAAAGGTGCGTGGGTTGGATTGAACCGCGTTGAAAATGCATGCATTGCAGCAGCCCAATTGCTTAATATCGGAAACGGCAAGTACACTAAGGCACTAAAGAGCTTTAGGGAAAGCCAGAAAGAAAAAGTTATTGCGACCGATAAGGCCGAACAGGAAAAATGAGGTGGTTTGATGGGAAGTGTAAAGGATCTGACAGTTGAAAAAGCGGCAAGTGAAAGCGAGACAGGGGTTGGAGTGTTCAAGTTTACGGACGACTACTCTGTCTTTGATTACGGAAAAATGCCGGACACAATCCCCCACAAGGGAGAAGCGCTATGCAGAATGGCCGCATACAATTTTGAGGAACTTGCAAAGCTTGGAATAAAATCACACTTCAGAAAACTTGTTTCAGGAAACGAGATGGAGGTAGATTTGGTTCGCGTGCTTTTCCCGCAGAAAGGAGAGTTAAAGGAAGGAATGTCAAACTACCTTGTTCCGCTGGAAGTTATTTTCAGGAACTCGCTTCCAGACGGAAGCAGCGTATTCAAGAGACTTGACAAGGGGCAGACAACAATTGAACAGCTTGGGCTGGACAAAATGCCGGTTCCGGGTGAAAAGCTTGAAAAGCCAATAATGGATGTAAGCACAAAGCTTGAGCCAACAGACCGTTACCTTACATGGGAGGAAGCAAAGGAAATTTCAGCACTCTCGCAGGAAAAGATTGACGAGCTCAAAGAAAAGGCGCTTGCAATAAACGATTTCCTCACAAAGAAAGCGGAATCGCTTGGATTGGAGCACGCAGACGGAAAGGTAGAGTTTGGATACAACCCGGCAAAAGAGCTTGTGCTTGTTGATGTTTGCGGAACGCTTGACGAAAACAGATTTTTGTTCAACGGAATGCACCTGAGCAAGCAGGTTCTAAGGGATTACTACAAAACAACCCCCTGGTATGAAGTGATTGAAAAAGAGAAAGGGGAAGGAAAGGGGCACGGTGAATTTACGTCCCCAAGCCCGCTTCCGGCAGAATTAATAGAGCTTGTTGGAAACATGTACAAAAGCATTTGCGAGGCGTGGACAGGCGAAAAGCACTGGAATGTTCCGGGCCTAGAGGAAGTTGTGCAGGAGTACAAAACCTTCCTTGAGAAAACGGAGTGAATTGAATGGACAAATTTGACAGCATCTCACCGCTTGACTACAGATATGGAAGCAAAAAGATTTCGGAATACCTCAGCGAAAAGGCAAGAATAAAGTACCAGGCAAGAGTTGAGGCAGAGCTTGCAAAGGCGCTTGCTGCTGAGGGAATTTGCTCAGCCAAAATTGCAAAGGAAATTGATAATGCCAGCAAGCAGGTTGAAGCGGCTGAAGTGTATGAGGAAGAGAACAAGACAAGGCATGACATAAGGGCGCTTGTGAACAAAATAAGGGAAAGGGTGAGCGACGAGGCAAAGCCATACGTCCACCTTTCAAGCACAAGCTATGACATTGTTGACACCGCAAACGCACTAAGATACAAGGACGCGGTTGAAAAACTTGTTCTGCCCGCTCTCCTGGAACTGGAAAAAACATTCATTGAGATAGCCCAAAGGGAAAAGGGAACAATCCAGATTGGAAGAACACACGGACAGCACGCAGAGCCCATAACATTCGGGTTTGCGATTGCAGGGTATGTAAGTCGCCTTGGCTCACGCATAAAGGAGATTGAGGGCGCAAAAGACAAACTTGTGGGAAAGTTCTCGGGAGCAATTGGCGCATACAACGCAAGCGCTCTTCTTGTGAAGGACCCGCTTAAGTTTGAGGAAAGGATAATGAAAGGCCTTGGGCTCAAAGCAAGCGCAAGCAGCACACAAATTGTGGAGGCAGAGCCGCTTGTGGATTTGGTTCACGCAAACATTTCAGCATTCGGAATACTTGCAAACTTTGCGGACGACATGAGGAACCTGCAGAGAAGCGAAATTGCAGAGGTGGGAGAAGCCTTTGCATCTGACCAGGTTGGAAGCAGCACAATGCCGCACAAAAGAAACCCAATAAACTTTGAGAACGTAAAATCATTCTACAAAGAATTTATGCCAAGGATGACAACAATTTACCTTGACCAGATAAGCGAGCACCAAAGGGATTTGACTAACAGCGCGTCGCAAAGGTTTATTCCTGAGATTTTGGCAGCACTTGTTTCAAGCGCGAACAGGCTAAACCGCGTGTGCAAAAAGCTGGTTGTTGACAGGGAAAGCATGAAGAGAAACTTTGACAAAAGCGGGGCAAGCATTGTTGCAGAGCCGCTTTACATTCTTCTCGCATTCCACAAGCACCCTGACGCACACGAAACCGTGAAACAGCTCACTTTGAAAGCGGACAAAGAAGGAAAGCCGCTGATGGAGATTGCCGGCGAAGAGACTGAATTAAAGCCATATCTTGAAAAATTCTCAAAGGAACAAATGACAATAATTGCCGACCCGACAAAATACACAGGCCTCGCGGAAATAAAAGTTGAAATGCTTTGCAGCAAGTGGAAAAAAGAGCTAGGGCTTTAGTTGCCGCCAAGCAAAGCATTTTATTTAGTTTTTTCCAAGTTATTTGAAGTGACAGGCAATGGTAAAAGTATACAATACACTGGGAAGGGAGAAACAGGAACTTAAACCGCTTCACGGAAAAAACCTCTCAATGTATGTATGCGGCCCAACCGTCTACGGGCCGGGACACATAGGGCACGCAAGAACCTATGTTGCATTCGATATTATAAGGCGCTATTTAGAGAGCCGCGGATTTAACGTGAAATTTGTTGTGAACCTGACAGACATCCACGACGACATGATAAAGAAGGCAAACGAACAGGGAATAACCATTTTCGAGCTTGCCGACAAAAATATCGCGCTCTTCTTCAAGGACATGGATTCGCTTGGAATCAAAAAGGCAGACGTTTACCCAAGGGTAACAGAACACATTGGGGCGATAATTGACTTTGTGAAAGAACTTCAGGACAAAGGCTTTGCCTACGAAACGGATGACGGCGTGTACTTTGACATAAGCAAGTTTCCAGGGTACGGAAAATTAAGCGGCATAAAGGCAAAAGAGCAAAAGACCGGAACAAGGGTTGAAACAGACAAGTACGACAAGGAGAACGCAAAGGACTTTGCGCTGTGGAAAAAGCAAAAGCAGGAAAACGAACCCGCGTGGGACTCACCCTGGGGAAAGGGAAGGCCTGGCTGGCACATTGAATGCAGCGTTATGAGCAGCAAGCACCTTGGGGAGCAGATTGACATTCACGGCGGGGCAGTGGATTTAATTTTCCCGCACCACGAAAATGAGATTGCACAAAGTGAGGCAAGAAGCGGAAAGGAACCGTTTGTAAAGTACTGGATTCACTCAGGCTTCCTCAACGTTGACGGGCAGAAAATGTCAAAGAGCCTTGGAAACTTCATCCAAATCCCTGACCTTCTTAAAAAGTATGACGCACGCACATTCAGGTTCTTTGTGGCTGGGCTGCACTACAGAAGCAGAATAGATTTCACAGAGAAAGCAATGGAGAAGGCAAAAAATACGCTAAAAAAATGGGATTTGTTTATTGAAAGGCTTTTGGGCTGGAAAGATGGGGATGAAAGCAAGGAAGCCGACGCAGTTGTTGAAAAAACAAGGGAAGAAGTGAACGCCGCACTTGACGACGACTTCATGCTTCCGAATGCATGGGCTGCACTGCAAAAAATGCAGACAGAACTCAACAAAAGCATGGGCGAAGAAACGTTTGGAAAGGAGAATGGGGAGCACGCACTCGATTTCCTCAAGCAGGTGAATAAGTTCCTGCAGGCGTTTAAGTTTGAGCAGGAAAAGTCTGAACTTTCCAAGGAACTGCTTGGCCTGATTAAGAAAAGGGAAGAACTGCGCGCGGAAAAGAAGTGGGAAGAGTCCGACAAAATCAGGGATGAGCTTGCGGCGCAGGGCGTGCTAATTGATGACACCCCAAACGGCACAAAATGGCATTTGCAACAAAAATAGGCCCTAATTGCATAAATACATGTAAGCTATCAAACGATAAGTATTAATATAAATTAAGGGCTTATATTTCCAGAAAAAAAGAGCAAATACCGGAGAGTGTTGAAAATGAAAACTGTAATGGTTGTTGACGACGAATCAGACATTAGGGACACAGTGAAAACCATTCTTGAGAAAGAGGGTTACAAAGTTCTTACGGCAGTAAGCGGGGAAGACTGCCTGAACAAGCTTGAAACCGAAAAACCGGACCTGATTTTGATGGACATAATGATGCCCGGCAGGCCGACAAGGGAAATAGTCTCCGAAATAAAGGGAATCAAAATAGCATACCTCACGGTTGTAAGGGTTGGGGAAGCTGAAAAAGAGGACCTGATAAAGGGAAACATTGTGGACTTCATTCAAAAGCCATTTGACCTTAAAGACCTTTTGAAACGTGTGAAGAAACTAACGGGGGCATAAAGATGAATGTAGTTACCGCACTTGCCGAAGACCAAACAATTTTACTTCTTGTTCCGGGAACCCAGTACAACCCGCTGACAGAAAATATCGCAAAACAACTCAGTGGAAAGAAGGTTGCCTACATTTCACTTAACAAAACCTTCCCCGCAATAAAGGAAGAATTTGAAAAGCTGAAGATTAACATAACAAACTTCCTGTTTGTGGATGCAATCTCAAAAACAATTAGGCAGGTTGAGGATAGCCCTCAATGCATATATGTTTCGTCCCCTGCGGCGCTTACAAAAATTGCAATAGCAATTTCTGAAATGCTTGCCAAAGGAGTCGACTACCTTATTTTTGACTCTCTGACAAACCTGATAATTTACCAGGAAAAGGCACCTGTTGCAAAGTTCCTGTCAAACACTACCACAAAAATAAAAACAACCAAAACAAAGGCACTGTTTTACGCGCTGAGCATAAAGGAACAGGACGCACTAATCCAGGAAGCAAGCATGTTTGTTGACAGGGTAATAGATTTGCGCGCAGTATAATGCCCCGAACCTAAAAAGGAAATGACCACGCCCCTGTGCAAAGCTTTAAAAAAACAGGGCAACTAAAAGATTATTATGGCAAACAGAAGGGATTTACGGATTCTTCCGCAATAACTGTTTCTTGAATTGTTTAGCCACCAAACCAGTATTTCCAAAGGGGGCATCCGCATGAGCAAAACCGTTGAAATAATGGACACTACGCTGCGCGACGGGGAACAAACCCAAAACGTCGCATTCTCACCCGAGGAAAAGCTTGGGCTTGCAAAAATGCTCCTAAGCGAGCTGAAAGTTGACAGGATAGAGGTTGCAAATGCAAGGGTTTCAGAGGGCGAACTTGAAGCGGTTAAAAAAATAACGGCCTGGGCAAAAAAAGAAGGGCTTCTTGAAAGGGTTGAAGTGCTTGGCTTTGTGGACTTTGAGGAATCGGTTAACTGGATTAAAAGGGCGGGTGGAAAAACAATTAACCTGCTTGCAAAAGGAAGCTTAAAGCACTGCACACAGCAGCTTGGCAAAAGCAAGGAACAGCACTTTGAGGATGCGAAAAAAACAATTGAGTACGCAAAAAAGCAGGGCTTTAATGTAAATGTTTACCTCGAGGACTGGAGCAACGGAATTCAGGAAAGCAAGGAATACGTGCTTGAATTCACCAAACTGCTTTCAGAGCTTCCAATAGAACGAGTTCTTCTCCCTGACACGCTGGGGGTTTTTTCCCCAACAAAAACGGCGCAGTTTGTGGGGGAAATGCTTAAAGAATTCCCTGAAATGAAATTTGACTTCCACGCACACAATGATTACGGGCTTGCTGTGGCAAACACACTTGCGGCAACAGAGGCCGGCTGCTCAGGCATGCACGTTACGCTAAACGGGCTGGGGGAAAGATGCGGGAATGCACCGCTTGACGAGGTTGCCGCCGCAATAAAGGACCACACTCAATTTGAAACAAGGGTTGCGGAAGAGAAAATATACATGGCAAGCAAGATAGCTGAAACATTTTCAGGAAAAAGGCTGGCAGAAAACAAGCCGATTTCGGGTGAAAATACGTTCACGCAAACAGCGGGAATCCACGCAGACGGGGACAAGAAAGGAAACCTTTACGCAAACAAATTACTCCCAAAAAGATTTGGGCGGGAACGCGAGTACGCTTTGGGAAAGCTTTCGGGAAAGGCATCGCTTGAAATGAACCTGAAAAAGCTTGGGATTGAATTGACTGCAGAGCAAAGAAAAGCGGTTCTTGAAAGAATCGTAAAGCTCGGGGACATGAAGGAAAAAATAACTCCCGAGGACCTTCCCTACATTGTTTCGGACGTTCTGCAAACCCCTGAAACACAGCGCATCAAAATAATTAACTGTGTGGTAACAAGCGGAAAGGGAATAACCCCAACTGCCTCATTCACACTTAAATCAAACGGAGACACGGTTGAAACCAGCGGGGTTGGGGACGGAGGGTATGACGCATTCATGAATGCATTAACTCCTGCCGCAAAGAAAATGGGCTTAAGCCTGCCACAGCTGACTGACTATGAGGTGAGGATTCCACCGGGCGGAAAGACTGACGCGCTTGTTGAGACAACCATTGTTTGGAAAAAGAACGGAACCGTTTTCAAAACAATCGGGGTCGACTCAGACCAGGTAATGGCCGCAGTAAAGGCAACTGAAAAGATGCTTAACAGCACTGCAATGAAATAAGGCTATTTTTGCAATAAAAAGGCTCTAAAAGAAGAGGATAATCGTAAGAGAGGTAAGCCAGGGAATCACATTGTGATATGGCCTACCTCCTTAACTCCCAACACGCACTAATATAGCACCAAAGTTCTTTAAATAGTTTTTCCGGAAGCGCGGGGCTAAGCAAAAAAGTTCAGAAATTGACTTTGCGAAGCTTGCTCGCGGCCTGGCGAAGAAGCTCAAGCCTGAAATTATACTCAACCTGGTTAATCTTGCCATGCAAGCCCCTAAGCTGCTGCCTGGCATCCTTATACAGTTCCACAAGGGCTGCTTTTGCCCTTTTTCCCTCTCCAAAAACCTGCGGAATACGCTTATCAAAATAAATATCACGTGTTTCAACCACTTTAAGCCGCCCCTGAGCAGCGGAAGCCGTCCCGGCCTCTGTTTTGGAGAGGCTTCTTCCCCTCAACGCATTAAGAATTGCCCTTTCAGCATTCTTTGGAACCTGAAGCTGCTGCCCTTCCTTAATCATCTGGTCAAGCATTGTTCGCCTTTCCGCCAAAAATTTAACAGGAGCCAGCACAATGCCCTTCGCTCTTGGCCTGATAACCCATCCCTTTTTGGGGTCCTTGTAGGCCGCGTGAAGACCCTTACTTCCCACAAACATTGAAAGCATGTGGGTAAGATTCTTCAAACCCTTAACTCTTGGAGCCTTTGCAGCCCCCGCCTTGGGCTTTGCCTTTCTCGGAACCCTGCGCTTTGCAGGCCCTTTCTTAACAACTCTTCTAACTCTTGGTTTCATGAAATAATTCACGCGGAAGAGATATTAAAACCTTTCCATTATGATTATTTTATGGAAGAAAACAAGATTATAGTGCTTGACTTTGGTGCGCAGTATGCGCATCTGATTGCAAGAAGGGTCAGGCAACTTCACGTTTTTTCCGAAATTCTTGAGCCAGACGCCCCAACAGAAAAACTCAGAAAGGCAAAAGGAATAATTTTAAGCGGTGGACCAAGCTCAGTGTATGAGAAAGACGCGCCGCCATTCAACCCAGAAATCTTTTCGCTTGGAATTCCAATTCTTGGTCTCTGTTATGGACACCAGTTGATGGCACAGCAGACTGGCGGGAAGGTGGAGCAGGGAAATGTTCGTGAGTACGGGCTTGCCGAGATAGAGGTTTCAAAGGAAAACAAAATGTTTGAAGGGCTTGAGGAAAAAGAAACAGTGTGGATGTCGCATGGCGACAAGGTTGGGGGGTTGGGAAAAGGGTTTGAGGTAATTGCAAGCACTCCGGACTGCAAAAATGCGGCGGTGGCGAACTTTTCACGAAACTTTTTTGGATTCCAATTCCACCCGGAGGTAACGCACACACCCAACGGATTGAAAATGCTTGAAAATTTTGTGAAAGGAGTTTGCGGATGCAAACAGGACTGGACAACAAAGAATTACATCGCACAAAAGTGTGGGGAAATAAAGAAACAGGTGGGCAAGAAGAACGTTTTCCTTCTCGCCTCTGGCGGGGTTGACAGCACGGTTGCGCTCGCTCTCCTGCACAAGGCGCTTGGAAGCGAAAAGATTTATGCCCTGCACGTTGACACAGGATTTATGAGAAAAGACGAAAGTGAAAACGTTGAGCGGGAACTTGAAAAGCTCGGGTTTGGAAATTTCCACGTTGTAAATGCGGGCGAAGATTTTTTTGAGGGTGTGAAGGGGGAACTAGAGCCTGAGAGCAAGAGAAAAATTATTGGGGAAAAGTTTATTGAAATTCAGAACAGGGAATTGAGAAAGCTTGAACTCGACCCGGAGGAGTGGCTGCTTGGGCAGGGCACGATTTACCCCGACACAATTGAAACCGCAGGAACAAAGCACGCCGCAAAAATCAAAACACACCACAACAGGGTTGACTCAATAGTGGAACTAATTGAGCAAGGGCTTGTTGTCGAGCCGCTTGACCAGCTATACAAGGACGAGGTGCGCGAGCTCGGAGAGGAGCTTGGCTTGCCGCACGAAATGGTTTGGAGACATCCTTTTCCCGGACCGGGACTTGCAATAAGGTGCCTTTGCTCTGACGGAAAAGAGAATTCTCTTGAAGAAATTGAGGCAAAAGCGGGTAAAATTGCAAAAGAATTTGATTTAGGAGTTAAAATTCTACCCATTAAGAGCGTTGGAGTGCAGGGTGACGCAAGAACTTATGCCCACCCATGCGTTTTGGTCGGCGGGGAAAGTGACTGGGGAGTGCTTGAAAAAGCAAGCACCAAAATAACCAACGAAATCAGGGAAATCAACCGTGTGCTAAAGCTTGTTGCACCGCCCCAAATTGAATCTGTTGAACTGCTTGCAGCAGACCTAAACAGGGGAAGAATTGAACTTTTGAGAGAGGCTGACGCAATTGCAATGGAGAAAATTGCAGAGCACGATTTGATGAAGGAAATCTGGCAGTTCCCAACCGTTCTGCTTCCGCTGCGCGTTAACGGAGACGGGGAAAGCATTGTTCTCAGGCCTGTTGAAAGCATGGAGGCAATGACTGCACGCTTTTATCCCATGAAAGAGGCCGTACTCAAAGAAATTTCGGGCGATGTTCTTGCAATTGAGGGAATCGGTTCGGTTCTCTTTGACATAACGCACAAGCCGCCTGCAACAATCGAGTGGGAGTGAGCTTACAAGTAAGTTTAAACTTACATTTATAAATTGTTTGCAAGAGTAATAGCAATATGACTCAAATAGAAATAATAACCGTAAGCAAAAAAGGGCAGGTTGTTTTGCCAAAGAAGATTAGGGAAGAAATGAGAGTAGGCTATGGAAGCAAGTTGCTGCTTATTGAAAAAGAGGGAAAAGCAACTCTAAGCAAACTTGACCCGCTACTAAAGGACAAAGCATTCACATTGCTAGCTTCAGAGAAAAGCCTGGCAAAGGACTGGCTTTCAAAAGAAGAGGAAGAATCATGGAAAAATTTGTAAAGGGAGACATTGTAGTAATTCCATTTCCTTTCTCCGATTTAAGCAAGGCAAAGAGAAGACCTGCTATGGTCTTAACAAATTTGCAGGGAGACGACCTAATTCTCTGCCAAATTACAAGTAGGAACACAAGCGACAATTATTGCATTCAACTCTCTGAAAAAGAATTCAAGAAAGGAACATTGAAACAAGACAGCAATATAAGGCCAAACAAAATTTTCACGGCAGACAATTCAATCATTAATTACAAAATCGGTTCCTTGAAAAAAAATAAAACAAAACAGGTAATTGAAAAAGTTTGCACGGTAATTAAAAGCTAAGTTGTCTTTTGTTGCACTTTTAACTATATTGAGCGGGGGTAATTACATTCTTTTGTAATAATACGCGGTAGCTACCAAAACAACAAGCACTGCGATAGCCACATAAATTAGAGTAAAATCCTCTGGCTGTGAAACAACCACTTTCTCTATTTCAACACACTCGGCATTGATGCACACCATCCCATAGCCGCATGTAGCGCCGTTTGGAACAGGTGCAAATGCGCATTCGCCACAAGTGTTTTAATCAATAAAAACCTATCTACCTAAATTTTTCAAAGCAAGCGGAACCTTTTCCATCAAATCCTCAGCATCAAACATCAGGCCGCGCTCTTTTTTAAGCAGATCGCCTGCAAAGCCGTTGAGGTAGTGTGCCGCAAGCGCCGACTCAAGCAGGGGGCTTTTGGCTGCGAACGCTGCAAGCAAGCCTGCAAGCACATCACCTGTTCCACCCTTTGTCATGCCCTCGTTTCCGGTGTAATTGCAGTAAAGCTTTTTTCCGTTGGAAATAAAATCAACCGCTCCCTTGAGGCAGACAATGCAGTTGTGTTCCCTTGCTGCGCGAACAACGTTCTCTTTTGTGGGGGGCGTCCCAAAAAGGGACTCAAATTCACGTGCGTGCGGTGTAACAACGCAGTTGGAGTGAAGCCTGCCTGGATTGAGAAGATAAATTGCGGTGGCATCGATTACAATTGCCTTGTCCTTGTTTGAGGAAACTATCTCGTTCACAAGCTTTTTCATGCGCCTGCTTTCCTCAATTCCGGGACCTATGAGGATTGAGTCCGCCTTGCGGGCAAGCTTGCGGACTGATGCAAGGGAGTGGACTATGAATGTGGGGGAGTATTTTTTCACAATCTGAAAGTTGTTTTTGGTTGTGGAAATAAAAACAAGGTCTGCAATGCGGGCCGCTGCCTTGGCCGCAAAAACAAGGCTTCCGTGGTATTGCTTGCCTCCTGCAATAACCAGAACAAGGCCGTTTTGGTATTTTCGGCTCTTTGGTTTTGGGAAAGAAAGCTTTTTGAACACCGATTTTGTGACTTTTATGCAATTCAAGCAAAAACCGCCTTTTTTAGAAAAAGCCTCATCAAAAGCATATGGTTTTATTTGTTTAAAAACAAATAAATAGTAATGCATCCAGAGGTTAAGGAAGCTTTTAACATTGCATTAAGGGATTTACACAATTGTTTTGCCGAACACGGCATTCTTGCCGGCAGGGGCAAAATGAACTATTACAAGGCAAGAAACTCTTTCTTTGCCTCGCTTGGCGCAAACAGCATGGGCGAATTTACCGCTTCCTGGAAATCACTTGACCTGTTTTTTGCAAAGCAGAGAAGGGACGGGCTAATCCCACACCGGATAGAATACAAGCTAAAGCCCCACTTTCACCACATTGTCTCAGAGCCCCTAGATGGGAACGCGCTTGCGGTAATTGCACTAAAGGATTATTACGACAAGTCAAGGGACAGAAAGTTTGTGCAAAAGCATTTTGAGAACGCAAGAAAGGCAATAACCTGGCTGAAACGCAGGGACTTTGATCGGGACCTGCTTTTGGAGGAGCCCTTTTTTGCCGGCTGGCAGGAAACCGTGCTGAAAAGCGGAAAAGTTCTTTACTCAAACTGCCTTTACTACAAGGCACTGAAGGATTTTGCAGAGCTTGCCGAGTTAATGAAGCTTGACAAGGTTGCGGAGGAGCACTCAAGGCTTGCAGAAAGGGTTAAGCAGCAGATAAACAGCAAGTTCTGGCAGGGAAATTATTACGCGGACTGGATTGATTTGACAAGGCACGACAACTTTTGTGCTGACGGGAACGTGCTTTCAATTCTTTTTGGAATTGCCGACAAAGAGCAGGGGCAAATGATCCAGAACAAAATAAAGCAGCACCAACTAAGCAAGGTGCCTCTTCAGGCAAACTACCCGGCATACCCTTTTTGGAGAATTCCGCCCGGGCTGTTTCCACTTGATGCATACCACTACCACAACACAAGCAGCTGGCTGTGGCTGGGCTCACTGAATGCGATTGCAATGAAGAAAATTGGACTGAAGAAAGAGCCGAAGCAGGAACTTAAGAGAATTGCGCAGGTGATTAATGGAAACGGCTCTGTGCACGAGGTTTTCTTTGAGGGAAAACCGATTAATTCACTGCTGCTTAAGTCGGAACCTTTTTATGCATGGAGTGCCGGTCTGTTTGTAAAAGCCGTCAACGAAGTTTCGGGAAAGCAAAATGACTGAAAAACTCTGGATGAAAAACTCCTACATCAGGGAGTGGAGAGCCAGAATTGAAAAGGTAACTGCTTCAAAATTTGTTGTGCTTGACAAGAGCGCATTCTATCCTGAGAAGGGAGGGCAACCCTCTGATTTTGGAAAAATTATCCTGCAGGGGAATGAATTCAACGTGCTTTTTGGCAAGGATTTTGGAACAGATGTAAGCTATGAAGTCAGCGAGCAGGGCTTAAAAGAGGGAGACAATGTTTTGTGTGTTCTTGACTGGAAAAGGCGCTACAAGCTTATGAGAATGCATACTGCCGCACACATTTTGCACAACGTGATTTTTGGCGAAACCGGTGCGCTAATCAGCGGCAACCAATTGGATGTTGAAAAGAGCAGAATGGACTTTTGTGTGGAAAATTTCGACCGTGAATTGCTTAACGGATTTGTGGAGAAAGCGAATGAACTGCTTGCAAGAAATCTTCCGATTGAAGTGAAGTTTTTGCCAAGGGAAGAGGCGTTTAAGATTCCGGGAATTATTAGGCTAAAGGACAAGCTTCCAAAGGCTGTTGAAGTGCTTAGGATTGTGGACATTGGCGGAGTTGATATAACCGCTGATGGTGGAACCCACGTTAGGAATACTGATGAAGTTGGAAAGATTAAGATTGAGGGAATGAAAAACAAGGGAAAGAACAACAGAAGAATCTATTTCTCATTAGAGGGCGAAGCCTGAACGCGTTAAAAAAAAAAGAAAAGGAGGGGAAAGTAGTTGGTTTACTTCTTTCCCAAGTTTACAATGTATTTCTCGATTGCTGCCTGATTCTTTGCAGCGCTCTTTGAAATGACATCCTTTAGGCCAAGCCCGAAAGCCAAACCTATTGCCAGACCTATTCCAACAACCAGTGCCTGTAGGAAGAAAGTTAGCAAATCAGCTATTACTTCTCCAGGTCCCGGAAGCAGATTTGGCAACGTTGACACTGCCACAAAGTAAGCTATCGCCAAGTGAATGGCTCCAGCGATCTGTGTGCTGAACAAGACGTCTCCCTTTTTGATCTCGTTGCTGATGTACTTTGCAATAAACAAAGCGCCAACAATTATGACCAATGAAGAAGCCAATGTTCCCATGTACTCAATAAAGCCGTTGATCGTGGCAACAATAGGCAGGTCACTGCTAACCAATGCAAAACCTGTTCCAATAGCGGCAGCGATGATGTAAACTTTTACCCAAACAACAATAATCTGGGTTAACCTGAAACCAAGCAATGCTGTTCCAAGACTGTTGTCATCAATCCACTTTTCCACTTTGGCTTTCTGCAAAGCCATTTCGATTATTTGCGCAATGTATTTGCTAACGTAGAATCCAACTACAAAAGCAAGTGCAATAACCAAAACAGCGATTACGCTAGCTGTAATAGCCTCTGCCCATGGGGCGACTATTAAATCTACCACTTGTTCGCCAGTAAATGCTTCAACCAATGCTTTTCACCTCCTTTTCCTTGTTTCACCACACTAATTCCAATGTGAATTTAATATAAGAAACGTTTTCAAATATAAAAAGCTTTGCTTTGCAAATTAACTTTAAAAAGTTGCAAAAGGAGGTTAGAAGCAGAAAAAGGGTAAAAATGGACCCTCCGGGGATTGAACCCGGGATCTCATCCTTGCGAAGGATGCGTCCTACCACTAGACTAAGGGCCCGATGTAATAATTTAAGCCGCGAGTTAGTTTAAAAACCTAGTTTTTGCCCGGTTTGGAAACTGTTGCCTTCTTGAGTTCGGCAATGAATGAGGCAACGTCTTTGAGCATTTTTCGGCGATTAACAAGATTTTTTGAAACAATCTTAATTAAAGCGGAGCCAACAATTGCGCCGTCCGCTCCCGCCGCAATAACATCATGTATGTGCATGGGTTTGCTTATTCCAAAACCAACCATCAAAGGAAGTTGAGTGTGTTTTCTTACCCTTTGAACAAGTTCAAGTGTGCTTACCTGCAGCGAATCCCTTGCTCCCGTAACGCCCAAGCGGGAAACAATGTAAAGATAGCCCGAGCAAAGGGACGCAATCTGCTTTATTCTCGCATCGCCTGTTGTTGGAGCAACCAGAAAAACCTGTGAAATCCCGTGCTTCCAGGACGCACCCATAATTGCGTTTGACTCCTCAATAGGCATAT
The DNA here is from genome assembly GCA_017610175.1 of Candidatus Iainarchaeum sp. Classification (GTDB taxonomy): domain Archaea; phylum Iainarchaeota; class Iainarchaeia; order Iainarchaeales; genus JAFCCO01. Next base: position 53,479 of record JAFCCO010000002.1, on the reverse strand, counting down.
CCGCTATAAGCAAGGCATCAACACCTGCCTTTTTTGCATCCCCGCAAAAGCTGGACAAACCCCTTTGAAAAACAAGGTTGTAGTAAACAAGCAGCCCGATTGGAATATCAGAATTGTATTCCCTTATTTCCTTTAAGAGAGAAAAGCACTTGTCCGTGTTCATCCCGGAAGCAAGCGCTCTCTGGTCCGCTTCCTGCACGGTTGAACCGTCCGCAATAGGGTCGGAAAACGGAAAACCAAGCTCAAGCGCGTCCGCTCCATTGTCAATAAGTGTTTTGATTAGCTCAAGCGACTGCTCATAATTTGGGTCGCCAAGAACCACAAAAGGCATTAATGCGCCCTCTCCCTTTGGCCTCAGCCTTGCAGACATGCGCTCGAATCTGTTCAAATCTTCTCACCCAACTGGTCTGCAACGTGGAAAATGTCCTTGTCCCCGCGGCCGCTAATGTTAACTATTACCACATCGTCCTTTTTGCAGTGCTTGGCATACTTTAACAAGTGCGCCACCGCATGCGATGACTCAAGGGCAGGAATAATCCCCTCAACCTCGCTTAAAAGTTTGAATGCCGCCAGGGCTTCTGAATCTGTCGCATAGGTATACTTTGCCCGACCCATATCGCGAAGCATGCTGTGTTCAGGGCCAACCGCGCTGTAATCAAGGCCTGCTGAAACACTGTGTGTGTTGTAAATCTGCCCAAACTTGTCCTGCAGCACATAGGTTAAGGTGCCATGCAGCACACCCTTCCGCCCAAGCTTTGGGTCGGCAAACCGCGCCGCATGCTTTCCACCCTTAATCCCAAGGCCGCCTGCTTCAACACCAATCAATTCAACATCTTTGTCCTGAATAAATTCCTTAAAAATTCCTATTGCATTGCTTCCCCCGCCAACGCAGGCAATAATTGTTTTTGGAAGCTTTCCCTCAGCCTCAAGAATCTGCTTTCTTGCCTCCTGCCCGATTACGCTTTGAAAATGTGCAACCATCTCAGGATAGGGATGCGGTCCGAGAACGGAGCCAAGCAGGTAATATGTGTCCTCGCATGAAGCAGTCCAGTCCCTAAGCGCCTCATTTATCGCATCCTTTAGTGTGCGGCTTCCGCTTGAAACAGGCAGAACGCCCGCCCCCGCAAGCTTCATCCTAAAAACGTTTGGCTTCTGCCTTTCAATATCAACTTCGCCCATATAAACATCACACTCAAAACCAAGCTTTGCTGCGGCAATTGCAGTTGCAGTGCCATGCTGGCCCGCCCCTGTTTCGGCAATAATTCTTTTCTTTCCCATTTTCTTTGCAAGAAGTGCCTGGCCAAGGGCGTTGTTAATCTTGTGCGCCCCGGTGTGCGCAAGGTCCTCTCGCTTCAAATAAACCCTGCAACCGAGCTTTTTGCTGAGTGTTTCCGCAAAAGTAAGCGCTGTTGGCCTGCCCACAAATGTTTTGAGAAGATGGTCAAATTCCTTTTTAAAAGCGCCGTCTTTTTTGCTTTCGTAAAATGCGGTTTCAAGCTCTTCAAGCGCGGGCATGAGTGTTTCGGGAATAAATATTCCGCCATACTCGCCAAATTTTCCGCTATGCTTCAATGCCCTTCACCGCCTCAACAAATTTTCTCATCAAATCCAAGTCCTTTCTGCCTGCAGCGCTCTCAATTCCCGAGGCAACATCAACCGCAAAGGGTTTTGATTCCTCAATTGCCTGCGCTACATTATTATAATTAAGACCACCAGCTAAAAAAACCTTTTTATCCAAAACCTCTTTTGCAATGGCCCAATTAAATCTCTTTCCTGTCCCGCCAAGCTTGTCCTCCACAAAAGTGTCCAGAAGAACGTACTCTGTGCCATATTTTGAGACTGCCTCAAGCGAATCGGCATCCTTTACCCTGAAAGCCTTAATATAATTCCTAAACTGCGAGCAGTACTCAGGTGTTTCAAAACCGTGGAACTGAAGCATGTCAAGGCCGCAGTATCGCTTGATGAAGTTAACGCGCTGAACCGGCTCGTCCGCAAAAACGCCCACCTTTTTCACCCGCTCAGGAAGTGCGGAAATGATTTCCTTTGCTTTTTCGGGGGAAACAAAGCGCTTGCTTTCCTTAACAAAATTAAACCCTATAAAGTCTATCCCAAGGGAGCAGGCCTGAAGGGCGTCTTTCTCATCGGTGAACCCGCAGAATTTTATCTCAACCAACGAAACCAAGCTCCTCAAGTTTTGCATCAATATCCTCTGCCTTCATTAAAACCGAGCCCATCAGAACAGCATCGGCCTTTCCCTTAATTGAGTCAATGTGCTGTTTTGTGGAGTAGCCTGACTCCGCAACAATTACCCGATCCTCCGGAATGAGCTGCCTAATTCTCTCAAACGAATTAAGGCTTATTTTCATTGTTTCAAGGTCGCGGTTGTTTACCCCAATTATTTCAAGGTCGTGCGAGAACGCGCGCTCAAAATCCTGGCTGGAGTGAACCTCCACAAGGGCCTGAATTCCAATTTCTTTTGCAAGACGCATCATTTTCTGGAGCTTTTGCTTTGAAACAATTGACGCAATAAGCAAAACCGCATCTGCCCCCATTGCAAGGCTTTCGTAAAGCTGGTATTCGTCAATCACAAAGTCCTTTCGCAGAACAGGGAGTGAAGAAACCTCTTTTACCTGCTTGATGTACTCTGCTTTTCCCTGGAAAAACTTTTCATCGGTAATAACCGAAATTGCCTGTGCATGCCTGTTATAAATTGACGCGATTTTCTTTACATCAAAGTCCTCACGAAGAACGCCCGACAAGGGAGAGGCCTTTTTCAGTTCGGCAATGAGGTTTATTGCATGCTTCTTTGATTCAAGCGCCTGCCTGAAACCGTGTTCGGCCGGCTTTACACTTGGCTCAAGCTCGTTCAAGGGAACCTCTTTCCTCTTAGCCTTGACTTCAATCTTTTTCGCGGCAACAATGTCGCGCAATAATCCCTTCATTTGCCGCTCTCCTCTACAAGCTGTTCAAGTTTTTTAAGCGCCGAGCCCGAATCAATGCTTTGCCTGGCCTTTTCAATTCCCTCTCCAATGCTTGAAGCAAGATTGTTTACGTAGATTGCCGCACCCGCATTAAAAACAACGATGTCCCGCTTTGCGTCCTTTTCCTTCCCTGAAAGAATTGCCTTCAGAACGGTTGCATTTTCCTCAATGCTTGACACCTTTATATCCCTCTCGTTTGCACGCTGAAACCCAAACTGTTCAGGTGAAATTTCATAGCGTTCAATCTTTCCGCCCTTTACCTCAAAAACCGTTGTCGCATCGCTGACCGAAATCTCGTCAAAGCCGTCGTTGCCGTGCACAACAAGCGCGTGCCCTATTTTTAGATTGGCCAGAACGCCTGCAAGATTCTCCGCCAGCTCAAGAGAGAATATCCCGAGCAAGAAAGTTTGTGCATTTGCTGGATTTGTGAGCGGCCCTAAAATGTTGAAAATTGTCCTTGTCCCGATTTCCTTTCGCGCAGGAATTGCAAATTTCATTGCAGGGTGGTGGCATGGCGCGAACAAAAAAGCAATGCCAATCTTTTCAATCATCCGCGTGTTTTTCTCGTTGCCGCACTCAAGCTTTACGCCCAGCTTTTCAAGAACATCAGCAGAGCCGCATTTGCTGGAAACACTCCTGTTTCCGTGCTTTGCAACAATGCATCCTGCCCCTGCGGCAACAAAGGCTGACGCTGTGCTTACATTGATTGTGCTCTTGCAGTCGCCGCCTGTTCCAACAATGTCAAGCAATGGCTTGTCTGTTTTTGGGGAAACGTTTGCAACAACATCTTTCATGCTTTCGGCTGCACCGCTTATCTCATCAATTGTTTCGCCCTTGTCGCGCAGTGCAATAAGCAGTTCCTTAATTTCAGGTGTTTCAACCTTTCCGGCCATTATGAGGTCAAATGCCTCCCTTGCCTCTTTCCTTGAAAGGTTTTCCCCTTTTGAAGCCTTTTCAACAAATTGCCCAATCATTTTTTGTTCCCGCACAATTTAATTAAATTTTCAATAATTTTCCCGCCTTCCCTTGTAAGAATGCTTTCCGGGTGGAATTGAACTCCCTCAATGAATTGCTTGCGATGCCTTACGCCCATAACCACATCGTTTGCCTTTGCACTAACTTCAAGGCACGAAGGAATATTTAAACCTGTCAGAGAGTGGTAACGGCCTGCCTGAAACGGGTTTTCAATGTTTTTGAAGATTGTTTTGCCGTCGTGCTTGATTTGGGACGGCTTTCCATGCACTATTTCAGGCGCCTGCCCTACCTCCCCCTCAAATGCCTCAACAATGCACTGGTGCCCCAGGCAGATTCCAAAAATCGGAACTTTTCCCGCAAACTCCTTTATTGCGGAAATTGAGACCCCCGCATCCTTTGGAGTTGACGGACCGGGGCTTATCACTATAAGAGCCGGGTTAAATTCCAAAACAACCTGCTCAATTTTCTCAAGCGGAGCGTCGTTCCTGTAAACCCGGACCTCACAGCCGCGTTTTGCAAACTCGTCCACAAGGTTGTAGGTGAATGAATCAAAGTTGTCAATGAATAAAACGTTCACTCGAAGTCCCCCTGTGCCTTCTTAATTGCTGAAATGCAGGATTGTGCCTTTGCGGTTGTTTCAGCAGCCTCTTTTTTGGGAACTGAATCAAAAACAATTCCGGCGCCCGCGCGAATGAATGCTTCACCCTTTTTGATGCGCATGCTTCTGATTACAATGCAGGAGTCAAAGTCGCCGCTTGGCGTAAAGTACCCAACCGACCCGCCGTAAAAGCCGCGCTTGTTCTTTTCGTATTTTCTTAAGAGCTCCATTGCCTTAATCTTTGGTGCGCCGGTAAGGGTTCCCATATTCATTGAGGCAAGGTATGCATGCAAAGCGTCAAGCTCGGGCTTGAGTGTCCCGTGCACACTGCTCACCAAGTGCATTACATGGCTGTATCTCTCAACAATATGCAGCTTGTCCACATGCCTTGTTCCCGGCTTTGAAACGCGCGCAACGTCGTTTCTTGCAAGGTCAACAAGCATTGTGTGCTCTGCAAGCTCCTTTTCATCGGCGCGAAGCTCTTTTTCCAGCTCCAAGTCAAGCTTCTCGTCAATTTTTCCGTTTACAATGCCGCGCCTGCGCGTTCCCGCAATCGGTCTGATTTCAATCGTTTTCTCTTTCCCACCCTCTACCTTGAGAAATGTTTCAGGGCTGCTTCCAAGCAATATACCCAACTGATTCCTGAAATAAAACATGTAGGGTGAGGGATTTAGCTCGCGAAGCTTTGAGTAAATGTCAAGCGGCTCTGCAGACACCTTTGTAGAAAATGTTCTGCTTGGAACAATCTGGAAAACGTCCCCTGCAGTAATGTGTTCCTTCATTTTTTCAACTATTTCAGCGTACTCCTTGTCCGAAACGTCTGTTTGAATCTCAACCTTCTTCGAAACCTTTTTGCTTTCAGGAATTTCCTTGGAGAGGATTTTCTCCATCGCATCAATTCTCTTCAGGCATTTTTCATAAACAGGTCCGGTATCATCGGTTGTGAGAAGCGCGTTCGCAACAAAGGAATACTTTTGCTTTTCGTGGTCCACGTGGAAAAGGTTGTCGAGAAAAAGCAATTCATAATCCGGGTCGTTTAGCTTGTCCTGCCTGTTTGCGGGAAGCTTTTCAAACTGGTCAATGAAATCATAGGAGATTGCACCAAACAAGCCGGAGTATGGGGTAAACGGCTTCTGGCTTGGCTTGAATGCGAAGGAGATTGCGCGAAGAATGTCTGCGTGTGTTTTGAGCCTGAGCCTTTCTTCCTCGCTTACGTTTCCGGCAGCAACCGAGAGCGTTCCCTTGATTGAGTCCTTTGAGAATTCAATGTCCTTTACAAAACCAAGGCCTGGCTTAATGAATTCAAGAAAGTTTTCCCCAAGCGAATTTAGCGCGGCAATTTCAAATTCGGACCCCGTCCCCTGCACTTTGAGGCATGGGTCTGCTGAACCGATGCTTTTTTCACCGTACTTCTTCATTACATCGGCCGACTCAAGGAGAATTGAGTTTTTCTGCCTGCCGTAATCTGAAAGCTTTGCAAAGAAGTCTAGGGCATGCTGGCCGCTACTTATTTCCTTTACTATTGGAACAATTGTTCCCTTTCCAAACTTTCCGAGTTCCTTTTCTGAAATCATCGTTTGTTCACTGGGTTCTGTTTTCAGTTTTCATTTTAGTTTTCTTTTGGTTAATTTTTTTCTTTTTTGAAAAGAAAAAATTAGTGGGGTTACAGGGATTCGGACCCTGATCCGACGGTCTGGAGCCGCCTGCACTACCAGGTTATGCTATAACCCCAACTTTTTTCCAATGCTTTGCCCTACGGCGTGAACCAGGCCCAGAGCCATGGCTGAATTAGGTTAGAATTTGCATTCAAAAGGCTAGTTAAATCAGGTAAGGCCTTATTGAAGCCAAAGTGAATCGCCTTTTGAGGTCATCAAATAAAATTGGTGCAAGCAATCTATTTAAAGCTATCGGCAGGCGCTGGCTTGGCTTCAAACAGTCATTCATACCGCAGGGCTTCAACCGGCTTTAGCTTTGATGCCGCTCGTGCAGGCATTGCCCCTGCAACTATTCCAATAACTGTGGACAGCACAATTGCAATAATAACCAGCTGGGGGGTTACAATGGTTGTTGTGCCCCCTTTAAGCATGGGAATTGAAATTATCTCCAGCTCAGAAAGGCCGATAGATATGGCGGTTCCAAAAAGCACCCCAATTGTGCCCCCTGCCAGCCCAAACAACCCTGATTCAATCATAAAAATGCACATAATTTCGTTGTTTGTTGAACCAAGGGCTTTCAGTATTCCAATCTCCTTTGTTTGCTCAAGAACCGATGTAAACATGCTGTTTGCCACTCCAACCGCGCCAACAAGCAGTGAAACTGCTGCAATTGCCCCCAAAAACAGGGTGAGTGTTTCGGCCACAGAACTGACCTGCTCCTGAATCGCCTGCGCAGAAACCATGCTGAAATTTTGGTTTGCTTCAGTTACCTTTCTTGAAAGCATTAACGCTTGGGTGAGCTCTTCAACTGTTTCCTCAATAAATTCGGTGTCAACCACTTTTACTTCAATCAGAGAAAAGGTGTTTTTTTCAACGTCTGTTACATCCCATGCACTTGCAAGGGACATGTAAACGGTTGAATCGTTTCCGCCAAACCCGCCGCCTCCGGATGGTTTAAGTATCCCAACCACAGTAAACGGCTTCTCTTCAATTACAACCCTTCGCCCCAAAGTAATTGGTTGCCTAAACATGCTGTTGGCAATTCTGTCCCCGATTACAACCACAGTTGAATCGCTTGGCGTCAAATGCCTGCCTGAAGCCAGCTCGGCATTGGAAGTCTCACGCCAACCAAGCGGATTTATCCCTTGAATGTCAACAGAATTTTCTTCCGCAATGAATACAAGATTGCCCCTGCCAGAAACTGTTTCGGAAACTTGGAAAACGTTTGGGTTTCCTGCAAGTACAATCGAGTCTATCCTTGTCAAAGTCGGTTCGTCCCCATCACCGGATGCATCGCTGTTGCCAATTTTTTTGCCAATCCGCTTAAATCCAGCAAACGCACTGGCCTTGCTGAAGCCCGGGCTGACAGTAATTACGTCTGCCCCAAAGCCTGAAAGCTTTTCACTCACACTTGCTTGCGCGCCTTCCCCTATTGAAATAATTGAGACCACTGCCGCGACACCTATTATAATGCCAAGCAATGTGAGCCAGCTTCTCAACTTCCTGTGCAGAATATTGTTTGCTGACAACTTAATGGAGTCACTTAATCTCATGGTTTGGTCACTTTTTCCCTTTAAAAAACCATAAAAGCAATGCCGTTGAAATTATTGCCGCAACAGCCGTAGCCATCAAATCCGACCCGAACATGTAAATCACTGCAAGGAACAAAACACCTACAACCGCAACCGGCTTTGCAAGCTCTTTCAGGGCCTTGTTTCCGGCTTTAAATTTGTTGAATGCCACTGCACCGCCAGCAAGCAAAACAAGCAAAACCCACGGAGCCAATGCAAAGGGATTTGTTTTTTGCCTGAATTTATCGTATGCAGCTTCACCAATCAATTTGCTTCCGGACAATAGTTCACTTGTGTCAAAAGCCAACTGCACTGTTTTTTCAACACTTTGTCTTTCACCTGTGGTGTCTGTGTAGTCAATTTCCACAGTCAGCACATTGGATGTTTCGGATTTTTCAAAGGTTCCCTTGCTTCGCGGCTGCAGCGTTTCATTGCTTTTTGGTTGCGTTGTTTCCTTAAGTTTGGACACTGGTTCTTTGGCGTAACCCAGGGAACTTATTTGGAAGTTTGCCATGGTAAAGTCCCCTTTGTTCAGGTTTCCAAGTATTGCAGTACTGCTTCCGTTCACTCTAACCCCCGCCCTGTTCGGAATCCTTACCACAACGGCACCTGCGTCGTTTGAGCCAATGTTTGCTATGCTGACAGATACCTGCCCGGTGTTGAGCACTTCAGCACTTATCTCAAAATCCGTTTTGCCCCCAACAATTAACCCCACTTGGGATGTTTGGGTTTTTGTTCCGTTAACATCAGTAAAAGTTGTTGTCAGATTAAGCGGGTATATTCCTGTTGCAATATTTGGGTCTGCTGCAACAGAGTACAAAATTTCCACCTGTTCGTGTGGCTGAATAATTGAAATATATCTCTTGTTGTCAGAACCAACAGGCAGGATTAAATTGTTTTCCTCACCCCACAAAAACAAGATGTTTGACGCAGGAGTCCCTCCAACGTTTTCAATGGAAAAAACAACATCTGTTTGGGTTCCCGGATTAATTACTGTTGGGGAAAGAGTAATGTCAAGGTTTTTCTCTGTTTTTGAAACAGGAATTGTAATGCTTTGCGTTTCCGTGATGCTCAAATTTGTCCCTTCCCTCAGATAGGTTGTTGTCAAAAATGCGGGGTAGTATCCTGGAAAAGTGTTTTCTTTTACCCTAAACCTAAACACAAGCGTTTTACTTGTATTTTTTGCAATTACAGGAATTGTGTCCTTCAATTCAATTTGCTCGAACTGGTCCCCAATGTCAAGGGTCCCCTCCAGCCCGATGACTGACAGGGAGCTTCCAACATTTTTAACATTAACAGCCAGGCTTGCAACGTCCCCTGCATACATTGTTTCAGGCAAAAAGCTTGTGCTCTCAACCTTAAGCAAATATGCAGCATCTGTGACCGCATATGCTGGCTGCAATGCACCAAGCACTGCAAAAACCGCCAAAATTGAAATAATTAATTTTTTCTCCATTTTCATTTCCTCCTACAGGACATTGCCCTTTTTCTTGTTTTTCTTGTCGTACAAAATTTTGCCGTCCCTCAATTCAATTATTCGCCCGGCATATTGCGCAAGGCTGGGTTCGTGTGTTACAAGAATAATTGTTTTTCCCTGTTTTTTGTGCAAATCAGCCAGCAAGCCCATTATTTCCCTGCTTGTTTTTGTGTCAAGATTGCCAGTTGGCTCATCTGCAAGTATAAGGGCTGGTTCGGCTGAAAGTGCCCTTGCAAGCGCAACCCTCTGCCGTTCACCACCTGAAAGCTGCGCAGGCAAATGGTTTACCCTGTGCTCCAGCCCGACAAGCTTTGCCAAGCCGTTGACCTTTTTCTCAATTTTGACAGGGTCAAATTCATGAATTTTCATTGGCAGGGCAATGTTGTCAAACACGTTAAGGGTGGGGTACAAATTAAATGTTTGAAAAACAAAACCGATTGTTTTACCCCTTAACCTGGCAAGCTTTGATTCGGAAAGTTTTGTGATTTCGATTCCGTTCAAAAAAACAAGCCCTTTCGTCGGAACATCCAATGCCCCAATGATGTTTAAAACCGTTGATTTTCCCGAACCAGAAGCGCCAACAATGGCTACAAATTCACCCTCCTTAATCTTAAGGCTTAGCCCCCTTAACGCGGGAACCTCAATTGAATCCATTTGGTATACCTTCCAAATGCCCTGGACCTCCAAAACCGTTTTTGCCATGCAAACCATTTCCAAATTCCGTTTCTAAAGTTATATTTAGCGCCAGCCAACTTTTGCGAGCAATTTATATTAATTCGCAACCATTAATAATCTTTAGTGTAACAGAGTGAAACCACTAATAAAGCCCCTTGAAACGTGATGAAACATGAAACAAACTGAAACGTATTTCAAAACAAAGAAGAGATATGTTGCAATAACCCTTATTTGCTTCCTTTATGGAGGATTTTCCATTTTTATGCTTTCATTTGGAGTTTACTCCTCTTTTTGGAAGATGGGACTGCTCAACCCAGTTAAAGGCGGGTTTGCAGATGTTAACGCAGACCTAAATCAATTCGCAGACGGCCTAAAAGGGTTTGCTGGAACAAGAAAGTTTGGTTATGACCCAATTGCATTCATATGTTCCCCAACAAATTTAGTTTATTTGGCAGGAGGAGTTATTGCGATTTTGGCTGGGTTGGCCATTTGGAGTTTGATCAGGCAAAAGGAGCTAAAAAGCGTAAAACAGGCTGCCACCGCAAACCTGCTGCTTCCAGATGAAAATGCTGTGATTGAAGCCTTAAAAGACTCAGGATATGAATTAACCCAGTCCAAGCTCACCAAGGAAACAGGATTAAGCAAAGTGCAGGTTCACAGAGTAATTAAAAGACTTGAATCAAAAAGGATTCTTGAAAAGCACGATTACGGTGTCACCAACAAAATTATTCTAAAAAAAGAGTTTTTTGACTGATTTCCCGTGCCAGGCTTAAAAATGGAAACATCAGCCTTAAATACTTTAATTCCGTATTTTAAATGGGATAAAAGAATGGAAGAGGAAAATCGCGTCGAAAAGGAGTTTGAGGATCCTGATGCAGAAGACATGTTTGATGAGACATTCGGCCCGGATGCTGAAAAGCAGGCTGCAAAAGCCAAAATGAAGGAAAGGATTGAGGAAAAACGCGAAAGGCTTGAGAAGGAGAAGAAAAAGAGGAAAAAGGAAGCAGGGCAGGTTGGCAGAGATGACGATGACATTCCAGGCCCTCCAATGCCGGACGAACCGGAAGAACCAGAGCAAAGCGCAGCCGAAATGAGCGAAGTTGGGGTAGAGCCCGCTGAAGAGCCAAAGAAGGCGAAGAAAAAGGCTGTGAAGGCAAAAAAGGAGCCCAAGCCGAAACCTGAAACCAAACCCGAAGAGGAAGTCGAACAGGAAGATGAAGAAAAGGACGAACTTGAGCCCGAGGAACCTGAAGAGCCTGATGAGCCCGAACCCGAACAGCCAAAAATGCCAAAAGAGACAGTGAAAGAGAAGATTAGGAAAATTGTTGTTGCAAAGGCAAAGGATGCTGCTGAAAAGCAGGAACTGCCGTTTGACCGCGAGATTGGAACCAAAGAAGTTGGAGTAAAGGAAAAGAATCCAACAGTTGAAAAAAAGCCACCAATAAAGCCCGAGCTAAAGTTCCTGCAGGACACTGAGGACGAAAACAAGGTTTATATTGGAAGAAAGTCAAGCGTTTACAAAAAATACGGGGCAGAGGCCTCGCTGTTTGTTGGAAAAGTTAATGAAGATACGTTGCGCGGCAAAAACATTTATTTAGACAGCCTGAACCCGCACGTTGTCTTCGTGTGCGGTGCAAGGGGCTCGGGAAAGTCATACGTTTTAGGGGTTATGGCGGAGGAACTTTCGCTGAAGAACAAGAATGTTGGAGTGATTGTTGTAGACCCAATCGGAGTCTTTTGGAGCATGAGGTTCCCAAACAGGGAACAGCGTGAACTCGAGCTGCTTGGAAAATGGGAGCTTGAGCCACAGGGACTGGACAACCTAAAAGTGTTCATCCCGCAGGGAATGAAGGACAAGGTTCCGCGAAAAACATACGACGACACATTCAGTTTGCCCCCTTCAATGCTTTCGCCCGAGGACTGGTGCCTAACCTTTGGAATTGAAAGGTTTTCACCAAGCGGACTGCTTTTGGAAAAAGCATTGGGCAAAGTAGCGCGCGGCTATAAAACAAAAGAAGGAAAATTTGTAAAGCCCAAGGGAAAACTCTTCTCGCTTGACGACATAGTGTTCTGCTTAATTAACGATGTGGAGCTGAACAGTGCGGAAAAGGGATACAAGCACGACTCAATCAGGGCGCTAACCTCAAGGTTTGACGCGGCAAAGAACTGGGGCGTGTTTGACAAAAGGGGAACACCTCTCTCGGAACTAAGCTCGGAGAACCAGCTAACAATTATTGACACCTCATTCCTTGAGGACAATGTTTCGGCACTTGTTATAGGAATTCTTGCAAGAAGGGTTTTGGCGGCAAGAAAGCTGAGCACAAGAAAGGAAGCCGCAAACAGGATGAAGGAAACCTCAACAAGCAGCCTGCTTGAGGAGGATATACCGCCAACATGGATATTTATTGATGAGGCCCACACGCTTATTCCAAGCGGAAACGTGAAGACCCCTGCTTCAACCCCGATTATTGAATATGTAAAGCAGGGAAGGCAGCCTGGCTGTTCCCTCGTTTTTGCAACACAGCAGCCATCTGCAATTGACACAAAGGTCTTGAGCCAGCTGGACGTTATTATATCACACAAGCTTGTGTTTGACGACGACATAAAAGCAATTTACAAGAGGACTCCGACAATTATCCCAAAGAGATACAAGAACAGCAACTTTGTAAAGACTCTCCCTGTGGGAGTTGGATTGACAGGAGACAGAAGGGAGGAGACAAGCCGGGCATTTGTAATGCGCATCAGGCCAAGGATGTCACAGCATGAGGGAAGGGAAGCTGAGACAGTTGAAAGAAGCATAAAACTTGGAAACGAAGAGGTTCTGAAACTTGCGTCAGGGCTGATGTACGCAAAGGTTGAAAGGGCCGGAAAGCTTGAAACAACAATTGTGAACGATTCGCTTAAATCACTGAACATAAAGTACAAAAGCAACCTGCAGCTGGGCGAACTGATTGAGGAACTTGAAAAAAAAGGGGTGCTGCTTGACACAAGAACAAGCACATTAAGCCTCCCGCAGGAAGAGAACGAGGAATCAATTATTGATGAAATTTCGGGAGAACCTGAGATTGAAATTGCAAGGGAAAGCAAGGCAATACTGCCTGACCCCGAGCCTGTTGAGCTGCTTGCGTTCCCTGTGAACCTCAGCGAAGAGGCCGCAAGAAAGGCAATGAACAAGGCAAGGAAGAAAAAATTCCTGGGTTTGATTGGGATAGAGGAAACAATTGAGAAGATTACGCTAAAACACCTGCCTGTTTACAGGATAAAGTTCAACATGTTCAACAGCCACAACATGTTCCACACGGGGGAAGTGTTCTTTGATTCGGGAACAGGGGAATTTTTGCATTTCAACCAAAAAACAAAGAGATTTATGGAAAGCCGCGGACTGCAGGTGATAAACGACCTGAAAGAAAACGAGATAAGGGCACTGTTCCTGCTCAAAAAGGAAAAAAGGGATTTTGAAGCGCTGGTGAAGGCAATGGCTGAAAGCGAAATGATTTCAAAGAAGGCGCTGGAAAGCCTTGTTGCAAAGGGACTGGCCGCAAAGGAAAAAACAGCCGGGCAAAACTTTTATTCACTCAACAAAGAGCTTGACCTGCCGCGCAATTTGCTGCATCCCCTACTGAGAAGCCTTGAAACACTCCCTGTTTCAAAGGCGGAAGCGCTCTCACTTGAAATGGAGCGCTATCCAAAGCAAAGGGCAATAGATGTGCTGCAAAAACTTGGAAAGAAAATAGTGGTCAAAAGTGTAACTGATGTTTACCTGCCCTTCTATGAAACAATCCTAAAAATGCCTGACGGCAAACTGAGGGCGATTAGGATAGAGGCAGTGCGCGGCTCACCAATTCATGTGCACCATTAAACAAGGCCGATTAATGCGTTTCCAAGCTTTTGCGGATCGTGCCTTAAAAGATACTGCTTGTTCCAAAGAATGTGCTTGCTTTCCTTTTCAAGCATGTCAACCTCAACAACCTTAATTCCTTTTGGAAGGTTACAAAAATCGTTTTCAACCATGGAAGCGTTCTCTTTTTCATATTTTTCAACAAGCTCGGCACTTGGCTGCTTTGCATTCACCAAAACAATGTCAAGCACACCCTTTCCCAAATACTTCTCAATCTGCGCAACATGCATTGAAAGGGAGAAACCGTCTGTCTGCCCCGGCTGGGTCATAATGTTTGCAAGGTAAACCTTCTTTGCCTTGCTTTTGCTGATTGCCGTGGGAATTCCCTTAACCAAAAGGTTTGGCATAATTGAAGTGAAAAGGCTTCCGGGACCAAGAACAATCAGGTCAGCTTCCCCAATTGCACGAAGGGTTTCCTCAAGAGGCTCAACCTTATGCTTCAAAAAAACTTTCTTAATCGGGCTCTTGCCAAGCTTTCTTACATTGAACTCTTCCTCAATAACTGTTCCGTCCTCAAGCTCTGCACAAATGTGTGTGTCCTGCAGCGTTGAGGGAAGAACCTTTCCCTTAATTGCAAGAATTTTTCCGACCTGCTTAATTGCTTTTTCAAAGCTACCGGTTGTTTTTGTAAGCGCCGCAATGAAAAGGTTTCCAAAACTGTGCCCCTCAAGGCCTCCTTCCTCAAAACGGTACTGAAAAAGGTCAAGAAGCAACTTCTCAGAATCGCTCAAAGCAATAAGGCAGTTGCGGATATCCCCTGGCGGAAGAATATGAAGATCCTTACGAAGCATTCCGCTGCTTCGCCCGCTGTCGGTGACTGTTACAATTGCGGCAAGGTTTGGGGTGAACTCCTTAAGGCCGCTTAGCACCATGGGCAGACCGGTCCCACCGCCAATTGCAACAACCCTTGGCTTACCGTTTTGGTTCCTTGCAGCCTTGCGGATTATTTTTGGAAGCTCGCTTAGTTTTGAAATTTCAAAATCAGGCTGCTCAAGGTCATTTTTTGGCCTGATTTTTGAAAAGCGGCCGTGCAGCATCCGCACACTTATGATTCCAAGCTTGTTGCTCATTCTTATCTCGCTTTTAATCCTGTCACCGACACTTACAACTTCCTCGGGCTTGAGGGAAAATTCCTCAAGAGCCTGCCGGAACTGCTTTTCCTTGGAGACTCCGCCCTTTTCAATATCGTGAATCAGAATCAAGTCAAACAACGGCTTGAGGTTCAGAAGCTCAATCTTTCTCTGCTGCCTTGAGTAAATTCCGCTGGAAATGATAACTGTTTTAAGCCCCTTGGAGCGCAGCTTTTCAAGGGTTTCGGTTGCGTCATCAAAAAGCGAGATGTTCTTTACCTCGTCACTGTTGTAGGCACGCAATGCAATGTCAACGCATGCCTCCTTGTCCTCCGCATTAAAATCGGAGCAAATCCGATCAAAGACATTGAAATTTGGTCCAAACTCTTCGTAGAGCGCGACCGCCTTTTTATGAATTTCCCCCTCGCTTGCCAAAGGCAGAATTTTTGCAAGAGCCTTTGAAGCGTTCTTTCTCGCCTCCTCAACCAGTTGCCCTGTGCAATCAAAAAGAGTGTCGTCCAAATCAAATATTACTGCCTTAATTTTAGCCATAGAATCACCGTTAGAAATACATTGAAAGCATCAGTTCGTCAACGTCTTTGTAGTAGTGGCTTGGAAGCACTACTTCTTTTTTGAAACCCATTTTTTTATAAAAGCGAATCGCGCGCTCGTTTGTTGCGTGAGTTAGCACGTAAAGCTTTCTAAGAGATTGGTTGTTTTGCCCATAAAAACCCTTCGCATGCTCAAGCAGCGCGCCAAACATGTCAGAGGCAAGGCCCTTTCCCTTGAATGAATCGTCAACAGCGATTGCATGAAGCTCCGCAAGCTCGTGGTATGCGCGGTCGTGCTCTTTCCAGGTCACAAAGCCGGCAAGCTTTCCGGCGCTCTCAGCCAGAATGTAATTCATCCCGCCCGCCAAATCCTTTTTGAAAAAGGCATGCGCTTCCTCAATTGATTTAACATCGTAGTTCTGCATTATGAGTGCGGCAAGTTCCCCTGCATCCCTTTCACTTGCTTCCCTGAAAACAAAATCACCCATAAAACTCACTCCACAGTAACGCTTTTTGCAAGGTTCCTCGGCTTGTCAATGTCGCAATTGCGCTTCTTTGCAATGTGATACGCAAGAAGCTGCAGCGGAATTACTGAAAGCATTGGCTGGAACAGGGGAATTGTTTCAGCTATGTAAATTACCGAATCGGAAAGGTTTTTAATTTCGGTTGCAGCCTCACTTGAGACCGCTATAACGCAGCCGTTCCTCGCCCTGACCTCTTCAATGTTTGCAAGAACCTTTTCATAGGTCCTGTCCTTTACGGCAATGAAAACAACAGGCATATTGCTGTCAATTAATGCAATCGGGCCGTGCTTCATTTCGGCGGCAGGCATTCCCTCTGCGTGAAGGTAACTGATTTCCTTTAGCTTAAGTGCGCCCTCCAATGCGATGGGATAGTTTGGGCCGCGCCCAAGATATAGCGCATTGCTCTTGTCCCAGTAAAGCCCGGCAATTGCCTCAACCGTTTTGCTTTGCTCAAGGGTTTTGCGCATTGCATTTGGAATTGATTTCAGCCCGTTCAACGCATCAGTTACTTTGGATTCAGGGGCTGAATTGCGCTGCAGTGCAATGAACAAGGCAACAAGATTAAGCACGGCAAGCTGTGTTGTGAACGCTTTGGTGCTTGCAACCCCAATTTCCGGGCCTGCGCGTGTGTAAATTACGGCGTCTGATTCACGCGCAATGGTGCTGCCCATCACATTGCAGATTGAAAGGACCGGCGCGTTGTGCTTTTTTGCCTCACGAAGTGCGGCAAGTGTGTCAGCGGTCTCGCCACTCTGTGAAATTGCTATCACAAGGCAGTTTTCATCAATTACCGGATTGCGGTAGCGAAATTCAGCGGAGTACTCCACTTCGACAGGCAGGGCACAGAGTTCCTCAAATGCATATTCGGCAACAAGGCCGGCGTGCCAGCTTGTTCCGCACGCAACAATTACAATCCTGTTTATTTTACCCAGCTTTTCAGCAATGGAGTCAAGTTCTGGGAGAACTGCTTGCCCGTTTGCAATGCGCCCCTGAATGCATTTTTCAATTGCATCCGGTTGTTCAAAAATTTCCTTTAGCATGAAGTGCTCGAATCCATTTTTCTGCGCCTGCTCCGCATCCCATTCAATGTGCGAGATTTTTGTGGAAAGCTTTTGCCCTGTATTAAAATTCTCAAGCTCAATTTCCTTGCCGAGGAACGCAATCTGCCCGTCGTCAAGGAAAATTGCCTGCTTGGTAAATTCAATGAACGCCGTTGTATCGCTTGCAACAAATGTTCCGTTTTCCACTAGCCCCAAAATCAGGGGCGAACCGTTTCTTGCGGCAATGAGTTCGTTGCTTTCCCTGTTGATGAAAAGCAGGGCAAAAGCCCCCTTGAGAGAGCGGCATGTTTCCCTTGCGGCTTCCCTGAAACTGCGCCCTTGATTGATGAATTCCTCTGCAAGATGAACCGCAACCTCGCTGTCTGTTTCGCCTGCAAAAGAGTGCCCTTTTTTTGCAAGCTTTTCGCGAAGCTCGGAGTGGTTTTCAATTATTCCGTTGTGCACTATTGCAATTTTTCCGTCGCATGAAATGTGGGGGTGTGCGTTTTTTTTGGTTACCGCGCCATGCGTTGCCCAGCGCGAATGTGCGATTCCAATGCTTGCGCTTTTGGCGAGAAATCCATTGAAATCTGTTATTCTCCCAACCTGCTTTACAACCAAAAGGAGGGAGTTGTTTTGAAATGCAAAACCAAAGCTGTCATAGCCCCTGTAGTCAAGCTTTTTCAGGCAAGCAGGAAGCAACTCTGCCACGTTTTTCTCTCCAACAAATCCAACTATCCCGCACATACTAAATCAAATAAATAAAAGTGCACGCGCTTATATTTAAAGCCCGCAAAACCAAAGCAGAGGGCGCTATGAAAAAAATGTTGGTGCAAAAGGCGAATTGAACCTGGTTGTTTGGAAAAATATTTGACCGCTAAAAAAAATACCATAAATGTTTAAACGAAAGCTTTATACAGACAAAAAACAGTATATATTTTTGCAGAAATCTTATTCTGTAAGCGCATCAAAAATGGAATCAAAGCAACCCAACAAGAGCATCAAATTAAGTTATATTTTAGGGGCTTGTTTCATAGCCTTGGCACTGATTCTACTGGTAAACAACTTTCTGCTTATTTCCATTAGCGAAAATGCAATGGTTGACGTTTTTGGGAGCACAAACGTTCAGCTTGCGCGGGAAGCAATCAACAGGGTTGATGGGAGTATCTATTCAAGAGTAGAGGAAATGCTAATTTATTCCCAGGACAGCTTTCTTCAAACAGAATTGGCTGAGTCAAACAAAGAGTTTGAACAGATTGAAAATGTTCAGGCCATAATTGATGAAAGGGACCTGCTGTGGACCTCAGTCCCATTAGGTAGCACAAGCGAGTTTATGCGTGAACTTATAGGCAACGAGCTTTCAGATGAACTGCGCAAGAAAACAGAATTTTACGAGCAAAAGTATGACTATCCTGTTTACGGGGAAATTTTTGTAACAAACAAGTTCGGGGCAAATATTGCACAGACAGGAAAAACAACCGATTACAAACAAAATGATGAGGAATGGTGGTTGAAAGCGGTGGAAGATGGTTTGTTTGTGGAGGACATTGAGTATGATGAAAGCTCTGAAATTTACTCGGTTGCAATAGCGGTGAGGGTGAATGACTGGGAGGGAAACTTTCTTGGAGTGCTAAAAGCAGTGCTGAACATTGAGGAAACGGTTGGAATCATTGACTATTTTGGTGCAAGTGAACTCAATCTGCCCCGAGAGCAATTCCCCTCTAAAACAAGGGAGTTCACTCTTATTACAAAGGACGGGAGAACAATTTACTCAACAAAAGAAAATTTCATTTTATTCAAAAAACTTTCACCCAAAGTTTTGGAAAAGATTAAGGGACCCGTAACTGAGTCCAGCTATTGGATTAATGTTGAAGATG
Source organism: Candidatus Iainarchaeum sp. (assembly GCA_017610175.1). Lineage (GTDB taxonomy): Archaea > Iainarchaeota > Iainarchaeia > Iainarchaeales > JAFCCO01. Next base: position 34,587 of record JAFCCO010000002.1, on the reverse strand, counting down.
AAACCAAGGGAGTGACCAAGTTTGTAACTTATGCGCACTCCAACGGCCGCAATGGCCTTAAGGGCCTGAGCTGGACTGTACTGGTTGAACACGATACTGATGAAATTTTCAGGCCGGTAACCAGGCTGAATAATTACATGCTGATGCTTTCGACAGGACTTATTTTTATTTTCCTGATTGCATACCTTATCTTCTCCCATTTTGTTACCTCGCAGTCAGCCCAGCTGATTGAAAGCGCAGACCAAATTTCAAAGGGCAATTTGGATTACAAGTTTGAGAAAAGTGCAATAAGGGAAATTAACGAGCTTAGCGCATCAATCAAAAGAGTGGTTGCGGGTTTGAAACTTAGGAAAATTAAAACCAGGGAAAAAGAAGGCGCAAAAAAACCTGTTGAACAGGCGAGGAAAGCAAAGCGCAGGAAATGAAGAGTTTAAATTCGGTTCAGCACTAATTAATTGCGTGGAAGCAAAAAGGTTCTGGGAAGTTGATTCCCTACGGGGGATTGCAATAACCCTGATGGTTGCGTCCAATGCAGTAACAGATTTGAGGCTGCTTGGGGTTTGGAAGCTTGTCCAGGGTGATTTCTGGTGGTGGTTTGCAAGGGCTGTTGCCACTGCATTTGTTTTTCTTGTTGGAATTTCACTCGTGCTCAGCTTTGACAGAATTAAGGCAGCGGGCGGGAAACCTGCTTTTGAAAAGTTTCTGAAAAGGGGGGCAAGAGTCTTTTCATGGGGTCTCTTGATTACTGCCGGAACCTGGTTCTTTATCCCACACTTTACAATTGTGTTTGGGATTCTGCACTTTATTGGGGTTGCGGTAATTCTTGCATGGCTTTTCATAAAACAGGGGCCGAGGCTGAACGCGGTTGCCGGATTGATTGCAATCGCTCTTGGATTCTGGTTCCGCAGCTTCAGGGTTGATTTCCCTTGGCTGTTATGGGTTGGACTAATTCCGCAGGAATTTTACACCGCAGACTACTTTCCGCTGATTCCGTGGTTTGGGGTTGTGCTGATTGGAATCGCGTTTGGAAAAAGGCTTTACACCAATTACAAAAGAAACTTTAGCCTGCCTGATTTTTCCCAAAAAATTGGAATTAAAGTGCTCGCATTTCTTGGCAAGCACTCGCTGTTCATTTACATGGTTCACCAGCCGGTTCTGCTTGCGGGATTCTGGCTTGCAGGGGTTATTGAATTGCCCTGGATTTAGGTCCTTGAAAAGGTTTAAAAAACAAACAATACCACTATTAATCTATTGGTAATACCATTATAATTAATTTTAGAAGGTGTTTGTTTTTGGGAGATTTTTTAAGCATTGAAAGGGACGGAAAGAGAGCAAGAATGCCCGCAAAAGTACTTGAAAACAGCGAGAAGCTGAAAGCGCTTAGTGGGGCAAACGCCTGGAAAATATGCGGGCTTTTGGCTGAAAAGCCGCATTATCCCGCTGAAATGGCAAAAAAAATGGGATTGCATGAGCAGAAAGTTTACTATTATATTAAACAACTGAAAAAAGCAGGACTTATAAGAGTAAATAAGACCGAGGAAAAGCAGGGGGCTCTTGCAAAATATTATGAACCAAGCTTTGAGGCGCTGGCACTTGTCCCAAACCTGAAGGCAAAGATGCGTTCAAAAGAGGCAGAGGCATTTCAGGGGCCTGAGAAGAAATTAAGCGCGGAACTCAAGGAATTTATGGATCCATTTATACATAACGGGAAGCTGAATTGCAAGATTGTAATAGGCTCCCCCGACCCCCACGGCCCGTCAAAAGCAAGGGCAAGGGATGCGCACCTTGCGGTTGAGCTGGCGGCATTCATTGGGAGCATGGTTGAGTCATTCTCTTTCCCGCTTGTGTTCCTTGATACGCAGATTGAGGCTTTGGATAAAATAGATGATAACCTGATTCTGATTGGGGGGCCCATAACAAACAAGCTTTGCGGCGAACTCAACGAGTACCTTCCTGTAAAATTTTCGCCAAGCGGCGGCCACTATTTGGTTCACAGCGAGCTGAGCCAGCGAAACTACAGCGAGGACGCGATTGGATTGATTGAGAAAGTAAAGCACCCGTTCTTTGAGGAAAAGAAAATACTGCTGATTGCGGGAAACAGGAATGCAGGAACAAAGGCGGCAATTATTGCACTGATTAAGAACGTGGAAGAAATAATGCGCGGAAACGAATTCAACTCAAAGGAAGAGGCAAAGGTTGTGGAAGGCCTGGATTTGGACGGCGACGGCCAGATTGACCACGCAGAAATAAAGGAATAAAAACCGAACAGGCAATGAAAACTGTTTTTAACAAGAAAAGACATTAAATAATAGAAATGAGAAAAAGTATTCTTTTGCTTTTTGTCCTTATTCTTTCAGTAGCAACCGCTGCAGAAACCTTTGAACCAAGGGAAATTGTTTCAGAACTCTCAGAGAACAAGGAACTTGTTAACGCAAGCATTGAGCAAATGGAAATCCCTGAAACACTCAAACAGTTGTTTGGGAATGAAACAACAAACGTTTTCATCGAAATGCAGAATGGAACAACGGAAACAGTCGGGGTTAAAACAAAGAATGCAAAAATAGAGGAAATTGTTTACAACGGCCTTGAGGAACCGACACTAAAAGTTTACACCAGCGAAGAAACAATAATGGAAATAATGGATGCAGACGAGCCGATTGATGCAGTAGTGGACGCGCTTGCAGCGGGAAAAATAAGGCATGAAGGAACAGACCTTGTGAGCGCAATAAAATTTGGATTTATTGGAATCATCCAGAGAATAATTTCATTCTTCCTGGGCCTGTTTGGGATTGCTTAAAAAAGTGAAATGTGGACGTCCAGCGCATATGCGAATCTGTTCGGCCCGCCAGACAACTAACTATTTATACAGATAGTAATTCCTATATAGTATGAAGATTTTAATTACCGGCGCAAGCAGTTATGTTGGCGCAAAAATTTACGCAGATTTAAAGCACAAATTTGAGGTCGTTGGAACTTACAATTCCAATAAATTATTTAATGAACTGCTGCAACTGGATATTACCCGCAGGGATGATGTTGCAAGCGTTGTTTCTGAAACAAACCCCGACTACATCATTCATGTTGCAGCTAACGCCAACGGCGGTTGGTGCGACAAAAATAAGGACTTGGCAAAATGCATTAATGCAAATGGCACTGAAAACGTTGTTGAGGCAGCAAACACAGTAAATGCAAAATTGATTTATATCTCGTCCTTTGCGGCCATTAACCCAACAACCTTTTATGGGGAAACAAAACTGGCGGGCGAAACTTTTGTTAAAAAGACCATCGCAGGATTCAATATCTTAAGGCCGTCCCTGATTGAGGGATACAGCCCGAATACAAAAAACGACAGGCCGTTCAACAGGCTGCTTAAAAATTTGCTGGAGAAGACGCCTGCAATTTATGACAGTTCCTGGAAATTTCAGCCAACCTACCTGAAACACATTTCAGAAACAATCGCAAAAGTTATTGAATCAGATATTTTAAACGAAATTATTCCAATTGCAGTTCCCGAATTAAAATCCCGGTTTGACTTGGCCAAAGATATTCTCTCACCCTTTGGCATTGAAGTCAGGGGCGAAGCCAAAGACAGCCAGTCCCCAATTTTTTCAGAGGACTTAAGCAAATTAAAAGAATTAAATTTGCCGCAGTACACTTACCCTGAAATGATTGAAAGCATAGTGAAAGAAATCAGGGACAATTTTCCGGAACAGGCAAACTCAGGTTAATTCATGCGAACCAAGAATTGCCCTGCAGGTGCAATAGTTTCCCAAATGGCAAAGGGCCACCTTGGAAGCGATGAACTTTACCGGAAAATCCTGATACTCGACTGGGGCTTTTATCTTAATGCATATTCCACTGCGGCTTTTGCGTGAATCTCTGTTGTGTCAAACAAGGGGATTTCCACATCTTGCTGCTTAATTAACAGGGGAATTTCGGTGCATCCGAGAATGACTCCTTCCGCCCCTTTGGAAACCAGATTCTGAATTATTTTTTTGAACTTTTCTTTAGAAGCGGGAGTAACCTTTCCCAAACACAATTCATTGTATATTACATCGTGAACGACTTGCCTTTCCTCTTCACTGGGAATAACAACGTCTATTCCGAATTCTTCAATTAATTTGCCCTTGTAAAAATCTTCTTCCATCGTGAACTTTGTACCCAGCAAACCAACAGTCTTGATTCCCCTTTCCATTATTTTTTCTGCACTGGCGTCTGCGATGTGGAGCAAGGGTATTTTTACGCCGGCCTGAACTTCCTCAGCCATCTTGTGCATTGTGTTTGTGCAAATTATTACTAAATCCGCCCCGCCTGCCTCCAGATTTCTGGCAGCCTCAACCATTAATTCAGTTAATTTTTCCCAGTCCCCCTTGTACTGCAGTTTTTCAACATCCTCAAAATCAACAGAGTACATCAAGCTTTTTGCCGAATGCATGCCCCCAAGCTTTTCTTTAACGGTTTCGTTAAGTATTCTGTAATATTCCAACGAAGACTCCCAACTCATTCCGCCAATAAGACCAATTGTTTTCATATCAATCTATCTCCATGCAAAAGTGCGGCTACCGGGACTCGAACCCGGGTCATAAGCTTGGGAAGCTCAGATCCTAACCACTAGACTATAGCCGCATCCAATAAATTTAAGTAAAACAAATTTTTTAAACTAAGGTGCCTTCCCGAACAGGGACTCAAGCTTTCCAAAAGGGCCGATAAAGTAAACATAGGGGGCGTCAATTCTGAGTATTAGAGATGGAAGATAAATGCTTACCGCGTTTCTTTCACCAAGCCCGCCGCCGTCAATGAATTTCAAAAGCGCGGGAAGTTTTGATGAGGCAATTGAAACCGAGTTTCCCTGGCTTTTTAGGGCAAGGGATGAACAGAATTTTTCAAGCAATGCAGGGTTTCTGAATTCGGCGGAAATTTCTGAGAGTCCGCTTTCGGAAATTAAGTTGGAAATTGTTTTTTTGGATTCAGAATTGAGGCTGAGCCTGCGCCGGTCATTGAAATCAAGTTCTTCAAGTGAGGAAATGTGCTGGCCCATTATTTTTCCAAGATACTGTAGGGTGTGGATTCTCTTGCCCAAATTAGTCTGCAGTTCTGCAAGGTCGCTTAAGTAAAATTCAGTGCTCCCCCTTGCTGCCTTTAGCAGGTCACGGTCCTGCTTGCTTCGCTGGATTAGGGTGGAAAGCATTTCAACAACCTTGTCTATCTCGTCAACAGGGTTTTTGGAGGCAAGGCTTTGGTTGAGCTTTATGAGAAGCTTGTTCTTCATCTCACCGCTTATTTCAGCCGCCCCCTTTTCAGTAACAAAGAAATTGTTGCCCTTGCGCTTAAGCATTCCCAAAGCATTCAGGTCCTTGAGCGCACGGCTTAGTGCTGCCCTTGCGCTGTTCACGCTCCCGTAACTGCTTGAAACCTTGTTCAGCAAAGAATTGTAGTCAATTCCTGGGCTCTGTTTTACAATTAAGAGAATGTTGTTTCTCTGTGTCATAACACAGAATTAACAAAAAAAGAATTTAAAGGGGTTTGTTAAGCCGCTTTGAGTTCTACCTTTTTCATCCTTTTGTGGATGACAAAATAGTGTTTTGCCTGGCAAACATCGCATTCGGCAACAAATGTTGGCTTTTTGTTCTGTTTCTTGATTGTTGCAGGAAACTGGTATTTTCCCTTGTAACCCTTCTTAATCACTGCGTTCTTCCTGTTGCCCTCGCTCAAGGCACGGCCCTTTGCAGCCTTAAAGTGCTTAAGCTTGTGCCCTGTGTGCTTGTTGCACTTCTTGCAGTAATCCTTCACAACTTTTGGTAAATCCATTAAAACACCACTAAATTTGGTAAATAAAGAAGATTTAGTTAATTAAATTGTGAAAGGCAAAGAATATAAAGCTTTTTCCCACGCAATTCCCCCGCAAAAACGGGCAGCAAAAGTTCTGCCTGAAAATAACTGGAAACCATAGATTTAAATAATCGAAGAGAATTACTTTATTGAAAAGGTGATTTACTTTGTTGGGCGAAAAGCAAAAATACGCAGTTACAACTGCAGGATATTTTATTACCACAATTCTCTTTGTCGGGTTTGCAATAGTCGCACTTGTAGAGGGAGTTGCGATTCAGTTTATGGGAATTGTTTACCCCGCTTTTGGTTTCTATGTAGCAACGATTCTTTTGGTTGCAATAAGCTATATCAGCTTTAAGAAAGCAAGGCACATGCTTGGCGTGCTTCAAACGTCGGGCGCGTGAGGCGTTTAAAATTGATTGAATCCATAATTGGCTCGCTAAAGGCGTTAATTAAGAAGCCGCTGGTGATTTTGCCGGCAATCCTGTTTGCACTGGTTGTTTTTGCGGCGGGATTCCTGCTGCAGGACGCTTTAATTAATTTCATTGTTGAAGTGCTTTTGCTTGGAAATCTCCCTGAGGGCCCGCTTCTTGCATTCCCGCTTCATATTGTGGCAATGTATCCAATCGAACTTGCGGCAATTGCATTCCTATTGCTTTTATCAATAGTAATGTGGATTGCAAGCGCTTTTTTCTACGCAAGAATTGCAAACGACACGCTTGCCGAAAAGGTTTCAATTGGAGCGGCATTCTCGGCAACACTTGAAAATGCGAGCGGAATAGTTTGGCTTGGAATTTTCTTCGGGGTAATCAGCCTCTTTGCGCTGGGAATAACGTGGGTTCTTCTTGCATTGCTTGGAACCAACCAACTGGCTGGAATTGCAATCGCAGTTGTGTTAATGCTGCTTGGTCTGCTGATGGCTTACACATTCATAAAGCTTTCATTCACAGTTTACGCAATGGCCGTTGAAAAACTCAAGGCAAGGGACGCGCTTGCGGCAAGCTACAAGTTTACGGCAAAAAGGTTCTGGAACATAATAGTATTCATGTTTGTCCTGTCAATTATATACGGGCTCATAATTGGTATTGGTGACATAATTGACCTGGCAATTCCGGATGAAAACATCGGGAGCATTATTTTCATACTTTTTTGGGGCTTTGGAGTAAGCTTCACCAACCTAGCCATGGCATTTTTCTATATAAAAAATGCTTTGGAAAAAGGCAGCTGAAGTTTTTAAATGCCTTTCACTTCTAATTATAATGAAATATTTGCCTTTTTTCAGTGAACAGAATGGTTGCTAAAATACACAAATTAGTGCTCAAAAACTTCAAGTCGTTTAAGAATGCTGAAGTGCCGATAGCGGACGGCTTCACCGTGATAGCCGGAAGCAACGGCAGCGGAAAAAGCAACATACTTGACGCAATACTGTTTGGAATCGGAGCGACCTCACTCAAAACAATCCGGGCAAGCAGGCTAACTGACCTTGTAAACAACAACGCTTCGGAAAATTACGCAAAGGTGGACCTGCACATCAAACACAACGGAAAAAACTACAAAATAAGCAGAATGATTGACAAGCAGGGAAAATGCATTTACAGGCTTGACGGGAACAGGGTTACACTAAGCGAAATTTCCTCGCTTTTAAGGGAGCTGGACATTAGGCCTGACGGACACAATATTGTGATGCAGGGGGATGTTACACGCGTAATTGAAATGTCGCCGGACGAAAGAAGGCAAATTATTGACGAGCTGGCTGGACTGCAGGAATTTGATGAAAAGAAAGCGGAAGCAATGAAGAACCTGGACAAGGTGGAAACAAAAATAAGGGACACAAACATAGTGCTGCATGAAAGGGAAACCTACCTTGAGGACCTTGAAAAGGAAAGGCAGGCGGCAGTGCTATTTGACTCGCTTGAAAAGGAAAAGAAGCAAATTAAGGCAACAACATTGTTCAATGAAATTGAAAAAATCGGCTCAAGAATAAAGGAAAACAAGGAAAAGATAAGGGAAGCCTCAGGCAAACGCGAGCAGCTTCTCACAAGGGTTTCGGAAATTGACGCAAGAATTAAGGCAGACAAGGAAAAGGTCCGCGCCCTGAATGAGGAGATAATTACCGCAAATGAAAAAATTTTCAGCACAACAGGCGCAAAGCTTGAGGAAAGGCGTTCGGAAATAAAGGTTGAGCAGGAAAGGATTAATGCAAAACGCGGAGTTGTTGAAAAGAACTCCCGAAGAACGGATGAGCTGAACGAAAGGACACAGGAAAAAATTGCTGAGCGAAAAGAACTGGAGAATGAAAAAGCCGGAATAAAAGCAGAGCTTCCGCAAACCGAAAGCGAACTCGACACAATTAAGGCACAGCGCGAAAAGATTGAATCCATGCACTCCAGGAAGCAGGGAGCGCTGCAAAAATTAGATTTGGAAATTAAGGCCCTTTCGCAAAAAACAGAGCGCCTCAAAATAGAAGAGCTTTCAAAGCAAAGTGAAGCGGAAAGGGAAGTGCACAGGTTCAACGCAGGCAAGGAAAAGGCCCAGGACTTAATGCGGCAGAAGCAGGAAATTGAAAAGCGCGTTGAGGAACTTGAAAAAGAGCAAAGAATGCTTGAAGCCCTGCACACAAAAGAAAAAAACCCGGCGGAAGCGCTTGAAAACAGCAGGGAAAAGCTGGAAAAAAGCCTTGAGAAAAGAAAGGGAGCGCAGGCTGCAATAAGTGCGCTTGATGAAAAAAGCATTACCCTGAACAAGGAAATTGCGGAGTGCCCGGTGTGTGATTCACCCCTCAATGTTGACAAGAAAAAACAGCTGCTGCAAAAAGCAAAAGAAGAAACAAGAGCCCTCTCCATTGAACTTGCAAGGCACGAGGAAGGGGAAAAAAGCATTAAGGAAAGAATCAAGTGGCTTGAAGAGCTTGTGTTCAGGGAAATGGAGCTGGAAAACTCGCTGAAAATACTTCCCGTTGAAAGGGAGAAGAACAGCGAGCTTGAAAAAAACATTCATGAAGTTAAATCGGCGCTGAGCGAAAAGTTGGCGGAAAGAATGAAAGCCGCCTCAAAAAAAGCAGGGAGTGAAGCAAACAAGCTGCTTGCGGAAAAAGAGGCACTTGAGGAAGAAAGAAACGCACTAATAAAGCAGCTGCAGCTTGACGAAATGAACAGCCTTAACCAAAAATGGAGCTCGCTCCAAACAAAGAAAAGCCTTGCAGAACAAAGGATTGGACAGATTGATGCAACGCTGTCATCAAGGCTTGAAAAAGAGGCAACAGAAATAGGAAATGAAATCAATGCATTAAATGAAGAAAACAAGTCTCTTGCAGCTGGCATTGAAGAGGGGACAAAGAGGGCAAAATCACTTGAAAAAGAAGTGGCTGAACTGGAGAAAAAGTTTGGAAAGGCAGGGGAAGAAAACCGCGGCAAAATCAAGAAAAAAGAAAAAATGGATTCTGAAATAGAGGGGTCCGGTGAAAAAGCCGCTGGCCTAAGGTACAAAATAAGAACTCTGGAACAGCAGGAAAACCAGGTAAACATAGACAACAGCGGACTGCAGGTAAGGCTAACAGACTTAAGCGAAGAATTTGAGCCGTTCAAAGAGGAACCAAGGCTAAAGGAGTTCAACGAAAGCGAATCCAAAAAAAGGTTCGGAGAAATTGAGAAAAAGATTGGTTCAATGGGTGCAATAAACATGAAGGCAATCGAATCATTCAACGAGCTTGCAGAGGAAGTAAAGGACGTAAGGGCAAAAGTGGAAAAGCTGGATGAGGAAAAAAACGCTGTTTTGGAACTGATTGAAAAAATTGAAGTAAAGCGAACAAACGTTTTCATGGACTGTTTTGAGGAAGTTAACAAGCATTTTAGGAGAACATTCCTCGACCTGTTTGCAGGGGACGGTCTGCTGAGCCTGTCCAATCCTGAAGCACCGCTTGAAGCAGGCCTTATTATTGAGGCAAAACACAAGGGAAATGCACTGCAAAACATAGACAGCATGTCAGGAGGGGAAAAGACACTAACAGCCCTTGCATTCCTGTTTGCGATACAGCTGTATGAGCCTGCACCGTTTTACATATTTGATGAGGCAGACGCCGCACTTGACAAGGAAAACAGCCTCAAAATGGTGAAGATTATTAAAGAAATTAGCAAGCAAAGCCAGTTTATTGCAATTACACACAACGACCCGCTGATTAAAGCGGCAGACCAAATAATTGGTGTTGCGCTGAACAAGCAAAAAAGCAGTGTTATAGGGCTTAAGCTGAGGGAATCTGTGTTTGAAGAAAAAGCAGATTAGCTATTTTGATTTCTTCTTTTTTGGCTTTGACTTCAAAGGCTTTCTTTTAAAAGAGGCCTTCTTTGACTTAATTACAACCAAAGGATATTTCTTTGGCTTAATCGGCTTCTTGCCAAAACTGGAAATTCCGCCACGCCCTGAAGCAATTGTCTTCCTAAGCCTGGCAATCTTCCGGTTGTATTCGTCAAAGTTCTTTTGATAATCCTTCTTCAAAAGCATTCCCTTTTGCTTGCGCTTCTTAAGGGAACGCAAAGCCTGTTCGTAGGCAAGAAGCATCGCCCTGTCACGGTCCAGATCAACAAGCAGGTGGCTAACCTTTGACTTTTCATCCAGAAGCTGGCTAAGAACCGAATGGTAGTCAAGGCTCTTCTTTTCATACTCTTTTTCATCAATTCTTTTGGAATCCCACTGCCTGTCAAGCTCTATTTGCTTTCTCTTAACAGATTCAATCTGCGAATCAAGTGACTGGTGCCTCAAAACCCGGAGATACTTTGAGAGCTTAACAATCAAGACACTAAGAACCACTATTGCCCCGGCCAAGAGAACAAGCAAGAGAGCAAGGTAAACAATTTCCGAACCAAAAGGGGTTTCCCGCGGCCCGATAGTTACGTACTCACCCTCCGGAATGGATTCAAAGTAGGCGTAGTTCTCGCTTCCAACATTAAACATGTTTTCGGCAAGGAAAACAAGCGAAATTCCGTTGCTTGCCATCTCAAGAGCCCTAACCGTTTGCTTTTCAGACCTGTAAAAATCAACTGCCTCGCTGTAGTAGATTGCGTGGGCCAGGTAAAGTTCTGCCCAAACAAATGAATACTTGCTTTCACCCATTGCCTCGCGCAGTGTTTCAATTCTCAATTTCAAATAATTGTCAAGCTCTTCAAGATCCTTGTTCTTTACATAGATGGATGCATTGGCAAGCGCAAGAGCTGAAGCCGCATCAAACAAGGCGGATGAATACCAGCCCCTTTTCTTGGCAATTTCCGCCGCATCAAGCCGTCTGGTAATGTCTGCCTTCTCCTCCTCATTGAGAAGGGGCATTGCATCCCGCACAGTCATGGAATATGAAGCAAGAACATTTTCAAAATGTGAATTTGCGCGCACCTTCTTCTGGGATTCAACGCCAAGCAGGTGAAAATCCCTTGCCGCCTCAAGCCATCCTGCGGCATACTCCAAATCGCGAAGATCTTCAAGGTTGTCATCCTGCTGCTCGGCTCCGCCCACTGTGATAACAATCGTTTGAGATTTATTGATTAATTTCTCAAGCTTTTCCTCAGCCCAAGTGAGCCTTTCCTTTGCGGCAATGTGCCACTCAAGGTAATCAACCGGAACGTAACTATTTAGGTCGCGGCGAATTGACGAAGCCTGTTTTTTAAGATCCATCAACTTAAGGTCCCAGACAGTGGAACCGCTTTCAAGAAGAGAGGGGTTGTCACTAATGTCTTTTACCATTGAGGCATTAACGCTTGCAAGGAATGCAAAATTTGCTGCACTGTAATAATAGTTCCTCTCATGAAGGAGCTTTGCCCTTTCAAGAGTCTTCTCACTCTGGTTAATCAGAGAAAGCATTGCGTCAACCAATGATGGGTCGGTGAGAAGGGTTCCGCTCAAAGCAAGCCTTGCCTCATTCAGCCTCACTTTTGCCCTGTCAATGTATGATTGGGTAAGCCCATTCATGGGAGCAATGCTTTCAGGGACATCTATTTCGCGCGGAATAAAGTCAAACGCAAAACCGGCATCGGTATTGATATCAATTGACTCAATATCAGAGAATGCATATATTAAGGCATCATCAATTGTTGAAACCTCTACAACAGTTAAGCCCCACTCCTGCCTTGCGTATTCCTTTAGGTTAATTGATTTGATTCCGTCCGGAAGCTTTACCATCTGTCTTGCCTCCCCCTTTGGAATCATAAACAAATCCATTCCAATGCGGGCGGCTTCCTGCGATTTCTTAAAGACCCCTCCAACCGCGCCCACTCCGCCGTCAACCGTGATTGTTCCGGTTATTGAAACATTGCTTGGAAGCTCCTTGTTCTGAAGCATTGAAATTAAAAGCAGGCCCATTGCCGCACCCGCACTTGGCCCGTCAACAAGGGATGCTGTACTGTTAATGTCAAAGAAATAATCAAACTGGTCAACGCGGTCAGAATATTTTCTTGCAACCTCAACGGCTATCTTTTCGGTTGTTTGCGTGGACGTTCCAATCAAGGGTTCCACACTGCTCCAAACCTTGCCGTTTCCGGACCTTATTGTAACTCCAAGGTCTGCACTCAGGGCAATTTCGTCATCGCTGGTTACCGCAAAAACCTTCATTTGGTTTTGTTCAATTACCGCATAGGCTGTTGAAAGCAGCAAAACCAGAAAAAAAGTGACCAAAAATGCCTTTGAAAGCCTCATATCCACACCCTGAGTTGAATAGAATAGAACCGAAGAGGTTTATAATGATTTCCAAGGCGGCGGCATATTGTAAGGAGCCGCTGAACAGTGGTGAGCCATTAATCTAACACCTCCGGCGCTCTGGAATGGTGTACTAAACTCCCTTGCCGCCATGTAAACTGATGTCTAAGGATGTATAAAAGAATTACCTTAACGCGTTAACGACATTCAGGTAATTAAACAAGTCGTGAAAATAAGAAAAAAGGGGGAGAAGCGGCCCATTTAGCCGAACAGGCTACTTAGGCCTTCAGCAGCTTCTTCCTCTGTCTTTCCTTCTTCTTTCTTTTCTTCCTTCTTTTCTTCGCCTGCTGCTTCAGCTGGCGCTGCTGCTGGTGCTGCGGCTGGTGCCTGCGCTGCTTTCTCTATTGCTTCCTCAATGTTAATGTCCTTGAGTGATGCAATAAGAGCTTTTACGCGTGCACTGTCACACTTTGTGCCGGCGGCTTCCATGACCTTTGTTACAGCTGCCTCATTTACTTCCTTTTCGGCAGAGTGTAACAACATAGCTGCATAGACATACTCCATTTTCATTCACCTCTTAAAATAAATATTTAATTCAAACGAATTAACATTACTCCTTTTTTTCCTCTGCTTTTGCAGGCTTTTCCTCGGCTTCCTTTGCTTCTTCAGCCGGTGCTTCCTCTGCAGGCTTCTCCTCTACTTTTTCCTCTGCTGGAGCTTCTGCGGGCGCTTCTTCTGCTGTTGGAGCTTCCTCTGCCTTCTTTTCAGCTGGAGTCTCTGCTGCAGGGACCTCTTCCTTTGCTTTCTCTGCAGGGGCTGATTCAGGAACCTTTGCCTTTATTGCTGCGGCTCCCTTTGCGGCTCGCCCAATGAATGTTTCAATTGTTTCAGGTGTCAAAACCTTCCCTTCAAGAGCAACTGCCTTTGCGTCCCTGAATGCTTTCTGGATAAGCAAAGGAATTGTTTCCTTTATGAAGTAACCTGCGTTGAATGCAAGGTTGAATGCTCCTGTGTAGGCTGAAATGAATTTCTGCCTGACTTCATCTATATCAATGTTAAGCACGCTTGCTTCGAAAATCTCTTTGTTTTCGTAGCATGCGACTATGTTTAGCCCGACCTTCATTGGCTTTATGTCAAGCTTTGAGAGGGTTCCTGCAACTGGGCCTGTTACTGCTTCGCCCTTTTTGGTTACGACTGTGTCCTCTGAAATAAAGATTGTTGCGCCCTGGACCATTACCTTGAGTCCCGCGCCCTTAAGGTCTGAGAGTGCCGGGCCGGGTGGGATTCCTGTGTCCCCTGCCGGAACAACAATGTCCTCTGGTGCAATGTCTCCAACTTTTGCCGAGACATTTCCCTTGTTTTTCTTGATAAATGAATAAAGTTCAAACGGGTTGAGTGTGGTGAATATTATTCCAACCGACTCGTTAACGTAGGAATTGAGCTTTTCTGAGTCAATGTCTGACTGCTCAAATGCTTTTCTGATTACGCGTGTTTTTGAAACCCTAATCTGGGCCTTGTCGCAAAGCTTTTTCCTGAGCTGCTGGAACAGGGCTGCAGGGAAAGTTGAAAGGTTTGCAATTGCAATAACCGGGTACTCGTTTGAGAGTGCGGTGAGCTCTTCAAGCTGCTTCTTTTTCCAGGATGAAATATGCATTGTCATTATGCTCCCGCCTTCTTGCCCACAAGAATTGCCGGGCCCATTGTTTGTTTCACGTAAACGTTCTTAAGATTGTGAAGCTTTCCAGGGAGTGATGCAACAACGGCATCAACAACTGTTTTTGCGTTTTCAGCAAGCTGTGCGTCGTTCATTTCCTCGCTTCCGAGAACAATCTGAACAACAGGCATAAATTTGCCTTTCTTGTTTGTAACCCTTGTAACTGAACTCATCTGCCTCAGGGCCTGCTCTGCAGCTGCCACTTCCGGCTTAACCGGCTTTGGCATTTTTCCCTTTGTTGCAAGTTCCTGTCCAAGAAACTTTCCAACTGCAATCATAACCGGGCCCTCTGCAATTAGTGCGTCGAATTCGTTTGCAATTGCTGCAATTTCCTTTTTCTTGAATTTTGCGATGTCTTCTTCCAAAACAATTCTGTCAACCTTTCCCTTCATCTGTGAGATAAAATGCTGGTCTTTTGCAAATAGAATGCTTTTGCCCGAGGCTTTGCCTGTTGCGTATGGAAGGCTTACTTTCAAGTCAACCTGGTTCTGCGCTTTTTTAAAGTCAAGCCCACGGAAGTTTATCATTAGTTCAATTGTCTGCTTGAACTTCCTTGGTTTGGTATTTTCGCGCATTGCCTTGAATGCAGTGATAAATTCTTTTTCGTTCAACTTAAAACCTCCCAGCAAAGCTGGTAATTGCGGCCTAAAAAAAATTAGGCTTCTTTCTTATTAACTCTTTTAAATAAACCTTTAAATAACTTACTTTTTCTCTTCTTTCTTCTCTTCCTTGGCTTCGGCAGGCTTTTCCTTCTCTTCCTGGGCTTCTGCCTTTTCCTCTGCTTCTGCCTTTTCTTCCGCGGCCTTCAGATCAGGGTGCTTTTCAAGGTATTCCTGCCTTTCCTTCACAGATCTTTCGTCTTCCTCGGCTATGGCGTCCTTTTTTGCCTCTTCCTCTGAGATTTCCTCTGAACCCTTTTCTCCGAGCCCCTCAAAGTATGAAGAGTATTCACCGTGCCTTATTGCCCTTTGAACCTGCTTTGCAGGCTTTCCGTCAATTGTGATTCCAAGAGAGTTGCATGTTCCAATAACTTCCTTCATTGCACTTTTCAAGGTGTATGAAATAAGGTTGTCGAGCTTCATTTCGGCAACGTTTTTGACCTGGTCCATTGACATGTTACCAACAAAGGTGGTCTTTGGGTTGTCTGACCCTTTTTGCAATCCAAGCTCTTTCTTGATTAAAGCGCTTGTTGGAGGGCTTCCAATCTCAATTTCAACATTTTTTGAGCTGTCAATAACAATCTTTACTGGAACCTTCATTCCGGAGTATGCCTTGGTTTTGTCGTTAATCTGGTTGACAATGCTTCCAATGTCCACTCCTAACGGCCCAAGAGCGGGTCCCAAGGGGGCTGCCGCCGTTGCTTTTCCTGCCTCAATCAAAACGCTTATCTCTGCCATAAAAACACCATTTCATTTTTTTATTCTTTTATAATGCGGATGTTTTCCGCTTTAGTGGTAACAGGAATCTTAACCGCTGCCTCAAGGAGTTCAACTGTAACCTCTTCCTTTGTGTCGTTTACACGAATTACCTTTGCTTTCTCTCCCTTGAAGGGTCCTGAAATAAGCTCAATCTTTGCTCCCTCTTCAATTGCCTTCATTAAAGGCTTTGATTCAAGCAATAAACTGAGTTCCTCAATTTTAACCGCACCCTTTACAATTCCCTGCCCTTTGATGTGGGGGGTGCTTGCAAGCGCATGCCTAACAGTAAGCTCGTCCTGAGCTTCAATCAAAATATATCCCTTGAGCCCCGGAATTACAGCAATGCTGTAAACCTGAACGGTATCGTCTTTGGTCTTGCTGGTCATTATGTCTACGACAAGGCTTTCCTGACCAACAGTTGTTCTCACCGGAAAAATCATTTAAAATCACCTAAAAAACAGCTAAAAAGTGCTTAGGTTATAGTATACTCTGCAAGTGAAAGCTTTTAAAGCATTTGCTTAAACCCTTGCCTCAGGCCTTTTTGCCGCGGCGAATTCTTCTTGCAAAACGCGTAAAGCGATGAACCCTGAGTTGTGCCCTTCGCAGCGCCATTCTTGCCCTGGTCCTGTAAAGCTCGTGCCTTACATTGCGCGGGCCAAGAATTGCAAACCTTTCGCGCACAGGAATTGCTTTTGCAATTGCATAAGTGTGGCCCTGCCCGACAAAAACAAGGTCGGGCTTTTTCCTGCGAATTTGCCTTACCATGAATTCATCGCGTAAAGGCCCTGCAATAATTTCCGTCCCGCGCTGCATCTTGGCTATTTCGCGCCTTAGCCTGGCGGAATACTTTTTAAAAAACTTAAGCCTTGACTTCTTAATTTTTGGTGCCTTCATCCGCTCCAAAACCAGCGCAAGTGTTTTTGAAATTTTTTCAGCACGCCGCAACATTGCGCTTGAGCTTGAAACCGCATGGGTTGAATCGATTGAAACAACTTTGAGCCCGCGTTTTGCGGCGTGAACCGCGACCTCATTCCAAAAGGTTGATGAGGGAGCGTGCTCCAGAAACTGGTCAAGCATTTCCAGATCCCCCTTGCTTCCGGACGAAACAAATTCGTTAATCAGTTCATCACGGGGGTGGTAAATTCCCTCCAATGCAATTGTCTTGTTGCCCTTTGCATGCTTTGAAACAAGTTTCTTTGTTTCCTCGAGTTCGGTTGGGAAGTGGCGAACTCCAGCCAAAACAATTTCGTGCTCTGCCATAAAAGAATAGTCTGTTCCGATGTTTTAAAAGGAATGCAAAAAAAAAGGCAAAAGAAAATTGGTTGTTTATAGCCCTGTGAATGCAAAGAACAGGTAAACTAAGTAGGCAAGAATTGAAATAACCAGAATTCCCAAACCCGTTACCTTTGCCATTGTTGTGTATTCGGTCATCGTTGGCTTTCTTGAAATTACAAGAACACGCTTTGCGCCTGAGATAAACTGGTTTACTTTTTCCATCACTTCAATCATTTTACACCACTAATTAAGCCAATTAATAAAGAAATAAGAAAGGGAAAAGAAGAAAAAGGCTGCAGTCAGCCTGTAAATTCAATTCCCAAATCGATTGGCTCTGACAAATCCATCTTGTCAACATCGTCCAGGTAAGGAAACTTTCCGCCGGCAATTACAACCATTGCCTGAATTTGGTTTCGCGGGAGTTCCTCGTCAATCATTGCACCCCAGATGATGTGCGCTTCGCCGCTAATCTTTGCCGAAACGGTTTCAACAATCATCTCTGCCTCACGCAAAGTCATGTCGCTTCCGCCAATTACGTTAATCAAGGCACGGTTTGCACCGCTGATGTCAACATCAAGCAACGGGCTTGTAAGAGCGTTTTCAACGGCCTCAAGTGCCCTTGCCTCGCCCTTTTCGTCTCCCCTGCTTTCTCCAAGGCCAATCATTGCAGCTCCGCCCCTTGAAAGGATTGTTCTTAAGTCCGCGTAGTCAAGGTTAATCAGCCCCGGCTTGGTAACCATTTCGGTTATTCCTTTCACAGCATTTGTGAGAACCTCGTCCGCAACCTTGAATGCCGCGTTAACGGGAAGATCAGGTGCGATCTCAAGAATCTTGTCGTTTGGGATGACAATAACTGTGTCCGTGTGCTTTCTTAAGTTAGCTAAGCCATTGAAGGCGTTCTCCATCCTTTTCCTGCCTTCAACGGTAAAAGGGAGGGTGACAATTCCAATTGTTAAGGCCTTTATTTCTTTTGCAATTTCCGAAATGATTGGTGCAGCACCGGTTCCTGTTCCGCCACCCATTCCGCATGTGATAAAAATAAGGTCTGAATCACCTATAAGTGCTGTAAGGTCCTCAAGAGATTCCCTTGCTGCACTCTCCCCAACACTTGGGTCTGAACCTGAACCAAGTCCGCGGGTAAGTTCCCTTCCAACCAAAATTTTCTTGTCAGCAGTTGTCTTCAAAAGATCCTGTGCATCGGTGTTAACTGCAATTGTTTCAGCACCGGTAATTCCAACTTCGGTCATTCTGGTGATTGTGTTTCCGCCACCGCCGCCGACTCCGACAACGCGAATTTTTGCCTGTGCTGTTTCAAGTAATTTAACAAGGTCCTCATCATTATCGATTGAAGCCTTTGACGTTTTGCGCTTTTTTTCGGTAACTTCCTTTTTTGCGCTAACAATTCTTGCCCTTTTGACGGCTTTTTTGACAATACTTTCCATGGCTTTCATCCCCCACAACCCTTATATTATTCTTTCAATATAATATTTTTATCCTAAGATGGCAAGACTAAGTCGCTGCACCTAAGGCAGTAGAATTAATGGCATCAAAGAGTTTAAAAAGTAATTCCAAAAATGACGTGGATAAAACGGCAGAAAAAAGCAAATCTACATAACATGGGTTTTTTGAAATGGTTGTGCTAAAGCGAGCGGGAAAGGGGAAAGGCGCCGTAGTCAGGGCAAGAGTGAAGCGAGGAAGAAAAATTGGCAAAGGCAAAGAGGGAAAAGTGCACGAAGTCCAAATCAAGATTAGGAAAGGAAGGCGAAAAAGGGCTGCAACACTTGTTGAGAAAAAGTTTTTCAGGAAAAAATTCAACAAGCGCTCACTTGGAGACCCCAGAAAGCAGTTTGCAGTGGTCAGTGAATTGATCAGGCTCAACAGGCAAAAAAAACTTGGGCTAAGGCTTCCGGCTACCCTGCGCATAAAGGAAAACTTGGTTGGCAAGCCATCGCTTTTGAGCACAAAAATCAAAATAGTTGAGGAAATGACCAAAGCCCAGGAGCGGGAATTCTGGAAGGACATAATAAGGCAAGTTAGGATAGGGGTCAATAATGGCTTTGCCATTTTAGTGGATTCCTTCTTTCCCACAATCGATCCGAAAAGCGGAAAGGTTGTTGCCACAATAGCCGATTTTGGGAACATTGTTAAGGGAAAACTAAAGCCTACCAGTAGCTTTAAATAGATTATTCAATTCATTTGTTAGCGGGTTTGATTGGAATCCAAACTAACAGATGTTGTAAGTATTTCTGATTTTTCCAGAAAAGACATAGAGGCGGTTCTCAAAGAGGCCGCAAGAATGGAAAAAATGCCTTTGTCTGAAAAAGCAAAGCTCTTGGAGGGCAAAGTGGTTGCATCCCTTTTCTTTGAGCCAAGCACAAGAACAAGGCTTTCGTTTGAAACAGCAATCCAGACACTTGGAGGGCGCGTTATCGGCTTCTCCAATGCAAAGGTTTCCTCAACCAAGAAAGGGGAGACCCTAAGCGACACAATCACAATGGTTGCGGGATACGCAGACCTGATTGTAATGAGACACAGCATTGAGGGGGCGGCGAGAAGGGCCGCTGAAACAAGTTCGAAGCCGGTTCTCAACGGGGGCGACGGGGCAAACCAGCACCCGACGCAAACACTGCTTGACCTTTACACAATCCAAAAACAGTTTGGAAAAATTGACGGGCTAACAATAGGAATGCTCGGGGACCTAAAGTATGGGCGAACGGTTCACAGCCTGCTTTATGCGCTGTCAAAATTCAAGGACGTGAAAGTAAGGCTTATTGCGCCCGAAAGCCTCAAGATGCCAAACCAGATGGTTGAGGAAACAAAATCAACTATTGGCATTAAGGAAACAGAGAATGTGAATGAATTTTTGCCGGAGCTTGACGTGCTTTATGTTACAAGAATCCAGAAGGAAAGGTTTGTGGACGAGTTTGAATACGAGCAGATAAAGAACGTTTACATTCTTGGAAAGGAAATTCTCAAGAGCACAAAAAAGGGCTTTAGGGTAATGCACCCGCTGCCACGCATAAACGAAATCAAAACCGACCTTGACTCAACTGACGCCGCACTCTACTTTGAACAGGCAAAAAACGGAGTGCCTGTGAGGCAGGCATTATTGAACATGCTTAAGGATGTGAAAAAATGAACAGGGATGACATCAGGCTAATCCCGATTGCAAACGGCACCGTGCTTGATCACCTGCCCGCGGGAAGCGCACTGAAAATCCTTGAAATTTTGGATTTGGAAAAACCGGAGGAAGCCGTAACTGTTGCAATAAACACAGAAAGCAAAAGGTCCGGAAAAAAGGACCTTGTGTTTATTGAGGGAAAGGAATTGAGCCCTGAGGAGACGGATAAAATTGGGTTGATTGCCGCAGGGGCAACGGTTAACCTAATCGAAAACAGCAAGGTCAAGAAAAAAGAAGAGATTGTAATGCCCGACCACGCAGACGGACTCATCAAATGCATGAACCCAAAGTGCATTTCAACAGTTGAAAATCTTAACAGCAAATTCTCAATCAGCAAAAAGCCGCTGAAAGCAAAATGCTTCTACTGCGAAAAGCAGATGAGCGAATCAGAAATATTTAACGCAATAAGGTGAGCAAATGTTAATGGAAATAGAATTCTGCGGAATAAAGATGAAAAACCCGACCGTTCTTGCCTCAGGAATCCTGGGAGTCAATGCCGAACTGCTTAAAAGGGTCGCAAGAGAGGGAGCGGGTGCCGTAACAATGAAAAGCATCGGCCCAAAGGAAAAGCAGGGCCACAGCAACCCCACTGTTTTGGAGTGGGAACACGGGCTGATTAATGCGGTTGGGCTCCCAAGCCCCGGATACAAGAATATGGAGAATGAATTCAAGCAACTGGAGGACTGTGAAAGCCCTGTTATTGTAAGCATTTATGGGGCAAGCATTGAGGAATTTGAAAAGGTCACAGAGGGAATTGTAGGGTATGAGCCGTCAATAATTGAAATCAACATCAGCTGCCCGAACACAAAAAAAGAGGGCCAAATTTTTGGATGCAACGCAGAAACAGCCGCAGAGGTTGTTGAGGCAGTAAACAAGATTGCGGGCAAAATAAAGGTAATGCCAAAACTTACACCGCAGGCAAACAACATTGCGGAAATTGCAAGATCCTGTGAAAAAGCGGGGGCAAACGCAATATGCGCAATCAACACACTTGGCCCCGGAATGCTTATAGATGCGGATGCAAGAAAGCCGGTTCTTGCAAACAAATTCGGCGGAGTCTCAGGGCCTGCAATAAAGCCGATTGCGCTCAGGTGCGTTTACCAAATTTACGAGGCAGTAAGCATCCCTATTCTTGGAATGGGTGGAATCACAAACGGAACCGACGCAATCGAAATGATGATGGCAGGGGCAACAGCTGTTGGAATGGGAACAGCAACACACTACCGCGGAATAAATGCATTCAAGCTTGTTGCAGATGAAATGCAGCACTGGATGAAGGAACACAATGTTGAAAACATAGGTGAGTTGGTTGGGGTGGTTCATGATTAACTCAATAATATTTGACTGGAGCGGGATTTTAAGCGACGACTGGGCGGCAACCTTTGCAACAGGAAACGACGTGCTTGAGGTATGGGGGCACAGGAGATTAAGCGAAAAGGAATTCAGGGAACTCTATGAACTACCCTGGATAAATTTCTACAATAAGCTGGGCGTTGAAATTGACGAGAAAAAGGAATACGCGCTGTGGGAAAAGATTTTTCCAAAACACGCACATATGCTAAAGCCATTCCCCTCAGCAAAGGAAGTGCTGGCAAAGCTAAAAGGCGAGGGCAAAAAAATACTGATTTTCAGCGCGCACAACCAGAACCTTCTTGAAAAGGAAATTGAGGAATACGGATTCAAGGAGTTGATTGATGCGGTAAACGCAAGCAACGCAGACAAAAGGGAAAAAATTGAAGAGCTTATTGCATCCCACGAAATTGAAAGGGAAAACAGCATTTATGTCGGGGACATGTGCCACGACATTGAAACAGCAAAGCTTGCGGGAGTAAAAAGCGTTGCTGTTTTGAGTGGATACGATTCAAGGGAAAAGCTTGAGGCAGAGAACCCTGATTACATAATAGATGATGTGGGAGAATTGCCCGCACTGCTGGAGAAAATGGGGGCGTGAAAATGGTGGAAAAACCCGTGATGGTTAAGCTAAAGCGCATAGAGCGCGAAAACGAAAGGCACCGGACCTATTACTTTGAATTTGACAAGGCATCAAAAGCAAAACCAGGGCAGTTCCTAATGGTGTGGCTCCCCGAAATTGATGAAAAGCCTATTTCACTCTCAAAAATATCGGAAAAAGAGATTGGAATTACAGTGCAGTGCAAGGGAAAATGGAGCGAATCAATTTGCTCAATTCCGGAGGGAAAACAAATTGGGGTTCGCGGGCCATACGGAAACGGTTATAGCACAGAGGGAATTAAAAGCGCGATAATTGTTGCCGGCGGATGCGGCACCGCACCAATAAGACCGCTTGTGGACAAGTGCATTGCAGACGGAATTGAAACAAGGCTTGTGATGGGTGCACAGAACAAAAGCGGGCTGCTGTTTGAATCGGAAATGAAAGAGAAACTAGGCGATAACTTATACATAACAACAGATGACGGGAGCGCCGGCACAAAAGGATTTACAACAACAGTGCTTGGGGAACAGATTGCAAAAGAGAAGCCGGAAATGGTTTTCTCCTGCGGACCGGAGATAATGCTCAAAGCAGTGCTCGGAATGTGCGAGAAAGCAGGCGTAAAATGCCAGCTCTCACTGGAAAGGTACATGAGATGCGGGTTCGGCGTATGCGGGCAGTGCGCAATGAACGAGCTTCTAATCTGCAAGGACGGACCAATATTCAGCGGAGAGGTTCTTGCAAAAAGCAGCGAATTTGGAAACATCGCAAGGCTTAAGTCAGGGCTTGAGGTTTCATTAAAGGAATACGCAGACTGGAGGCAATGCTGATGGCCTTGCTGCTTGACAATTGTTTGGTGATGACCGCAAGCAGGCTTGTTCCAAAACAGCTTCTGCTTGAAAACGGAAAAATTAAGGAAATTGCAGACCTGAACGCAAAACTTCCTTCACTCAAAAGAATTGACTGCGAAGGAAAAATTTTAATGCCCGGACTTATTGACGCACACGTTCACTTCCGTGTTCCGGGCTCGGAACACAAGGAAGACTGGAACACAGGAAGCAGGGCGGCAATAGCCGGCGGGGTCACAACAGTAATTGACATGCCAAACAACAACCCAAGCTGCACAACAATTGAGGCGCTTGCGGAAAAAAACAGGATTGCAAAGAAAAACAGCATCTGCAACTACGCATTCCATTTTGGCGGAAGCAATGAAAATATGGAGGCCTTAAAAACCGTTGAAGGCGCCGCGTCCTTCAAGGTGTTTATGGGAAGCAGCACAGGCAATTTGCTAATTACTGACGAGTCAAAACTCTCCGAAATTTTTTCAATCGCAAAAAAAAGAGACGCAATTGTTACAATACATGCAGAGGACGAAGACACGATTCTGGAAAATTCAGAAAGCGCAAAAAGCATTGGCTGGAAACACGCGCGCTACCACAGCAAAATCAGAAGCAACGAGGCAGAGGCAACAGCAATAAAGCACGCGCTAAGAATTCAGGAAAAAACAGGGAACAAGATTCACTTCTGCCACGTAAGCACAAAAGAGGGGCTAAAGCTCGTGCGCGAGGCAAAGAAGCAGGAAAGGCCGATTACATGCGAGGCAACGCCGCACCACCTTTTCCTTGACGAGAGCGCAACCGAAAAGCTCGGAAACTATGCAAAGATGAATCCCTCACTCAAAAGCAGGGAAGACGTTAACGCGCTTTGGAAAGGAATTGGTGACGGGACAATTGACCTAATTGCAACCGACCACGCCCCGCACACTAAAGCCGAAAAGGACAAGCCATACTGGGAGGCACCAAGCGGAGTCCCCGGAATTGAAACAATGCTCCCCCTCCTGCTTGACGCAGTTAACCGGGAGAAAATAACCCTGCACCGCGTGGCAGAGTTATGCTGCAAAAACCCCGCAAAACTTTACAGCCTTGAAAACAGGGGAGATATAAGGAAAGGAATGCACGCAGACCTAACACTAATTGACCTTGGAAAGGTTCACACAATAAAAAACGGAACGCTTCAAACAAAATGCAACTGGAGCCCGTTTGCAACATGGAAACTGAAGGGCGCGGTTGAAAAGGTATTTGTGGCAGGACGGCAAGTGCTCTAAACACACCCCCCCCTATAAAGCTATAAAAACAAGTTAAGCAATAAACTTAACGAAAAAAATGAACAATAAAATGATAAATCAGAAAATACCTCTGGTTTTTGCCGCGGCCGTTATTGCACTGTTAATTCTTGTTCTAGCCCTTAACCAACCGGCAGCCGACGATGAAACAGAACCCATTGCACCAGAGCAGGCCCAACCAACTGAAGAGCCAACAGCCTGCGATACGGACGGAAAAAAAGTTACTGAATGTGAGGAACTGTTTGAAGAAAGAATGGGTAATGTGGAGAAATTGCTTAACAGTATTTATTCAAACGCACCCCCGACAGCAATTGCCCCGCCAACCATTTCCACCGATTTGGCAAAAAGCAAATACGCAAAATTTGCCGCAGCATACAAAACCTGCGGGGCAGATACGCTTGAAAAGAAGGAGGCGCTTCTCAAAGAACTGCGCAACTTGGACAAAAGCATACCAATGATTTTGTGGGACGAGCGCGTCCTTGAAGAAATTGCGTGCATTGAGGTGGCAGAATGAGAAAAATTATATTTCTGCTTGCAATTTTATTTGTCTTGGGGCAGTGCGGCTTTGTTTTCGCAACCGCTGAACAGGGAGACCTTCTGTGGATAAAAATGGGAGACCCTGATGACGACGGGGATGGGGACGGACTTCCGGATTGGGCGCTTAATTCAGGGTACAACGATTCAGGGTTTAGGTCAAGCATTTCCACGGGCGACAGAGTTGCAATTATCACAAAAGTTTCAAACACAGGCCCTGTTTCAATCGACGGAAGAATTTGGTTTCACTCAATTTTTAATAACTGCGGGCTCGGACCAGACAACTTTGTGGTGCTTGAAACAAACAACACAACTGTTCTGACAGAATTTTCAGCATTCCGTGAAACAACAGATGGAACAAGCAAAATAGCCGGTTTTGGAGCAAATCCCCCTGCCTGGCCCAACCTGCCGAACTGGTCAAGCTTTGTGCTTCTCCCCACAGAAAGCGCTTACCACGTTGAATTCATAACAATACCGTCAAAAGCCTGCCCTGGTACCTGGAAATTTTCAAGAACATATGACACAATAGCAGGCGTAAGGCTTGGGGACAGTCCGTGGCCGCTGCCATCTTTTGCACTAACCAACCCAAGCGGACAGTACATTGCATACCTAAATGAATTAATTGTTCGGGATGGTTTAGGGATTGAAGTTGCACCCCCATTCGGAATAGGCACTCTGACACTTTTAAACTATGAAAATTATGAGATGGACTACAAAATCACAAACACAGGAACCTCGGCCGAAAGCACAGACATGTACCTTGTTGTTAACGACGAAGCAGGACATCTTTGTTCAAAAGGAAATATTGTTGTGGAAAACGTGGGCAGCGTTTCCGGCGGACAGACCGTGACAAGAACAGGAACATATCCCCCAAACGGAGAGGGAAGAGTCGACTGCCAGTCCAGCAGCAGCATTTACTTTTATACAGCAACAAGAGCCGGCACGCAAGGAATTATTGCCCCCAGCTGGTTTATATTTACCATAAGCGGCCCCTCCATAAAAATTGAAAGCACATACCCGGAACAATATTTTGCAGACGAGCAAGCCCAAATCCATGTAGGCATAGAAAACGACGGCGACCAAGATTTTCCACCCGGAAAAATGCTGACAATAAAACTGGAATCGTTCACCCCAAGCAGCTCAAGCGAATACATCGGGCAAGTGGATATTGCAGCACCGGCCCACGGGGCAGTAGCTGAAACAACATTCAATGTAAACCTTGAAGTGGACTCGTTCGGACAACACTCTTTGATTGTTGAAATCTTTGACGGCGCAGTGCGTCTCGACAACATTGCAACCTCATTTACATACCCCCACAGGCTGGTGCTGGCCCCAACAAGCTTGAGCGGAAATCTTAACAGCACAGAAACCGCCGTGCTGACAATTCGAAACGATTACCACACAGTAAAAACTGTGGACCTTTCCTCGAACAAACCGGGGTGGATAATATTCGACGACGGAGTAAACCCCCCTGCCCAATCGCTTTCGGGATTAACTATTCCGGGAACAACTACAGTCACTATTGACATTCAATCCACTGCCGTTTGCCCGGCGGTTGCATCCCAAAACATTGCAATCCAGTCAGCAGTGGATTTGATGGATTCAATAGACCTTTCAGTCCAGGTGAACAACTGGAATTATTGCCTTGCCCCCGTTGCCGACGCAGGCCTCCCATATGAAATAACCCTTCCCGCAACGCAAGTTATATTGGATGGGTCAAACTCGTTTGATAACCCGGAGTGCATGGACGGCAGCTGCCTCACTTATGTGTGGACAATTGGAGCAGTAACCAACACAGCAAATTGTTCAGTCACAGCAGGAGCTGGCACCCAAACACCAACAGTGGATTGCACAGCAAACGGAACGGCAGACGTTTCACTCATTGTTACAGACGGAGTCGGAATTTCTTCACCTGTTTCAAACACAACAATTACAGTAAACCCCGAACCGCTCCCTGGAGCCGAACCATCCATAAAATCTCTGAAAGCCGGAATAATTCACGATGGCGGAAACGGAACAGTGGATGTTGAAGTGAAAAATGCTGAAGCTGGCACAACAATTGAACTCAAATTTCTCAACACAGCTACAGGCGCAGAACTTGCATCCCCCGCAGGGGTTTCAGGGCAGAATATTTCAATGGGGACGTTCTCAAGCTCGTTTGGGCCATTTAATGAGAGCGGCAACTTTTGGGTGGTTGTAAAAATAGACAGTGGAAGCTGTGGCATATGTGAGAAAAAGACCCTCTTAACGGTTTTGCCCGCAAGCGAATCACTTTCAATAGTGCCTGAAATCAACCCCCTGCTTGTGGTTGCAATTGCGCTTTCAGTACTTCTTATTGTGCAGCGACGATAGCAATATAAGAACAATTTTTCTTTCAATAATAAAAAAACAGGGGGATGGAGAAAAATGGATTCAAAAGAAACACTATGCAACGAACTGTTTGACATAGGGGCAGTAAAATTCGGTGAGTTTACACTCAAAAGCGGACTCAAGAGCCCGATATACATAGACCTAAGGGTGCTTGTTTCATACCCAAACGTTCTCAGGAACGTTGCAGGGGAACTAATTAAGATAACAAAGCCACTGCACTTTGACAGGATTGCAGGAATCCCATATGCTGCAATTCCAATCGCAACAGCTGTAAGCCTGCAGGCAAACTACCCAATGATTTACCCAAGAAAAGAGCAGAAGGGATACGGAACAAAGAAATCAATTGAAGGAATATTTAAGGAAGGCGAAACAATCATTGTATACGACGACCTGATAACAACCGGCGGAAGCAAGTTTGAGGCAATCGCACCGCTTGAAGAAGCGGGACTCAAAGTAAAAGACCTCATTGTCCTCGTAGACAGGGAACAGGGTGGAACAAAGGAACTTGCAGAAAAGGGCTACACGCTTCACTCGGTTCTCAAAGTAAGCGAACTTCTTGAAACACTCAAGAAAAACGGAAAAATTTCGGAAGAGCAGTTCAACCAGGTTAACGCATACTTTAAAAACCCAGAAAAATGGAATGAGGGGAAATAATGAGCTATGCAGAACTGATGATAAGGAAAGCGGACGAAACAAAGTCCATTGTCTGCATGGGAGCAGACCCTGTGCTTGACAGAATCCCAATAACAGAGGGAAGCGTTGAGGAAAAAATAACAAAGTTCTACGACGCCATAATCGAAGCCTGCAAGGCGGAGAACACTCTTCCGGGCGCGGTAAAACCAAACTATGCATTTTATGCACAGTACGGGTTTGAAGGGCTTCGCGCATTCAAGGCAGTGTGTGAAAAGGTAAAGGGCGCAGGCATTCCACTCATTGTGGACGCAAAAAGGGGGGACATCGGAAAAACCTCCAAGGCGTATGCAAAGGAAGTGTTCTCTTTTTGGGAAGGGGACTGTGTTACCCTTGCGCCATACATGGGAACGGACAGCGTAATGCCGTTCATCGAAGAAACTGTCGGAAAGGACCTTGGAGTTTACATCTTGAACAGAACCTCAAACCCTGGCGCAAAAGACTTCCAGGACCTTGAAGTTGCGGGAAAGAAAAACTACCAGATTGTAAGCGAAGCAATCATCAAGTGGTCAAAAGCCGCAGAGGGAAATGTTGGGGCCGTTGTTGGAGCGACATCCATGGACGAACTCAAGGCAATAGTAAAGTTGTTTGTGGAAAGCGGAAAGCAAATCCCGCTTCTCATACCGGGAGTCGGGGCACAGGGCGGTTCGGCAAAGGACGTTGGCAACGCACTGAAAGAAGCGAGCTACAACCTGAAACTTGCCCGCATAAACTCCAGCTCAGGCATAAACTATGCATACGAAAAACAGGACACAGACGACTTTGCAGGGGCTGCCGTAAAAGCAATCAGGCAGCTAAACGAAGAAATCTCCCTGGAGTAAAAAAAATGGCAAGGAAACTAAAAATTGGGGTAATGGGAGCCGCTTCAGGCAACCATTCCCAAGAACTCCTTGAAAAAGCAGAGCAGATTGGAAATGCAATTGCTAAAAACAATTGCATAATGTTTTACGGCGCGACAATCGGATTTCCCCTTGCCGCCGCAAAAGCCGCAAAGAAAGCGGGAGGGCTTGTTATTGGAGTCAGCCCCGCCGAAAATGAAAAAGATCAAATTGAAAAATACAAATATCCCGTGGAACCGTGCGATGCGGTAATCTACACCGCAATGGGGCTCGGTGGGGGGCGCAACACAATTCTTGTAAAAAGCTGTGATGCGGTAATACTGATTAACGGGCGAATTGGAACAATGAACGAGTTCTCGGTCGCTTACGCAACCAAAAGGCCAATTGGGGTGCTTAAGGGAAGCGGCGGAATCACAGACAGAGTAAAAGAGCTGGAGAACGAGGTTTTGAAGGGCGAAATGGATACGGCAATAGTTTACGACTCAGACCCTGCAGAACTTGTAAAAAAACTAATTTCAGTTCTTCGCGACCAGAAGAATTAAATAAGCCTTTGTTTCTCTTCATACTGATTGCAATGGAAAAATATGTAAAAGAGATGAAAGCAAAACCGATTGACATCGAGGCAGACAAACTTGTCGCAATAATAAACACTGTTGACGCAAAAGAATTTGGCCTGCTTCCGTTGGACAGAATTGAGCTTTCATGCCCGCGCACCAAAAGAAAAGTTGTGTGCGTTGTTGACACAACAACAACAATGGTGCGGGAAGGAACAGTTGGAATGTTCCTCGACGTGCAGAAAAGGTTAAAGATTAAGAGCGGAGAAAAAATCAGGGTTCACCCTGTTCCCCCCCCTGAAAGCGTGCACTTCATCAAAAAAAAACTGGACGGGCATCCACTTAACGAGGACGAAATAATTGCAATCGTGCAGGACCTGCATGAAAATAAGCTGAGTGAAATTGAGGCGGCAGGATTTGTAAGCGCTGTCTACATTCACGGCTTTACGCTTGAAGAAACTGTGGCAATGACCAAAGCACTTACGGGTGGAGGAAAAAGGCTTCAGTTCAAAAAGAAACCAATCCTTGACAAGCACTGCATTGGCGGAACAAACGGCCGGGCAACAATGATTGTTGTTCCAATAATTGCCGCCGCAGGATACTACATTCCAAAAACCAGCAGCAGAAGCATAACTTCATCGGCAGGAACTGCTGATTCCATGGAGGTTCTTGCAAACGTTTCACTTTCATCAAAACAAATAGTTAACATTACAGAAAAAACAGGCGGGGTAATTGCATGGGGTGGAGCCCTGGACCTTGCGCCTGTAGACGACAAAATAATCAAAATAGAGCATCCGTTCGCACTTGACCCGCCGGGCCAGATTATTGCAAGCGTGATGGCAAAGAAAGCGAGCGCAAACGCAAAATACGTTGTTATCGACATGCCAATCGGTCCGGACGTAAAAATCCAGAGCATTGAGCGGGCGGAAAGCATGGCAAAAAAGTTTATTGCCGTCGGAAAAGAGCTTGGAATGAAAGTTGAGGCCGTTTTAACAGACGGGACAGAACCGTCGGGGCGGGCATTCGGGCCCGCATTAGAGGCAAAACTTGTGCTGGAAATTCTTGAGGGAAAGGTTTTTGACAACCTTGCCCAAAAAAGCTGTGAGCTTGCAGGAGTTCTCTTTGAAATGCTTGGAGAGGCAAAGAAGGGGAGGGGAACAGGCCTTGCAAAGGAAATCCTTGCATCGGGAAAGGCGCTTGAGAAAATGAAGCAAATAATCAAGGCACAGGGAGCAAAGATTAGCGAAAGCGAAGGCGTTGAGGAAGCTCCGCTTAAGAAAGTTATTAAGGCAACGCAGACAGGAGAAATAAGCAAGATAAATGTAAGGCAGTGTGCTCTTGTTGCAAGAACAGCCGGTGCCCCCTCAGACAAAAAAGCAGGCGTGCTTTTGCATATTGAAGAGGGTGACGAAGTAAAGAAGGGCCAGGTCTTGTTTGAAATTCACGCCGAAAACAAGAGAAAAATGAGCCTTGCGGTTGCGTTTGCAAAGAAGGGTGGAATAGTTGATTTGGAGAAAGTAATTCTCAAAAAATTCGTTTAATTACTTCTTTTCCATCAGCCTGTTGAAAACTTTAACAAGCTCCTTGCACGAAAGCTGGGTAACCTTTTCATTGGCAAGCTCGTGCCCGTCAAGCAATTTCAAAACCCTTTCCTTTTCAGGGAAGGACTCATTTAGGAACTGCAGGCTGTTTTTAACCGCGTTAAGCAGGCTCTTGTTCTGGAACCTGAAAACAGATTTGATGAAGTCCCTGAAAACCGCTTCATTGACCGCAACACCGTTTTCTTCCCAGCGCGTAAGCTTAACAATTGCCGAATCCGTATTCGGGCGCGGGAAAAAACTTGAGGACATGACCCTTGAAACAATTTTTACCCGGAATCTGTACTGGGTGAGCACGCTTATTGCATTGTATTCCATAAAGCCGGCTTCCGCTTCAAGCTTTTCGGCAAACTCGCGCTGCAGCACAAGCACGCAAAGTTTCGGCTTTGATTTAAAGAGGGAACCAATTATTGCGGAGGAAATTGTGTAGGGGGGAAGTGAAACAACCTTGTTGAATTCACCAACATCCAAATCCAGGAAATCCCCATGAAAAAGCTCAATGTTTTTTTTTGGAAGTTCTGATTCAAGAAGATTGAACAATGTGTCGTCAAGCTCAATTGCTTTAACCGTGCATTTTTTCTGCAGCTCCCTTGTGAGGAATCCCGCTCCGGCACCAATTTCCAGAACAACGTCCTTTTCGGAGAGATCTGCCTCTTCAATCATTTTTTCAAGCACAGGAAATTCGATGATAAAGTTCTGTCCCATTTTCTTGTTCGGGCGAAACCTGTACTTTACCATTAGTTCGTTTAGCTCTACAAATAAGTCCATAGAAAAGCGCCTGTAAAAAGATTATTTAAGGCCTTCTGCCGCCGCCGAAGCGTGGCCTTGCGGGGGGCCTTGCAAAAATATAGTGCTTTATGTCATCTTCCTGAAGCTCTTCCATTACACGCTTTACAAGGCTGTTGAGTGGGTTTGGAACAAGCTTAACTCTTGCCGCAATGTCCTCAAATGAGTCAAATGGCGTTTTCTCCCGCTCTTTTAGCAGGTCAAGAACGTGTTTCTTTCCAAAGCCCGGAAGAAGCTCAAGCTGGTGCCTTTTGATTGTGATTGGGCCTGACTTGTTGAAGAATTCAAGGAACTGGTCCTTTTTCTCGTCAATTATTTTTTCAATCGCATTGTCAAGCTCTGAAACCGCGGTAGTTGTAAGGTCCTTGAACGGTACTCTTCTTTTAATGTAATCAATTTCAGCCCTTTCGTCCTTTCCCACATACACCTTTGTTGCAATCTTAAGCGGGGCCTTTGGAACAACTTCCAGAAGACTAAAGAATTCTGTGCCAATGATTTGTGCAACCGGCTCGGGCTTGAAAGCGCCCGGCTTGCCCTTGGGAAGGTAATCTAGTACTATTGCGTAGTCTTCGTTTGGCACGGCATTCTCCCCTAGCTGAATTTTTTATTCAAAAAGTTACTTGGAGTACTTTTTAGTAATCTCAAGAACCTTTGCAAGATCCTCTTCAGGTATTACAGGTGAGCTTTTTGCAACAATCAAGTCAAGGACCTCCTTTTTTGTCGGCAGAATGTCAATGATCTTAACGACTGTCTCCTCATTCAAGGATTCTATAGCTGAAAGATCTGCCTTTGCTTTCTCTGTTTCCTTTGGTGTAAGTTTTGAAAACTTCTTTGCGTATTTAATTGCAATGTCCTGCTCGTAGTTGAGCTCTGAGTCCTTTTTCTTTGCGGCGAGAAGAACCTTTACCTCTGAAAGGGTAATTGGCTTTTCCTCAACCAAACCTTGTCCAATCATGATGCCTCACTCTTTTCCTCTTTTGCCCCTAAAGTCATACTCTTCATGTGGGCCGCGTGAACAACAAGTGTTCTTGAAGCCTTTCTGTCCTTAACTGCAACTTCGTAAACCTTTCCCCTCTTGGCCGAAACCTTTCCTGAAACACCGTGGAACTTTGCGGCAGGCATTCCGGAGTGGTGGCTAGGGTCAATGCGAATCTGCACACTTTCATTTTCCTCAAAGGTTCTAACAAGCTGTGAAACAGACTGTCTCTTTCCGCCCTTCAACTTTCTCCTTGTGTTGGATCTTTTTCCCCTTGCTTTCTTGTTCGCCATAAATTTCACTACTCAAATCATTAATTCAATAAAGTAACTTCTGCGAAGAAACATTTAAAAAGGAAAGCAAACCCCCCTCAAATCAGGGCAGTAAAACAGGAAAAGCACGCAAAACAGCACCAAATACTGCAAAGCACTTTGCGACGCAAAGTATATATATTAGTTGGGGCATAATAGGTGCAGAGAATTTGTTAACGCAGAGATGTTGAAAAAAAATGATTTTGGTTTATGTGATTGCGGCAACAATTGTTTTGCTTGCATTGGTTGCATGGGCTTTTCTTGTAAGCCAGGAAATTATTACCCTGCCGGGCACGGGTGTTTGAATGGAACAGAACGTTGATTTGAAAAAGCTTGAGAAGAAAACCTTTCTTGCAACGGCAACAGAGGACGGCCTAATTGATTTGGAGATTGGAATCCTTATTTTTGGGATGGGCCTTGGCTGGTTCACCAATTTCCTTGGTTCCCCCTGGCGCTCCCTTGTCTTCCCAGGACTCGCACTTATCGCGTTCTTTGCAGGACGCCATTTTATAACAACCCCCAGAATAGGCGTCGTGAAGTTTAGCAGGGAGCGCCAGCGCAAGAGGGCAAAGATTGGACTGGTCATTGCGGCAATTGTCGCAGTGCAAGCCCTTCTCATTGTAGGAATTGTTTTAGGTTGGATTCCCCCTGAATTTAAGGAATTGCTTGGCAGACTAGCATTACCGCTTGGAATCGGAGCAATGGTTGCATTAATCATGGCAGCAATTGCCTACGTTCTCGGATACCGTCGCTTCTACATTTACGGGGCACTAATCGGAATCCAGATTCCCTTGGTTGAGGTTCTGGACAAGATTTTGGAGGCTCCGGCAGCAGACGTAATTACTTTCACAGTGCCCGCAACAGTAATCATTGCCTACAGCCTGATTCGCCTGAGCAAGTTCATGAAGAAATACCCTTTACCGGAAAAGGAGGCATAACGCTTGGCAGTGGAAATTGACAGGCTCATCCACGAGCCCGCGCGCTTCAGGCTAATGGCACAGCTTTACATAATCGAGAGCGCAGACTTCCTCTTTGTAATGAGCCAAACAGACTTAAGCTTCGGCAACCTCTCCTCACACATGACCAAGCTTGAGAAGGCGGGCTATATTTCAGTCAAAAAAGAGTTTGTGGGAAGAAAGCCGCGGACAATGCTTTCCCTCACCGAAGCAGGAAGAAAAGCCTTTGACCAATATAGGGAAGCAATGCGGGAAACGCTTGAGACTCTGCCTGAGAAATAAATGTTAAACCATCTTAAAAAAATATTTATAAACTGGAGCGTGTAAAATCAGTGTCTATGGCAAAGGTTTTTTTCGGTTGCTCCATGAGGGGCGGGCACAATCAGGCAAGCAGGGAGGAACTGCTCAACTTGAGGGGCTCAATTGAAGAACTTGGGCACGAACTGGTTTCAAAGCATCAGCTGAAGGAAGGAATTGTCAAAGAAGAGATGGCCCGGACCAATGAGGAAATCCATGACCGTGATTATAACTGGCTAAAGGAATCAGATGTGGGGATTTTTGAAATAAGCAATCCCAGCCTGGGCACAGGGGGCGAAATAACCGACATGGCCCACTTGGGCAAGCCTGTTTTGTGTCTTTTCAAAAAAAGTTGCGCTGATTTTGTTTCAGCATACATTCGAGGAAAACAGGGATCGGAATTCGTGACAACCCCATTCGAGTGCAGCCCATACGAAACATTAGAAGAAGCCAAACAACTCATCAAAAAGTTTGTGGAAAAATACTTGTAGCAGCAAAGCCCCGCCCTCCGGCT
>JAFCCO010000034.1 GCA_017610175.1 Candidatus Iainarchaeum sp. | reverse complement strand
GGCAAAACCTTTACATTTTTTTCAAAACCGGGGTGCATTGAGATAACTTGGTATTTTCCCGTCAGGTACTGGTTTTTTTCAAGGTCCCTTTTGATGAGCGATTTCCAGTTGAATTCCTTTTTCTCACGCGGCTTTAGCAGCACATTTTTTCTCTTTTCGTCAATTTCAAAGCCCTGCGGGAGAGCCAGTTCAAGGGGAATTATCACGTTTCCGCTGAACCTGTTTTCAACCGTTACGTTAACGTCCTGCCATGCGTTTGCATAAAGTTCCACGTCCTTTCCCTCAATTATAATGAGGTTGTCGAACTTTTTTGAGCCGGTCATTTCAATCTCAACCTGTTTTAGTGGGTTGAGTGAAACGCTTGCGGTTGAGGGATACCTAATGTTGTCGGTTGCCTCTGAAAAGTCCGCAAAGGAACCCATGCTTATGTGGGTTGCGTCCACCATTCCTGCTTCACCGTATGTGCTGTCAAGTGGGAGCCAGCCAGCGGTTGGGTTGTATATTTCCAGCCAGCCGTGGAAGTTCCATTCTTTTGCCGAAAAAACAGGGCCCACAACAACTCTTGTCGGGATTCCTTTTGCGCGAAGAATTCCCGCGGTCAGTGTTGCAAATTCATCGCAGGTCCCTTTTGCATTGTCAAGTGTTTGCACTGCCGAATAAACCTCGGGGTAGTAGCTTGTGTCATACTCAACATAGTTGTGCACCCAGGTTGTTACACCTGCAACTGTTTCCAGCCAGCTGTTTGAGTCAAACTTGTTCAATGCAAGCGTTCTTATCCCCGCGTTTCCACTCTCAATGTATTTGGTTGCTTTGGTAAACTCCATAAACTTGGGCGAGTTTTTGTCAAGGTCAAAGTCAGGCATGTTCACTGGCTTTACTGCTTTGTGGACATTTCCCTCAATTGTGTAGGTAAAGTTTCCCTTCTGCTCTATTTCAAAAACAGCCCTTCTGTTTCCAAAGTCGTCAAATTGGGTTCTTGCATTTATTTCCTTCCCATTTATCTCAAGAACTTCCGTCCGCCTTGAAATTTTCTGTTCCGCTGTTTCCTGCAGGCTTAGAACGTTTAGCGTAACCTTTCCCAGCACCTGTCCTGTTATGGTTCCGCTTCCTTTGATTGAAACATGTGCCTCCATTTCCTGGATTGTTGTTGGGAGAAGCAGTTCCTCTGCGGCCGCAGCTTGCAGCATTAACAGCAGTGCAAGCAGTGCAAGGATTCTTTTCACAGTTTCACCTTTTTTTCCTTTGCGCTTTTCTGCAGGGTGTGCAGTATGAATGGCTTGTTTTCTGCCTTTGCAAACCTTTTTACCGCGCTTTTGGATTCAAATTCAACTGGCTTTACAATCAGGTCTCCGGCAGGTCCTTCCATAATGGTTTCAAGCACTATTTTCTTTTTTTTCATTTCAGTATCCTTAGGCAAAACTTTGATTTAATTGTTTCCTTGTCCGGGAATAGGCAGTGGGCCCGGGCGGAATTGAACCGCCGACCTCGACCTTGTAAGGGTCGCGTCATACCACTAGACCACGGACCCTTACAAAGTTTCTTGACAGAAAAATATTTTAAGCCATTTTTTTAACGCAAAAACCATTTTCGTGAAAAACATAACCCTGGGAAAAAGCCCAAATAATGGAAAAGCCCAACTGAGAGGAAAGTATAAATAAGAGAAAAGCATAACATTCTGGTTATTGTGGTTTTTTTTGGAGGATTTTTAAATGAAATTGAATCTGATGGTTGGAGAGAAAATTAAGGTTGGCGGGGCTTTTAATGAAAAGATTTTGCTTGTTGCGGTTTTGCTTGTTGCGCTTGTTGGTTCGGCGATTGCTTTTGGCAATTCTGGCGGGCTTGGCGCTTTGTCTCTTTCGCCTGGTGTCCCCAGTCCAGGGCATGACTGGGGCCAAATAGAGTGTGTTGACTGCATTACCCAGGATAATCTTGCAACAGATGCCGTGCAGGAAGATGAGTTATATGGCCCGAGTGTTTTGGCCGAACTTCTTCCAATTGACGGGACAGGCTCCGGCCTTGATTCTGACTTTTTGGACGGGCTTAATGCGGCTGACTTTTTGGCTGCGCAGACAGGTGGCGTTTTATGGTGTAATATTGTTCGGACTGCCAGTTCGCCAGTTTACGTAATGCTTACCTGTGACACCGGAGACAAGCTTATTTTGTGCCGGTGGAGCTACAGTGCAGGCGATACAGATATTATGTCAGGGCCAGTGTGCATTACCGAAAGCCATTAAAATAGTTGGAAAACATTAGTGTTTCATATGGCTCATTTTGTTTTGCCTGCTTTGTTTTTAGCAGCACTGCTTTTTGCGGCAATTTCTTTCAGCGGGTGTTTGCAGGACAGTGAAGGGCGGGATGGAACGGCTGCTTTAACGCAGGGTTCTTTGCGCCTGAAAAAGATGGGAATTTCAGGGAGTTCAATGAAGCCCACTCTTCAAAACGGTTCTGAGGTTTTTGTTGACTTTAATTACTTTAGAAGGCGTTTGCCTGAAGGGGGGGACATCGTGGTTTTTAAGCTAAAGACAAATGAAACATTTTTTGTCAAAAGGGTAATTGCCCTCCCTGGTGACAGTGTTGTTTTTTCAAAACAGGGCGGCATAATT
>JAFCCO010000012.1 GCA_017610175.1 Candidatus Iainarchaeum sp. | reverse complement strand
GACTGCGTTTGACGCAATAAGCATTTTGTCGTCCACTCCATCAAAGAATCCCGCATTCGAGTCCCACATCCCGTATGCGTTGATGTCTGCGCCGTTTACAAGCGAGCCTGATTCGCTCATGTTTCCAAGCACTCTGAAGTTTTTTGCGGTTGGAAGAGCTAAAGGGTATCCGCAGTTTTCCTTAACCCAGAGTTCTACTGTGTCTCCTTTGCTCCAGCCTGTGATGTCTTCTGAAAATGTGAAGTAGTCACTGCTTTCTACGGATTGTTCTGTTCCGACTGCTGCCCCGTTTCGGTAAATTTTTCCATAGGCAAAACAGCCTGTACTAATTGTTAAGGCAAGGCCGAAGGTTGTGCGCAGCGTGGTTCCGGATTTAATCGGCTGGGTTATTGTGAATTCCTTAAGTTTTTGGTAAGTGTTAAGGGTATCTACTCCCGTATCTTCGGTGGTGTCATCACTCAAAAGAACGTCACTGCCAATAACGTATTCGCTAACCTGGTTCCAAACTCCGTTCCCGCTTGAGTTTGTATCGTTGAAGTTGTAGTATGCAACAAGCCCGTTTCCGTCGAGGTTGCGGGCGTACTCGTTTGCGATTTCTTCCGCGTTGAGCGCGCGGTTGAAGATTTTGGCTTCAGCGAGCTGGCCTTGATAATAAACTCCTGCGCTTTTTCTTCCTATATTCAAACCGCTTACTTCGTCATATGAAATAGCCCCTATTGTGTCTGCTGTTACTGCTGTGTCTTTATTTCCATCTAACCAGAGTTCCCATCTGTTAGTACTGTCATCATAAATTCCTACAACCTGGTGCCATTGCCCGTCATCCATTCCTAGTGAAGTTCTAATACTGTCATTGCTTGATCCGTTTCCTATATCAAAATGAATGCCTGTAGTGCTTTCCAACACCATTCTATATCCTTGGTTGGCTCCATCCCCTGATCCACTTGATCCTGCGCTTACGATTGGAAAATTATTTTGGCTTGTTTTGAACCAGAAAGCAATACTTATTGTGCTTGTAGGCTCTAGTAAGGTGTTTCTGCTAATATCAACATAATCATCAACCCCGTCAAAGAACCCCGCATTCTGGTCGAAGAACCATAAGCTGTTGTTGTCCGCTCCGTTTGTCCAGGTTCCGTTGTTTCCCTGCCTGCTTGAGTCAACTGCCACTGCCCCTGAGTTTGTGTTAAGTTTCCAATATCCAATTAGCCCGCCTGCAGGCAAATCTGCACTTGGGATTTGGATTTCACCGCTTGGCATTACCGTTCCGTCCGCAAGAACCTTAACATAATTCAAATCGTAGCCTGTGCCTGAGTTGAAGTCTGTTGCGGTTGTTGTTGTCCAAGATGGGGCGTAAACCTGCGTGAGCATGGCTAGGAAAAGTGCTGCAATTAATGCAATTTTAAGTGTAAAACCGCGTTTCATATTGTTATTATTAATTTAATCACTTATTATATAAAAAGCCTGCGCTGAAAAAAAAAGAAGGGGAGGGGGTGAAGGGTTTACTCAAAAGCAAACCGCTTCAGTTCCTCAAGTGTTGAAAGGCTGTTTGCCTTCAAAGCAGTTTCAGAGAGTGTGTAGAGAACGTCTCCAATGTAGAGTGCCCTTTTCACACTGTAGCTCCCGCCGTAGTAGTAGCCTCTCTTTAGCTCGTCCTCTGCTGTGGCGTGCGTAATCCTTCCCCTTTCTGTGAAGCCGTTTTCAAGCGTTACGTTGAAAACGAACGCTCCCTGGAAGGTGTATTCGCCGTAGCTTGGCCACTGCTGTTCTTCATCCAAAGGCTTTTTCTGCTCTTCCGGAATCTCCGCAAGGGTGATGGGAATCACAAGAAGTTCTTTTTCCCTGTCAAAGAGGAATGCCTTGTGGTCCCTCAGTGCGTAACTCTCTGTTCCGCGGTCTCCGATTTCAATGGTGTGCATTTCAATCGGGTTTTCCACGTCGCTTACGTCGAAGATTGCCAGCTTCAGCCCCTGATACCATGCAAAGTCTCCTTTTGCCGCTTCTACTGCTTCCTTTCCAAGGCCGATGAGGTGTGTCTCATCAATTGGATGCAGGTAATCCGAGTAGCCCGGAATTTTCAATTTTCCAAGCACTTTTGGGTTTGCCGGCTCTGAAAGGTCTATGACAAACAGGGGGTCTGTTTTTCTGAACGTAACCAGGTATGCCTTTGCGCCCATAAACCTGGCGGAGAAGATGCTCTCGCCCGGTGCAATGTTTTCCAGGCTGCCAATTGATTCCATTTCCTTGTTCAGGACGTAGACGCTGTTTGAACCGTTCCGTCCAATTGTTGTCGCAATCCTGAAGTTGCCTTCAAATTCGTCCATTGAAAACTGGTTCAGGATGTGTCCCGGAACGCTTCCTTGCCCAAGGAATCCAATCTCTCCTTTGTCGAGGCCGAATTTGTTTACTACTGTGGACTCAAAGTCGCCCATAATCATTCTCGCGGGTTCCCTTATGACCGGGATCTCCGGAAAGCTCCAGTTTGTGCCTGCAAGGTATATGTTGTCTGCTGAGGCAAAAACGCTGTTGGCGCTTCCTGCGATTGTTTCCTTCTGCAGTTCCTTTGACTCAAGGTTTATGGAGGCGATTGTCACAAAGCTTTCCACCGGCATTGGCGGCAGGTATCCTATGTCTGTTGGCTCTGCAATCAATCTTTCCACCCCGTCCTCAATCATTAGGGGGATTAGGCATGGTTCGTTTCCCTTGCAAACTTCGTATCGCGGCCAGGCGTTTACAACAAAGTATGCGTTGCTTCCAATCAACCTTGATGTTAGGTAGTTTCCCTCAAACTCGATTTCTTTTTCAAGAACTGGGCTTGTCGGGTCTGAAATGTTGTAGAGCTGAACTGCAATGCGGCTACCGTAGTAGGGGTATGGTGCAATCATGCTTTCTGCCATTCCGATTTCCGGCCTGGTGGGTGTTGCCTCATAATCTATTCTTTTGTTTCCGAATACAAGCAGCTTGTTTCCCTCGATGAACATTTCAATCGGGGAAGTGTTTTCAAGCTCTGTCTTTGAGATTATTGCCGCCGACTCAATTGGGTAGGCGTCTGTTATTATCAGCTTGTTTTTGGAGAATGCATAGATGTACTTTCCGTCTGTTTTCACAATGTCTGCTTCGTCCACTCCCTCAACCTGTACGTTGGTTTTGGAGTAGTCGGTTGCTCCGTTAAGCCCGCCTGCTTCTGCAGCCGGAGCGGCACTTTTTTGGGCTGCGGTAGTCGTTAGGATTGAGTCCTCAAATATTCCGTATCCTCTTCCGCTATCCCTTGCTTTAGCAAAAGCCGCTTCCAAAGCATCGTAGCTTTCAAAGCGCGGAATTTCCTTGAACTCCATTGGAGTGGCTATTGGTTCCTGCTGAACCAGCCCTGCCAGTGCAAATAGTGATGCAACGGCAAGCAATGTAATTACAATTTCAAATTTAACATCCATGCAAAATCACCTGGACTAATAGTGCACTCTGATATTTAAATAGTGCTTTTTTTAGTTAGGCAAAAGGCTAATTGACTAAAATCAGATTGGAAGCCCTTCAACATAGCCATTTCTCTTGAGCCATTCAACTTGGTTTCCAATGTATCTCCAGACAACGTCTGCTTTGATTGGCTGAAAGTCCCAGAGCTTTACCAGGACCAAGTCGTTTGTCCGCATCCACACGCGCTTTCTCATTTTTCCGGGAATTCTGCACATTCGTTCCACTCCGTCCTTGCAGAGTATTTTAATTTGGTTTGAGCCGTGCAGCTGTATAACTACCCCGAACATTTCACCCTCATCCTTGTGCGGGAGCCTTACCCTTACAACTTCATCAGTGCCTGCGCTGGGTTTCTTTTTCTTCCTTGTGTTTCTTCGGTGGAATGCCATGTTAATCACTTATTATGAAAATACCTGCAAATGTTTAATGCCGCCAATCTTTATAACCTGTTCTTCTGAAGCCAGGCCCTCCTCTATTGCGATTGAAACCACTTTTTCGCCCACAAGGTTTATGTTTGTGAACTCGTGCAGTTTACGCCTTAGCTCTTCCTCTGAAACCTCTTCGCCCCTGTAAAACTTTTCGCTGACAACAAATTCAATTCCGTTTCTGCGAAGCGTTTTTCCAATGTGCTCAGAATCAGCTATGGCCAGAACCTCGTTTTCGCCTGCGCTTCTGTGAATCTTGTGAAAAATTGGCAAGCGCTTACAACCCCTTAACCGCTGAAACGGCGCCGCATGCCTCGCATTTAAGCATCTTAATGCCCTGTTTTTCAATAACCTTTGTGTCAGGGCGGTCGCATTCAGGGCAGAGGATGAATTGCTTAAAATAACTCTTAACCAAATCGTTTACCTGCTGCTGGTAAAACTTTCCGTTCAGCACAAGCCTTCCTGATTCATCAACGCTTGCGGCTGTTGCAGTCTCCTTTGTGATAAACTTGAACAGGTGCTTTTCGTCCCTGTTGATTGCCTTCACTATTGTGGGGAAGTTTTTGATTATGGTTTTGTTTCCCTGGAGAAACGAAAGCGCTTCGGGGAATTCAAACCTATCATGCTTCTTTGTCCTTTCAGGCAGGGCCTCATAGAGCCTGTCAAGCATTTCTTCGTATTTCATAAAGTAATTCTTACTCCAAGACTTTTTTAAGCTTTGCACAGGGATAAGAAACCATTATTAAGCTGGTTTCAGTAATTAAGTGCAATGGACCTGTCTCTTTTGCTTAACAACGCAACCGCTCTCGCCGAGTTTGTTTACGCGTCGCCGTTTGGCATAATTGCGCTGTTCATTTTTGCCTTGATTGCAAATGCCTCGCTTTTTTTCCCGATTTCGGTTGAGCCCGTTGTGCTGCTTGTTGCGGCCGGGGCACCAAACATTTTGTTTGTGCTAATAATTGGAGCGGTTATTGCGCTTGCAGCAGCTTTGGGTGAAATGTCCGGTTATATCTTTGGGATGATTGGGGTAAAGACTTTGCAGAAATTTGACCAAAAGCGTGTTGAGAAAATTTTTGAAATGAGCGAAAAGCTTGCGGACAAGGGAATCCCCTTAATTTTCCTTGGCGCATTCACCCCTTTCCCGTTTGATATTATTGGGCTTGCGGCAGGCCTTATCAGGTATGATGTGAAAAAGTTCTTCCTTGCGGCTTTTGGCGGGAAACTTTTGCGATACGAGCTTGTTGCATTGGTTGGCTTTTTTGGGGTTGCATGGCTTAAAACACTGCCCTGGCTAAAGGTTTTGCTCGGGCTGTAATGTTTAAAAACTTTGGAATAGGGTAATATATAAGGTGGCAGTTATGGCAAAGCGTTCGTACAGTATTTTAACAAGGCTGAGAAAAAGGATTTCTCTTGCCCCAAAGCCGGGCAAAAAAAAGATTTACAGGCAAAGGCTTGCCGCAGTAAGGGCGGCCCACGCCAGTGCAAATCTTGCCAGAAAAAAGGTCGCTTAAAAGCCTGCTAATTTTAACAGCCCCCACATCAGAATCATCAGAACTGTTTGGGGTGGAAGGGCCGGAAGCGCTTTTCCCACATTTTTGCTGCTGTAATCTATTGTCCAAAGCAATCCTGCAAGGGACGCAAGCAAAATCATTGCACCCGGAATTAGGTACATTGGGTATGAAACTCCGCTGATTGCAGAGGCATTCATAACGCTTGCCGCAAATGTCAGCGGGATAACCATGTCCCCTGTTCCCAGCTCAAACTGGTGCTCTAGTTCGGGGCTTGGGATTGCAAAAGTAAATGCCAGGTTCTTTTTTGTGATTCCCTTTGCAAGGGTAACCATGTGCTTTGTTTTGAATACCGCGATAAAATCGTAAATTGAGAGCAGTATAATGAACAGCAGCACGGGAAATACG
Organism: Candidatus Iainarchaeum sp.; assembly: GCA_017610175.1. Taxonomy (GTDB): domain Archaea; phylum Iainarchaeota; class Iainarchaeia; order Iainarchaeales; genus JAFCCO01. Next base: position 41,696 of record JAFCCO010000012.1, on the reverse strand, counting down.
CCCAGGTGCGTTCCGATTATTGCTCCAACAGCCGCAACCGATATTGTTGCGCTCATGTTTCTGAGCAGAAGGCTTTTTGATAAAAATATTCTTGTGGAGACAAGCAGGATTGCGAGAACAAATTCGGCGCTTGGAAAGAACATTGAGAACACAAGTGCTGAAGTCATAAATACCACAAAGGTTTCAAGTATTTTGAATATCAGCGCTCCCTTAAAGAAGTAAAGAAGTATCAGGAACAAAACAGTTGATGCGAGAATGTATGCAATCAATCCAATGGCATTTTCAATGTCCTCGGGGTTTTCGGTCACAATCCCTGTTGTTTCAAGTTCGCCTGATTCAAGCATTCCAATTAGGTTGGTTGCGACAGCAATTCCTAAGACCTGTGTTACAACAAACAGCACTGTAAGCCTTAGCATCAGGTTTTTTTCCATGCAATTAATTGAATGCTAAACTGCTTTTAAAATGCTTTACTCGCGCTGAACCGGTTTTAAGAACTTGTGCCTTGGCCTGTAGAGATCCCCTTTCTTCACAAGCTTTTCAATTAAGTCGTGCACCTTGTCCTTTTCAATTCCCGCGGCTCCAACTTCCTCTATAACCTGTTCAATTGGTGCGGCATCAAGTTCGCCTTCCCTCATAATGCCTTTCACAATATCAAGGACCTTCTTTAAGTTTGTCATCTGCGTGTGCGTCTGCCCGGATGCGATTATATCGTAGTCAATCTTTCCGGTTTCAGGGTCTGTAACCGTTTCCTCAAGGCAGGTTTTAACAAGCCTTATTGCGCGCTCGGCGTCCTCAAGTTCCACCGTGTCTGACAGCCTTACCTTTGCCGAAGCCTCACTTATTCTCACAAGTCCTTCAAGCTGCCTGTGCGTTGCGGCATAACTGCCTTCCTTTCTGCCTATATCCCGCAGTTCCATGTAGAAATCTCCGATTGCTTTTATTGAATCCTTTATCATTACAGGGAATGTGTTTTGCCTTGCGTATGAAATGTATCTTTTCAGCAAATCCGCGTCAATTGCCGGCTTTACCCTTTCATCGATTAGCTGCTGCTGTTCGGCACTAATTTTCTTTCCCTTTTTGCGGTTTTGTACAATAATTTCCCCTGCATGATGGCTTTCCAGAATGTGCTTTGAGATTTGCTCGTCTTTTGTCCTGTCCAGCACATCCTTTATCATAAAGAACAAGTCAAACCTGCTAATCAGGCTTGGCGGCATGTTAATCTGCTCTGAGAACGGGGTGTATGGGTCAAACCTGTTGTGCTTTGGGTTTGCTGCCGCAAGAATGGTTGTGTCCGCCTTGAATCTTGTCACAATTCCGGCCTTTGCAACCGAAACCATTCCCTGTTCCATTGCTTCGTGAAGCGCAACCCGGTCATCCGGTGACATCTTGTCAAGCTCATCAGCCATGCACATTCCGCCGCTACTAAGAACAAGCGCTCCTGCTTTAAGTGTCCAGCCCCCTTCCCCAAAATCGTCCTTCACAGCCGCAGCAGTCAATCCAATCCCGCTTGTTGTCCTTCCTGCGGTGTAAATGCTTTTTGGGGCAAGCTTGTCTGTTGCCGTCAAAAGCTGTGACTTTCCTGTTCCAGGATCACCCATTAGCAGGATGTGAATGTTTCCCCTTATTGAGTGGTCTCCGGGCAAAATCTTTTTTACACCCCCAAACATCTGCAGGATAATGCTTTCCTTTACTGCGTCGTGCCCGAAAATGCTTGGTGCAATGCTGGCTGTAAGTTTTTCGTAAATCTTGGGATCCTTTGCAAGGGCCTTAATTTCCTCCGCTTCCTCGGGGAGAATATCAAATTCGTCAAATTCCTTGTCTGTTTCATTTACGTGAATTGCCTCAATATAGCGCCCGAAAACGGTTTCTTTTCCCTTCGGTTGCCTTAGCCTGAGAATTCCGGTGAATTTAACCGTTTGCCCTGCGTTTACCTGGTGGACAAGGTCGTCGCTTAGGAAAATTTCGACCGCTGCCGCCTGCTCGTTTCCCTTGATTTTTTCAAGGGGTTCCTGAATCTCAACTTTTTGGTAATCTATAAATTCCGAGTGTTCCTGCACAAGGGTGAAGTCCCTGTGCCTGCATTCGCAGAAAGGAGGGGTCTTTAGTTCGTGCGTGTCCTGGGGTGTGTTGTATGTGTTTCCGCATCTTCTGCACTGCCAGGTTGCAACAGTAATTTTCGGCATGGCATCAGTTATCTGCCGAATTGCGCCCTCAACGCAAATGAGCTTGTTTACATACTGTGACCCAACGTCCCTTACCAGCGGCTGCCGGTCTTGGGGCAAGTTAAAGAATCTTAAGTGTGGCGCAAATTTTTCAATGTCAAGGGCTGGAACCTCAATTAATTGGGCTGCCAATTCCGCGGCTTCAAGCAAATTGTCCGGGTTGTCAAGCAATTCGTCGGCAAGCTCGTAGTCAAACTCCTCCAGGTCCTTGAAATCGATGTTGATGCTTCGCTTTTCAGGGTATTCCTGAACAAGCCTTTCGATTTCCTTTTTGTATGCGCTTTCAAGGAATGCAACAAACTTGGCTACGTATGGATTTTCCTCTTGCTCTGTTTCCTGCTCTGCTTCGCGCTCAACGCTTCGTTCCTCACGGTCCATGGCTGCACCTATAGAATTGGTTTTTCTTGCTTAAAACTCGTTTTCCAAGAGTATATTTCCACTTTTCCACTGTTTTCCCCCTTAAGAAGGCATTTTTTCCTCTGTTGAATGGTGTGTTGGAAAATGTGTGCCGGATGTGTGTTGGAGCAAAAAAATAATTGCATACTAAATAAGTCTAGTGAATTAATAACCTCTTTGAATTAAGTTTTCAAACTCAAATGGCTTGCGGGGCTGTGGAAAGTGAAAAGTTATCAACATAATTTTAGGTTTTGCACGAAAATCGCACGGGCAATTGATTTAAATTAGGTATTTAGGATTAAAATTCCTTATGTCCAAGGACAAGTTTTACATCACAACAGCAATAGACTATCCAAGCGGCAAGCCGCACATTGGGCATGCCTATGAAAAGGTCTGTGCCGACTGCATTGCGCGCTGGAACCGTTTGCTTGGCAAGGAAGTCTTTTTCCTGACCGGAACGGACGAGCACGGAAGCAAAATCCAGAAAAGCGCAAAGAAGGCGGGAAAGGAACCAAAGCAGTATGTGGATGAAATGGTTGTTTTCTTTAAGGAACTTTGTGAAAAACTAAACATTTCACACAACAGGTTTATTCGAACAACCGATGAGGATCATGTGAAGGTTTCGCAGGGAATTTTCAAGAAAATCCATGATTCGGGCGAAATCTATTTGGGAAAGTACAGTGGATGGTACTGCAGCGAATGTGAAACATTCTACACTGAAAAGGACCTGAAAGAGGGCTGTTGCCCAACACACGAAAAGAAAGCGGAGTGGATTAGTGAAGAGTCCTACTTCTTCAAAATGTCTGCCTACACTGAAAAGGTTCTTGATTATCTTGAAAAAAATTCAAATTCAGTTCTCCCCGCCGGAAAGCGCAAGGAAATAGTCAACCGCGTTAAGGGTGGATTGAACGATTTGAGCGTTTCCAGGGCAAATGTGCCTTGGGGAATTCCTGTTCCAATAAACGACAAGCACACACAGTACGTCTGGATGAACGCGTTGATTAATTATGTTTCAGGAGTTGGCGCTTTTCCGCTTGATTCCAAGAACGAGCTTAAAGATTTCTGGCCAGCGGACATTCATCTGATTGGAAAGGATATTTTGTGGCACCACACAGCAATTTGGTTCAGCATCCTTATGGCTGCGGGAATCGAACTGCCAAAGACGGTTTTTGCACACGGTTTCATTAACACGGCGTCCGGCGAAAAGATGAGCAAAAGCAAGGGAACAGTTGTTGACCCTGTTGAGATTTGTGACAAGTACAGTGCGGACGTTCTGCGGTACTTTCTGTTAAGAGAGGTTCCGTTCGGGCAGGACGGCAATTTCAGCGAGGAAGCGATGACTGAACGCCTAAACAACGAGCTTGCAAACGGTTTGGGAAATTTGGTTAACAGGACAATTGTTCTCATTGAAAAGTCTTTCGAAGGGGTTGTTCCGGATTCAAAGACCGATTCGGACTTGCAGAAGAAACTCAAGCTTGGCAAAATCAAGAAACTAATGGAAGGGCTTGAACTGCATCACGCGCTTGCGGAAATATTCGCCTTTGTTGCGGCATGCAACCAGTTTGTTAACGAAAAAGAGCCATGGAAACTTGAGGGCAAGGAAAAGGAACAGGCCCTTTACTCCCTTGCAGACTCACTTCGCATAATTGCAATCCTCCTGCAGCCGTTCATTCCTGAAACCAGCGAAAAGATTAATGCACAACTCAATGCAGAGCCAGGCTCTCTTGCCGACTGTGAATTCAACAGGCTTAAGGCAGGCACAAAGGTAAAAAAAGGCGAAGTGCTTTTCAAAAAAGTCGCCTAATCAAATCCCTTTTTTCACAAGCTCTGCATACTTTGCAAGCTCTTCCAACTCTGCCTTTCCATGCTCCCACGAAAAGTCAAGATTATCACCCTCGCTTCTTGGAATTATGTGAAAGTGCACATGCGGAATTACCTGCCCCGCAATTTCCTCGTTTGACTGAAGTACATTAAAGCCGGCTGTTCCATCAATCGTGCTCATGACCGCACCTGCCACTTTTTGGATTACTTCCATTACCTCTTTGAGTTCCTCGTGCGGCATGTCAAGCAAAACCCTGTAATGCTTTTTTGGGATAACCAGCGCATGCCCCTTTGAAGCAGGCATTATGTCAAGAAAGGCAAGCACTTTCTCGTTCTCAAAAAGCCTGGTGCTTGGAATTTCCCCTTTTGCAATTTTGCAGAAAATACATTCATCCATAAAAATCACCGCTTCAAATGGGGTTTGAAACTTTTTTTAAATGAAAGCAAGTGCGATGTAAATTACTCCGAATGCAATGCAGAACTTTGCGAAATTTATCTTTCTTGCAACGGTAATCAAAACGTCAATTGTAACATATCCAACTATTGCCGCAATTGCAATTGAAACAAGAATAAGCGGGTGGAATTCAGCCCCCTTGACTCCGATGAACAAAATCTCTGCCAAAAAAACAGATGGCACACTGAGAAGGAAAGAAAGCCTAAACGCCTGCTCGGGGTCAAAGTCCTCAAACAAAAGCGCTGCAGTGGTAACTCCGCTTCTGCTTATTCCAGGAATAACCGCAAGCCCCTGCGCCAGCCCTGTGAGAAAACCGCTTCCGATGTTTTCCTTTGGCTGTGAAATCTTTTTCCGAAGCTGTATTGCGCCCGTAAAAATCAGCCCAATTCCAATCAGTATAAGCAGTGCAAATCCACTCTGCGAAACCATTCTGAGAAACAAAAAAGCGGGAACAGCGGTTATTGCGCTTCCGATTAACGCGGTTGCAATAAAATAAAGCAGCTGCCGATTCTCAGGCCTTAAAATGCTTGAAAGCTCTCTCCTAAAATATGCCGCTGCGGCAATCATGGTTCCAATGTGCAAAAATATTGCGTCATTTAACGCCTGCTCGGGCGGAATTGAGAAAAGCGCAAGAGCAACTGCCGAAACCTGCCCCTGGCTGCTGATTGGAAGCCATTCGGTAAGCCCCTGCAGCACCCCGAGCAAAATTGCCTGCACTATATCCATGTAAAAACAGAAAACGCAAAGCCATTTAAATCCAAGCAAGCAACCGGCTATTCTCTTTGGAATATTTCTTTCAGGTTATTATTTATTTAATAATAACTGAATTTTTTAGGTGGGCTTATGGTTGATTCGGAAATAGGGGACACGATTGGCGATGCATGTGAAATTCCAAACATTGAGTTTGTGGAGTTCTCCAAAGACCTTAGGTTCTGCCTTGAGTCAGGCAAGAGATTCGGTCCGATAAAAATAGCCTACAAAACGTTTGGGAAACTGAATGCAAACAAAAGCAACGCAATTCTAATTTTTCCAACACTTACCGCAACCCAGCAGGTTGCAACCGAGCACATAAACGGCAAGGAATACATGGGCTGGTGGTCGGACATAGTGGGCAGGGGAAAGGCAATTGATACCGACAAGTTTTTTGTAATCTGCGCAGACCACTTTGGCGGCTGTTATGGGAGCACAGGCCCGGGTTCAATAAATCCGGACACAGGCAAGCCGTACGGGCTCAAGTTTCCCGGATTTTTCATAAGTGACATGGTCCGCGCAACAGTTGAATTCCTAAAACAAATTGGAATTTCAAAGCTTCACTCGGCAATCGGTGCAAGCATTGGGGGAATTCTTTTGCTTGAGCTTGTTGCGCTTGAAAAGGACTTGGTTGGCAACGCTCTTGTTGTTGTCGCGTCCCACCAGGTTTCCGCACAGTGCCTTGCCCTCAATCACATCGCACGCCAGGCAATAATGCTTGACTCAAAATGGAGTTTTGGAAATTACTATGGAAAGGACTTTCCAAAGCAGGGGCTTTCGATTGCAAGGCAGATTGGCCACATTTCATACCTCAATCAGGCAATTCTTGAGGAAAAGTTTGGAAGGGAACTCCTAAACAGAAAATTCAGGAAGCACATTAGCCTTGGCCAGCAGTACCAGATTGAAAGCTATCTCAATCACCAGGGGGCAAAGTTCTGCAAGCGCTTTGACCCAAACACCTACATTTACCTGTCCAAGGCATTTGACACCTTTGATTTGGCGCGGGAATTTGGAAGCATTGGGAACGCTTTTCGCGGAACAAAAACAAGGTTCAGCATAACGTCCATTTCCTCTGACCAGCTTTTCCTGCCGGAGGACTCAAGGAGACTGCACGACCTCTTAATGGCTGCAGGAATTGACTCAAGCTACCACGAAATCGCTTCCCCCAAAGGGCATGACGGGGTTTTCCTCGAAGCGGAGAATCTGTCACAAATAGTTAAGCACGCAATAAATTAGACGCCGGCGGCAGGATTTGAACCTACGTGTCCGTGAAGACAACGGTTTTCGAGACCGCCGCGTTTGACCGCTCCGCCACACCGGCAATTTTTGATAAATAAATACTGCAACGTTTCCTTGAAATAGCTTTCTTTTTCAGTCGTTTTTCTTCTTGAGCTTTTCAAGTTCGTAAAGCTTGTGCAGGTCCCGTGTGTAAATTACCCCAATCAATTCATGGCCCTGCACAACAGGAAAAAGCGGATAGCCCTTTGTAAGGGCCTTTGACATCAAAGAGGCGGCGTTCTCTTTCAATGTGATTGAAGAGAGTTCCTGCGCAACGGCCTTTACTTTAACAGTGTTCCAGCTGTGCCTTGGAATTCGCCCCAATCCCTCAAACGAAATGAAACCATAGGTCCCATCAAGCTTAACCAGAATTGCAAGAAGCTTTTTCTCGGCAATAAGCTCAAAAACAGCCTGCAGGCTTTCTTCCCCTTCCACTACAACCGGCTTTTTCTGAAGCAGGGGAAGAATGTCAGCGCCCCTCAGGGTTTCTTTCATTTCAACAGCCTGGCTTTCCTGCTTTGCGCCAAAGAAAATGAAGAGCGCAATTATTGCAACAAGTATGTTTCCTGAAAAAAATCCAATCAGGAAAAGGAATATTGCGAGAAACGAGCTGATTCTTGAAACGGCGTTTGTCGCATCTTTCCACCCAATAAAGTATGCGAGAATTGACCTTGCAACCCGCCCCCCGTCAAGCGGAAGTGCGGGAAAGAAGAGGTTGAATGTTCCAAGCACAAGGTTAACGTAGAAAAGGCTCAGCAGTGGGTTTGAGATTACTGCAAAAAAGTCGGCATCGCCGAAAAGCAGCTCAAGCTGCAACTCAATTCCGACAATTGCGGCAACGGCAAGAATTGCAAACACAACAAAGAAGTTGAACAGCGGCCCTGCGATTGAAACAACAAATTCGTCGGCCGGCTTTTCGGGGAGGTCTTCACTGACAGAAATTCCCCCTATTGGGAGAAGGATTATTTTTTCAACCTTGAATCCCTTGTCCAGAAGCACAACGCTGTGCATTAGTTCGTGGAAGAAAACCGATATGAACAGGAATGCTATGAACAAAATTACGGGGACGGTTTCCGTTAGCTGCATTGCCCCTGTTAAAGTGAACAGCAGCATTCCGCCCAAGAGCAGCACTCCGGCTATTACAAAACTGCTGTGCAGTTCAATTTCAATCCCAAAGGGCTTTCCAAGCTTGAGTGAACGCATTTTCTTTCACACAAAACAAACGCAATGCAGGTATTTAATGCTGCTGGAAAATGAAATAAAAGTGAAAAAAAAAGAAAGAAAAGGTTGGGCCTAATTCAGGTCTATTTTTACTCCGCCAACCTTTCCTGCTGCAATGTTGTAGATGAACGCACCCACTGCCCCGACTATAAAGCCAAGTATTGCGTACACGATTGCAACAACGATAACTATTATCAAAGTTATGATGAATGCAATTATCCCTCCAACCGGGTCAACAATCATTGCTATTAGCCCAATAAGAATCGCTGCCAGTGCCCCTACTATGAGAACCAGCCCCGCCATTGTTGCGCCATAAATTTTTCCCATCGAAACAGGGTCAATTCTGCTAACTGTTTGAGTCGCCATATTCCTTCACCTCCCTTGCCTTTAATTAATCCGCTAAAATAAGTTGTTTTCAGGTATTTAATGGTGATGGTGGCTGAAGAAAATTAAAAAATAAAAAAAAAGAAGAAAGAAACGGAGTGGTCAATTAAACCAATCCGCCTCCTGCAATTGATGCAAATATCGCGACGAAGAATATCATCAGCACTGCAAGCAGTAGTATTGTCAAACCAATAGGTATTGCAACTGTTGCGATAATTGCCCTTGTGCGTGACAGCTTATGCACGGCTTCTGCTGCAAGCACAAACAGTGCAATCTCCCACAGAACTATAAGTAAGGATATCAGCGCAGTGATACTAGCTACACTAACGTATGCTCCTACCAATGCAGCAACTATTTCAACAACCACAAGAGCCGCAATGGCTGTTCCTGTCAAAGCCGCATCAATGTAAGCTAGCACACCAATGTAATTGCCGATGCTTGCCTGTCCGCCCAAAAGCTTGCTGAACAAGTGCAGGATGGTTCCGAGAATTAATATTATAATGACTGCAAAAATCGGAGCCCATATTGCTGACATAATTATTGAGATTATGTCTGGCTGCACCATGAATGCGCTTGCAAGTCCTGACAATTCTCCTAATGAAGCTATCATCTGGTCGTATGAGAGGTAACCCACTATTCCGGACAAGAGACCAAACAACACGTTTGCAATTACAAGCTGCTTTAACCCGTCTCCAAGACTTGTTGAAGCGATGTCCGCGGGCTTTTTCTTAAACAATAGAATATCAAGCCAGTCGTTCAAAATCATTTTTTCACCTCCCTTGCCTTGAATTAATCTGTTAGAACAGATTGTTTTCAAGTATTTAAATCTGCTGTGGTGCCATTTTTTGCAAAAAAAAAAGGGAAAAAAGGGCGATTCGGCTGTGTTTTAAATGGCAACAAAGCTTCCTGCAATTGCCGCAATAAAGCCAAACACTGTTACAACCAGGAGAAATCCTGCAATTGCACCGAGAAGGCCCATTATTGCATAGCCAACTCCGACCGCAATTCCAAGTTTTTTTGTGCTGAAATTGTGTGAAACCTTCATTGCGCTGATGAATGCAACAACACTGATTATTCCAAGATAACCCTGTGCCGCAGAAACTGCCAGCATTCCTGCAAAAAATCCAACAACCGGTATTGCAAACAATATGAATCCAACCAATGCAATTGCGATTTGCGCCAGAACAAATGGCACGGCCATTAGGGAAATGAGGTAATATTGCTCTGAGAATGAACCCTTTCCGCCCGCAACCTTTGCGCCAACCCAAAGGGCAAGGTTAAACAAAAGGCTTCCGACAAGCGCTATTGTAACCGCTGCAAGCGGAACAATTACTATCGCCACGATTCCGATTGTTCCCAGTATTGTAGCCTCGGGGAGGGATGCAAGCAATGGTGCAAAAATAAATGAAAGCACTGCAATTCCAAGCCCAAGCAATACCCCAGGAATCAGTGCGGCGATTGCAAAATTTTTCAGGCCGCGCCCCAGGGTAGCATCGGGCAGTGCGCCTGCAATGGTTTCCTCTGGCTGAATCAAAATGTTTTTCCAAATCTCAATCAAGTGCCTCACCTCACAGCGAATTGATTCAATAAGGCAGAATGTCCTATTTAATTATTTTCATTCGGAAAAATCGGCCTTTTCAAGTTCTTTTTCCACAAGCTCGTTAACATTAAGCCTTTTCTCTTCCTGCTCAACCTTTTCACTTGTTGCCTTTGTGGCCGGCTTTGCGGGAATTGAACAGCATGCACTTGGGAGAATGCTTGTTTCAAATGTTCCGAATTCCTTTGCAAGCCTTTCAATCTCAAGCTTGTCCATTCCAATAAGCGGCCTTATGATTGGAACAAGTGATGCCGAGTGCTCTGCATTCAAATTGAATAAAGTTTGCGAAGCAACCTGCCCGATTGCTTCACCTGTAATAAGTGCGCTTGCGCCGCGCTTTTCGGCAATTCTTGAGGCCGCGCGCAGCATAATTCTTCTGCAAAGCACACACGAGTACTTGCGGTGGCAGTTTTTTGCAATCGCAAAAAGAGTGTTTCCATGGGGGGCAACCCCAACCTTTATTTTCTGCCCAAACTTTTCCCCAAGCGTTCTTGCAAGAAGCTTTGTTTTCTCCAGGCCACGGGTGTTTCCAAGGGGGACAGTTGAAAAATGCAGCATTTCAATTTCCATCCCCTGCTCCAGTGCAAGGGCCACAGCCACAATGCTGTCTATTCCCCCTGAAACAAGTGCAAGTGCCTTAACCATATAAAATCACATTAATTTTACTGCAGCAAACTTTCTTTAATCCAAAGCCCAATTTTGAATTGCCCGCTCAAGAATCTTTTGCGCAAGTTCAACGGTCTTGCCCTCTTTGTCCTTGGATGGGTTGACCTCAACCAAATCAACTGCTTTTACTTTCTTGCTTTTAAGCAATGCATCAAAGAGCACAAAAAACTTGGTCTCATCCAAGCCGTTGCTTTCAAGATAACCCGTTCCGGGCGCGATGTTTGGGTCAAACGCATCAATGTCAACGCTTACGTAGATTGAATTGTTCAGCGCAACAAGCTTCAACAGCTTTTCAAGCGCCTGCTTTGGTGCGCTCTTAACTTCAGTTGCGCTCAAAACTGTTATGCCCCTTTTTTTCAGGTACTCGCGCTCAAGCTCGTGGGTTTTGCGAACCCCTATAAGCAGCACATTTTTCGGTTCAACAAAATTTTCCTCCACAACACCCTGCACCCAGTCCTCGTGGCTCAAGGGCTTAAAGAACTGCACGCAGTCAGGGTGCGCGTCAAAAACAACAAGCGCCCTTTTTCCCCCGGCAGTTTCAGAAAACGCCTTCACCAAAGGGTATGAGATTGAGTGGTCCCCGCCCACAAAGAGTGCGCGCCCCTCACTCAAAACAGCCCTTGCCTTTTTGTAAATTGATTTGTCCGTTCCCTCAAAATCGCCCGCGATTATCTCTGCGGTTTCACATTCCAAATCTCCAATAATAAGGGGCGGTGCCTTTGAGCAGCCCTTGTTCTTGTCAAGGTTTCCTTGTTCGGATGGAACGCTAACTATTCTCATAATAAAAAAATAGGTGGAAAAAGAAGTTAAATTCGCACCATTGCATAGGTACGGCTGCAATAATGTTAAAGAAGATTAATTCACTCGCTTCTCTTTCTTGTGACTTTTACCAGTGAGCCCCACTTTATGTATTCAACGTTTCCGCCCTGCTCAATAGCAAGGTCCTTTGGCTTCGGGCAGGAAAACATTTCGTAACTCTCCAGGTCCATCAGCTGCAGCTGGCTTCCCTGAACGGCCGTAACCTGGCCCTGGCTTCTTGAAATTATTGGCACCTCAACATCAGCACTGGTTGACTTCAGCAGGTTTCTCTTCTGGTCGGTGAATATGTCAAAGGCAACAATTCTCACTTTTGCAGAACCGTGCTTTCCGGGCTTTGACTTGTCGACGCTTTTTACCTGGCAAACGGTTCCCTCAATCAGAACAAAACTGCCCGGCTTCAAAGAACCGGCTGTTGAAAATTTCTTTTCTCCGTCAACCATAAGCAAAACACCTTACAACAACAATTAAATGAATTCTATTAAAAAACCTTTCCCATATCCCCTGAAAATTGATACAGTTTTAATAAAGTTATCCCCCTTTTTATTTACAGAATTAGCCGGAAAACAAAGAAGGGAAGGGTTGGCAGTGGTTTTTGAAAATGTAAGGAAAAAAATCGGTTCCGTTGTAAAGCCAAAGAAAGAGAAAAACATAGCTGTTTTTGTTGACGGGCCAAACATTTTGCGAAAAGAACTTGGCATTGATTTGGAGGACGTAAAAACCGTGCTGCAAAAGCACGGCAACATCAAGATAGCAAAAGTTTTCCTAAACCAGTTTGCTTCAAACAAATTGGTTGAGGCTGTTGTGAACCAGGGATTTGAATCAATCATAACGGTTGGCGACATAGATGTTGCAATGGCTGTTGCCGCAACCGAATGCTGCTTCAACCAGTCAATCCACTCAATTGCATTTGTGACAAGGGATTCTGATTTTTTGCCTGTAATAGTGCGTGCAAAGGGGCGCGGCAAGGAAACAATCGTTGTTTTGGCTGAAGAGGCCTCAGCGGCAGCTTTAAAAAACACGGCGGACCAAATAATAGTGCTCGGTGGCAAAAGATGAACATACCTGTCGGTGAAATAATCGAGGAAAACGTGCCGTTAAAGGAAACAAACCTTTCCGCAAAAATTTCACTGCTAATGCGTGAATCGTTCACAGGCTATATAGTGCTGACGTCCGAGGGGCAAAACGGGGTTGAGGAAGGGCTCATGATTATTGAGGGCGGAAAGGCAATAGGTGCAATCTATGAATACCTGAGTTTCAACAAAGCGGTTTTTGGGGGCACGGCGCTCGGGCTTTTGCTTAATTCTGGGCTGGCCACGTTTGGGGTAATGGATGTTGCAAAGCTAAGCCGCCAACAGGTTGAATTAATTGTTGCGTTCAACGACAAAATTGAGATGGATGCGCATCTTTCAATTCTTGATCTTGAAAAGATTTTCCCAAAGCAGTACAATGAAAACATTGCCGACAAGCACATTGCGGATGAACTTAAGAAAAAGGAATCAAAATTTGACTTATTCAAAAAACTTGGACTTGGGGGCATGAAATAAATGATTTCGAGGATTGGAATGCTTTTCAGGATGGTTGCGGCAAGCATTCTTGACATGGATGACACCACAGTCCCCTACGAACAACTTGAGATGTTAAACGATTTCCTTTCAAGGCATAGGTTTGACTTAAGTGGAGAAGACATGAACACCCTTCTTGCCGAACTTAAGAAAAAACACCTTGTTGACAGCATAACTGTTGTTAGCTCTGAGGGTGAGCTTGTGGTAAGCAGCGAGGGAAACGGGCACGACGAAGCAAGCTCGGCAAACATGCTGCTGCGCTTCATAGACTCGGAACTCGCAACGCCTGAAAGCGTTCTCATAAAAGGGGTTGGAAGCTGGTTCATGCTTTTCCCGTTCAATGGCAAAACATACATTGTTAGGGCTCCCTCTTCACTCTCAAACATAGAGCTTAAGGCGCTTGCAAAGGAAATAGAAAGTTTTATGGTAAAAACAATTAAGGTAAAGCAGGGCAGCTGAGCAAAAGAAAAAGGTTCTTTTCTCCCCAAAAGCTTTTTAAGCAATATAATGCATTAAACCTATACTATCTCCAGGTTTTGAAATATGGTAAGAATAATAACAATCGCATCGGGAAAGGGAGGGGTTGGAAAAACAACCATCACAGCCAATTTAGGGATTGCGCTGGCGCAAATGAAATTTCGCGTTCTTCTCGTTGATGCAGATGTTGCAATGGCAAACTTAAGCCTTCTTCTCGGAATGCAGTCATCCCCCATTACATTGCACGATGTCTTGCTTGGGGAAAGCAATGTTCACGACGCAATCTACGACGGCCCGTCAGGAATAAACTTCATTCCAAGCGGCCTTAGTATGGAGAGTTACAGAAGAGTTGACCCTGAAAGGCTTGAAGCGGTAATAAGGCAGGTTGCCGACAACTATGATTTTGTTTTGCTGGACGCTCCCGCAGGAATAGAAAAAACGGTTATGGCTGCGCTTGCGGCAGCAGACGAAGTTTTGCTTGTCACAATGCCAAACAGCCCAAGCATTGCGGATGTGCTCAAAACAAAGATTGTTTCGCAAAGAATCGGAAGCAATCCGATTGGAATAATTCTCAACTTCCTGCGGGGTGAAAAGGGCGAGATAAGTGACGAGGACATAATGAAAATGCTTGAGCTTCCGGTTTACGGCCTGATTCCATACGACGGTGAAGTTAGAAAAAGCTATATGCAGGAAAGCGTTTCCCCTGTGCTAATTAGGAAACCGCACTCACCTGCATCAATCGCAATCAAAAAAATGGCTGCAAAGCTTTCAGGCGCAAAGCTTGAGGCCGGACAGCTCAAACCAAAGAAGCAAGGATTCTTTGCAAGATTATTTTCAATATTCAAAAAGAAGAAAAAGGCCAGCGCGGTCGAAATTAAGAACCAAACAATGTAAGGAGGAATCAAACAATGGCAAACAGACCTTTTGATCTGCTGAACGACGCAATAGGCAAAGAAGTGCTTGTTGTGCTCAAAGGAAACAGCCAAGTCAGGGGAACACTCCAAGCGTTTGACGTGCACATGAACTTAGTTCTCGAAAATGCAGAGCAGCTTGAGAACGGAGAAGCAAAAACCAAGTACGGTAAGCTTATGGTGCGCGGAGACAGCGTGATTCTCATCAACCCATAGGGCTAAAACTTTGAGTAATGCAATTTAAAAAAATTGCCCACCTAGTTTTCTTTAGGTAAAGGGGCCCTTAGTCTAGTGGTATGACGCTCGGTTGGCAATCGGGAGATCCCGGGTTCAATTCCCGGAGGGTCCACTTCCACTTTTTTTTAAAAAAAAGAAAAATCATGCCGCAAAGAGAAAACCGATTCTTGGGCAAGGCAAATTTCGGAAACTAAATTCTTTTATACTCCTTTAGCCCTTCTTTATTCGCTTATGGTCGATAAGAAAAAGATAGTCGTAGATAGCGTCAAGAAGCTTGTTTCACTAAAGCTTTCAGACGACGAAATTATCATAAATCTTAAAGAGGTAGGCATAGGCCCGCGTGACGCAAGGCAAATAATTAGGGAAGCAAAAAAGCAGATTGCTGAGGATGCAGCCCAAAAACTACCCCCTGCCAATTCAATTCCTGCGGCAAAACCGGCTCCAGCCCAGGCTCCCACTCCAAAGCCCGCTCCTGTCCCGCTGCAAAAGCCAATGCCGTCCCCAAAGCCGGTGCCTTCAAAGCCCGCGCCTGCAAAACAGTCCGTTGAGAAAAAGAAGAGCGCGATGAACTGGCTTGAAGAAAGAATGGGAAAAACAAAAGAGGGCACAAAGGAAGAAAAGCTTAAAACCGCTGAAATGGTTGAGCAAATCTCGGAACAGCAGGGCGTAACCGAAGAAAAGCCCGCTCCCGCCCCCAAGCCCGCTCCTGTTGAGAAAAGCAAGGAGTTCTTTGCGGCAAACCTTCCCCAAAAAGAGGAACCTGCTCCAAAGCCTGCTCCTGTTCCCGCACAGGCTCCCACTCCAAAGCCAACTTCAAGCACATCTGTTGATCTCTCAAAGGTTTGGGAAACGGGAATTCTTGCATCTGTTGATGATAAGCTAATCGAAATCAAAAAGATACGCAAAGAAATCGACACTGTACTTACAAAGAAGGCGGACGAAATTGCAAAGAAGGAAGTTGACAAAATTCAGGTTCTTTTTGAGTCACAGCAAAGCCTTTTTTTGGACAAGATTAACACCCAGCTTGAGGCAAAAGAAAAAGAGCTTGAGGTTTTGATTGACGAAAAGATAAAGCAAATGAAGGCAATAAGTGAAGACATCGCAAAGCAGATTAATGCAATTGAAGCGGCAAAGCAAAAGCACACCGAATTCTTAAAAGATGCCGAGTCACAACTGAAGGAAATTTCCGAAACAAAGAACAAGCTTGTAAGCGAAATGAACTCTGAACTCATAAAGTCAAAGAGCGCACAGCAGGAATCAATTGATGCTGCAAATGCAAAAGTAAGGGACATAGACGAGCGCGTTAACAAAACACTTGAGGTTGGCCTGAGCGTAATTGACGGGCTTAAGTCCGGTGCATCCAGAAAACTTGACGAAATGGTTTCCACACAACTGGCTGAACTAAGCAAGAAGATTGAAAGCAAGGCAGGCGGGATGGGGGATACGGAGAAAGCTCTTGAAATGCAGATAAAGGAAAAGCTTCAGGAAGTTTCTCGGCTTGAGGCTGCACTCAAAACACGTATTGAGCAAACAGGCAAGCTGAACGAGGAAGCTTTGAAGGGACTTTCAAAGCAAATTAATGACAGGATTGATTCAAAGGAAGCGCTTTTGAACAAGAGGCTTGAAGTAAAGGCCGCAAACACCGGAAGCGCGCAGAAGGCAATGGAGGCCCAAATTAAGGAGCATTTTAATGAGATTCTGAGGCTTGAGAAAACTCTTGAGGAACGCATTGCAAAAATAGACAAGCTTGAGCAGGCCGTAAAGAATGACTTTGACCCTGCGACATTCAAGCAGCAGGCAGAGGACTTTGAATCCTTCAAAAAACAGTTCATTAAAGTAATCGAGCTCAATGTTGCAAAGTTCAACAAGGCAATTAGGGTTGAGAATGAAAAGGCAAAGGCACTGGATGAGCAAACAAAGAAGAGTGCTGAATTCATTGACAAAAAGATTGCCGAACTAGAGGAATTTGAGAGAACGTTTGCCGAAGAAATGGGTGTGGTTCTCGAAAAGGGAATGGGCAAAAAAGCCGCTTCCGCAAACAAAGCGCCAAATAAAAATCAAAAAAAGAAATAACTTTTTTTAGTGGGCCTGGGCGGAATTGAACCGCCGATCTCCCCGATGTCAACGGGACGTCATAACCACTAGACCACAGGCCCTTGCGTATCAACTTTTCTTTTCCACAATTCTTTTAATTAGCTTGCATGGCTGGCAAATTTCCCCATTGCAGGGTTCGCCGCATTCCTTGCACGAATTTAACGTTCTAACCCCCTTTTTCTTTGCTGCAAGCTTTGGCTTGACCTGTTTAAGAAAACTGAGAATTGAATGCATTGTTCCGGGATAGCTTGATTCAAGGTGATTCATTATCGCGCGAAAATCATTCCTCTTAGCCTGCCATTTGAACGGGCAGCACTGCTCTTCGTAAAATTTTATTCCCTCATACCCTGCAAAGGAAATAATTTCAATTTCAGGGCACTCCCACAGGGGTTTAATTCTTGGGACCAGCCCTTTAATGCTGGAAACTCCCGCCCTTGCCCCAAGCCTTACAAAGCGCTTTAAGTCGGCCTCACACACATTCATCAAAATGCTTTGTGCCTCGTCATCAAGATTGTGCCCTGTCGCAAGCTTGTTGGCCTTCAGCTTCTTTGAATACTGGTTCATCAGTTTTCTGCGAAGAACTCCGCAGTAAGAGCAGGTGCTTCCAATCTTTTTTTTGGCGCCGGTTTTCTGCATGACCTCAACCATTGTGATTCCAAACTCGTCCTTAAATGAAACTCTTGTGAAGGGAATTTTCCATTCCCTGCAATTCGCCTCCGCAATATCCAAAGCCCTGTCACGGTAGCCCTCAATCTCCTCATCAATGAGAAGCGCATGCACTTCATTCACCTTTGAAAAAAGTTTGTTGACTAAGTACAGTGTAACCGCACTGTCCTTTCCCCCTGAGTAGGCGACAAGAATTTTTTCCCCGGGCGCAATCAGGTCGTGGGCCCTGCAGGTTTTTCTCACACGCTTTTCAAAAAAGCGAACAAAGTGTTCCTTGCAGAACTGATGCGGGCCGTAAGGCAAATCAATAACCGCCTTTTTCGTGCATCTGTCGCATTTTCCCTTAACCATAAAATTTATTAAATTGCGAAGGCTTAAATAAGCTTACAAAAGGTGATTTGATTGAAAAAAAAACAAAAGTTTGTTGAAGACGAAAAACACTTGAAGATGCGAAGCGCACAGCCCAGAACCGGCAAGAAAGGCAGACGCGGCGAATAGTTAAGGGAAGAGCTTTGCAAGTGCCCTAAGGCGCCTTTCCCCCTGCTGTTCAAGGTGGGATGTGAGAACAGATTCAAACTCGCGTTTTCCCGAATTAAAGAAAGCCTCATTAGTGCCCAGCGATTTCTTCAGTGCGCGCTTGAAGTAAACGGTGTCAATTTCAGGCAAGTTAAACAAAACACCAACCCCTTGTTTTCCATGCGGCCTGCGCCCCATTTTTGCAAGTGCTTCCTTGCACTGCCGGATAAGTGTTTCAACCCTGCGGTTCTGCCCCAAATGCTCAAGTGCGGATTCATAGCCCTCAACAATTCTTTTCAGCACAACCTCGTCAAAGCGAATTGACTTTCCCCGCTTCAAACGTGCTCCGGCAGGCAAAGGCTTTTTTCCGGAAATTATTTTCCTGCCCTGCTTTCCTTTGCGCCAATTCTCAACAAGTATCCTGTTAACAAAATGAGTTAGTTCAAGTGCGTTTGCCGCAACAACAGCCTCGCGGTAATCTTCCTTTCGCCTTAAGTTAAGCCTTGCAACAAGGTTTTTGTGCATTGCATCAAATGCATCCATCATAAATGCCTGCGGATGCTGCGGCTTTCTAAGCTGCACTGAAATTAGCGCATTCGCAACCTCTCCGGCAGGAGGAATTGGCCGGCCGCGCACTTTTACCTGGTGCAAAAGCGAGTGCCTGAATTCAAGCAGCTGCTTTCTTCGCTCTGCCTTTTTTCCCAAATGCCTTAATCCTGCTTCTGCTTTTGCAGGGCCAACGGCCCTTTTGACCGCTTTTTTTGCCTTTTTCTGCCTGCGTTTCAACCAAAGCACCTTCAGGCAAAGTTTTAAAACAATTGCCTAATAAGATTTGTCTATTAACTGAATATAAAACTTGCCGATTTCTTAATTCGGCTGATTTTTTTGAACAATTTTACAAAAAAAAAACGGTGTTTCCATGAGCGCTACAAAAGCAATTCAAAAAACTTTCCAAAATGAAGCAAAGGGCAAAAAGGACGAGTCCTACGACTACAAAGCCATTAAGAGAGAAAGGCTTATTTCATTTAGAAAGGAAAAGAGTGCAATTGTGCGCATTGAAAAGCCAACCAACATCGCAAAAGCAAGAATGTTGGGCTACAAGGCAAAAAAGGGATTTATTGTTGTAAGATCCAGGGTAAGACGGGGAAGCGGGGCCCAAGTAAGACCAAAGGGCGGAAGAAAGCCTAAGAGAATGGGTGTTAAGAAACTCACAAGGGCAATTAGCATAAAGAGCATTGCAGAGCAGCGTGCCTCAAAGAAGTACGAAAACTGCGAAGTGCTTAATTCTTACAAGGTTGGAGCAGACGGAAAGCACCACTACTACGAAGTAATTCTTATTGACACAGCGGCCCCTGAAATTAAGTCAGACAAGGACGTTAAGTGGATTACAGAAAAGACCCAGAGGGGAAGGGCTGAAAGGGGACTGACCTCTTCAGGCAAGAAGTACCGCGGCCTGAGAAAGAAGGGCAAGGGTGCGGAAAAAATAAGGCCTTCACTGCGCGCCAAAGGCAGAAAGGCAAAGTAAAAAACATTAATAAGAAGAATTAACTAATTCTTTCCTAATGCCATCAAAAGTTTACTTAATCCAAAAGTCTTTTTTGCAAAAGATTCCAAAAGCCTTTGGCAGGCTTGGCTTCAATGAAAGGTTCGCGGGAAAAAAAGTTGCGGTAAAAGTGCACATGGGGGAATACGGCAACCTCAATTATGTAAGGCCCCCGATTGTTGGCAAGTGCATTGAGGAACTTCTCGCGGTTGGGGCAAAGCCGTTTGTGTTTGATTCCCTCACAAAATACCACGGAAGCAGGTTCACAGTTCCAGACTACATCGAAACCGCAAGAAAGAACGGCTTTACAGAGGAAACAATCGGTTGCCCGATTGTAATAACCGACAACTCAATTAAGGCGCGCGGTTTTTTGGACCGGGATGTTGGGGTAAGCAAGGAAGTTGCTGATGCCGACACACTGCTTGCGGTCAGCCATGCAAAAGGCCACATGTTTTCAGGCTACGGCGGTGCTGTAAAAAACCTTGGTTTTGGGGCGGTTAACCAGGAGACAAAAAACGTTGTGCACAACAACAAGAGAAAGCTGCTTGAGCTGATTGCAAACCAGGCGCTTGCCGTCCTGAATCAGTTTGAAAAAAACGAGATTCTTTTTCTCAACGTCTTGAATGACATTTCTTCGCACTGCGACTGCCACGGCGATGCAAGGTTTGGGCTTATGGGGGGAATAGGGATTCTTGTAAGCGAGAACCCTGCTGCAATAGACAACGCAAGCGTTGACCTAATCAACAAAGAATTTGGAAGGGATTTCTTTGAATCACTTAACTACATTGACCCAAGGCCGCAGTTCACGCTGCTTGCAGAGCACGGTTTTGAATCAGAGTATGGGCTGGAGGAACTGTAGTGGCTCCAACAAGGGAGCAGTGCATTGAACTGCTCAAAAAATACAGCATGCCCGAAAACATAATGCAGCACTCACTAAAGGTAACAAAGGTTGCCCTTTTCATTGGAAAAAAGCTCAGGGAAAAAGGGGAAGAAATAGACCTTAATTTGCTTGAGTGCGCTGCCCTTCTCCACGACATTGACAAAAAGATTTGCCTGGAGGACGTGGCATTGGTGCACGGCGCAGAGGGGGCAAAAATTCTTGAAAAAGAGGGGCTTTCCAAAATTGCGCAAATTGTGCGCGAGCACAGGCTTGGATTTGTGCGCGGCAACAGGTTTTCCTCGCTTGAATCAAAGGTTGTTTATTACTCGGACAAGCGGGTTAACCACGAGAAAATTGTTTCACTTGATGAACGCTTTGAATACCTGATTGAAAGATACGGCGTAAAAGGCCCGGACGTAAAGAAACGCATTATTAATGCAAAGCCGCTTGTTGAAGCGCTTGAAAAGGAACTGCTTGAAAAAAGCGGTGCAGACCCAAAACTGGAGGGGCTTTAATGCAGGAAGTTTTTCTCTTTCCGCTTGTGGCAGCCCTTCTATTCTCGGCAGGATCAATTTTTGACAAGTTTATCTCTGAAAACAAGATGCCGCACTCAACCGCATACTTTTTTCTGCAGTCCCTTTTTGCAATAACATTTTTTCCGGTTCTTGCAACCCTGATTTTTGGGTTTGAGGTTCCAAGCATGGCTTTAATGCCCTTAATTCTGTTTGCCGCAATAACCGCAAACATTGGTTTCTTCCTTTACTTTTACATTGTGCGGGAATACGACATTTCAAGCGTTGGCCCGCTTGCCCAAACAAAGCTCTTGTTTGCAATTCCGCTTGCATACCTTTTCCTCAATGAATTCTACGGCTTTGAGGCGCTTGCATTAATGCTGTTGATTTTTCCGGGGGCAATTCTCACAACCTACTCAAAAAAGTTTTCACTAAAATCCCTTTTGCTGAACAACAGGCTTCTCATTATCGCGCTTGCAATGGCTTTTTTCTGGGCGCTTTCGGATTTGCCGGTTAAGGCAATAGTTTCAGAGATTCAGCCCGCAACATTTATGATTTGGAGATATCTCCTCTCAATTCCTGTAATTGCGGTCTTTGCGCTTTTCCTGTTCAAGGGGGATGCAAAGAAAACATTTGTGCAAAGCTTTAAGTCAGCCGCCCCGTTTGGAATAATTGCAACAATTATCGGATTTACCGGAATGATGTTTTTGTTCACCGCATACAAGTTTTCCTACACAATTCCAAGCGCCCTCGTTCTCTCGCAGGGAATTTTTGTGTTTGCAATAGCATTCATCCTTTCCCGCGTTAAAAGCAGCCTAATAGACGAAAAGCACGAACTAAGGGTTTATGCTGTAAGGCTTGCAGGGGTTGCCTTAATTGTTTCGTCAATTTTTCTCCTGATGAATGGAAGTTTGGTGATTTGAAAATGCAGCAGCAAACCCCAAGGTTCAAGCCCTCGCAGAAAATGAAAAAGCGCTATATTTTGTTTGAATACGGCAAAGCAGGCGGTTTTTCAGAGGCAAAGGACGCACTTTTCTCGCTGAATCTCAAGCCGCTTAAGCTAATTGAATTCGATTCGGCATCAAAAAAGGGAATTGTGAGGTGTGAAAGAAGCAATTCTTCCAGCCTCAAAAAGGCAATGGAACAGGCGGGCTTCAAACTCCTTAAAACAAGCGGAAGCCTCAAAAAACTGCATGAAACCGCATAAATCGCCCATTGCAATTCCTTTTTAAGGGGTTGCGGGCACAGTATAATCAGGCTCACAGAAATACAGGGACTTATTTTGCATTAGAGATAAGGCTCTCGGGGACAAAAAAATTTGAGAGGAGATATCGATGGCTATGGCAAATGCACTAAAGATAAAATGCATCCAATGCGGATATGGGATTCCACTTGATAGTTATGAGTCCCAAAATGCTAAAAGTGTTCAATGCCCCAAATGCAAAGGGGACTGGGCAATCCAAAGAGAGGAAGGAGAACTCTTTCTCGAGCACAAAACCGCAAAATAAGGGCTCGGGACAAGCTTTTTATAGTTAACGCAGATAAAATTCTCTTAACAGCATAGGGAATGGAAAGGAGTGTTTTATTTATGTATCCTGTTTCTAAAAAAGGATCCGCGTACGATAGGGTTGCTACAATGTTTTCCCCCGATGGAAGGCTCTACCAGGTTGAATATGCGGGAAAAATAGTTGAACAAGGAACGCTTGGGGTTGGAATAGTTTACAACAACGGCGTTCTGTTCAGTGCAGACAAAAAGGTTGCAACAAAGCTTATAATCCCCGAAAGTATTGAAAAACTCTTCAAGATTGACGAGCACATTGGGGCAATCAGCGCAGGGCTTGTTGGAGACGCAAGAAGGCTTGTTCAGATTGCAAGAAAGGATGCCCAGGAAAACAGGATGTATTACGAGGAAAAAATTCCTGTTGAAACACTTGTAAAAAACCTGTGCGCAGTAAAGCAGCTGTTCACACAGTATGCGGGAATGAGACCGTTTGGAATAAGTTTTTTGATTGGTGGAGTTGACGACACAGGCTCAAGGCTGTTTGAAACAGAGCCATCCGGAGCACTTGCGGAATACAGGGCAATCTCAATTGGAATGGGCCGAAAGGAAGCAAACAAAAGACTTGAGAAAAAGTACAAGGACAACATGACCCTGGAAGAAGCAGTGGTTCTGGCGGCAGACGCACTTAAAACAGGCCTGGAGGGCAAGGAAAAACTTGATCTTAATAAATTAGATTTCGCTTTCATTTCAAAGGGACACGAATTCCAGAGGATGGGAAAGCAAAAAATAAAGTCTATTTTAGGGAAAAAATAAGTCTAAGACTTAAAGTAATTCAAACAAACCACAGAGGTTTTTAAAGAAATGGTGAAATTGGAAGACGCGGTAACTGCAAGAATGGAAAAGAACCAGGAAAAGTTCGAAATTCTTGTTGACCCAGACCTTGCATTAAAGCTAAAGAAAGGAGAAACAGTAAGTTTCAACGACTTGCTTGCAATAGACACCGTGTTCAAGGACGCGGCAAAGGGAAGCACACAAAGCCCTGAAGTGCTAAGCAAGGCATTTGGAACAACCGAAGTAAACGAAATTGCAAAAAAAATTATTCAAGAAGGAGTAGTGCAGCTTACAACAGAGCAAAGAAAGGAAATGCGGGAAGCAAAAAGGCGTGTGGTTATAAATATAATCTCAACAAACGCAATGAATCCGCAAACCAACGCACCACACCCGGCGAAAAGGATTGAAATAGCTTTAGAGGAAGCGAAAATAAAAATTGACGACAGCAAATCAGCGGAAGAGCAGGTTCAAGGAATTGTGAAGGAACTCAAAAAGCTTATCCCCATATCATTTGAGAAGCAGCAGGTTGCAGTAAAGGTTCCTGCCGTGCACTCGGGAAAAGCATCAGCGTTCCTGCACAGGCACGAGCTCAAAAAAGAGGAATGGCAAAACGACGGATCGCTTGTTGCGATTGTTGAAATGCCTGCGGGGCTTGTTTCGGACTTTTTGACCGAGCTAAACCATCTTGCGCACGGCGATGTCGAAACAAAGATTTTGGAGAAAGGTGATTGAATTTGAGTGAAAAGAAATTAGTTATACCAGGCGAGCTTATCGCAGAGGGAAGAATGAAGCTTGGCTCGCACGTTTTCGTTGAAAACGGAAAAATATACAGTGATGCATTGGGATTGTTCTACGAAAACAATGAAATAGCATCGGTTGTTGCACTGAAGGGAAGATACATTCCACGAAGGGGTGATCTCATAGTTGGAATAGTTAACAGTGAAAAATTTTCCGGCTACACAGTTGATGTTAACACAATAAACACAAGTTACATTTCAAAGGACGCGGTAAGGGACAGGCTTCAGCGCGGAGTGGTTTTCTCAGCCAAAATCAACGAAGTTGATGAACTGGGGGAAGCAAGGCTTGATGATGTAAGGGTTTTTTACGGAGGGGAAATTTTTTCAATAACCCCTGTAAAAGTGCCGCGCTTAATTGGAAAAAGTGGAAGCATGCTTAACCAGCTAAAGGACGAAACAGGCTGCAACATAATGGTTGGCAGAAACGGCTGGATTTGGGCAAAGGGCGGGGACACAAAGCTCTTTGCAAAAGCGCTCAACCTCATTGAGGAAGAGTCACACAAAAGCAACCTGACAAACAAGGTTGGAGAATTTTTAAAGAAAAACAAGGTGAAAAAATAATGGCTAAAAAAGATGAAAAAATAGACTATGTTAAAAACGGAAAAAGAGTCGACGGAAGAAAAGTCGAAGAACTCAGGCCACTCACGATAGAGGTCGGCGTAATAGACAACGCAGACGGATCAGCATATCTTGAATGGGGCCAGAACAAAGTAATTGTTGCGGTATACGGTCCAAGGGAATTGCTCCCAAAGCACAAGCAGGACCCGCGCAAAGCAATAGTTAATTTCCAGTACAGGATGGCAACATTCTCTGTGCCGGACAGGAAAAATCCAAGGCCTGCAAGAAGGGAAATTGAAATCTCAAAAGTCTGCAGTGAAGCACTGCAAAGGGCTGTTTTTGCGGAAAGATTCCCAAACACAGTGATTGACGTTTTCGTGCAGATCCTTGACAGCAACGCAGGATCAAGAGCAGCAGGACTTTCAGCGGCAAGTGTTGCACTTGCAGACGCAGGAATCCCAATGCGGGACCTTGTGGCATCAACCGGAGTCGGAAAAGCGGGTGGAGAAATAATTCTCGACCTGAACAAGTTTGAAGAAGACGCACCTGATGCGGTAGACATCCCAATAGCAATAATGCCCAGAACAGAGGAAATCGTTCTTCTGCAGATGGACGGCTTGCTAACCACAAAAGAGTGGAAGAAATGCCTGGAATTGGGAGTAAAAGGCTGCAAGCAGGTGTACGAAGTGCAGAGAGCGGCACTCCAGAAAAAGTATGATGCAGCCGGTGCGGTAAAGGGAAAGGAAAAGAAAAAGGAAGAGAAAGCCGCAAAAAAGGAGAAGGTGAAATAAATGGAACCAGTACTATGGGCCTTAAAAACCGACAAAGTCAAAGCCGCATTGAAGGAAGAAAAAAGGCTTGACGACCGTGCACTTGACGCATACAGGGACATTGAAGTCTCAAACGAGGTAAGCAAGAATGCGGAAGGGTCGGCACGCGTAAGACTCGGCAAAACCGATGTAATCGCAGGCGTAAAGATGATTCTCGGAACGCCATACCCAGACTCACCCGGTGAGGGAACAATCTCAGTCGGAGCAGAACTGCACCCAATGGCATTTTCAGAATACGAATTCGGCCCGCCAAAGCCGGATGCAATCGAAGTGTCAAGGGTTGTGGACAGATGCATCAGGGAAAGCAAGACACTCAACTTCAAGGACCTCTGCATAAAGGAAGGGGAACAGATTTGGATTTGCTTCATTGATTTGTATCCGCTCAACGACGACGGAAACCTTTTCGACGCATTCAGCATTGCAGGACTTGCAGCACTGATTGACACCAAGATTCCAAAAATCGAGGACGACAAAATTGTTAAAGGAGAATACAGCGGCAAGCTGAAGCTGGCAAGACAGCCACTGCTTTCAACTTTCGCAAAAATAGGCAACACCGTCGTGCTTGACCCGACAATGGTTGAGCAGAAAGCACAGGACGCAAGGTTCTCTGTTGCAACAACAGACGACAACTACCTCTGTGCATTCCAGAAAGGCGGATTCGGTGGATTCACTGGGGCTGAAATAGACAGCTGCATTGACATCGCCACAAAAGCCTCAAAGATGGTTAGAAAGAAACTGTAGGTGAATAAAAATGGGCAGAACAGCAAAGGTAAAAACAGCGGGACGATTCGGTTCAAGGTACGGTGTAGGAATCAGAAAAAGGGTCATCAAAGTAGAAGAGGCCCAAAAATCCAAACACAAGTGCCCGGAATGCGGATTTGCCAAGGTAAAAAGGGTGGCACCAGGGATATTCAACTGCAACAAATGCGGTTCAAAGTTCACGGGTGGAGCCTACATACCTGAAACAATGAGCGGAAGCATAGTTCGCAAAATGGTTACCCAGAAAGCCCTTTCAGGCCAGACAAAAGAAAGGCCTGAAGTAAGGCAAGAAAAGCCCATTTCAGAAGAGGTAAAAGAAAAGCCCAAGACCGAAGAAAAGGCAAAAAAGGCTGAAAAGAAAGAGGAAACCAAAGAAGAAAAGGCAAAAGAAAAAAAGAAAGCACCGGCAAAAAAGGCTTTGGCAAAAGAGAAGGAAGAAAAGAAGCCGGCAAAGAAAAAGGCTGCGCCAAAGAAAAAAGCAGCAAAGAAGGCGAAGTAAATGTACCGATGCGGAAAATGTGGAGAAATATTCGACAAGCTGCCGCAGGGCGTAATAAGATGCCCGCAGTGTGCTTTCAAGGTCTTGTACAAGACCCGCGACCCAGTCGCAAAAGAAGTCAAGGCAAGGTAGGATGGGTTTTAATTACTCCTGCCGGCTAAGGCTTTCTTTTGATTCCGGAAAACTTGCGGAAAATGCAAAGAACGCAGTGCTTCCGGATTTGAGAAGCCATAAAAGATCGGAAACAGAAATCAAGGTTAATAAAGATGTTTTAGCCCTCAATATTGGGGCAGTTGACGCGGTTGCATTAAGGGCATCCGTTAACTCAACATTAAAATTAATTGGATTAGTTCAGAAAATTTCGGAGGTTGAATGAAATGGACGAAAACGCAATGCAGCAAAAAATTCTCGAATTCGAGAGAAACAGAAACCAACTAATGGGCGTTTCCGGCCAAAAGCAGCAGCTCCAAGTGCAAAGCCAGACACTCAAGCTGACGCTCGAGGAACTGGAAAAAACCAAGGAAAAGCAGGTTTACAAAGCAGTGGGAAACATCCTGATTCTTTCAGACACCACAAAGGTGAAGAAAGATGTTAAGGAAAAAATGGAGAGCGCAGAACTAAGGCTCAAAACCATACAGAAGCAGGAAGAAAGCCTGGTTAACAAGCTCAACAGCCTAAAGGGTGAAATCGAATTGGCTCAGAAGGGTTCGCTCCCCGAAAGCCAGGTTCTTGAAACGGAGGAGTCAGGCAAAAAGAAGTGACGCCATTGATTTCCTTCCTTTCACTCAGGAATAAAAAAATTGCTTTAATTACACACGCGGGCGCCGACGTTGACGCAATAAGCGCAACCGGCGCACTCGCACTGTTTCTATCCAAAAACAACTCTGTTCAAATAGTTGTGCCCGAACACGCTTCAATGGGTGCCAAATCAATTGCAAAAAAAACAGGCACCAAATACAAAATTTCCCCGTCGCTTGAGGAATTCGACTCCATCATAATGGTGGACTTTAACTCGTGGGACATGGTTGGCAACATGCAAAGCACAGTAAAAAAGTTTAAGGGCGAAAAATACCTGCTTGACCACCACATAAAAAGCAAAGACAAGCTGGTTGAGCCAAAAAACGCATTCATAGACAGCAAAGCCGTTGCAAGCTGCTCCATTGTTCTTGACCTTTTAACCAAATCAAAGGCAAAGATAACACCGCAAATGGCAACACTTTTGGCTGCGGGAATAACCGCGGACTCGGCACACTTCCTAACGGCTGAATCCGGCACATTCGACGCAATGTCCTTCCTGCTCAAAAAAAGCGGAAAAAAATTCTCCCAAATTCTTGAATTGCTCAGGGTTGAGAAGGGATTCAGCCAAAAGGTTGCAATGCTAAAGGCCGCAAAAAGAAGCCGCATATTCAAAATGGGAAAATACATTGGGGTAATTTCGGAAGTCGGGGCATTTGAATCCGACTCGGCAATGGCACTGATTCGCGCAGGTGCAGACATTGCGTTTGCGGGAAACAACGAAAACCGCGAGCTAAAAATTTCAGGCAGGGCAAGCACCCGCGTTCAGCGCGAAGCAGGATTTGACCTTGCAAAAGACGTTTTCCAGCCGCTCTCAGGCTTTTTCAGGGGAAGCGGAGGCGGTCACCCGGGCGCTGCCGCATTCAACGGGGCAAACGCAAACGTTGAAAAGGCATTGATGAAATGCCTTGAACTAAGCAAGAAAAAGGTCTCAAAAGCGGGCCAGGTTCAGCTAAAGGAATACACCTAATTGTAGGAATCAACAACCTCAATCAAATCGCTTACGCTTTCAAGATTGTGGTCTGCATTGCTCTTTCCCTTTGCCCACTGCCCGTATTTGGCCAAAGCGGTGTGCATTCCCATCCTGTCCGCTCCCTTAATGTCTCGCTCAGGATTGTCCCCCACAAAGAGAAACTCATCCGGCTTGAAGCCAAGCCTTTCAATTGCACGCTGGAAAGGTGTGCTGCTTGGCTTTAATTCACCGGTGTCCTCCAAAGCGATTACAACATCAAAGTATTCAATAAGGTTCATTTCAGCAAGCCTTAGCCATGCCTGCATTCTGGGGGCGTCACTCACAATTCCAAGCTTCAAGCCCCTTTCCTTTAGCTTAAGCAGTGTTTCGCGCACATGCTTGTATGGAACAAGGTTTCCTGACTTAACCCTCCTGTAGGCGGCAACGCCTGAGGCAAGAATTTTATAATCAATCTTTCCGATTTCCACCTTTAAAAACTTCTCAAAAATGGTCTGGTTCTCAATTCCAACCTCTTCATACATTTCAAAAAGCCTTTTTTTGGCAATTTCCTCTTCCAGGGGCAAGCCTGCCTCAATCATTGCGTAAATTGCGGCATCAGTGCACGCGGTCTTCATTCTCATGAAATCAACAAGAGTGTTGTCCAAATCAAACAAAACAGCCTTCAAAGCCATACAATAACTCCCATTGATTATTCTTTTAAACGATTGCCCACCCTTTAATTAATTGACGAAATATGAAATGCCCAAAATGCGGAACTGAAATGAGGCGGGTTGGCCTGGAGGAACTCCACAAAGGCAACATATTTGAAACAGAGGAATGCCCTGCATGCCACTTCAGAACACAGATGGAACGGCAAAAGCCCTCACTTTAGGTGGAAAACATGCCTGAAATAGAGCAAAACTTGGTTGCAATAAGAGCCAGGATAGATGAAGCCTTCGCAAAGCACAACCGTGCCCCAAGCGAAGTTCAAATTCTTGCCGCAACAAAAACACAGCCTGTTGAAAAAATACAGCGGGCAATTTCTGCAGGAATAAAGGTTTGCGGGGAAAACTATTTGCAGGAAGCTGAAAAAAAGATTTTAGAAATAGGCAATGCGGTTGAATGGCATTTCATCGGGCATTTGCAAAGCAACAAGGCAAAGAAGGCAGTTGAATTGTTTGACTGCATTCAGGGAGTTGATTCCCTGAAGCTTGCGCAAAAGATTTCAAACGCCGTGCAAAAACCGTTCCCGATTTTTATTGAGGTAAATATTGGAGAAGAGAAAAGCAAGTTCGGCGTTCTCCCCCAAAACTTTGCCACTCTCTACACTGAAATAATGCAGATTCCAAACATCGAGGTTCGGGGCTTAATGTGCATGGCTCCCTTTGTTTCCAAAGTGGAAACAAGGCCGTTTTTCCAAAAAATGAAGCAGCTTGCAACAGAACAATCCATTAAGGAGCTGAGCATGGGGATGAGCAACGATTTTGAGGTTGCAGTTGAGGAAGGCGCAACAATGCCCCGCCTGGGCACAGCTATCTTTGGAAAAAGAGAAAAATAAAAAAAAAGAAATTGGAAAGGCCTTGCGGCCTTTTCCTGTTCTATCCACCGAACATTCGGAAGAACGCTTCAATGAAGTTCTTTGGAGGCTCTCTCTCAGGGGGAGTTGCCGCTCCGCCCATTGCCATAGCTTCCTTCAGTGACTTTCCCTCAAGTGCCTCAGCAAGGCCTCTGAACGGCTCTCTCTCACATTCCCTTTCTTCGTAGCCATCCGTGCACACCTTTACTGTGCATCCATCGGGTGTCTCATATTTTTTGCATTCAACGGTTTCCTGGTTACGGCATTCTCTTGTAACGCGTCCGTCCTCACATTTTTGGATTGTGCATCCGGTTTCCGGGTCAAACTCCACTTCGCAAATTTGATCCTCGCTCTCACATTCCCGTGCTTCGTATCCATTGGTGCATGTTTTAACCATGCATCCTTCCTCATCCTCGAACACTTTGCACTCTACGTCCTGTGAACTGTCCGGGCAAACCCTGTCCTTTGTGCCGTCAGTGCATTCCTTTACAATGCATCCGTCTTCTGTTTCATATTTTTTGCACTCAACATCGTCTGCCGGGCAGGATACAAGTTCGGTTCCGTCTGTGCAAGTTTTCACTTCACAGCCGTCCTCCCTTTTGTATACCTTGCATTCAACAGATCCTGTTGTTGGGCAGTCCCTGCTTTCAGACCCATCGGTGCATCTCCTTACAACACATCCTTCGTCGTCCCTGAAAGTCTTGCATTCAACAACCGGGCATATGTTCTGGAGCCTGCAGGAGTTGAATCTGTACCCGTCTGTGCATGAAATTATTACACATCCGTCCTCTACATATTTTTTGCATTCAACAATTTCTGTTACTGTTGGTTCAATACAGCGAACCTGTTTGCATCCTCTTTCGTCTTCGTATGTGCTGTAGTCCAGTTGCCTGTTTTTACAAGCCATTATTTGGCTGTCTATTGCGCGCTCGTCAGGGCACACAATTCCTGTTTCAACGCAGCTGATTTGGGTACAGCCTGAGCGGTCCATATATTTCTGGTAGTCCCCGCCCTGTGCTCTGCACTTTGCAATTTGCCTTCCAAGCTCTTCATCGCCCGGACAGATTGTGTCGATGCATTTAACCTGTCTGCATCCTGTTGCGTCCGCAAAGAACCTGTAATTAAGGTTTTGTGACCTGCATCTTTCAATTGAGAGGCTTATGTTCTCTTCAGTTGGGCACTCTTCCCTTGGAATTTCGATGCATCTCACATACTCGCATCCGTTCTCAACAAAGAACCTGTAGTTAAGGTTTTCTTCCTTGCAGGCTTCGATTTTCTTGTCATTTTCTTCCCTTGTGGGGCAGGTTGTTGTTTGGCTAACACACCTAACGTCTTTGCAGCCCGTTCTTGTCATGTATGTTTCATAACCACTGCCTTCTTCCCTGCACCTGGCTATCTTTTTTTCCAGTTCTTCGCCGCTGGGGCACTGAAGTGTGTTTACGCATGTAACATATCTGCAGCCACACCTGTCTGCTCCAATCTTGTATTCTCCTCCGTTGAGCTTGCATTCCCTTATTTGTTTGTCAAGCTCCGCTTCGCTTGGGCATCCAAGCCTGCAGTAGCCGTCTTTTGGAATAGTTATCACGGCATTGGAGTCTGTTACTGTCTCATTTGAGTCTGTTGTTCTCATTGAAACAACGTTTTCTCCCGTTGCCCCATCCTGCGCAATAGCAAATGCAATAAATAAAACACTGAACAATGCAACTATGGCAATTCTCTTATCCATTATTTTTTACCCTCCGTTTCTGTCTTGCGCATAGGTGCGCTTTTCTGTTTAGTTAAAGCTGTTTATCATTTAAATAGTTTTCTTTATGTTTAGGTTTCAGACGTGGTTCTTTAGCTTTAAGAAACAGGTTTCGCAGATAAACTTTTCGTTGAAGTCAATGCCAACAGCAGCCTTTTTTCCGCAGAGAATGCATTCCCTTCCCTCACCCTGTTCTTTGAAGTCCGCCGCCCAATCGCTTAGAAGTTCCCATGAAACCCATTTTGGAAGAAACAGTTCCCGCAGAACCGATTTGTCGTTCTGCTGGATTTTCTTAAGCTGCGATGGCATTATCTTTTTCCTCAGGCTTTTGAGAAAGTTCACCTTTTCAGCGGCCCCTTTTCTTGTCAGGTTTACAATTGTTTCCTCAAAAAGCTTTCCCATTTGCATCACTTCAAATAAACGGTGTTCTTTCCGTTTTTAATCTTCGTCCGGTCTGCATACTTCAAAAGATAGTGAACCGTGCTTTTTGGGATATCGGTAAGCTTTTCAATTTCGCGAAGGCTTTGGTAGTCCTTTCTAAGCTCAATTGCCTTAAGCATTTTTTCAAGCGAGATTCCAATTGCCCGCCCCCTTCTTGACTCCAGCACAAGCCTTACTTTTGCTTTCTCAAGAAATTTTCTCGTTTTCAGTGGAAGCCTTTGCATGCAGCTTTTGCTCAGGCTGATTTCATTGCAGCCCCTGCATCTTGCAAGAATCTTTTCAAGCTTTTTTTTTGCAACAGGCCTTACAAGATGAATTGCGTCGGTGTCCAGCGGCAATTTTGAAATGTTTGTTTCAGGGTAAACGGCAATTTTCAATTGCTTCCCTTCCTCTTAATTCTGTTCTTAATTTTGGAGCCAATGCTTCCGATTTTTGCCCTGCCCTTTGAAATGGTTGCGTACTTTAGCCCCTCAATAATTTCTTTCCGGTCCGGTGTCGCAGTCTCAACCCTGTATTTTCCGTTCGGCAACTCACTTACAAACGGGCCTGCCCAAACAACCCTTTCCTTTTCCTTAATGGCCTTTATGGCCTTTTTATTGTCAAGCTTTTTTGAACGGCTTTTCAGCTTAAGCACTCCGGTTCCAATTCGCCTTGAATAGTGTGCATCACTCCCTGCGGTAATAAAGCATGCGTCCTTTCCAAGCTCAATCGGTTTTGCGCACCTTTCCAAAACGTCCCTGCTTCTTTCATCAAGCTGCTTTTTTAGCCTTGTTCCAATGCGGTCAAGCCTTGTTTTTCTCGCAATCCTGTTTTTCTCCAAAAAGTCAAAGAAGTTCAGCGGCCTTTTAACCCAGTTTGTTGCGTAAACAAAGTTTCCAACGCTTCCAATCATTCCGTTAAACGCCTCAACCCCGATGCAGTTGTTTTCAACAAGTTTCTGCAGCCTTGCCTCCCCCATAATGTGTGCTGCGCTGTCGTGCCCGAATCCCCAGGGGTGGGCAATGCTTAGCAAAACATCATTGCTTTCGGCAAGCTTGATTGCTTTTTTAATGTCAAGCCCTTTTTGCAAAAACTTGCCGATTGAATAAATTTCAGGGGACGCCCCTATTGCAACAACGTGCCCTATGTTTGTGTTAAGCTCCATTCCCGGCAAAAGCAGCACATTGCTTGGCTTTTTCTCCGCAAGCAAGGCATATGCAAGCCCAGGTGTTTCCTCAATGTGTTCGGTTATTGCAACCGCATCAAGGCCGCGTTTCTTTACTGCCCTCCAGTAAACATGCGGTTTT
Organism: Candidatus Iainarchaeum sp.; assembly: GCA_017610175.1. Lineage (GTDB taxonomy): Archaea > Iainarchaeota > Iainarchaeia > Iainarchaeales > JAFCCO01. The sequence continues at coordinate 8,121 of JAFCCO010000012.1, read as the reverse complement.
ACATCCTTTTCCAAAAGATGAGTGTGCAAGTCTAAAGTAAGCGAACTCATACAAAAACAAAGCCAGTAAAAGTTTTTAAGCAGAAACACCCTCTTTAAAACCATGATAGTGCCTTTTGTGCTTGCATTTATACTCTCTATGGTGCATTTTTTCAGTGAGGAATACAGCCCCAAGATTGAGCGGTTTCACTCGGAATTGCTGTCCTTTTCAGCAGGGCTGTTCATTACATTCATTTTCCTTGATCTCCTTCCCGAATTCTTTGCGGGAATTGAGTTTGCGGGAAGAATTGCATTCCTTGCGCTTCTCCTCGGATTCGTAATCTTCCACATTGGTGAAAAATACATTTATCAGCATATTACAAACAAGCGGGAGCTCTTAAGCGAGCTTCAGGCTGTTCACGCCCTTGGGTTTTTCATTGACCACTTTACGGTCGGTGTTGCGCTCTTTCTAACCCTCTCCGTTCCCTCTGAATCATTCAGGATATTAATCTTCATTCCGCTTCTTTTGCACACCCTCTCAAGCTCTCTTTCGCTAACGCATCTTGACGAGGTTTACTCGAGAAAAAGCATTCAGAGTGTGCTGCTCACTTTTTCGCCACTGCTTGGGGTTGCGTTTGCATTCCTCATTTCGCCCGCTGAAGGCACCTATTACCTGCTGTTTTCGTTTGTGGTGGGCGCGCTGCTGTATGTTGTAATTAGGGACACGATTCCAAAGGGCCGAAAGGGGGACCCGTTGTTCTTTATGGCGGGCTTTTTGCTAAGTGTTATATTGCTTGCTGCGGCTGGGACATTTTTATAAGTGATTCTAAATGAACAAGGCACTAAAAGTTCTCCTGGTGGTATCTGCTTTTTCAAGCCTTGCAGCCGGAATGTTTGTCCCACTCTACGCCGTTTTTGTTGAGGAAATTGGGGGGGATTTGCTTGTCGCGGGGGAAGCCTACGCTGCATTCAGCATCGCCGCCGGAATACTCATTTTCTTTATCTCAAAATGGGAGAACAGCGTAAAGCACCAGGAAAATTTGGTTGTGATGGGTTACGCGCTTGCAAGTCTTGGATTCCTTGGCCTGCTATTTGTTGAAACGCCGGTTCATCTTTTTATTGTGCAGATTGTTTTTGGAATAAGCACGGCGATAACAAACCCTGCCTTTGACGGGCTTTACAGCAGGCTTCTTGACAGGGGAAAGTTTGTAATGGAGTGGGGCCTTTGGGAAAGCACAGCATTTATTTTTACGGGAATAGCCGCGCTTGCAGGCGGTTTCATTGCATCGGTTTACGGCTTTCGCACCTTGTTTGCCGCAATGTTTGTTCTGTCCCTTGGGGCTGTAGCGGTATCCCTTTACCTGAAAAAATTCGCAGCCCAGACTGCAAAGCCAATTGCTTAAATAAGCCCTTTTGCCTTAATCAGTTCTGCGTTGAGCAAAGCAGCCCCGGCCGCCCCGCGCATTGTATTGTGGCTTAGGGTTGCGTACTTGAAATCAAGCAAGTTGTCTTCCCTTATTCGCCCAACTGTTGTTGTCATTCCCCTGCCTGTCATCAGGTCAAGTCTTGCCTGCGGCCTGTCAGGCTCTTTCCTTACAACAATTGCCTTCTTTGGTGCGCTTGGAAGGTTGAGCTTCTGAGGTTCCCCCTTAAAGCGGGACATTGTTCTGGTAATTTCCTCAACGGTTGCTTCATCCCTTAGTTTAACAGAAACGCACACTGTGTGCCCGTCTGTAACCGGAACACGGTTGCAGTGCGCGGTAATCTTAATGTCTGCGTTCTCAATTCCGTTCTCGGTTAGCTTTCCAAGAATCTTCAATGGCTCTGTCTCGGTTTTTTCCTCCTCTCCGGAAATAAATGGAACAACGTTTCCAAGGATGTCCAGGCTTGGAATTCCTGGATAGCCCGCTCCGCTTATTGCCTGCATGCTAAAAACTGCCGCCTGCTCCAACCCGAATGCGTCCATCAACGCCTTGAACGTAATTGTGATTCCCATAATTGTGCAGTTGCTGTTTGTAATAATTTTTCCCCTGGTCTTTTGCCTTTCAAGCAAAGCAAGGTGCTCTGGATTAACTTCCGCGCTCATCAGCGGAACGTTTTTGTCAAACCGGTGGTTTTTGCTGTTGCTCACAACAAAGTAGCCTTCCTCTGCAAACTCGGTTTCAATCGGCCCTGCAACACTGCTGTCCAAAGCACCAAAAACAAGGTCGCAGTCCATTCCGGACTTGCATTCCTCAACCTGCATATCCCTTGCATACTCCGGAATGTCGGCGCTAAGCTTCCATCTCCCTGCAACGGCCTCTTTGTATGACTTTCCCGCGCTTCTCTCGCTTGCGCCAAGGGCTGTTACCTTAAACCAAGGATGCCCCTCCATTAGCTGAATGAATCTTTGCCCAACAGTTCCTGTTGCGCCCAAAATCCCAACACTAGTCTTTCTCATTGCAATCACAAGATTTTTCGCTGAAAAGTATTTAAAAATACAACTTTATGCTGCGGAATTCGGAACAGTGTTATGTATAAGTCTGTGTGTTTTGGGCATAAAACTGTGGGGGGCTGTAGGCTAACTTTTTTTGAGTTTTTTGTTGGCTTAAAATGTTAAAACCACTTGTTTTTAGGCTAACTATTTAAAATAGGTTTGTTGGCCTAATTATTTGTATGCGACTGCGCACTAAAAAAATTCATGGAAAAAAGTATTATTATCTTGAGCTTAGCTATCGGGTTTTATCAAAACTAAGGGCTTTTAGTAAATATGTCGGGGTGGAAAAGCCATCAAAAGGTGAATTGGCAAGGATTGAGGGGTCTTTTAGGGGTGAAATAATTTCAAAACTTTCAGGAAAAGATTATGAAAACGAATTTATTTCCTATGATGACCTCATAAAATCATTGCTCTTTAAAGAAGCTTTCAACAAAAAGTTTGCTTCCTTTTCCAAAGTGCAAAAAAGAAAGTATGAAGTTGACAGTACAATATTATTTACATTAACAACCCTTACCACTGAAGATGTTGATGTAAGTTTGGAGGATGTTGTTAACGCTTTTGAAAAAGGCAAGCAGTTAAGTATGCGGGAGCAAATAAGCAAAAATATGCTTAAAGCGGTTGAGTTAATAAAAGAAGAACACAAACTTGACAAAAAGTATTTGCTGGAATTGCACAAAAAAATAATGGTTAACTTTGAGGGGAAAACACCTGGCCGGGTAAGAGGCAGGCAGGTTTATGTACACAAGCAGGATCCAAAAAACCCGTTCGGAGTGGAAATAAGTTACAGGCCACCGCATCATAATGAATTAAACGAATTGCTTGATGAGTTCATTGAATGGTATAATTCAACAAAACTGAACCCTGTTGAAAAGGCGGCAATGGCGCACTACAAATTATACAAAATTCATCCGTTTCTTGACGGAAACAAAAGAATTTGCAGGCTCATATTCAACAAAACATTTTTGGATGAGGGGTTTCCGTTGCTTAACATCTCACTGAATAAAGAGCCGTATTTTCATGCGTTGATAACTTCGGTTGAAAAAAATCAGCCAAAAAAAATCGTTGGATTTGCACTAAAAGAATTCTTAAGGCAGACAAAAATATTTCTTAAGCAAAAAGCATAAAATTTTATTTCGCAAAAGATTATTCACTGCCTATCAGAATAGGCGTGAACAGCGGGTCTGTTGAAGAAGGTTTGTTGAAACGATTTGGTGGGCTTACTTCCCGGGCAATGGTTGAATCTGCGCTAAAACATATTCGGTTTTGTGAAAAAAACGATTTTACTGACCTTGTTATCTCATTAAAGAGCTCGAATGCACAACAAATGATTGATGCAAATCGATTGTTATCTGAAAAGACAAATTATCCAATTCACTTAGGGGTCACTCAGGCTGGGCCATTAAAAACAGGGGTAATAAAATCATCTATTGGGATTGGATGCTTGTTGGAAGAGGGAATTGGTAACACAATACGTGTTTCCTTAACTGGCAATCCTGTTGAAGAAGTAGTGGCTGGGTGGGAAATTCTTAAAAGTCTTGATATTAGACACAGGGGGAGAAACATCATTTCTTGCCCGACTTGTGGAAGAACCGAAGTAAATCTTTCAAAGCTTGTTTCGCAAGTTGAGAAAGCAACTGTTAAGCTGGAGGGCCCTATAACTATTGCGATTATGGGCTGTGTGGTGAATGGCCCAGGTGAGGCAAAGAATGCGGATGTTGGGGTTGCTGGCGGAAAAAAGTGTGGAGTTATTTTCAGAAAAGGCAAAATTGTAAAAAGAGTGGCAGAAAAAGACATTGTTACTGAGCTGCTCAACGAGATTAGAAAAGTTTCAAAGGGAAAGAAGATCTAAAAACTTATTTTAAGAGATTTAATTGTTCTAACCAGTTTACCTTCTTTGTTACTTGAAACAAATCCCCTTTCCTTTAGTTTTGAAACAACCGCGCTGACATTAGAAATGTGTTTGTCAAGATTCTTTGAAATTTCTGTCAGGGAATTTGTGCCGTTTGCAAGGCGAAGAATGTCCAATGCAAGACGGCTTCTAAGAATTTTGTTGACTTCTATTATTTCATCTGTTTTGCTAATCGAATAATACTGAACCTGCTCTCTTTTATGAATCCCTTTTTTGATATTTTCCAAGTAAAGTTTTAAGTTGTATGCCAGAAGCATGCGTTGGTCTTTGAGTTGCTGTTTTGAAAGTTTTGGAGGTACATTTGTTTTTTTTGCACGGTGCCAATCATCGAATTCTACAAACTCATCAAGGACTTTGTTTAGAAGTACGTCGAACAGTAAGTTAATGTGTTTTGTTGAAACTTTGTACTTTTTTATCACCGAGTAAATTTCCTGCAGATTCATTTCGATTGAAGGCATGCAGAACTTTTCGTTCACCAAAGCAGTATGGCCAAAGCAGGGGATGCCTCTCATTACAAGAACGGGAAGATCCTTAGAGGTTATTTTTTCATCATCCATAGTGTTCTTTGCTACTAAAAGAAGCCGGCTTCCTGCGTTGCCGCTTATAAAAATATCAATTTTCCCTTCAATCTCTGCAGGGTAAATCTGGCTAAAATATTTACAGGTAAATAGATCAATATACTTTTGTATCACATAAGCAAGAGAAAAATGTGTCTTTTTGGGAACATAATATCTTTTGATCCACCAGTCCGGAATGTTTAATGCATTGTTTGGAAAAAGGCTGAGTGCTTTATAAAATTCCATGATTTTTTGTTCATCCAGCTTAAGGAATTTTAGCCATGCCTCTGATGCTCTCACAACAAAAAGGTTCTTTTCTTTTATCCCAAAAGAGATCAAAATGTCCTTCATTTTGTCTAGATTCTCCTGAATTACTACTTCTTTCCGGGACGCCATTGGTGAAGAAAAATGAACATGTTTTTTAGCAAACAAAACAGTGTCTGCCAGCGTAATGTAAAAGCGGACATTGTCTGATCTTGCAAGTTTAGAAAGAAACAGGAACTGGCTAAGGTAATAATAATTAAAATTAAAGAAATTTGAGGAAAAGAAAATGTTTACACTGCCTCCTGATTCGAGTTTTGGTTTGACTGCTTCATTAAAGATTGCCCGGTACTCAGGGGGGATTTCAAAAGAATCATCCATCTCAAGCATAACTTTCACTTATTATTAATTGATAAGTTAATTATAAAAACTTATTAACTACGCATAAAAAGCCAGACAACGGAGTCTATATACCGCAGGTGCTTTTCTGCTTGGCTTTTGAGTCTGGAAATCCACTTGCACTCAAATCAAAGTGATCTGGAAATGGGAAAGCAAGCATTGGAACTAAAAAGTATTTTTCACGACCTGACAGGGAATTTTGGCCTAAACTCAGCTAAGGTTTTCTATGTTTTGTTTTTGGGTGAAGTGAAGACTGCAAAGCAGGTTATTGAGGGGACCTTTTGCAAGAGTTGAGAACTTTGGGAACTACGCCCTCGTTGTCAGTTCGGGAAATGCTACTGGATATTTTGAGTAGGGAGTTTCCTTTGACTGGGAAGCAGGTTTTGTTGAGGCTGAATAGGTATCATGGGAAAGGGGTTTCTTATCAGGCGGTTCACAAGCTTTTGAAGAAAATGGTTTTGGGTGGCGTGCTGACCAAAGAGAGTTTTAAGTATCGTATTTCCCTGCGGTATGTTGAGCAGATGACTTCGTTCCTTGAGCGGGTGAAGCAAGACTACGAAAATCGGGGTGTTGAAATTGTTGAAGAGTCCTGCAGGCAAATCGATTCATTTCTGGAGAACGGGGAAGAGCCTGTTGGGGAAACAATTGCCAAACTTGTTAAGGAAGCCAAGCAAAGGGACATTGTTTTGGGTGAGGTTCACAGAATGCTGCAAAAAATGGACGGCAAGCAACCGCGGTTTTCAGCTCAAAATTTGGTGAAAGTTCAATCTCGAATATACACTAGTTAAAAAAAGTTAATTTTCTTGTGGCTTTAAACCTTGTTTTTTTTGCCAATCAAAGAAACTTGGTCTTGTCAGTTTATCTAATTCATTATTGCCTTTTATTTTTTCGCAAAAACATTCCGGCTCCGATTATTGCAATCGCAAGCACTGCCCCAATTAATGCAACGCTGCTGTCTGCTCCGGCTGTAAACATTCCTGTCGGTGTGCTTGTTCCAGCCTTTTGCTCTTCTGCCGGCTGTGCGCTGGCTATTTCAACTGCTTCAACTGCTCCGCATTGCCCTGCTGTGCATTCTTTTTCGTTGCCGCAGTTTGCTCCGTCTGCAACACCGTCATTTACGCATGCGCCTGTTTCGGCAGTGCATAAGTCGGTAGTGCACGGATTCTTGTCGTCGCACTCAACGTTTTCGCAGAGGTTTTCCGGTTCGGGTTCCGGGCAGTCCACAACATCAATTCTTTTTGTAACCGACTTGAAGCCTCCTTTTCTTGCAGCAATAATGTATTCCCCTGCTTCTTGCAGTTCAAGCGAAACAATTCCGTCTTCCCCTGTTTTCTCTTCCTGGGCTGTTTCTCTGTCTTTGATTGCCTGCACTGAGACCCCTTTAAGTGGACTGTCGTATGCGTTAACCGCACTTACTGTAATCTCTTCGCCTGCACAGTTTCCTGTGATGGAAATCTTCTGCACTGCGCCTCCACTGCTTCCCCTGCCTGTTCCCGGATTTCCCCTTGATGTGTCTGCCGGTAGGGTTGGAGCCGGTTGCGGTGCCGGCTGTGGTTCCGGTTCAGGTGCTGGTTCGGGTTGCATTAGTGCAAATACTGTGAAGTGGTTTACTGTAACAGTAATTGTGTTTTCTTCTGCATTCCTTTCCGCTCCCTCAATTAAATCCCATGCTTCCCCATTCCAGTAGTAAACATTAAGGTTTGCTTCATCAATTTCTGTTCCGTCAACTGTTCCGTCGTCATCTTTATCATCGTAGCTGAACGTAAGTTCAACATTAAATGTCCCGTTAACCAGTTCAGTGTTTGAGATTTCATAGTATTTTCCCGCGGTGTAGAAGCCCTCCGAGTTTGGGGCAACTCCTTCTGTGACTGAAATGTTTGTGTCTGCCTCGTCGGAGGTAATTGCGTTGAGTTCAATTACTGTCCCGTTTGCTTTGATTACCCATTCTCCGTCCTCAATTTGCACTCCCCAGTATGGGTCGAACGGACTTTTTGTGTATTCTCCGTTTTTCCACACAAGGCCCGCGCTTTCGCTTTCAAATCCAAATTCAAGCGCAATTGTTTCCAAGGGCGCCGGGTTAATTCCTTCTTTTATCTTTGCGAGAGCGCTTGCTTTGTTCCTGTAAACTAGGTATTGTTCTGAACCTGTGTAAAGTTTTATCCCTCTGAAGTGCCCGTTTTGGGCGTCAATCACCATTACTCCGACAGCGGTTTCCTGCTTTTCAAACGGGACGAGGTAGTAGTCCAGGTTGTTATCCGGGCTGGCCACAAAAACGGGGGTTGCAATTTCTGAACCATTGAATGCGGCAACCAGTTCGTAGTCTGAAAGCAGGCTCTCTTTGTTTTCTTCATCCAACCAGTCAATCCAGGTGTTTTTGTCGCCTGCATCGTATGCAGTGGCTGTTGAGGCGAACAGTAGAATTGTCACGAGTGCTGCAAGTGTTTTGTTCATTTTTAACCCCTCTACCTCCAATTACTCTGAGTTGCTGTCTTCTTCGATTTTTGCTTCGATGAATTCAAGGTTTTCCGGCTGTGCAACTGG
>JAFCCO010000011.1 GCA_017610175.1 Candidatus Iainarchaeum sp. | reverse complement strand
TCACAATTGCCAAGCTTGAAGCAGGAGAAGAAGCAGAAGTAACATACTTCGTTGAAAAAAAAGTAGAACAAGCAGAACTAGCAGAATGGATTCCGCCAATACCCACAGCAGCAACAGAAGTCACCCCAAAACCAACAACCTGCACAATTGACGCAGACTGCGACGACCAAGAACCCTGCACAAACCAACTATGCATAAACAGCCAATGCAGCTTCATACCCCACCCAAACGGAACAAACTGCGGCTACGGACTAGAATGCAACCAAGCAGAATGCACTGAAATCGAAAAAAGCATAATTGAAGCAGGAAACAACAACACAACAACCTACCTCGCAATAGCAATACTGCTAATCATCGGAGCAATAGCATACTACTACAAAAAACAGTGATCCGCAAGTAACAGCCGAAACAATAGCCCACAAATCCCGGCACATAAACCAAACAATTAAAAAAAAAGAGACCGGCGGTTATTTTTATGCAGAATCAAGAATTTCTACACCGCCCGTCCATTGAAAAAATTTAAATACTATTAAACTCTATTATAATCGGTGTTTAAATGAAGAAACTGCCGATTGTTTTAATTCTGGGAATTGTATTGCTTTCAGGCTGCATCCAGACATTTGATGCAGGCTTTTTGGAAGCAAAGCAGGCAAAGGAAAGATATGTTTCAGGAAGCCAGTTTTTGCCGGAGGGCAAAGCAGAGCTTGAACTGCTGCTTGCGGACATGACTTCATTGAGGGACACCGCCTCAAACCAGGTGGTTAAGGCATACCTTGATGCGGAAGTTACGGCAATTGAAATGCAGCTGAATATTGCAAAGGCAAGGGTGAAACTGCTTCGCATTAACCTCTCGGAAATCGACTGCGCAGAACTGGATGAAGGGCTTGGGCTGCTTAAGTCTGCGGAAAGGAATGGAAAAGAGGCCGTTGAACTAATTGAAAATTTCCAGAGAAATTACCCCAGAGAGACAGGAACGGCACTGCTTGAAGTGGAACCTGTGAGCTCACGCGTTCTCCAGGTTGAAAACAACATCGTTTACGTAAACAATTTAAAGCAACTTGTCTGCTGAACTCTATTTATGAAACTGCTTAGAAAAGGCGCAGAGGCAGAGCTCTACCTGACCGAATTTGAAAACAAGGGAGCGCTGCTCAAAAAAAGGGTTCCGAAGAATTACAGAAACAAGGAACTCGATGACGAAATCAGGAAGAGCAGAACAAGGCTTGAGTCAAGGTTTCTTGCAAAGGCAAGAAAGTTGGGGGTTGCAACACCGCAGGTGTATGACACAGACCTTGAAGAGCACTCAATCCTAATGGAATTTATTTCAGGAACACGCGTAAAGGACGCGCTCACCAAGAAAAACTTCGAGACCATCTGCACAGATATCGGGGAAGATATTGCAAGGCTTCACGCCTACGATTTGGTGCACGGGGACCTTACCACAAGCAACATTCTTATACATAACGGAAGGCTTACTTTCATTGATTTCGGATTGGGAAGCAACAGCAAGAAAATCGAGGACAAGGCGGTTGATTTGCTTGTGTTCAAGAAAACCTTTGAGGCAACCCACGCAGACTTGATGCCAGCGGGTTGGGAAAAAATTATTGCCGGATACAGCGCAAAGGCAAAGGATGCGGAAGCAATTGTCAAGCAGATTGAGAAAATCGAAAAAAGGGCAAGATACCACTAAATGCAACTGTTTTAGCCCTTCAAGCTTTGCTTTTTAAACCTTTCTTAATCCAATTAATTTACAAATTGTGTTATTCTTTCCAGCGCCGTTAGGGCTGGAAGGTGAGATTTTAATTTATTTTAAAGGTTTGATTTGAATGGCAAGAATGCACTCAGGTTCAAAGGGAAAAAGCAGAAGCAGCAAGCCCCCGGCAAAGAAAGCACCCTCATGGGTAGAGCTTAAGCCAAAGGAAATTGAAGAGGCAGTAATTAACCTTGCAAACGCAGGCCACTCACAGTCCGAAATTGGCGGAATGCTTCGCGACCAGTACGGCGTCCCGGACATTAAGGCAGTTACCGGCAAGAAAATAGAGCAGATTCTTGAAGAACACAAGCTTCTCCCCGAGATACCGGAGGATTTGATGAACCTCATTAGGAAGAGTGTCATGCTAAAGACCCATATGGAAACAAACAAGAAAGATTACACCGCAAAGCGTGGATACCAGCTTACAGTTAGTAAGATAAGAAGGCTTGCAAAGTACAACAAGGGCAAGAAAAGATTGCCTAAAACATGGAGGTACAGTGAGGACACCGCTGCACTGCTTGTGAAGTGATGGCAATGCAATTTGACGCTGTAATCGAAAAAAACGGCAAAAAGTTGTTTGAGCAAAAAGGCGAAAGCAGTGTTGAAGAAATATTATCCGAACTCGACCGTGTTGTAAAAAAGGAAATTGATTCAGAAAAAAAGTGATTTTAAATGGCTGACAACAAGAAAAAAAGGGCTTCTGCAAAAAGAACCGTTGACAAGTGGAAGAGGAAGAAATGGTTCAAGGTTATTGCCCCAAAGGAATTTGACAACAAGGAATTGGCGGAAACCCCTGCCGAAAAAGAAAAAACAGTCATGGGAAGAACTATCAAGGCAAACCTTGGGGACCTTACAGGTGAAAGGCAGAAAAGGCACATCACAGTCAAATTTAAGGTATTTGAAGTTCAGGGGCAGATGGCCCACACCCAGCTTGTTGAACACGTTGTTACACCCGGCTATGTAATCAGATTGGTTAGGCGAAGAAGCAGCAAGATAGAGGCTGTGCAAACGGTTACAACAAAGGACGGCAAGAAGATGAAAATTAAGACAATTGCACTTTCACAGAAGAAGCTTGACAAAAGGCAGGAAACGGCAATTAGAAAGGGATTGATTGATGGAATTGAAAAAAGCGCCGCAGAAAAGGACTTTTCACCATTCATCCAGCTTGTTGTGTTTGGTGTGCTTGCCTCAAAGATGTTTAAGGATCTTAAGAAAATCGCACCCCTGAAAAGGGTTGAAATCGCAAGAGCCCTTGTCTTGGAATGATTGGCAATGCCTTATCTTTGGGAATTATTTCTGCTTATCGCAATACTTGTTTTCTTTTCACTATTTTCCCTTAGAAAAAAAGCGCTTGACTTTGCGGGAGTCTTAATCGCAAATATGGTTGGCCTTGCAGTATTCTATTTGGGTGGATTCAATTACTTCCTTCTAACAGTGCTGTTCTTTATTGTTGCAGAGGCAAGCACAAGGCTTTCCTCAAAAAATAAGGCCCCGCATGAAAGGCGCACAATCGGAAATATTTTTGGAAACAGCGGGGTTGCAATAATTGCGCTTGCGCTCAGTTCCCCGATTGCATTCTTCGGGGCAATGGCAGCGGCTCTTGCCGACACGCTCTCATCAGAAATCGGAATGCTTTCAAAAACAAAGCCTGTTTTGATTACAACCCTTAAGCCTGTCGAGGCGGGAACTGATGGAGGGGTTAGCGCGCTTGGAATGTGGAGTTCCCTTTTGGGCGGAACAATAATTGCAAGCATTCACTTTGCAATTTACCAAAACATCTACTTGTTTATAGTTTTGATTCTTGCCGGAATCTTTGGGTCAATGGTTGACTCATTCTTTGGAGCGGTTTTTGAAAGAAGCAAATCGCTTGGAAACACCCAGGTTAATTTCCTTGGTTCGGGAGCGGGGGCATTGCTTGCTTTCCTGCTTTCACTGATGTTATGAACGCAGGCCTGTTTCGTAGTGAAGCATTCCCTGCTTGAAGCCAAGGCCAAAGCTGTAGCCTGCAGAAGTAAAAAGCTCTAAAACAGATGGCTCTGATTTTCCAAAATCAAATTCAATCGGATCGGAAATTTGCGCAAGCCCTGCCGCGATTGCAATGGCTTCCTTTCTTGTCCCGATTTCATCAACCAAACCGTACCCTAATGCCTGCTGCCCGCTTATTATTCTTCCATCAGCAATTACATCAAACTGCCTTTGGTTCAGCTTGTCCCCCCTAAAATCAATTATGTCCTGCTTAAACCTAAGGAATGAGTCCTCCACAATTGTCTGGAAAAGCTGCTGTTCCCCCTCTGTTAATCCCTTGAACATTGAGCCCATTGCCTTGTGGTCCCCTGCTTTTACAATTTGGACCTCTACCCCAAGCTTTTCAAGCAGGCCCTCCACATTTGCAATTGCGCTAACAGCTCCAATACTTCCCGTGAAGCTGTCGTAGTCTGCAACAATGTAGTCTGATGAGGCCGCAATATAGTACCCTCCGCTTGCGCCCATTTCTGAAATCCATGAAACAACCGGCTTTGACTCGCGTGCAATGCGAACTGTCTCAACAACCTGCCTTGAGGCAACCGCACTTCCGCCCCCTGAATTAATTTCAAGAAAAATTGCGCCAATTGAAGGGTTGTCCACCGCTTCCTCAATTGCATTTGAGATTTCAATTGCGGTCATTTCCTGTGAAAAAGCGCTTCCGTCCAAAACAATTTCGCCCTTTACAGGAATTATGGCGATTCCCCTTGGCTTAAATGAAAAGTTTCCGGCACCCGAGAAGGCAAGCGAAAGAATTAATGCGGCACCAATTAGCACAATAAGCCCGATTCCCAAAACAACTATTGCCTTTTTCACCCAGATTACCTGATTGAACAACACAGCAAATGTATAAAAATCTAATCAGGGTTGTTTTTTTCTGAATGATAGGAAATTTAACCGAATTTGCGGCAATTATTTGCCTTATAGCAATCCCCATTTACTTAAGCAACGGCATGGCCCTGTTTTTCGGGGGAGAAACCCCGCTTGACTTTGGAAAAAAGTTTTTTGACAAAAGGCCCCTTTTTGGGGGCGGAAAGACCTTTAAGGGAACAATTGCAGGAATCGCATTCGGAACTCTTGGAGGGGTTGTTGCAAGCATCCTTTTCCCAAACCTAACGCTTTTGCTTGACACAAACTACGTAGTGTACGGCTTTTTTCTTTCATTAGGGGCAATGCTTGGGGATATCACGGCAAGCTTTATTAAAAGAAGGCTTAAGGTAGAACGTGGTGAAACCGTGTTCCTCCTCGACCAGCTTGACTTTTTGGTTGGAAGCATTTTGCTTGGAATGGTTGTGTTTACGCCACCATTTGCGGTTGTTGCCTTCCTTGCAATTTTCACGATTTCAATCCACAAGTTTGCAAACGTTGTTGCATTCAAAACCAGGATTAAAAACGTGCCCTGGTGATTTGCTGTGAGAAAGGAACTTGTTTTTTTGGCAAAATTTTTTGCGATATACTTTGTGCTGCAGTGGCTTGTCCTTGCCGCACCACTTGGGGCACTTCAGCAACTTATTGCCGCAGTTGAAGCCGGGTGGCTTGGCCTGAACACTGCAGGGAATATTGTGCAGGCAGGCAACGGGTTTTTTGAGATTAGTGCAAGCTGCACAGGCCTTGTTTCGGCAAGCGTGCTTGCGGCGGTTGTTTTTTCACTGAAAAAGCCGGCGGCAAAGGAAAAGGTGGTTTTGTTTGCGGTGGGGGCTGTTGTATTGTTTTTGCTTAACTTTGCACGCGTTTACCTTGTTCTTGCAATTGCAATCGGTTACGGTGTGGAGCTTGCGGAGCTTGCCCACACAGTAAGCTGGTTCAGTACGGCGGTTCTTGTTCTCATCCTGTGGTATGTTGGGACAAAGAGGCTTGCAAAAATAGACGATTTCTCTGAACTGATGTGAGTCAGTGCCCTGAACTAAAGCAAGTCAGTATTTGGAGATTATTTCCTTTGCAATCTCTCCGAATGCAGGCCTTGTTATAAGGACTCCAACAAGCACTCCGACTGTTGTAGTTATTGCAAAGCCAACAAGCTTTCCCAGCCCGAACCCTATGACAATTATTGGAAGCATTGTTGCAATCGTTGTTGCTGCCGCTGCAATTACCATAAAGAACGCGCGCCTCACCCTGGTCATTAGGCTTCCTTCTCCGGCCTCGCTTCCCTTCATGAGCTCGTCCGTAATTATTATCTGGTCGTCCACACCTGTTCCAACCGCGGCAAGGATTCCCGCAACAGCACCCAAATCAAACTTGCTTATCATGGAAACAAGTGCAACTGTTATGAACACTTCGCTTAGCCCGATGAAGATTATTGGTGCTGTAAGCTTGATAACGCGGTAGCGCAGGAAAATCACAAGCGCGACAACGAGAAGCGCAACAATTCCAATTATGCCTGCGTTGAACAGGAAATTCTCTCCAAGAAGGGGGGAAATTGTTTCCTTGCTGATGCTTTTAACCCCGACAGGGAGTGAACCGCTTTCAAGCAGTATTTCAAGGTCCGCCCTTCTTTCAAGGGCATCAAGGTCGCTTGTTGCAACCCCCTGAATTACAAGAGCTGAAATCGGCTCTGTTGAGGCCTTTTGCTCGTCAGGGATGTCCATGTGTGTGACATCCTCTTTAAGTGAAATTGATTGCTTAACACCTGTTGCCGCCCAAACAAACGGAATTCCGGTGGGGGGAATTGTTTCTGCAGTATCAAAGCCGATTGATTCAAGCTCTTCGTTGAGCGATTCATTAAGGAACTGTGAAACAATTGCCTTTTTCTTTTCAAGAACAATTGACTGAAGTTCCAAAACCTGTTCAGGGGTAAACTCATTGTCCTCAACTATAATGTAGGGCATTGCCGAATTTGTCAAAACTTCCTCAATGTCTGTTTCGAGGGAAATGTTTTCCTCGTAATTGCCCTCTAAGAGAAGAAGCTTGTCTGCTTCAAAGCCTGCGCGTGAAATTATTAGGACAGCGTCCTTTGGCCTGTCAATGTAGAAATATGTCCTGTCACAATCGTAGAGCTTTCCAGCACTCGGGTCAAATCCCGAGAGCACACACTTGTGCCAGGTCAAATTTTTGAAATTCTCTGCCGCGTCTGTTCTAAGCAGGAATGGCAAAAACCACTGTGAAAAGCCGTCCTGTGAAATTATTTTGTACTGCCTTCTTGGGTCCTTAACCAGTTCGATTATGCCTTCGCCTGTAAAAATCGTTTCCCCGTCTATTGTTGCCTCAAATCTCCCCTGTTTCATGAGAAGCGATTCAATTCGTTCAACGGTTTCGGGATCCGTTTCCGCAATCTGTGCAATTACAAAGCTGTCCCCAAAAAAGTTAACGGTCGTGTCCCGCAGGCCTGTCCAGTCCAGCCTCTGTGAAACAATGCTTGTAATTCTGACCCTTTCATCGACATCTGCTACCGGTTCATCCAGTTCAATCTGGAACATTGTCCCTCCCTTGAAGTCGATTCCAAATTCCACGCCCCGCATTCCAATAATCAGGAAACTTATAAGCAGGAAGGCAAGCATTAAGAGAATCTTATAGTTTTTGAGTAGCGCGGTCATTTTTTGGCACGCTCCCTTTCCATATACCAAAGCAGCACAGGCGCGTTCATGAACCAGGTTGACGAAAGGTCCACAATCAGCCCGAAAAGCAGAACCGCCGATATTTCAAAAATAATAAGCATTTGTGTAAAATATGAAAGAATAAGCATTGCCGTTAGTGCCGCAATTGTTGTTATGTTCATTGTCAGCCCTGTTTTAAGCGCGTCCTGAATGCGGTTTCCAATTGTTTGCTCGGTTCTTTTCAAAAGCTTTGTTGTAAGCATAACATCTGTGTCAACACTGTAACCGATAAGCATTAAGAGAGCCGGAATTGAGCTTAGGGTGAGCGGGATGTTGAACAATGCCATTAGCCCAAGAGCGCCTATAACGTCAAGGAAGGCTGACGCAATAACAGCAGCGCTTGGCACAATCTTTCTGAAGAAAAGAAATATCACAATTGTTACAAAAAGAATTGCAAAGAATCCAACATTGAGTGCTGTTCCGTAGAACGCGCTTCCAAGTGTCGGGGAAACCTCTTTTTTCTGGAACGCCATTCCCTTTTCAAGGCCGAATTCCTGTGAAATTAATTCCTGCACGCGGTTGCTGAACCCCTCTTTTGCATCAACAAGCATTTCCTTTGCCTGCTGCACTGCCAGCCCCGGTTCAGTGGAGAGAATTGGTACTTGCGCAAATGGTGCAAGAATTTGAACAATATTGTTTGCGTGAACCATTGCCTGATCAGGCGAATTTTTGAGCGCCGCAGTAGCCAAGGAAACCTCCGCTTCAGCACTTGAGATTAACTTGTTTTGGGCAAACCTGATTGTAAGGCCGTTTCCCCCAAGAGGCGAGGATGTTGAAACAACGCTCAAATCCGTTAGTTCAAAGTTTTCGGACAAAAGTTCTTCCGTACGCTTTGCGTCAAGATCCTTGTCTGAGCGAATAAGCATTAGTGTTCCGCCGCTTAGGTCAATCCCCCTTGGAACGGTCGGAAAAACAAAGGCAAGACCTCCTGTTATTATCAAAATAAGCAGGGGAATTGCCAGTAATTTCTTGTAATTTCCGCTGTAAAGTTTTGTTAAAAAATCCACTATCAACACCTATTTTAAACAAAAAGGAACATTAAGATGTTAATCTGCAAGGTTTTAAAATGCTTTTGGAGTGACTTGAATGAATCTTGGAAAAGTGCCAGAGCCCAATGAACTGCTTGATATCGCCCTTAGGCGCGGAAGAAAAGAGTCCTCGACCATTGGAAAGCACAATTCAAGGCTCAAGCACGAAAAAGAGAAGGAAAAGAGGCGAATAGAGGTTGCGGCCAACTACGTGGTTAAGAGGCTGGAGCTCTCGGTAAGCGAGTTTCCAAACATTGACCAAATGACTGACTTTTACCGCGAACTATTATTGATTACAATAGACACCGATTCGGTGAAAAAGGCAATTGCAAGAATGCAAGCTGTTGCAAAAATAATTAAGAAACTCAAAAGGGAGCACCTGATAAGAATCAACAAAATGGGGCGGGGAAGTGAGGGCAAAGCAAAGCCTGAAAGCTCCCGCTTTATCGGGCGGCTTTCCTCCCTTGTTAAAAGCCTGAAAAACAGCATTGGCGATTACAACAGGGCTGTTGTGAAACTGCGCGAACTTCCCCACATCAAAACAAACCTGCCGTCCGTAATTATTGCAGGCCACCCAAATGTCGGAAAAAGCACCTTGCTCGGAAAAATTACCAAAAGCCAGCCAAAGGTCGCAAGTTACGCATTCACAACGCAAAAACTTGAAATCGGATACTTCAAGCAAAAGTACTCCGAATACCAGTTAATTGATACCCCCGGCCTGCTTGACAGGCCGCAAAGCAGGCGAAATTTGATTGAAAAAAAGGGAACAGCCGCCTTGAAGCACCTTGCCTCACTGATTGTGTTTGTGTTTGACCCAACCGAAAACTGCGGCTTTACAAGGGCTGACCAGGCAAGGCTTTTAAGCGGGATAGCGCGCGAGTTTGGAAAAAGAAAAGTAATTATTTATTTGAGCAAGCTTGACATTTCAAGCAAAGAGGCTGAAGATAACGCAAGGAAGAGGGCAAAGGGATACCCTGTTTTAAACGCCCCGATTGAGGAAATGCGCGAAAAAATCTCGAAAAGAATCCCGCCAAAGGTTCCTTTAAATTGATTTCTGTGCACAAATCGAATTAAGCTAAAGGGATTTTAATTAAACTTTCCGTTTAGTGCTGGTTTCTCAGGTGAAAGAATGACAGAAGACATAAAAAAACGGATTAAGGAAGTCTACGAACTAATGGACGAAATCCTTGACGACCGGGGCGTTCCAAGAAACATCCGCGGAATTATTGAACAGGCAAGGAACAAGACAGCGGCAGAGAATGCGGATGAAATGAATTTCAGCTCGGCAATCTACCTGCTTGATGACATAAGCAATGACATCAACATGCCGCCGCACACAAGAACCGATATTTGGGAAATTATCTCTAAACTGGAAGCAATCAAAGAATTGATGAAGTGACCGGTTTTGGAGATGGCTAATTGATTGAGAAAGAAATTCTCGAATACGCAGGCAAAAAGCAGATGATGCTTCAGGGAAAAGCGCTTGAGGCACTTGCCAAATCCATTGACTACAAAAAAATACTTGATTCCCTCGAAATAGAAAACGCGTTCATGGTAACTGAGGAAATCGTTTCGCAGAAGAACGCACTACTCAAAGAGGCCCCGAAAAGCAAGGTAAAGCAAAGGGTTGCTGTTACAGGGACCGCAAAAGGCTTCAAGCCAAGGGCAAAGGACATGGAGCCAAACTTTCGCATAATGAAAGAGCTGGATGTAACCGGGCAAAGCTGCAGTGAAGGAAAGGTGAGTGATTTCATGCACCTGTTCAGAAGCAAGTTTGAAGCACTTTCCGGAATGCTCAAGAACAGGCACCACTTAGCCCCAAAGCCGATTAAAAGGCTTAATGGCGTTGCAAAAAACGAGAAAGTTGATGTTGTAGGGATGGTTTACGAACAGTGGACCAGCAAAAACGGGCACCTTGCATTCAGAATAGAGGATTTGGAGGACAAGTGCGTAGTGCTTGTGATGAAAAATGACCCCAAGCTAACCGAGATTGCGGCGCACATAATGCTGGACGACGTAATAGGCGTTAAGGGCGTAAAGTTCGGGGACCAGTTCCTGATTGCAAAAGAAATCCTTTGGCCCGACCTTCCAATGAGGCCTGCAAAAACATCTGAAAGAAAAGTAAGCCTTGCAAGCATAAGTGACCTGCACGTTGGAAGCAAATTGTTCCTTGAAAAGGACTTTTACAGGTTCCTTGACTGGATAAACGGACGAATTGGTTCAGAGAAAGAAAAGGAAAAGGTCGGCAACATAAAGTACCTGCTGGTTGTAGGGGACAATGTGGACGGAATCGGAATTTACCCAAAACAGTTTGATGAACTAAACATTAGGGACATAAACAAGCAGTATGACAAATTCACAAAAATGATGATGGAAATTCCCGACTACATCGAGGTCATAATTTGCCCCGGGCAGCACGATGCGGTCAGGTGGGCGGACCCAAAGCCGGCCATCCCAAAAGAATTTGTCAAAGAGCTCAGTGACAGGGAAAACTTCCACTTTATAGGGTCCCCCGGCTGGGTTGAGATAGAGGGCCTAAAAACCCTACTCTACCACGGGGACTCATTGCACGACCTGATATCCAAAATGTCTTTTCTTAAGTCAAGCAAGCCGGAAGACGCAACCGTTGAGCTGCTGAAAAAAAGGGACCTGATGTCAGCCTATGGATTAAGGCACCCGTATGTTCCGGAAAAAAAGGACTTTATGATTGTAAGAGAGGAACCGGACCTTGTTTTCCTGGGAGACATGCACCACTCAGGGTTTGCAAACTACAGGGGAACAACGGTTATTCACAACGGAACCTGGCAGGCCCAAACAGATTACCAGGTAAAGCTTGGGCATACCCCAACCCCCGGACTTGTTCCAATAATTGATTTGCACACCAGAAAAATAAACCAGACAAGATTTATTGGGAATGAAGCAGATGTCTAAAAAAATAAACATAATGGTTGAGCACGCAGAGCCGCATGTAAAGCGCTACTATGAAAAGCTTGCACAAAGAACCACCGAACAGCTTGAGCGCGCAACAAAGGCAAGGGCAAGAGGATTTGACATAAAGGACTATGTTGAAACCGTCCCGGTGTCAGACCTTGCGGACAGGACAGAAACAATTATCGGGCCACCTGGAATTGCAGAGCACTACAGGAAGGACATGAAGGAACTGAATGGGGACAGAATGCAGGTAATCTTCAAGCTGTTCCGCGAAATGATTGAACAGGACTGGTTCAAAATAGAGGATCCTGCAAAAAGGGTTGAGCAGGCAATAAAAACAGCGCTTGTGATTAACACAGAAGGCGTTGTTGTTGCCCCGCTGGACGGTGTGCCCAAAGTTGACATCAGCGAAAACCCGGACGGAAGCAAGTACATCGATATTTATTACGCAGGGCCAATCAGGGCCGCGGGCGGAACATCTGCCGTGCTCCCCGTTATTCTCGGGGACTACGCAAGAATCCTAATGAAGCTTGACAAGTACAAGCCAACAGAGGACGAGGTTGAGCGCTATGTTGAGGAGTGCTCAATCTACGACGAAATCGTTTCAAGGCAGTACAAGCTAAGTGATGACGAGGTAAGAACAATTGTGAGAGGCTGCCCTGTGTGCGTTAACGGGGACCCAACAGAGGAAAGGGAAGTGGGTGTGCACAGGGACATTCAAAGGGTTAAGTCAAACAAAATAAGGGGCGGAATGTGCCTTGTTATTGGGGAAGGAATTGCGCTCAAGGCAAGAAAGATTCTCAAATTCAGCAAAATGCTTAAGCTTGACTGGAGCTGGCTTGAAAAAATCATCAAGGTTGAAAAAAGCGATTCGGGAAAAATTGAGCTAAAACCCAAGTGGAAATACTTGGAGGGAACAGCTGCAGGGCGACCAATCTTTAGCTACCCAATGAGGCCGGGCGGATTCAGGCTAAGGTATGGGCGGACAAGAAACATGGGAATAATGGGAAAGGGAATTCACCCCGCAACCATGCATGTACTTGACGGGTTCATTGCACAGGCAACACAGGTAAAGGTTGAAAGGCCGGGAAAGGCTGCCGGAATAAGTGCGGTTGACAGCATAGAGGGCCCGATTGTAAGGCTGCTGAACGGGGACGTTGTTCAGGCAAACACACTTGACGAAGCAAAGGAAATCAAGAGAAAAATTGAAAAGATTCTTTTCCTGGGAGACATGCTGATAAGCTACGGGGACTTTAAGTACAGCGCACACCCACTGATTCCTGCAGGGTACTGCTCTGAATGGTGGAAGCTCGAATGCGAATCAATTCTTAAGAAAATCAATGCCGCAGGCGGGGAGCTTGCAAAAGACATTGAAAATCACAGAGATGTGAGTGTGGAGCGTGCATTTGAAATAAGCAAAAAGCACTCGCTTCCCCTTCACCCAAACGCCCTGTTTTACTACAAGATTCTTGAAAAAAGCGAACTCATTGAAATGCGCAACCTTCTCAAAAAAGCGGAGAAAGGGGAAGAACTAAAAATTGAAAAAGATGACAGGCTAAAGAGCCTGCTTGAAAAGGCGGGAATTCTGCACAGAATAGAAAACAACCGAATTGTTTTAAGCAAGGGAACAAGCCTTGCGCTCTTGGAAACACTTGCACTGGATTCGGCACTTGACGCGGGAAAAATAGCTGAAAGCTGCAAAGACTCAGTGGAGCTTGCGGCAAAACTCTCGGGCCTGGACATAAGGGACAAGGCGGGAACGTTTATTGGAAGCAGAATGGGCAGGCCTGAAGCCAGCAAGCCAAGAAAAATGGCCGGAAACCCGCATGTGCTTTTTCCAATAGGGCTGCACGGTGGAAACACCAGAAGCATTAACAAGGCAATGGATTACACAACGCACTCAACGGCAAAGGGAAACATAGAGGTTGACCTCCATTTATTCAAGTGCCCGAAATGCAAGCAAATAAAAGAGGCGGCCTACTGCCACGACTGCGGCGAAAGAACAGTTTCCTTTTACATCTGCAAAGGCTGCGGTTCTGAATCTCTTGAAAAAACATGCCCAAAATGCAAAAACGAATGCTTCCCGCAAAACAAGCGGACAATAGACCTTGAAAAAATCGTGCAGGACGCCGCACAAAACCTTGGAATGAGGGTTCCGGACCTTGTGAAAGGGGTGAAGGGAATAATCAACAGGGCAAAAATTGCTGAACCCATTGAAAAAGGGCTGCTTCGCGCAAAGTACGACCTGCACGTTTTCAGGGACGCAACAATAAGATATGAAGCCATCAATGCCCCGCTTGACCACTTCAAGCCATGCGAAATAAAAACAAGCATTGAAAAATTAAAGGAACTGGGTTATGAAAAGGACATTCACGGCAAGCCGCTGGAAAGGGATGACCAGCTTGTTGAGCTGTTCCCGCAGGACATTGTGATAAACGAAGCGGGCGGAGACTGGTTTGTGAAGGTTACGCAGTTCGTTGACGACCTGCTTAAAAAATTCTACAAAATTGAGCCCTATTTTAATGCAAAAAACAGGCAGGACCTTGTTGGAGAGCTTCTTCTGGGGTTGGCGCCGCACACCTCCGCCGCAATTGTTGCAAGAATAGTCGGCTACACAAAGGCAAGGGCCTGCTTTGGGCACGTTTACTTCCACCAAACAAAGAGAAGAAACATTGACGGCGACCAGGACAGCCTAATGCTGTTGATGGACGGGCTGCTGAACTTTTCGCACGAATACCTTCCCAACAGCAGGGGAGGGAGGATGGACGCCCCGCTTGTGTTTACAGTCGCACTAAACCCGAACGAAATCGACGAGGAATGCCACAATATGGAGCGGTGCTGGGAATACCCTCTTGCGCTCTACGAAAGCGCGCTAAACCTTACCCCTGCAGAGGTTGACGGGGTTGAAACAGTGCTTGACGCCCTTGGAACAGACAGGCAGTACAGTGGCTTTGGGATTACGCACACAACAAGCCAGTATGATGCCGGGCCGTCAATGTCAAAGTATGTTGAGCTTAAAACAATGGAGGAAAAAATCATAATGCAGGCAAACCTCCAGAACAGAATTGCAGCGGTTGACGGAAAGGATGCATTGGAGCGGGTGATGGTTACCCACTTCATGCCCGACATTATTGGAAACACCCGTTCATTCAGCAGGCAAAAATTCAGGTGCACGAACTGCAATGAAAAATTCAGGAGGCCCCCGCTCAACGGCAAGTGCTCCAAATGCGGAAAGGACAAAATAATCCTGACCATTTCAGAGGGCGGTGTAAGAAAGTATGTTGCGATTGCAAAAAGGATTACGCAAACATACGGCTTAAGCGATTATTTGAAGCAAAGGCTTGACCTCATAGAGGAAGAAATAAACAGCGTTTTTACAAACGACAAGGTTGAACAGAAAAACCTGTTTGAATATGTTTGATTAGGAAAAAATTTCGGCTTCTAGCGCGGCCTTGATTTTCTTTGCATCAAAACCAAGCTTTATGAGCCTGGTTGAACCGCGAATTCCCTTTCCACTGTGGGTTGTAACAATCAGCCCGTAAATTTCAAGCTCGTTAATGTATTGCCTGTACCACCTGCTGCTAATTACGTTGTCCCCAATGGACTTTGCAATTCTTCTGTACTCCTCGTAAATCTCGCCTGAGAAAAGAATTCCCTTCTCCTGCTCGCCGGTAATTCTTCTAATCCCCTTATTTTCAGCGGAAAGCGAAGCAATCGCGTAAAGCACAAGCTGCTGCTGGCTTGGCAGTGTCTTAATCATGTTGAAAATAATTTCTCCCTCAACCCTAATCTTTGCCCTACGAACATCTGAATCGGTTACCGTTTTGCTTTCAGCTTTGTCTGCAATTTCCCCTGCCCTAAGCAAAAGCATTACAGCGGTTCTTGCATCGCCCGATTCCTGTGCGGCAAATGCGGCAGCACAGTTTATCGCGCTTTCCTCAACCGCACCCTCAACAAAAGCCTTTGAGCACCGGTCTTTGAGAATCGCCCTAAGTTCCTCTGCGTTGTAGGGCGAAAAAACCATTTCCTTCTCACACAAACTGCTCTTTGTCCTGGGGTCAAGCCTGTCCTTGAACAAAAGGTTGTTGCTAATTCCAATCAGTGAAATTCCACCGCTCTTAAGCTCGTCATTACCCCTGTTCAAGCCGTAAATGAGTTCGTCCACATCCTTAACCTTGTCAATTTCGTCCAGCGCAAGGATTACCTGCTTCTTGTTCTTGTTTGCATACTCCAGCAGCTTTTCGTAAACAAATGCCGATGAAAAGCCGATGAAGTTCTCGTCAGGGTAGAATCTTCTAAGCGCAATAAGCAGCACTTTGTACTTGCTGTTGTGGGTTCTGCAGTTTACATAAGCGGTTTCGGCCCCTGAGCTGTTTTGTGCCGAAAATTCCTCCAGCTGCTGCAAAACATACCTAACGGTTACGGTTTTTCCGGTCCCAACTTTGCCGTAAACAAACAGGTTGTCGGCACGGCCGCCCTTGAGGGTATTGCCCAAAACAAGGGTAATGTCACTTATCTGCTTTTCGCGAAACGGCAGATTTTTGGGGGTATAGTGCGGACTGACTATGTTTCGGTCAAGAAAAACACTTTCCTTTAAGATAACAGATTCAAAAATATTGCCCATTCAACGCCCCCCACAAAAAGTGGCAATAATAATAGATTGGGAACAAATAAAACTGTTTGGAGTTGTGGAAGCAAACCACTTCCACTAATCAGGTTTGGGTTTCATACCTTGAGCCAGCACAGGCCCCAGCACAGAATTATGTTTATTGCCTGCATTAGATTTAAAATAACAATCTAGGGCTTTATATAATATGAGTTTTTTCTCAGGAGGGGTGATGCCTAGATGACTTTTTTGGAAAAGGTTCTTGGAAAAGAGGACGAAATTGACGTAGAAGAGTTTTTGAACAATTTGGATGCGGAAGACACCGACATTTACGAGGATGCAGAGGCATTTGTGAAGCCAATGCAGCTCAATACAGAGGAAGACGTTGAAGCGGTCACAAAGGAAGCAAAGCAGGGAAACATAATTTTGCTGAATGTTGACAGCTTAAGCAGAAGAAACGCAATAAAACTCAAGGAACTCGTCACAAAAATAAAGGAAGCAATTGACGAAATAGACGGGGATATTGCAAGAATTTCACATGAAAGGATTCTTGTAACACCAAGCAAAGTGAAAATTATAAAAAGGAAAGAGACCCAATAAGATAGATAACTATGTTTTTGGGCAACCCTTCCCTCCCTGTCTTAATTGACGGGAAAAAAGCCGGGGAACTTTTAAAGAACGCGTTTGCAGAAAAGAATTGGAAAGAGATATCTGTTTCCGCCGAAAAACTAATTTTGGTTCCCTACTTTCTCTTCGAGTACAGCACTTACAGGGAGGAAGAAAGACACGGGGAAAAAATTGTCACAGGCGTTGAAAGAAAACAGCTCGTTCTCAACCCCGAAACAAACGACATTGTGGAGGATGTGGCTGAAAGCCTTCCCTCTGAACGCGAGATGCTAAACGAGATTGCGGATGAAATCAAGTTAGAGGTAAAAAAATCAGGGCTTGATGAAGAGCGCGCTGAAAAAATTTGCCAGCTCAAAACAGCCGAATTGCTTGAACAGCCGCTCAACCGCATAATCATTGAAAATGTGCTAAAATTTTACGCACCCCTCTGGGAAATGCGTGTTTTAATCGGAGAACAGCAAATAATGCTGCATGTAAGCGCCTCCTCCGGAAACATCGTTGAGAAAGGAAAAATTCCCCACCGTGAAAAAAGTGCCGAGGAAATCGCAAGGGAAACATTCAACGAACTCAAGGACCCAAAGGCATGGCTAAGGTATTCCAAGGAAATAATTGAGCTTGCCTCAAAAGGCGAACACACAGAGGCACTGAAAATCAAAAACTTTGTTTCAGGGCACCTGCTTTGGGCTGTGCTGCTTATTCTGACTGCCGCACTTTTGTTTGTGATATTCCTGCTGTAAAAACAAGCCTGTCAACCTTTGCAGGGAGAGGGGAAGGCAGTTTTTTGTTCTCAAAGTAAAGGGCGTTTCCCGCCATGTAAAGGGAGTCCCCAAAATTCTTATTTTCAAGCCTGAATTTGAAATCAAGGCACTCTTTTCCACACGAAAATATTCCAACCCTGCCTGCATGCGAAAGCTTTGAGCAGTTTGCCGTAAGGCAAAACCTTGTTCCCGCCACAAACACAAAAGGGTAATAGAGTGACGCACTAAAATGGGTGCCGCCCAAATCGGTTCCAATGCCCTGCAGCAAGTTGTCAAACTCAATGCGCCGCACATTCAGCTTCTCAAGCAAATCGCGAAACAAACCGCTTGAAGCGGCGCTTGAACGCAAATGCTCCACCATATCATTCGGGGCGTTCTTAAAGTTTGCAATTCTGGGGTCACGGTACTGCCGGTTAAGGATTCTTCCGCAAACAAGGGACGCGCGGGTTTTTTCAGCAGCAAGCTTTAGAACACCGAAATCGTTCACAATCACCTCGTCATAGCTTGAAAGCCCCTTAAGCAATGGCCCAATTTTCTTCAAACCCGCGTCCGTACAGAAAGGAGTTATAAGGGAGAAGGAATTGCAGTTTTCCTCGCACAACTTCTTTGCTTTTTTAAGCTCGCTTAGGGAGGGAATTCTTCGCTCACAGCTTTCGTGCCCGAAGTAAATTCTTTTGTAGCCGGAACCTACTTCTGCCGCAAGCAGTTCAAGGGAGTCCGAGAATATTGCACGCTCAACTTTCCCCAAAACCCACACCCCCATAATAGCAATTTGGATAATCGCACTTATTGTGAAACAGCCTGAAGTAAAGCTCTCTTGCAGTTCCCTTAAATCCCTTTGAACCGGCGGCATCAATTGCGGCCTTCACCGCATTAACGTCTGCAAGCTTTTTTTCAATTGAATGGGCCCGCCCAGCAATCTTTACGCAGTCAACCCCGCCCCCCTTGAATTCATCAATTGCGCAGAGCCCGCAGTCCCTTGAAATTGAATTGCTCCAAAGCATTGCGTGGTTCTCGGCAATAAACTTTTTTTCAGGGCTTGCGCTTCCAATCGCCGTTGCCTTGAAGTCGGCGCGGCAGGCAAGCGGCCCAACCGGAACAAATGAAAGGTTTTTCTCAACAATATGCTGGAAAGTGCACAGCCCGTCTATGTACGGACAGATTACGTTTAGGACAAAGCACTCTGTTTTCAGACCAAGTTTTTTAGCGTGAGCCGCAAGCGAAACAGCTTCTTTCACAGTCAAGTGCCTTGGAAAAACAACGCGGCCCACTCCAAGTTCCTTGAAGAATTCAAGGGCCTTTGAATTGAACACAGGGTTTCCGGTGCTGAGAGAAATCTCCACATCAAATTCGTTTGCAAGCTTTGGAATAAGCCCTGAATCCGCAACAATTAGGGAATCAATCCCCAAAGAAACGGCTTTCTCAGCCTGCTTGAGAACTAAAGGGAGTTGCTTTTCGGAATAGAAATGTGCGTTAAGGGTCAGGAAGACCTTGGCTTTTGCAGAGTGGGCTGATTCAATCGATTCCCCCAGCGCCCCAAAGGATGAAAGGTTTGCGATTTGGTCGTGCCGAAGATTAATGCTGCTTACAAGGCTGTATTTTTTGTTCCAGTTTGCATCCACAAGCCCGCAGTAGAGCTCTGTGGCGCCCGCATTAACAAGTTTTTCAACCTCTTCCTGCTTTGAAAAAGGAGCAAGAATATCCATCCAATTCCCCCTATAGTTATAAGGGAATCAAACAATTATAACACTTTTTGCACCAGAATTAATGGCATGGAACTGCTTGACCTTGCTTTTTTGAAAGAAAAAGGCATTGAAAAGGACCCTTTTGGGCACGATTTTGTGTACAGGTTTCCTGAATCAAAAAACATGCCCTCCCTTGATTCAAGGGAATTGGGGGAAGCAATTGCAGGCTGGGGCAAAAAAAGCCTTGCATTCTATTTCCACATTCCGTTCTGCTCAAAGGAATGCAACTTCTGCCACTATTACAAGGAATCAAAATTTTCAAGGGACGGGATTGAAAAATACCTTGTTGCGCTCAAAGGGGAAATTGCAGCATACTCAACATTAATCCAGGGGGACGTTGAGGTTCAAAGCGTTTTCTTTGGAGGCGGAACCCCCACACTTCTGCAGGCAAGAGAGCTTAATGAATTGCTTGCTTTTCTGCGCGAAAAATTTCCATTCATGGACGGGACCGAGGTTTCGATTGAAAGCAGCCCGGAAACACTGAACAGAGCAAAGCTTTCCGCACTGAGGACCGGAGGGTTTAACAGGCTGAGCATCGGAGCACAGTCCTTTGACGAAAAGGTTCTCAAAAAAGCCGGCCGTGCGCACACCCCTAAACAGGTGAAAGATGCGGTAAGTGCGGCAAGGGCTGCCGGCTTTGATAATATTAACATGGATTTGCTTTACGGCCTGCCAGGGCAAAGCAGCGAGGGATGGAACGCGACAATAGAGCAGACTCTTGCACTTGAGCTTGAAAGCGTTACGGCATCCGATCTGCGTGTCCAAAAAAACACCCCTAACTTCTACATAACAAAGAGTGAATTTCCCGCAATAAGCGAGATGAGAAAAATGTACTACGCCTTTGCGGAAACCTTTGAGGGAGCGGGATTTGTGCAGCAGTTCCCCTACCAGTTTGTAAAGAAGGGAAGGGAAATGAATTTTCTTGAAAACCAGTGGAGCAGTGGCGAATTTGTTGGGTTTGGAGCAAGCTCCTGCTCTTTTATTGCGGGGTACGATTTCAACAACGCCCTTGGCTCTGAAGAGTACCTGAAAGCGGTTGGTGAAAACGGAATTTCCGCATCGCAGGGAAAAAAGCTTTTAGGAGAGGAAGCCGAAAAGCGGTTTGTTGCTTTGGGCCTGAAGAAAAGTGGTTTGAACAGGAAGAACGCCGGAATCAACAAGGCCAAATTTGAACAGCGTTTTGGAAAAGGACTTGATGCGGTGTTTGGCAGGCAAATTGAAGAGCTTGAATCAATCGGGCTTGTTAAAAGCGACAATTCAGGGCTTGCGCTTTTGCCAAACGGCCTGTTTTTCCACGACGAGGTTGCAAGAAAGTTCCTCTATGAATAGATTGGAATGTTTTCAACCGTGATTTCGCCTATTTGCTTGCCTGTCCCATCAAATAGAACAACCATCTTGTTGTAGAGGTCTGAAACCACAATTGTTTTCTTGTCCTCAGAGATGTCAATTTCCAGCACACTTAATTCATCTGCCGAAGCCCCAAAGTCTCCGAATGTTGAGAACTGCTTTGTTCCAAAGTCGTACACAACAACTGCTCTGTTTCGGTTGTCGCAAAACATTATTCTTCCCTGCGAATCAAGCGCAAGGCTTTCATTAAATTCCACATGGGCTCCGGTACCCTCATCTATCCCACCAATGCTTTCAATCGGAACAAGGTCCTTGTCAAAGACCTCAATTGTTTTTTCAAGGTCGTCTGTGATGTAAAGCCTGTCTCCCTCTGCAAGAATTCCAAGCGGCAGGGTGATTCCGTTTGACGCGGAAATTTCCCCAATGAATTCCCCGAGTTTGTCAAACATTAAAACTTTCTTTGATGTGTCCTCTGCAACGTAAATTCTTCCGTCATCTGCAACCTCGACCTCCACAGGCCAGTACAGTTCAGGGTGTGTAATAGACGTAACATACTCAAGGTCTTTGGAGAAAACCTGTATTCTGTGGTTCCAGGAGTCCCCTACAAACAGTCTGTTCTGTGAGTCAAATGCAACGCCTTTTGGCATGTTGAATTCTTCGTTTCCAAATCCCATTTTTCCAATACTTTTAATGTGCCTGCCTGTTGAACTGAATACGCTTACCCTGTTATTTGTTGGCTCACTTACAGCAATTCGCCCGTCAGGCGCAACCGCAACGTAAAATACGGGAAAGCCTGTAACGCTTCCCCCAAATATCCCGTCAATTGTATTAACGTTCTTCAAATCAGCGCCAAGGATTTGAACACGCACAGTTCCCTGCTCCGCAATGTAAATCTTTCCGCTTGAAGCAATCTTAATGCTTGAGGGATTGTAGAACATTTCAATTTCCATTCCAAGACCGCCTGTTTCTTCCTTAAGCGCATAGCTTTCCCCAAAAACCCTTAGCTTGCTGTCCCATGCATCAAGCACGTAAATGTTTCCGGCCTTATCAACATCAAGTGCATAGGGTCTTTTCAGCGGACCCGTAAGTGAGTGGAAGTAATTGAGTTCCAAATCAAAAATTTGAACGCGTCCGTTTCCGGAATCCGCAACATACACCTTGTCCCCTTGCAGTGTTATTTGCCCTGGGAAAACAAGCTGTTCGTTTCCAGAACCTCTTCCGCCAATTGCCTTCTCAAGCTTTAAGTCTGACGAAAAGACTGCAACAATGCTGCTTAATTCGTCCGAAATGTAATATTTCCCGTTGTTTGCCAGCGCCATTGAAATTCCCGCCCCGTCAATGTGCGGGGCGTCCTCCATTTTCGGGAAGGTTTCAAGAATGTTGGCCTCAAACCTTGTTTCGCTAATGAATTCTCCCTCACTTGAGAACTTTTGGACTCTTTTGTCACGGTCCAGAATGTGAACGTTTCCCTGCGAGTCAAGCGCTATTGCCGCCGGAATAAATAATGCCCCTTTTTCCTTGCTTCCGCTTTTGTAAGTTTCTTCGTCTCCAATTTCCCCAATGTTTAAGATGTGATTGAGCTCAAGGTCGTAAATCATCACATAATGCCTTGCCTCATCTACAACATAAATCCTGCCCGCAGCTTCATTCACCGCCACATCAGTAACCGATGCGGGCTTTACAGCAAAGTACTGGATAAAGTCAGGAACACACGGCTGTTCACAATTGCCTCCGCAGTCAACTCCATCCTCCCCTGCATCCTGCAATCCGTTTTCGCACAGCTCATGCGGAGCCGGTGGAACTGGTTGGGCTGGCTGGAAAATCACAAATGCTATTGCAATAAATGCAATAAGCAGCAGAATTGCAACAGCAATAAGCACTTTTTTCTTGTTGCTGTCCTGTTTTGCGGCCTGCTGAACCATTTCGCGGATTTCATCAACGCTTTGCGGGCCGGATGCTGCATTTTCCTGAGGCATTAGTATCAACCAGTTTATAATAAACAGCCACGGTATTTATAGCTTTCGCTCGCAGTTCAGAACAATTCGGAAGCGTGTTTTTCCGGGTTTGCAAGCGGGTCAAGGGCGTAGAGGCTGTGGTTGCAAAGAAGGGCTGAAAACCTGCTTCCACCCATACATTTTTTGACAAAGCGACATTTGTGGCAGGGTTCTGCGATGAATTCAAGCGAGTGCATTCGCCCCATAAAATCCGAATTCCATGCCTCCATTATCGAATCGCCTATTGCATTTCCAAGGGAAACGTCCAAAAAGTAACTTGGCTTTATTGCAAGCGAGGAATCAATGAAGAGCGAGCTGTGGCCGTCCTCCCTTAACCCGCCAAGCGCGTTCTGTGAAACTTTGGACGGCGAGCCGCAGCAGAACGGAAGCGCATTCTCTATGATTGTGTATTCTGCTTTTTTTCGGCCGGCATTTAATTCCGCAACTTTTTCAACCGCATTCTCAATTTCAATGCGGGAAATTGGGGAAGTGTTAAGCGGGTTTGGAATTGGCCTGAGAAGAACCCACTGTGAAATCTGCTGGCTCTGCACCAATTGCCTCAATTCATCAAATATTGCAATGTTTTCTGGCGAAAGAATTGTTGCAGCCCTCACAAAAACCCCTTCGCCCGCCAGGCCCTGGATTGCATTGATTTTTTTTTCAAAAGAGCCCTTGCTTGAAAACTTTTCCTCCAACTCAGCATTCGGGCAGTGCATTGAAACAAGCACGTCATCCAGGTTTCCCGCAAGCTGTTTGATAATTTTGTTTGAAACAAGGGATGCGTTTGTGTTAAGGCTTGTGAAGAGCCCAAGTTCCTTTGCGTGCTCCACAAGTTCGGGCAGGCCAGCCCTCAAAAGAGGTTCGCCCCCGGTAAATCTTACCCGATTAATTCCCTCTGCAGCAATGCAGTCAAGAACCTTTCTCAAATCCCGGTCAGAGGCCTGTTTTGGCCTTTGCCCAAAATTCTTTGCAAAGCAGAAGCTGCAGGAATAATTGCAGGAAACGTTTGTTTCGATTATAACCTCAAAAGGTTTGGCTAAGCCCATGTAAAAATAGAGTTGCTTGAAGTTAATAAAAATTAATATGAGCCGTGGCTGCTGTGGCTTGTGTGGGGAACATAGCTCAAATGGGAGTGGTTATGCAGTGTTTGGGCACTAACCTCTTTAAGCTTTGAGGAAACAATTGCCGCACTTGCAAGGATTGCCCCAAGCGAGAGCACGGAGTGCTTTGTAATTCGACCAGTTTCGTCAGTTAAATAGCTTGAGATTGTTTTCCTGATTTCGGGAATTTCCACCATATCAACCGTTATAATAAACGGTTTCGCGTTTTATAAATCTTTGCTTGCACCAAGCCATTGCTCAAAAACGGGTTTGTTGCCTGAAAAAATTCCTTTGAACACGAATTCAAACTGTGCCTTTCTTATTACACAGTCCGCATTTTTGTAGAGAACCGGAATAGGGCTTCCTTCCGACGCATATGCCATCACAGGGCAAAATGAGCAGAATGCCGTCCACTTGCATTCGTTGCACAGCAGCCCAAGGGAGGAGCTTAATGAAACCATGTTCAGCGCATTCGGGGAAGTGAAAACTTCGCTGTATTTCTGCGAAACATCCCCTATCTTGAACAGTTCGCATGCCTTTCCCTCGTCACAGGTGTAAATGCTTCCGTCCGGCTGGTAGGACGCCTGCATTAAAGCGGCTCCGCACGGCTTGCTGAAACAGGTGTGGAAAGCTGTTCTTCGCCCGTAAACTTTCTGCAGAACCATGAGCGCAAACTGCTCGGTTATTGGTGTCCCCTGCTTTGTGCTCTCAATGCATTTGTTTACAGTTTCTTCCCAGAACGGAATGTATTCCCCTGGCTCGTAGCCAATGCTGCTCCAGGTTTCCCGCGCACGCCCAATTTTTCTTATTGGAACAGGGGTAATGTCGTGCAGGCCAAGGTCAAGGTATTGTTGCACAATTTCATCCGCGTACGGAAGGCTGTGCTTTGTTACAGTGCAGAGCACTCCAATATTTTCAAACCCAAAGTCTTTTCTCAGCGAGTCAATCCAGTGCACAACCTTTGCATGGCTTCCGCCCTCAAGCGGCCTGTTTTTGTTGTGAATCTTTGCGGGTCCGTCAAGGCTTGTGCAGATGTCAAGCAGTCCGTTTTTCTTCATCCATGATGCAATTGTTTCATCCATTAAGGAAAGGTTGCTTACCATCCTCCAGTGCACGTTCTTTTTGCCCTTCTTTTTTGCGTAATCCATTATGAACTGGATTACTTCAAAGTTTGCAAGCGGCTCTCCGCCCTGGAACTCAATCACAAAGTTTTTTCTCTTGGTTTCCCAGATGAAATCAATTATTTTCTTTGCGGTCTTCTCATCCAAATCAAAGCCCTTGCTTTTCATAGGGTGCGCTTCTGCATAGCAGTAGGGGCAGGAGTGGTTGCACCGCATTGAGGGATTGACTATGTGAAGCGAAACCCCGTGAGTTAAATGCGAATACATTTTGGAGTAATCCTCCTGCATTGCCCGCTTGTTGGAGTCGGTTATTGCAATTCTCTTTTCCTCAAGCTTTTTTTCAAGCTCCGGGCCTGGCTTTCCTGCTTTGATCCTTTCAAGCTCGCTTTTTGAAACATCAACCCAGTTTCCGGTGTCGGTAATCAGCACAAACCGGTTTCCAACCCGGTGAGTAAAGTATTTTGCAAACTGCATTTACATCTCCCGCCTGAGAGAGAGCGCATAGTTGAGAAAATTG
The DNA here is from genome assembly GCA_017610175.1 of Candidatus Iainarchaeum sp. Classification (GTDB taxonomy): domain Archaea; phylum Iainarchaeota; class Iainarchaeia; order Iainarchaeales; genus JAFCCO01. The sequence continues at coordinate 21,145 of JAFCCO010000011.1, read as the reverse complement.
AGCGCGATTGTTTCGCAGTCCGCTTTGTTGACCGCGCTAAGTTCAAGCTCAAGCCTCTGCCCCTGCCTGATTGTTTTGATGCTGCACAGTTCCTTGAATGCCTCCACAGTTTTTTCAATTGCTTCAGGAGGGTAAAAAAACGGGTTCAGGTCAAGAAATGCCTTTCCGCTGCCTTGGTCTGCCTTGATTTGGTATATGCAAAACACCTACTCGCACGAGTGCCCCATAAAGGCCTGCTTTATGAATTCTTCCCTAATGTTCTTTGTCTTCTCGCTTTGGTCAAAGTTTACCGCAAAATTGATTAGCTGTTCGTTGAATTCGTTTGCAAGCCCCTCAATTCCATTTCCACTCTTTGGCCTTATTGAAACAATTATTTGGTCGGCGGGATCCCCATCTATTACAACAAACGCCTTTTCAAGCAGAGCATAGGATGCTGCAAAAACAACCCCCAGGGAATAAATTTTCGGATTTACCGAAACAAGGGCGTAATTCTCGGTCTTGTTTATTTCAAAGTTTTCCAAAGCCATTGTGCACCGTAAAATTAAGGGTGTGAAAGCAATTTAAACAAATCTCAGCACCAGGGAATAATGGAGCAGGCAAAAGTAAGCAAAGTTCCCACAAACAAAAGCGGGGCAAAGGGAATTGTTTCCTGAACAAGAAGGGAGTGGAAACTCAACATTCTTGCCTTGTTTTTACTGCGAAGCAGTTCAACATCTTCCTCACTCAGCCCCTTTGAAGAAAGGTTAAAAACATACTTTGTTTTAATGTCCTGAAGCGCATTCACAATTGAGGGGAAGAAAAGCTTTTTTTTCTCAAAAAAGCCGTTTTTCTCATAAACCCCCTCCAAAAGCACCATTCCAGACTTTAAGTCCTTGACCTCAACCCTTTGCCCAAAGGCAAAAAAGCCAAGGTAGAGTATGAAAAAACGCAGGAAAATCATCGAAATGAAAATAAAAGCGAATATGAGCCAGAAATCGGGCTGCAAAAGCTCGTTTAGGTTCAATGCACCCAATAGGCCTGACAGTATTGCCGAAACAAGCACTATTCTTTTGGGAAACGCCTTTTCAAGAATTGAAATGAACAGGAACAAAATAATCACCACAAGAAAGAAATCTGCGGGGATTGCAAGAGCTGAAAAAAGCATGTTTACAAGCCAGTAGAACGCAAAGAGAATTATCGCAATTGACGCCAGTGACTTTGGGTCAAGGGCCTTTTCAAGTGCCGCAAACTTTTCCTTGGAACTTGTTTTCACAATTGACGCAATGAACAGGACCACAAATGCCGGAATGAATGAATTGAGCAGGATTGAGAATGCGGGAAAGAGGGCAAATCCCTGCGAGTATAAGTTGAACGGGAAAAGAATTGCAAACGCAAGAAAGAGCTTGCTGTCCCCTGCACTCCACAGGCGGGCAAGGTAAAGCACAAAGCCGAACGCAAAGGCAAGAAATGCATTTGCAAAAAAGGCAACAGGGTTTGCGCCTGAAAGAACTGCAATCACAATTCCCGCAATGATTGCGGGAAAAACAAATATATTGCGAATTTTTCCAAACCTTATGTCTGTGTAGGACGAAAGTGCCCCAAGCAGGGAAACCAGAAAAACACTTGCATAGAAAAAAAGCATGCAATCAGCCACTGAAATGAATTAGGATACGCCCGGCCTCTTTACGTTGCAGCGTGCATCCGTTTCCCAGTCAACAATGCCCGGGATGTTTGCCTTGACCTCGTCCAAATCATCAATTAGCCTCTGCGGGTTCCACCTGAACGAAATCTTGTCTGAATCCTCGTAAACACATACACGGCCGTCTCCCACAAAGTCAATTACATCCTGCACGGAAACAATGCGGTTTTGGCTCTCCATGCTTATGTCAAGCTGAGCGGTTCCGGCAGTGCTTGCAGATGGGGCGTGGAACACTGCACTGCTGCTGTTGCCGCAGCTGTCAATCAACACAACCTCTTTCTTCATGCTTTCAGGAATAAAGAACACTGTTTCAAAGAAGACTTTCTCATCCACTTCAACACCGTCGTACTTGAAGCCGTATGATGCATTGTAGAATGACTGTGGAAGTTCTGCGGCACATGCACCCGGGAAGTTCTGGGCAGACTGGTCCTTTTGTATGTAAGGCATTTGTGCCCCGCCAAATGTTCTGCACTGGCTTGGGCCGTCACCCATAGTGCTGCCTGTTCCAAACCACATGCTCATTATTCCACCGGATGTAAGTGCGGTATCGGTCTTAAGCAAGTAATAGAATGCCTCCGATGCCCCGCCCGGTGAGTTCATTTCAAGAAGCACAGGTGTTGCAATACTTGGAGAGAACTCCATTGTCGGGCTCTCCTCTTTTGTAATGGTCAAAAGCTGTCCCTTTGTTGCTTCCTCTGCATTCAGGAAGGAGATGTCTTCCTCAAAAATTGTTACAAGCTCTTTGAAACCTGAGTCTGAGACAGTGCGCAGATAGTCCTCTTCACTTTCCAGGTCCCCAATCAAAACAATCGGGGAATCCACATTTGTAAAGAACACACCGTATCCTTGCCTGTCAAAGCCCCCGTCTGCAAGCTCCCCAACCGACCCGTCGAAAGGCAGCCTGTAGAACGGGCTGTTAACCGGTGGGCCCGAAATCTTTTCAAGGGAGACATTAATTGTTCCAATGAGGTCCTTGCTCCCACAGTCCGGTATGCAGTCCCCGCCGAAAAAGTTGTACTGGAGCTGCGGCAAGTCAAAGCTGAAGCTTATGGATACATTGTAAAGGCCTGCTTCAAGAACTGTGTTGCTGAAATTAAGCCTTGAATAATCGTCTCCCTGCTCAAGATACTCCTGCCACGGATGGTCATCAGCCAGCAGGCTTTCCTGCGGATCGGGAGAGGCAACATTAATCAAATAATCCTTGAGGTCTTTCCTAAAGTCCTCTGTGATACTGTCCTCTATAAGGTATGCGTTGAATTCCCTTAGCTCATGTATTGTGGCAAGGTTTGCTTCATTAATTCCCAGCTGCGCAAGGGCCCTTATTTCCTCAAGCCTGTGCAGCAGTGAAATTGTGAACTGTGTTGAGTCACAGTAAATGTAATTCTCGTTGCCCTGGCTGCATAAGTCCTTGTCAATTAGGTCCCACTGCCAGTTGAAGCGCACACGCGGCTTGTTTTTCTCACCGGTTGCGCCAATGGCGTTGTCAAACCCAATGCAGTCCATGGCTTCCTGCCCGACAAGCCTTACGTGGATATAGTCAACGTTTTCCACTCTCGCAACTTTTCTTGTTGAGATTTCACCGATTATCTGCGCATTTGGGTCGCTTGTACTTGTCGGCGCTCCGATTTCATCAAAGAAGGCAGAAACTCCGGCTGCGTCGGTACTTACATAATACTCAATTTCGTAGCCATTTGAGTCCGGAATGTCAACACTAAAGCTTATTGCAGATGACTTGCTTTGCCCTGCGGGAATAACCCCTGTTCCGCTTGCAGTTGCAAGATTTGTCTCTTCCTCACTGAATGCGGTATTCTGGTCAAGGGATTCCACTGTAAATCTTCCGCTTTGCTCGCCGTCATGGATAATTGCGTAAGCCCTGATGTTTTGCGGCGCACCCTGTATCTCAAGGAAGTCCATTGTGAATATGCCGTCATTTATTAGTTCCCCGTTCCCATCAATCATGTCTGCGCCATTTAGGGCAAAGTCCCATGAGCCTGTGTAAAACAGCACAAACAAGCTGTTCATGCACTCATTGGTTTTGCAGGTGGCATTTTGTGAAAATTTCAGCGCAAAGTCGTCAATGTCAATTTCGTTTGCCCCCAAATCCGCCACAAGCAGCTGGAATTGCTCGTCATTGAAGAAATCATTGAGGTTTCCGTGAAGGTTGAGCGATGTGTCAAAATTGTATACCTTGGTTCGCGGGGTTGTGTCCGCACTTGCCGCAACACCAAGCACTTTGGTGCTCAGGATTTCAACCGCATTGGCCGGAGCAATTACGCTGTCTAACTCCACCCAGTCTTTGCTTCCGATTGCAGTGACAACCCAGTCAAAGGAAACGTCCTCGTTTTCAACCTCGCCCGGCTCCTTTATTGTGTCAGTGACCTTTAGCAGGGCATAGTTTTCGCCAACAACGGAATTGTTGACCAGTTCAAATTCAATCTGCCCCTCGTGGTCAATGTCGTAATTCCAGTATTCCCACTGCACTTTGCTCAGCACGGTGCTTTCACCCACTACCTCAAGAATAAACTTGTCCGCGTTCTTTCCAACAAAGTATTGCTTTGGGCCAATGCCGTCAACAGTGCATTCTGTTTGGTTGTTGCAAATATTGTGCCTTGCCTGCCAGATTGGTGCACCGCTTACCTGTGTTTCGTAGACCGCGTCGTTTGGATGGTATGTGTCTGTGTCAACCCAGCCGTCTTTCTGCGGATCGGTGTCATTGCTAATAATTGGGTGTGCAGGAATCGGGCATTTGTCCGCCGCCTGCCTAGCATCTCTGCATCCCGATTGTGCTGCAGTGTAAGGGTATTGCCCTGTGATGTTGAAGCAATCGCCCACAACCGAACCTGTAAGTGACTCCTGGCAGCCGTCCCTCATTCTCTGCGCCCAAACCCTGTGTGTGTCCCCCCCATTGTGTGAACCGTCTGTCATTAGGAAGTCAACCCACTGCAGTGAAACAAAGCCCCCGTTTGGAGTAACGCTTGCCTCATAATTGTGACCGGGAGTGATATGCAGGTTGCTTAAAACCTCAGTCATTACAACCTTTTCAGGCGGATCCCTTCTAAGTTCGGCCATGTCAATTAAGAAAGCGCCCTCGTTCATTGGGGGCTCAAGATAGTGTGGAGCAAGCATTGGAAGTGAGCTGTCCTCAATGTATCGGAAACAGTCGTCTTCATCATTAACTATAAGCCCTGAATCAGGCTCGCCCCTTAAGTCAAAGCTGCTTTTCATTGCGCCCTCATTTGTCGGATCGTCCGGGTCGGCCAGCCTGAAGCAGACTGTCGGGTCTGTTAGGAATATTCTTGCCCTCTTGAGGTTTCCGCTGTGCGGGCCGTCCAATGCATTAAACTGGCCGTCTTCATCCTCGTCAAAGCGTGCCCTTACATAAACGGGGTATTCGCCTATTCCAAGGGGGTAACCGTAGTTGAGGGGATGTTGTGCGGCAACAGTTATTGTGTATGAATCCGTGCTTGCAAGCGTAAAAGTGTCTTCGCTTACAACAAGCGGGCTTTCAATCAAAATCTCGACATCGCGGTTGCAGTCCTGTGTATTTATCGTTAAGTCACCCATGTTCTGTGGCCGATCCCTTCTGAGTGAAATTTCCACAGGATCAATGTCAATGCAGTCAAAATCGGGGTTCCAAATGACGGCTATTCCCCCTACATCAATATCCTGCTCCAGAATTGCATAGCCCGCCTTTCTTACCTCAAGGGTAACTTTGTTAACCGACAAAAGCTGCGGGATGCTTTCGCCAAATGTAAACAAACCGGTTGCGCTCGTCGGATTAAGTGCGGTTATTTCCTGTTCCGGTGCTGTTGGAATGGTTACCTTAACCGACGCCCCCTCAATTGGCAGGCCTGTGGCCCTGTCAACAACTATTCCCTCAAGCCCGGGGTGCAGTGCAACGTTTGAAAGCTTTTCAGGAACCGACCTTAAATCAAGTTCCCCTGAAGCCTCTATTTCAAAGAATATGTTTTGCTCTGAACCGTCGTTCTGGTTTGGTGCGTCCCCGTCCGCGGTAAGTCTCAGCCTGACTTCGGTTGGGCTTCCGCCTGTTTCAAACACAGTGAACATGTTTATGCCGTCAACGTCCCCTGTCGCACTGTTCAAATCAGTGCTGTTTGGAAATGCCTGTGAGAAAAGTTCGATTGGAACATCGGACGCCAGCGCTTGCCCTGCCCCGTCCCTGAATTCAATTGGCTTGTTGTCGTTTGGATGAATGTTTTCTGCATTCAGCACGGCTGAACTGACTCTGCCACCCGAGCAATTGTATACCCAGTAATCCAGGACATATCTTGAATTCACCTGAATTGGAACTGCATCATCGTCATCCCCTGCAGAAATTCTGGTTCGTTCGTTTGTTTCCTCATTTTCAAGCTCAAAGCGCCATGCAAAGCTTGTGTTGTCACCGCAGAAAACCTCGCCTATTGAAAAAATCTCAACCTTTTCAGGGGTTGAAAGCGTGTCTGTGTTTGTATCGGCCTGCCCCTCATAGTAGAGCCTTATCTCTTCACCGTCTTCAAGGCCTGGTTCTATGTTGAATTTTACGGTTACCGGAATTAAAATCTGGCCAAGGTCAGTCCAGTGGAAATTAACCATCTTGTAGCTTCCCCTGTCAGTGCAGTCGGTCCTTTCAAAGAAATTGCTTGTGTTGTCCCAGCAGCTTAAATAGCTTGGGATTCCTCCTGCGGCTGGAAGGTCCCCTTCCTCAAGCCTTATTCCATAACCTGCGGAAGGCAGTTCCTGCTGCGTATTTGAGCCTGCCCTGATGTGCTGGACTACCTCGTCAAAAGTTACCGAGTCCTTTAGAAGCAAAAGATTGAAGCGTGCAAAGTATGAAAGCGTTACATCTGCGTCGCTTTCAAGAACATTGACTTCCCCGTCACAGGTCGCATCATCGCAAATTTTAACAAACTCAACCATAATGTCCTGGTCGGTTGGAAGGTCACTCAGGCTTATTAGCTCAATGTGCTCTTCGGCAGTTGAATTGTTTACAATGTCTATTTCGCGCGACCCAAGGGATGATAAGAAAGTTGGGGCTGACGCTTTTACATAAACCTTTTTGTCTGCGGGAATTTGGTTTGACGCACATTCACCGTCAATGTCGGTTGTGCAGCTGTCCAGAACTTCGTTTGTGGCAACATTGATGAACTCAACCGTCGCATTTTCAACCATTTCCTCGCTTCCTGCCCGGCTTACAACAACCTCCACATCCCCTTCGCCCAAAACAACAACCACGCTTATGAAAACGCTTTCGTTTTTCGGGGCAAAGAATTCCTCCGATTCGCCGCTTGCCTCGTTTTTGCTGGCAAGCACAAAGTACGTGCCCTCATGCAGGGAATCAAACACGTAGTTTCCGTCTGCATTTGACTGCACCGCAGGATAGTTCAGCGGAAGATTAGGGTAATCCTTGTGGTAAATAACTATTGATGCCCCTGAAACCGGAACACTTTCCTCGTCAATAACTTTCACAAAAATCAGGGGATAATTGTGGGGGGGTGCTATTGTTTTTCTTGTAAGCTCAACCTCAAACGGTTCGGTTTCTGCCGCGTCCTGAACCGGAACGCTTGGAACAATTGAGGTCAGGAAATCAGGGTGGGTTACGACAGCACTGTAGGGCGCGCTTGCATCTGAAATTTGCTGCCTGATTGTGCCGTCCACCTGTGTCGCACCTGAGTTGAGGGGCTCTGCCCCACTGTAGAAAACAACTTTTGCGTTCACAACCTTGGTACCTGCATTTGCATCAATAACTTTTATGAAAAGGTTTTTTCCCTCAAGCACTTCAGGCAGGCTTATTACCACGCTTTCAGAGCGCCCTGCCTGAACGTTGATTCCTGTTTTTGTGGTTGGTGCACCCGCGAGCGGTGCGGCATTTATTTTGTATGTTCCTGGCTGCACATCAGTAAACTGGAAGGTGCCGCTTGAGGATGTGCTTCCTGAAGCAACCTCGGAATTTGTGGTGGAGTCAAGCAAGGAGAGTGAGACGTCCGGTGCATTATCACCCTCAGATGTTTTAACCGTAACAAGAATTTTTCCAGTTGTTTCCTCAGACTCGAGGTTTATTCTGGTGAGGGACTGGCTTATGGCGCGGCTTTTGCTTTTGAAGCCGTTTGCCCTGGCTGTTGCTGTTAATCTGCCGCAGTTTGCCGGCTGGGTTACCTTAAATGTGCCGTCACTTCTTGTTTGGGAAATCGGGTTTCCTTGCCCGCTTGCACAGCTGAATTCAACGGTTGCCTCAATGTCAATCTTTCTCCCTGTGACCGAGTTGTAGAGGAGAATTGTTCTCTGCTCAGCCTTTCCCTCAAACTCAACAGTGGCCCTGGATAGCTTAATTGTCTTTGTGTCCCCGTCTGTCAGGGTTATTTCCTTTTCCACTGTAGCATAACCGTCCAATGAAACCGAAACTGTCGCCCCAAATTCATCTGCAGGAATGGACACTGAAAGTTCCCCGAAATCATCGGTTTCGTCCTCAATGCTTTTGGCTAAAAAGTCAGAACTTACAACTATTGTTGCGCCCTCCAGCACCTTGTTGCTTTGGTCCGTTACCTTGAGAATTGTTGTGTACTGCAGTCCCGGTGCAAAGGGATTAACTATTAGGAATAAAAGCAGGGTAAAGAGCACAAGCGAAATTAACAAAATAAATGAAGGGAAAACCTTGTCAATCGGATCCACTATCTTGTAAATCGGGATGACCTTGTTTATTTTGTCCAAGACCTTGTAGTAACGGTCCTCAAAGAAGTAATAGCCCTTCTTTATTGCCCCTACTATGTCAGTACCGCCCGCATCCATTCCTTAATCACAGTCCTTTTAACACTAAATAAGAATACTAATGTTAAATAAGAATACTTTTAGTATTAATAAATTTTTGTTTTGGGGGCTGAACAGCTATGTTATCTCTGTTTCAACCTGGCAAATCCAGCTTTCCTCAATCTCCGCATCCTTAACCGCGTCAAGGTCGCTTCTAAGCATCTGCGGGTTCCACCAGAATTCAAGCGCGTCACCCTCAATGCTTGAACAAACATAACCCTGTTCCACAAGCTCGAAGACGCTTTCAAGCGTGTGCTGCATTTGCATGTAATCCAGTGCAATTGTCGGGGCTCCACCATCCGGGCCAAATAGCGCAATATTTGCAGATTCGGTGCTTAGGGACATTGCCTTGTCTATTGGGGTGTAGAACACTGACTGCATAAACAGGCTTCCTGACCTGTTTTCCTCAGAAACATCTGCCCAGCTAAACCCGTATGCTGTTGTTGGGGATGAAGCGGTTTGGGCCTGGCCTCTTAAGTCAGGCATGCGGTAGTGCAGTGCGGACTCGTCAAAATTCAGGCACTGCATTGGGTTTGAAGCAAACCCTGTCCAAAGGGACAGGTAGTTGTGCTGTGATGAAACTAGGTTGTTTGGTTCCTCCACAAGCTGGTAATAACCGTCAATGCGCTCGTTTCCTTCACCGTCAATGCGCAGTATTACAGGGGTGGCGTCTGATGGTGAGAATTCTATTGCAGACACCTGTTCCCCTATGGGATATACTGAGAGAAGAATTCCGCGCTTTGCTATGTTAAGGGAGTCAAAGTCACTGCTGTAATTTGTTGAAATCATGTCTTGCCCTTCAATTGCACTCCCATCTGCGGTTTCGGTTGAAAGCCATGCCCCGCTGTCTATTGTGAGAACATCCCCTTCAAACCCAAGCCCATAACCTTTTCTTCCAACAGAACCGTCCTCGTCAACGCGGTAGTATCCAACTTCCCCGTTGAGCGGGAGATAGTAGAACGGGTTCTTAAAATACGGGCTTCTTATTTTGGTAAACTTTACCTTAATGTCGGCAAGTTGCTTGCCTTCGCGGAAGAAGTCATACTTGTCGCGGTGGAACTCTATTTCAATGCTTACATCATACAATCCGGTTGTTATCTCATCCGCGTCAAACACAAGGCTTTCTTCATTCAAAACATACTTGTACCACGGTTTTTCCGAATCAAGGTGATACCATTGCACTGTTTCTATTTCAATGTTTCTGTTGAAGTTGTCAAAGTCCTTTCTGAAATCTGAATTGAACGTTCCGCCCATTAGGTATGCCTGGAAGTGTTCAAGTGAAGCCGCGCGGTCTAAATTACCGTCCATTGCAAACCTGTCCATTTCGTGCAGCCTGTTAATCAGCGACATCATAAACTGGGTTTGGTCACAGTATACAAAGTCTGTCTGCCCCTCGAACTTCTTGTTGCAGGTGTCGCTTTTTATTGTTGGCCAGCTCCAGTCAAAGAGCACGCGCGGAACATCTCCCGGGCCTGTGCTGCCAAGCCTTCCGTCCTTTCCAATGCATGCCTCTTGGGCCCCCCCATAGAGTTCAACGTGGAATTTCTGCCTTTCAAGCCAGAGCCTTGAAATTCTTACCTCATCCCCTGACTTGAAGAATGTTCCTGCATCAAATTCATCGGTGTATTCAACGTCCAATCCCAAATAATTGTTTGCAACGGCGGAGGACGGTTTTGAGGCCGTTACTTTTTGGACAAGCACAAGGCTTTCGTTGGGCTCCAAATCCATTGCAACCCCAACCTGGTCAACAACATTTACGTCTCCGCTTACAGTCCAGGTGTTGTCATCATTTTGCACAATTGTTTCCGAGAAAGCAGAATTTGCGGGTGAAACAGAAACTATTTCGACGTTTTGGATTGCCCTGTTCTCGTCCGCAACAATTGTAACTGAGAAATTTGAGTCCCCCTCCCCCGACTCAAACACATCCATTGTGTTTCCGTCGTCAAGGGTTACGAGTGCGGCAACTTCCCATTTCACATCATAGTCGCGAACAACCCCAAAGCCAAGAATTTCACATGAAACCCCTGCTTCACAGCCTGTTGGACTAACACTCTTTACTCTTGCAAGCGATGACCCCGCGTTTCTTAGGGTCCAGGTAACATAAGTTGTTTTGGTTTCTTCATCGTCCTCAAATGAAAGTATTTGGTCGTCTGTTCCGTTGATTGTGAGGAGCGGGTGCACTACAATTACTGCAAACTCGCCGTCCTCAAAGTTCTTTGCGCACATTCCATTTAGCTGTGTGTCAAAGATAAGGCGTACATAGTGGAAGCCCGGCACGTTGAAAGTGTAGTTCAAATCCTTGTCCATAAATCTAAGAATGTACCCCCCGAAACAGCTGCCTCTGCCGGCTATATCCCAGTTTCTGCTCATCCTGTCCCCGTCCACATACATGTCAACCGAGTGCGGGTATGATGCTCCAGAAGCACCATCCAAGCACAGTGCAATAAATTCAGTGAAAGTGCCAACCGTTAGTGTTGTAAAGATTGGCACAACAAAGGTGTTTCCGTCAATTCCAACCGCCACATCAGGAGTCCACCCCATATTAAATGTAAGAACCTTTGCGCCGGTTCTCAGCGCCATCCAGTCATTGTTGTAACTGCAGTGTTCTCCCCCAAAAATGGGTCCTGTGCATCCGCCTGTTGAAAGCTTTTCGCATGTTGCAACCAGTTCAGGGTCATCAAATGACGGCGGGCCAACTGCAAAGCACTCGTCCGGCAGGGGCTCTTCCTGGTTTGCGTCCGCATTTACATCCACTCCGGCGTTTGCGTCCACCCCAGCGTTTGCGTTGGCATCAACGTTTGCGTCAGGAAGCTCCGGCTGTGCAGCCATTGCAAGTGACGCCAACAGCAGGCAAAGCATTAATGCAATAAGTGTCTTATGCATTGAAATCACCGAGGCTGGGCTCCTTTGTCTTTTTCCTGTAAACATTGTAAACCAGTATTATGATTACAAGCACAGCACCCATAATTAATAGAATGTCTGAAAGGTCTTTTGGCAGGGTTGGAAGAGCCTTTGTTTCAATTGGTTCAATGCACTTGCTTGCGCAGCAAATTCCTTCCTCTTCCTGCCTTAGCGGATTTTCACAAAGCTTGCTTGCTGTACAAATTGTCCCGCCAAGCTCTGCGCAGTTTTTGGGGGAAGTTGCAATTGCACTTGAGTCAAGCACTATGTCAAACTTCTGCTGTTTTCCGATTGCAAAGTTGTTTACTATAAGCAGGAAATTGCTTGGCTCTGTTTTTACCGAAGCAGCAATTGGGGTGGTGCCCTGCAAAACCCCTTGGCCTGCAAGCCCGTTTCGGGAGAGATTCATTAGCAAAAATGCGGCGTCAATGTTTTGGATTCCGGATTCCTTGTTTGAGAACGTGATGTCAAGCTTTCTCTCAGTGTAATCATAAGTCCACACTGCCTCAAGCTCGCTTCCCTCTTTCTTTGGGGGAAAAAGTGAGGCATCAACCGTGTAACAGTAGTTTTCGTGCTCAACGTTCTGCTTTTCGATTGAGGCACATACTTTGAATAGGTTCAGGGCATTACTTGTTGGGAATTCAAAATTCACTTTAAGCTGCTCTGCTCCGTAAATTGATTTAAGAACCCTTTCGCCGCTTCCAACAACCGCTCCGGATTCAAGGTCTTCAACCCATGCCTTGAGCGTGAAATTTTCAAACGTTGGCCATCGGTAGTGGTCAGGGCTTGCACCCACAAGAACTGAAATCTTTACAGTGTCGTCCTGCTTGAACATGTAGTCGTTTACATTGAGCTTGTGGATTTTTGCGGTCTCCCCGTAAACCACGCTTCTGTTTCTGTAAAATGAAAGCAGTTCCCCTTCACTGTTGCGCAATTCAAGCCTTATTGCATAAGCATCCGGTATTGCTCCTGCTTTAAGTGAAACGCTTACTGCCTTTTCCTCTCCTGCCTTGAGGGATGCAATTGTTTTTGTGTCCTCGCTTTCAAAGCTTTCGCAGTAGGTGTCGTCCCACTCGCACAACCCAACAAAGAGTGAAAGGTTTTTGAGTTCGCGAGAAGATGTGTTCTTTACAAACACTTCGTTTTCAATGTTAGCGCCTGGGTCAATTCCCGGACCAATTGGTCCAAGGAATTCGTGGAACTTTGTTTTGGTTCTCACAATGTTTGCCTGCGGAAACTCGTTGGATTCGCCTGAGCGCACCCTGAATTGTTTCATTTCAGGGGATGCAAAGATGTGTGGGACTCCAATTATGTGTGTTCTTCCTGTTTTTGCATATGCATCAATTCTGTAATCTCCGCCCGCAAGATTCGCGGGAAGAGTGTAAGTGAATTCTTTTGAAACCTTTCCGCCGCCCTCAATGTTTATTCCGGTTATTTTTTTCTCTGCAAAAATGTTGTCCGCATCGCTTGTTTGTGACGGGTAATAATAATCCTTTCCTGCAACAAGGTCAACTACTATATATGCATCGGCAATCGGAATTGATTCAACGTTTGAAAGCGTAATTGTTGCCTTTAGCTCGTCACCTGGAAGGAAGACTTCCTTGTTGAGCTTTATTGCCATGTCCCCTGTGTAAAAAAGGCTTTCTGCCTGAACAAGGCTTGCCATGAAAAGCAATGCAACCAATGCAATTATTTTCCCGTTCATGATCTCAGCTCACTAACATAATCATCTACTACAATTAAATTGTACTGCCTTGAATTGAGCAGCAGGTTTGTGATTTCAAACGGAATCTCTGAAACTGCGTTTGCGTCAACAATGCCTGTGTTTGCATCAAAGGCGTTTGCGTTTGCATCCATTGTGTTTCCAATGTACTTTGCGTAAACCGTGTCGTCAACAATCCATGTTTCAATCTCGTTTGACTCTGATTCCGAAACAAAGTTCACGTCGTAAACCAGCCATATTTTTCCGCCCAAAATTTCCTCCAAATCAAAGTCTATTGTGCCAAGCACGTATCCAAGATTTTTCACCGGAACAATTGCCGAGGTTCCTTCCCCGAGCACAAGGTCCTCTGTGTTAAAATCCACTGCCTCAATAACAACCCGGTCAACCACGTCTCCGTACAACTGTATCACAAGCCCTGCGTTGTTGTCCTTGTTGAATATTGGGATTTCAATGCTGTCAATTCGGTCTGCGTTGAGTGCAACCGTGAATTCACCGTGCTTGCATGGCGCGCCAATTGGAAGCAGCCTTTCGGCCGAACAGTCTCCCTCTTCCGCATTGTTAATGCACATGTCCGCATTGTCCCAAGTGCACTCTGTTTCAGTGCATGGAACAGTTAGAGTTTGCTGGCCTGTAGGGGTGTTTACTGTTACTGTGTTTGCTTTCACAAATGCAACGTTGTCTGCAAGTGCACAGACCCCGTGTTCCTGCTGGTAGAACTCGAATTTGAATTGCTCAACATTCTGAATTCTGTTTCCAATTTCAACGGTTACTGTGTTGTCATAGTCTCCGGCCCCGCCTGTTGCAACGCGGTCTGTGTCAACGTAAAATGTTCTCCAGCCGGGCTCAAGCTCTTCAACTATTGCGCGATTGACGTCAATGTACTGGATTTTTGCGGTAACACTCCAGTCAAACTCTGCAACCTCTGGAATCTCAAAATCCGTTCTTGAGATAAGCGCTTTGAATGTGTCGAGTGCAATTTCAGGCCTCCATGCATCATTGAATCTGACCGCACAGTTGTTTGTTAGATTGGCTGAGTCCTTGGGCTGGTCAAACAAATTGAAGCTTGTTTTGTCAATTGCAAGGCAGCTTCCCTCTTCGTCCGCAATGTAAACAAGCACCTTAAGCGCGTTAAGGAATCGCACGTCTGACTCAAACTTTGCCTGCACATAAATCGGGTACTGGCCGAGATAAACCTCTTCCCCAAATTCAGGGTTGTCTGCGGTGAACTGAACAGCCCTTGAACGCCCTGGCTCCAAGGAAAAGCTTTCCGGGCTTGCCACAAGCTTTGTGTTGAATCTTATTTCAACATTTTCAGAGCAGTTGTTTGAGAGCACTGTAAAAGAGCCTGTTTGGTTTGGTGCCAGATAGAATTCCTTGAAATCCCCTTCGGAAGGATCCATCTCCACCTCAATGCAGCCATATCTTTGGTCAAAGAAGTCGCTTCTCTTTACCGGAATTGATGCTTCGGTATCCCTGTAACGCGGGGCATTGGCAACCACTGTAACGCTTGAGTTTGCGGGGAGATTAAAGTTTCTGCTGCTTCTGAAGAAACCGTTTGCATCGGTTGTTATTGTTTCGTAAAGCTCGGTTCCGCGGAGGTAAATGCTTACTGAGGCGTTTGCAATCGGGTTTCCGTCAACCGGTTCTGTGATTATCCCTGAAATAATCTGGCTTCCGTCGTTTGGAACAAGGTATCCTGGTGAAAGGCTTATCGCAAGATTTGCGTCGGCCTCAACCTTGAAGTACAGTGTTTGCTCGTCAAGAAGCTGGTTCCCTTCCTTAAGCCTCAGCCTCAGTTCGGTTACGGCAGCCTCCCTCATTGTTTCAATTTCAAACGGCGAACCAATGTCCACAACCGTATCGGCCTCGATTGGAATGTCCTCAAACACAACGGCGTTTGAATCGCCCTGAATTGCAATTACCCCTGACGGATCGTGGTTCTGTACCTCAAGCGTTGCCACCAAGTCTGCGCCGCTTGTGTTGTGCAGAACGTATGAAATTGAGTAGTTTGAATACAGGCTGAGCTTCACGCTTTCCTCAAGCGAGAAGTTGCTGAGCATTTCTGGTTCTGCTCCCGGCTCCTGCAGGAATATGCGCCAAACCGCTGCCGGGCAGTTGATTCCCGGCTCGCAAATTGTTTCCCCAATCCTGAACACTTTGAGGAACTCGGGAGTTGCAAATTCCGTTCCGTTGACCAAAACTTTTGCCATATACCTTATTTCAACATCTGTATCGTCTTCCAGGCCCTGCTCTGTCTCCGCCTTTACTATAAAAATATATCTTGTTTCGGATTCCGGATTCTCCCACAAAGTGTTTGACTGCTTTGCGGCAAGGCTTGTAATCTGCGGGTTTGAAAACGGGTCTGCGGAATCGAATGATGTGCTGAAAACTGTTGAAGAGCGATGTGAGGAAGTTGCATCGTTTGCAACCCTTATCACATAGTCCTCAAATGAAACCCCTGCTACTGATTCAGGACCTACGCGCAGGTGATTAACAAGCATGTCATAGTTTGCGTCCTGCGGCAGGGTGAGGTAAAATTTGAGGAAGTAGCTTTGCCCGGCCTCAAGCTTTGAGGCCTTGTCCTCTGCCTGCGCGTCATCAAAGAATCCGGCAAATTCAATCTCAATGCTTTTTTCCTCGGTAACGTCAAGGCTGTAAATAAGTTCAACATTGAATTCAACAGTGTCCTTTGCGATGATTGGAATCGGTGGTGAAACAAATGTTATATAATTTGCCTTTGAAACCTTTAGGTAAACCACTTTGTCGGACTTGAGTTTTTCTGATTCAAATGTCCCGTCCTCATCGGTTAAGCCGCTTTGGAGTGGCGCGTCGGTAAATGCATCAAATATTTTTATTTCAGCCCCCTCAAGCGGGCCGCGCTTTGGGTCAACCACATTTACCTCAAGATTCCCCTCTGTTAACACAAGAACAACTGGGAGCTCTACAAGCGAGCCTGCCGCAAGGGCCCTGGTTTCGCTCTGACCCCCTGTGTTGTCCTTCCTTGCCTTTGCAAAATAGCTTCCGGCAGGAAGTTGTGAGAAAAGAAGGTTTCCGTCTGCATTTGTGAAATTGTAGGGGTAATTGAGTATCAGTTCAGGGTAATCCGAGTTGTAGAGGAAAACACTTGCCTCCTCCACCGTCTCCTCTGTTTCGTAATCTGTTACCTTTACAATTGCCTTTGAGTTGTTGCTTGCGGTGAGGGGATCAAGCTTCACATCCTGTGAATTTGTGCTTGCCATTTCAATTATTGAAACTCCGGGCTCAATCTTGGTCACAAAGTTGTCGTGGCTTATAACCGCGATAAGGTCTGCGGCGTCATCCATCATTGGCTTTTCAAATATTCCGTCAGGGTCTGTGTTTTCCTGTGCAATAAGCCTGTTGTTTGCGTAGAGGAAAACCTTTGCGCCACCAATTGCCGAATCCGTGTCTGAGCTGATTGCCCTGATTGAAACCTTGCTGCCTTCAAGCAATTCAGGCAACTGGATTGAAACGGTTTTCGGGGAGCCCGCCCTTGCGCTGATTGCGGTTTTTTCCGCAAACCGCCCGTCCGAGTGAATTGCACTTGCGGAATATGTTCCTGCTTCAATTTCCTCAAAGAGGGCAACTCCGCTTTCATCGCTTGTTTTTTGCCCTGAAACCGCGTTGTCTGAATCAAACAGCTTTACAATTGCCCCTGAGACCACTTCCCCCTCGTGGTCCCTTACAAGAACTGTGATTGCGGTTGTTGTCACAATTGGGGAAAGCTCAATGTAGGTTGTTTTTCTTGTTATTGAAATGCTGTTCTTTGGCTCAAATCCCTCCGCCGAGGCCTTTACTATAAGGGTTCCGCATCCGTTTGGAGACGCGATGTTCTTGAATTCCCCGCTTGGCCTTGTAAGTGGGGCTGGCCCAGGCAGGCCTGAGTCACAGCTGAACTCAAGCTGCACCGGCTTGCTTATTATGCGCCGCCTTCCAGACTCCAGGCTTACAACGTAAATTGTGTGCTCTGTGGACTCAAGCAGTATTTTGGGCGCACTTAGCTTGAACTCAATAAGTTCGTTTGCGCGCAAAGTAATTGTTTCGCTTATTTTGCTGAATCCCTCAAATTCAATAACCGCTTCAGCTTCAACTTCCTCGGTTGGGAGATTAAGTTTTGCCTCACCCCAAAAATCTGTTTCAAGCGCAATTTGCTGTCCCTGAATTGAAATTTGCACAGGAACCCCCTCAAGGGCATTCCCCTGTGAATCAGACACAAGAATTGTTGCGGAAAAAACCTGGGGTGGGGTAAGTGCAATTGCTGCAAGCACCACTGAAAATGCTATAAGTATTATTAAGAGAATAAAGGATGGAAAGACTTTGTCGATTGGGTCAATCACTTTGTAGATTGGAACCTTTTGGTTTACCTTGTCAAGGATATTGTAATATCCCCCCTCAAACAGGTAGTATATTTTTTTAAGCTGGGCCAAAACATCCATTGTTCATTCACACCTTTGATGTGAATAAAAAAATGCGTCTTTGCTTAATAAGGCTTTCCTTTAAGCTACCTTTTTGTTTGGCCGATTGCTTCCTTAATTTTTGCCGCAACCCCTGCCCCAAGAATTCTGGCAAGGTCCCTTTCGTCTGTATTTTTGAGTTCAGCAATGCTTCTGACCTTTGCCCTCCACAGTCTTCTTGCCCTAACGCGTCCAATTCCACGAACCTCTGTGAGAACCACGAGCTCTTCTTTCACACCGTACTTCATTCTTTTCCTCAGCCTTGAAAGCGGCCCGAAGTGTTCCTCCAGCTTGAGAAGCTTTGCAAGCTCAAGTGAAGCATATGAAAGCCAGTCGCAGATTCTCAGCTTTGAGTGAACAATTCCGGGCTGCGTGTTGAATGCAAGCATTATGTCCTGCTCGCTCTTTTCCGAAACCCAGTCCTGCAAAAGCATTGCGCTGTTGAATTTGCGCAAAAGATTCAGGTCAAGGTACATTTCGCGCTCAACATCAATCGGCAGTTCCTTTGAATTAAGCTGCATTTCCTCCCAGAGCTCGGGCTCCTTTTTCTTTGGGACCGAAAGCCATGGCGTAAATTCAGTGCTCTGCGCAAACAGGAAAAGGTATGATAGCGGTGAAAATTTTCTTTCGGATGAAAGAGCTTCAATTAAATCGTGCGCTGTCATCGGATCCAAGTAAAGCTCGCTTACCCTTTTTCCCACAGGGGTTGCAAGAATTCTTTTCTCATCGGACTCAATAAACTCCCATGCCTCAAGTTCCTCCAGAATTTCCTGAACCTTTTCAAAGAGCGAAGCAAGGTCGCCGTACTGCCTTGCGTAAAGTGTTGACTTGAAAAATTCCTCCATGCTTGCAAGGTCAAAAACAAAGCCTGTTGCGATTAGAGAAAGCAAATGCATTCTGAGAACCGATTCAATCCCAAGCTTGGACATTACCTCCTCAATTTCCCCATTGACATAGCGCTCCATTATTTCGTCGGCGTCGGAGTCGCTTTTTGCAATCGCAATTCCCCGCCCCTCAGAATCATATTTTGGCCGGCCTGCGCGGCCCAGCATTTGCTTAAATTCTCGAACAGGAATCCTCGTCATCCCCGCCGCCCCAAAGCGGTAGAGTGACGGAATTATCACAGAGTGGGCGGGCATATTTATTCCGGCTGAATTGTGAATTATAAATCCATCCGCAACAAACAGGTGGTCGTTAGAGCCGTTGGAAGGCAAAACAACGTCAAAAACAAATGGGCTGGACACCGCACTTTTCGTGGAAATCTCTGAAACAAGATCCCAAAAAATATCGCCTTCAAAATCGTTTTTTCTCCAGCCTCCCCTTAACTTTACTAAAAGTTTTTTTCTGCAAATTGGGCATTCCTTCCGCTTAATTACCTTTTCAAAACTCACCCCCTTTACGAACAGTTGGTGATAGACGTATTTTCCAACCCCGTTCAGTTCCCACAACTTGTTGTTTCCAACCCTGGCTCTGTTAATTAATTCAAAATGGTGATTCAACCTGCGTTCATTTTTGTATGGTCTGAATCCAAGCTTTTTTGTTAGCTCTGAAGAGTTTAATTTTCCATTTTGCCCCAAAACCTTAATTAATGAAAGCTTCTTTTCACCCCAATCTCTTTGCTGTGTGGTTCTGCCGGAAAACAAATCGCCAAACAGCTTGTATTTGCAGGTGGGGCAAGAAATGTAATGCAAATTGGAAGAAATTGAATCTGCAAGCAAGAGCAAAGAAGCCTGTTTACGCTTTACCCTAAACCCAATTTTTTTATGGAAAGAAAGTATGCCTTTCTTCTGGCTTACAATCAACTCAAAACATTTTTTAGTGCTATACTTTTTTTGGGTTATTTGCATTACCCCTGCTGGCTTTTCTCTAAACCTAGAAACAACACCAAAGGAAAGCAACAAGCGTTGCAGTCCCTTAATAAGACTAAGCGAGATATTGGAGAAACCTATGCCTCTTCCGTTTTGGACATACCCATCTGTATCAAACAGGCCCTGGATCAATGCCTTTATTTGCGCACTGTTGCCGAGCATCAATTCCGGTGCAATAAATTTGCTGGAACCCTTTTGCACCCCACAGCGCACCAGTAAAGTTCTGACCCATTTTGCCTTGGATAAAACCAAGGACGGTATCCCATAATGGTTTTTTATTTCGCGATACCGAATCCCATAAAAATCACACACCCTTTTGGCAACCTGAAATATTTCCTTGTCATGCCCGACCAGGCAAGGGCTCCCTTTAAGCACGAGTTTCCCTGTTTTTATCTCGGCACCGGAATGCCCACCCCCAAGCATTGCCCCAATAAAATAGAAAAAATCCGCGGTAAGGGGTACTTCCGGTTCAGGCGGGTTTGTGGAAAAATGGGATATGTTGAATTTTTCAGGACGCTTTTTCCACAATTTGCCCACAACCGCTATTTTATCCCCTTTTTTGCATTTTCCCGCAACCAACAGTTGCTTTCGGCCCTTTCTTTTGACTAAAACCCGATGGTTCTCGGTTAATTTAATTGAAAAGCCAGAACAGCCCTTAATAGTTACAATCCTCCTGTTATTTTTCCTCTTAACAATCGCTTGCGGCCTAATGCTGGCAAGCTTATTAGCCTTTAGCGCAAGAAGCCGCTGGTTGTAGTTAAAGGAATCAACACGGAAATCCTCAACACCGTGCCACAACCTTGTTTCAGGAACTACACAAAGCGTTGGCGTGGCCGAAATCACCTTGACGCGGTTTTCCCTGAACGCATTCTCAACAATTGTTCGCTGCTTCTGCATGAGGCCGGCGTGGTGAAAAGCGGAACCCTTGCCTACAAAAAGCGCGAGCTTCCTGCACTGCTCGGTTGGGGCTTCAAGTGCGTGAAGAATCTTTCCGGCGTCCTTTGCAAGGGAAGTCTTCTCCCCTGCAGTCAGTGCCTTTTCTGAAATTTCCGACAAACGCTTTGCCATTCCCTCGGCATTTCTTCTCGTGTTTGCAAACACAAGTGCCTGCTTTTTCTTTTCCCCAAGGGTGTCCGAAACAAGTGCTTCAACAGGGGCCCCGCCCCCAATGGTCTCAGACTTACTTGAATTATACATAATTTCCTGATTAAAGCAGACCCCTTCCTTTAATGGAATCGGACGGTAGTCACTTTCAACTAGTTCGGCATCAAGCCAGCCTGAAATTTCCCCGGCATTTGGAACAGTTGCCGACAGGGCAAGCACCTGCATTTTTGGGTTCAACTGCCTGAGCTTGCAGGTTGTGACCTCCAGTGTCGCCCCTCTCCCTGAATCAAGCTCGTGAACCTCGTCAATCACAAGAAGCCCAACTGTTGAAAGCCAGTCCGCCCTGTGCCTTATTAGGGAGTCAAGCTTTTCGTAGGTGCAAAAAATCAAATCATAGTCCTGCAGATAGCGGCTGCTTGAATCCATGTCCCCTGTGCTCAGCGCAGCCCTCACTTTAAGCTCTTTTGAGTACTTTTTTTTGAACCCCTCAAAATGCTCTGAAGCAAGCGCCTTAAGCGGGCAGGTGAAAACAACCTTTCTGCCCCTGTTCACAATGCTGTTTAGGGCAAGAAGCTCTGCAATAAGTGTTTTTCCCGAA
>JAFCCO010000033.1 GCA_017610175.1 Candidatus Iainarchaeum sp. | reverse complement strand
CACCCCAAAACCGGAAACAAACATTAGTAACACCAGCCCGAACCAGTAAACAACGGAAATCAGTTTTCCCTCGGCTTCAAATGCATTAAACAACCAGTTGTGAATTCCAGGAAGGAAGAATCCCAAAATTGTTGGACCAAGCAAGAACCCGCCCAATATTTCGCCAACAACCCTTGGCAGTTTAAACCTGTGAAACAGATAACCAAATAGGTGTGCTGAAATCAAAAGCAGGGCAATGGCAAAAAAGAACCTCGTCAATTCCAGATTACTAAGAGCAATGGCTTCGGCAACCCCCATCATTTAACACCTAAATAAACAAAAATAAACAGCATTTAAGCCTTTGTGGTACAAAATTCCAAAAAAAATATGAATTGTGCTCGGTCCTGGTGCGCCCGGTAGCTTAAAAGCGTTTGCGCAAGCCGATTAACGGCATTGGGGGGCATTATCAAAAAGTTAAAAAAGGAGAAAGAACTTACTGGGAAGCGAATGACTGACCCCTACTTTTATGTGCAGGCCAAGGTTGGAATTACCAAGCACCCCGGAGGCTGGAGGGCAACCAGAGAACTGGCTAAACTGTGCCAAATTGATGCAAACAAGCGTGTTCTGGTTGTGGGCTGTGGAACGGGAATTTCTGCCGCAAAACTGGCAAAGGAATTCGGCTGCAAAGTGGTGGGGGTGGATATTTCCCCTGAAATGGTTAAAGCCGCGTCCAGAGAAATAAAAAAACCTGGTTTGGAGTTTAAAGTTGGGGACGCACAGGCTCTCCCGTTCAAGGACAACAGTTTTGACGCGGTAATCAGCGAAAGCGTTACCGCATTCCCGCCGGACAAGCAAAAGGCGGTTGGGGAATATGCACGCGTTGTAAAACCCAACGGGTTTGTGGGGCTGAACGAAACCACCTGGCTGTTGACACCTTCAAAAGAGCTTGTTGACTATGCGTTAAACGCAATGGGTGGAGCCCGGCCAGAGCGGGAAGAAGGCTGGAGAAGGCTCTTGGAAAACGCAGGGCTGAAAGTAGTGTTTGCAGAACAGAGAAAAATAAGAGCGGTTGAGCAGGCAATAGGGGAAATGCAATTAAGCGGTTTCACCAGATCTATGAAAGCAGGCTACAACTTTTTCAAGCACTACCTTACCGAAAAGGAATTCAGGCAATCTGCACACGCCCTTGCCAAGCGCGCAATGCGCCTGCCCAAAGGGTTCCTGAAACAATTGGGTTTCGGCATTTACGTTGGAAAAAAATTAAAATGACACAGGGTGAAGATAAAATTCAACGCACGCCATGCCCCAAGCCATCTCTCTTATTTTCTTTCCGCATAAAGCATGTCTGCATTAAAGTGCCCTTGGCCGTCTGTGAAGATTTGCTCAAAGTAGAGAATTGAACCGTCTGCCGTAAGGCTTGGCTCGCCCACCTGTGAAGCCTCCCCGCACTAAAGTGCGGGGCTTCCGCTTGGTTTAACTGCTCCATTTAGGTAATGTTGCTTGGGGTATGTCTGATTGGTTTCTTATGTCTGCTCTTGCAGAGTAGACAACCAGCAAAAGCAGGTGACGATTAAGGCAATTGCTTATAATTTGGAGCTGATTGGGCGGAGCATTAAATTGCGGCTTTTTATAAATTGCCAAGCATTTCTACACCACCAAAGCTTTGGAAACAATTAAATTCAGCTTTAATCTATATAGTTAGTGTGATATCAAATGAAGAAAATTGTTTTCGTCGAGGTTGAAGACTGGGAAAGAGACGCGATTGACAGAATCCTGCCCAAAAAGTTTAAGGCAAAAAAATTTAACCGAACAGTAGACGAGTTAAGCGACAAAGAACTTGCAGGTGCCAAGATTCTTTCAACTTTTATCTACTCAAAAGTTGGCAAAAGAGAGCTTGAAAAAATGCCCAACCTAGAAGCGATTGCAACAAGGTCAACCGGAACCGACCACATTGACTTCAAAGAATACAGAAAAAGAGGGATAAAGATTTACAATGTCCCAACCTATGGTGAGAACACTGTTGCAGAGCACACTTTTGGCCTGATTCTATCCTTAAGCAGAAAAATTTACCAAGCAATACAAAGAGGCAAGAAAGCCGATTTCTCAATAAACGGACTCCAAGGATTTGACCTCAAAGGAAAAACAATCGGAATTGTTGGAATGGGATATATCGGCAAGCATGTTGCAAGAATTGCCAAAGGCTTTGAAATGAACATAATTGCATTTGACGTGAAAAAAAAACGAACGGTTGGCAAAAGAACTCGAATTCAAATATGTTTCGTTTGAATTCCTGCTTGAGAACTCGGATGTAATTTCACTGCATGTTCCATACAACAAAAAAACCCATCACATGATTAACACAAAAAACATTAGCAAGATAAAGAAGGGGGCAATTCTTGTCAACACTGCGCGGGGCGGTTTGGTGGAAACAAATGCCTTGCTAAAAGCACTTGAAAAAGGCGTTATAAGCGCTGCAGGACTGGATGTTCTGGAGGAGGAAGCATTCATAAAGGAGGAAAGCCAGCTTCTCTCAAGTAAGCTTCCAAAGAAGCAAAGCCTGAAAGTGGTCTTGCAGAACCATGTGCTGATGGGAAAGGAAAACGTTCTAATAACACCCCACAATGCCTTCAACTCAAAGGAAGCAATTGAGAGAATAATCCAAACCACTGTGAAAAACATCAAAAAGCATGTAGAAAAAGGCAAATAGGTTGTCTTTGATTCCGCAAAAAACTATACAGATGCGATTTGCTTCGGGTTTAAAAATCACTTTGCCAGAATTAATTTGGAGTATTTTACATTCT
>JAFCCO010000010.1 GCA_017610175.1 Candidatus Iainarchaeum sp. | reverse complement strand
AGGTAGGGTGTTGGTGCCGAGTGCCTTTCGCTCCCTATCTCAATAACAGCTCCTTTCAGGGATTTGAATGCGTAGAGGTTTTCTTTTACTTTTTTTATTTTCAGTGTTTTGAGGGCTTGGTTTTCTTTACTGCCTTTTATCAGCAAATTTTTGGCATCAAATTTCAAGTTTTTGTCGGCTTCTTTGAAGGATGCTTTGGTTGCGGGATTCTGGTTGTCTAAAATAACCCCCCTACTAGGCTCTTCTGCAAGGCGGGCGTATTCCCCTAATTCATTTGCTTTTGTTTCGTAGGGCGTGTTTATTGTAGAGGGTGTTGCGGTTGTTTGCATCAACAGCAGAACTGAGAGTACCCCCACTATTGCAATTGCCATTATGGCTACGGCTCCAAAACCAGTACCAAATAACTGTGTTTTTGCATATAACCTTTTCATTAAAAGTAATAAACTACTTTCTCCCATAAGTAGAATCTTTGAATAACAATAAACTAATTTTACCGCAGGGAAAAAAAGCGGGAGAAAAAACAACACAACCCTACCCCCCAACATCCCAAAAACACAACCAAACCAATACGCGATTACACTATCAATACAATAACTCCCCCCTAAATAAACCTTTGCCCTGTTGAGGGGGAGTGGGTGGTAAAAGCTGGTTGTTTGCGTGTTGGAAACGGCTGCTGTTCGGTGTGCGGGTTGGATTTTGGGCGGAAGCTTTGTTTACAAACCGTTTTGGCCTCATTCCATAAATTCGCAGTGAATTGCTTTTACCGCGTTGCCGAGGTCTTTTTGCTTTACGAGGAATGAGATGTTTATTTCGCTTCCGCCCTGTGAAATCATTTCAATGTTTATGTTGCTGTTTCCGAGGGCTGAGAAAAGCCTTCCTGAGAGGCTGTGCACTCCCTTCATCCCCTCTCCAATAAGGCCGATTGCGGCAACGTCCTTTTCAACCTCGATTGAGTCAAACTGGATTGGGCAGGCTTCAAGCGCTTTCTTTGCGGCGTCTGCGTCTGATTCGTTTACCGTAATTGAAACCCCTGTTTCCGAGGTTGCCACAGTGTCAACGCTTATCCCTGCCTTTGAGAGTGCGTCAAACATTTGGGCCAGTGCGCCTGAAACCCCGACCATGGCAGCACTTCGCACGCAGACCGAGGCAATCTGCTTTCGGGTTGCAATGCTTTTTACAACGTTCTCGTGCCGTTCCTTTTCTGCCGAAATCACAGTTCCCTCTTTTTCAGGGGAGTGAATGTTTTTCACAACCGCCCTTATTTCCCGCTCCCTTATTGAGACAATTGTTCTCGGGTGCAGTATTTTTGCGCCAAAGTATCCGAGTTCCTCTGCCTCCTCATAACTTAGCAGTTTGAGAAGCTTTGCTTTAGGAACTGCCTTTGGGTCTGCGCTCATAAAGCCGTCCACGTCCTTCCACAGCTCAAGCGAGCCGGCGTTTAAAACGTTTGCAAGAATTCCTGCCGAGAAATCAGAGCCCCCTCTGCCAAAGCAGGTTGTGTTCCCCTTGGAGTCGGCTCCAAGGTACCCTGTTACAACAACAACTTTTTCCGGGAGCATTTTGCCAAGCTGTTGTGATTTTTTTGCGGTCTTGTCCATCAGGGGGGATGCGGCCGCAAAGTTGCCGTCTGTTACAATCGCCTTGCTTGCGTCCATTGATTCCGCCTCAAGCCCTGCATCAAGCAGGTATGCTTCGACGAGAATTGCGCTCAGCCTTTCCCCAAAGGTGTATGCAAGGGCCTTGCTTCTCTCGCTCAGTTCGGCAAGGTAGTTTATTCCAAACAAAACCCTTTCAAGCACCTCAAATTTTTGGTTGAGCTTTTCTGTTGCAACCTGTTTTGCCTTTTCTGTTTCAAGCCCCTCAACGAGCGAAAAGTGCTTCTCCCTTAATTCCTTGAGAAATGAGTTAATTGACTTGTTGTCCTCAAGCGCATTCTCGCTTGCCTCAATCAGTGAATCCGTTACCCCTTTGAGGGCTGAAACAACTATGCAGATTTCCTCGCTTTCGCGTCTTTTTTTGACAAGTGATGCAATTCTCTGCAGGTCAGCTGAACTGCTTAGAATGCTTCCGCCAAACTTCATTACCGTTCTCTCTGCCATAAAGGAAAACCCCTGCGAAAAGTAATTAAAAAAGAACTCAATGGTGCGTTATTCGTCATTTGTACAGGGTTCATTATTCTGTTGGGTTTACTGCCTCAACTGCCTTTCTTGCAAGGAACTTGACGTCCTGTGAAATAAAGCCTGTTTTGTCGGATTCAATTTCGTCTATTGAAAACCACTTGATGTCGTGGTGCTCGCCTTCTGCAAGCCTTGCCTTCCCCTCAAGGTATTTTGCAAAGTAAATTAGGTCGATGTGCTCGTGCTTTCCGTCAATGTACTCCACCTGCAGCTGTGCAGGAACAGGCAGGGCGCGAACTTCACCCCACTCTGCATCGCTGTGCTTTTCGGCAACAAGTTCAACGCTCACCCCTGACTCCTCGGCAATTTCCCGCTCTAGGGCCTGAATCGGATCCTCTCCCTCGTCAATGTGTCCGCCGATTGGAAGCCATAGGCCAAGCTTTCTGTGTTTTACAAGAAGAACGGACTGCTCTTTGACAATTATTGCGGTCACAACAAAGTCCTTGGGAAGGTTGGCCATATTAAAATTCCACCCCCAAGCCTTTTAATTCGTTTTCAAGCTGGCTTTTTCCACTGAAGCGAACGGTTTTGAAGCCAAGCTTTTTGGCGGCCTCAATGCAGTCTTTTATGTCATCAACAAACACGCACTGTCCTGCTTTCAGCCCGATTTTCTCAAGCATTAGCAGGTATATTCTTTTGTCCGGTTTCACAAGGTGAACCTCGTTGCTTAGGACAACGGCGTCAAACAGGTTGGTGAAACCGTTTTTCCTCCAGAGTGTTGAATGGAGTTCGTCTGTATTGCTCAACAGGCCAATTTTGTACCTTGGTTTCAGGCTTTTTGCAAACTCAACCATTTCAGGATCCTGCGGCCACTCTGCTTCATTCAGCTTCAGCACTTTTTTAAGGAGTTCTTTTTCGGGGTTTCCAAACAGCTCGCTGAACGTTTCGGCAGGGCTTTTCACGCCTGTTTGCATTTCAAAGCCGAATACTGCGCCGCCGTCCTGCTCAATGTTTTTTATTGGGGAAAGCCCCAACTCTTCCCTGCAGCGATCAAGGAATCGCTTGATTGACCCTTTTAACAGCACACCGCCTGCGTCAAAGATAATTGCCTCAACCATTTGGTCACTTCCCCTGGGTCACGGGGCCGGCACTGTACTTGTAGAAGTTGGCCGCCTTCGTGAGCCCTATTTTTGCCGGGCTTGCGCCCTTTGCATACGCCCCTTTTTTCTCAAAGAACCTTTCGTTTCGGTAGTCTGCCGCTATTTTTCTCCTCACAATTGGCCTTCTTTCCTTTGTTGGATCGGCAATATAGGCATTTCCCCTGAATGAAAACTCTACATGGCTGTGGTTTCCCATCCTGACAAACACCGCATTCAGCCCGATTGCCCTTACCGCCGAACAGATGGCACAGGCGTGGTCTGTGCAGCCGCTTATTTCGGGTGCGCCGTTCGGAACCGGCTGTTTTGCAACAACAACGCTTTTTGTTTCAATAATTTCCTCCGCGCTTCTCTTTGCCCAGAATTTGCCGGCCTCCGCAACAGGCAGCTCAATTGAATTGAATCCCGCTATGTCGGCAACAATTTTTTCCACCCTTGCAAGCGGGCTTCCGGAAAACTTCGCCACATAATGCTTTACCTTTCCCGTAACCCCAACCTGGTGCCTTCCAATCTTGCTTAGAGCCACCGGCCTCTTGCCGGAAACGGGTTTTCTTCCCTTTGCAGGCAATGGCTTCTTTGTGCGCGGTAGCTTCTTTGCAGGCAATGGCTTCTTTGACGGCCTTGGCATGAATTAAATAGCGCAGAGAAAGGTATTTAATTAAATTCCAGCTTCTTTTTACTGGTGATTTGTTGGGGGAAGCAAAATTAAGGGTTGAACTGATTTCGCACACTCCGAATCCTGCGAAAACGGCAGCAACTGCGGCGCACATGTGCTATGCAGGGGTTGATGTTGAGGCACTGAGGGAAAAGGTTTCGGACGAGTATGCAAAGCGGCTGATAAAGCACCTTGTTGACGCAGGGCACTTGTCTCCGCTGGAGCACGCTTCTTTTACCTTTGCAATTGAGGGAATTTCCCGCGCCTGCTCGCACCAGCTTGTCAGGCACAGAATTTCATCATTCAGCCAGCAAAGCCAACGGTATGTTAAAGAGGGGGGATTCAACTTTGTTGTCCCGCCAAAAATCAAAGCCGATGAAAAGGCGTACAGTAATTTCCTTGCAGGAATTGAGGAGTCAAGGAAGGCTTACGATGAACTGCTGAAGGCTGTTCCGGCCGAGGACGCCCGCTTTCTGCTTCCGAACGCGTGCGAGACAAGGATTATTGCCACAATGAATGTGCGGGCCTTGTACAATTTCTTTGAGCACAGGCTTTGCACTAGGGCGCAGTGGGAAATTCGCGCGCTGGCGCAGGAAATGCTCAGGCTCTGCAAAAAAGAGGCTCCCGAACTGTTTGGAAAGACGGGGGCAAAGTGCGCAAAGCTTGGCTACTGCCCTGAAAAGGAGTCCTGCGGAAAATACCCGCTCAGGAAAGACATTATAAAGGAAGATAACTAATTCTATTATGGCTGAAGTTAAGTTCAGGCTTGTTGATGTTGCAACATGGAAAACTCCTGGCGGGCTGGATTTTAAGGCAAGCGATGCCGAGAAAAAGCGGATTCTTGAAACCTCTTTGAAAACAATAAGCGAAGTTTCACCCGTTCAAAAAAGGCACCTTAGGCAAAGAAAGGCTTCCAAGCGGCATTTGCTGGTTTTGCTTGCAAACGGGGAGCCAATGAGTGCGCTTTTCTTCAAAAAGCTGGCAATTCCAGGCGGGGAGCCGATTGTTGAGTTCCATTTTAAGACAAGAAAGGGATTAACCCACAAATATACAAGATTGAAGGGAGTGAGCCCTGCGCTGCAGCTTTTCAGATGGATGAAGAGAAAGGCCGGAAAAAACGCAATTATTGTTGCCGACAGGCCTCTTGAGCCAGGAAAGCGCTTTCTTGAAAGGCTTAGGAAAGGCGGGGAACTGGAGTTTGTAAAGCGGAAAGGGTCCTGGAGCGGTTTTCGGGATACCGGAAAGAAGGCAAAGCCACTTAAAAGGCACAGGATTCGCTAATTCAAAGGGTTTCAGTTGGTTTTAAAACACTTTCTGGGGCAGATTCTGATATTAGAAAATACGATTTTTTTCTATAAAACAAGAGGTGAGCTTTTTTGACAAAGGAATACGTATACTCATTTGACGAAGTAAAGGGAGCAAACACACAGGAATGGGTGTTTAAGCTAGGAAACAAGGGAGCACAGCTTGCTGAGATGACCGAAGCAGGACTGCCTGTTCCACAGGGATTCACTATTTCAACCGAAGCCTGCAACGAGTTCTACGACGAGGGCAAGAAATGGCCCAAGGGACTTGAAACACAGGTTAAATCAAAACTTGAAAAACTTGAAAAAGAACAGGGAAAAAAGCTTGGAGCAGGGGAAAACCCACTCTTTGTATCGGTTAGGTCCGGTTCCTATGTTTCAATGCCGGGAATGATGGACACAATCCTCAACCTGGGAATGAATGATGAAAGCGTTCTTGCATTTGCAAAGAAAACAAAAAACGACAGGGCGGCGTGGGACTCTTACAGAAGATTTATCACAATGTTCGGAAACGTCGTGATGGAAGTTGCGCACTCAAAGTTTGAGGAAATTTTGGACAACGCAAAGGACACAAAGGGCGTAAAGTTTGACACAGAGCTTGATGCCGAAGACCTAAAAGCCTTGATTCCAAAGTACAAGGAACTTATAATGAGCGAAGCAGGAAAGGACTTCCCGCAGGACCCATGGGAACAGCTTGTTATGTCAATTGACGCCGTTTTCGGAAGCTGGAACACCCCAAGGGCTATTGCATACAGAAGAATCAACAATTTGAGGAAAGACGCCGGAACAGGAGTCAACGTTCAGGCAATGGTTTTTGGAAACATGGGCCAGGACTCTGGAACAGGAGTCTCATTTACAAGAAACCCCGCAACAGGAAAGAAAGAGCACTATGGGGAATTCTTGATTGACGCACAGGGAGAAGACGTTGTTGCAGGAATTAGGACCCCTAAACCTGTTGACAGCATGAAAGATGTTCTGCCTGACGTGTACGAGGAACTTCTCAAAATATACGACACGCTTGAAAACCACTACAAGGATTTGCAGGACTTTGAGTTCACAATCGAGGACAAAAAGCTTTACCTGCTGCAGACAAGAAACGGAAAGAGAACAGCTCAGGCAGCCATAAAGATTGCGGTTGACATGGAGAAAGAGGGGCTTATTTCAAAGGAAGAGGCCGTTCTCAAGGTAAAGCCTGAACAGCTTGACCAGCTTCTCCACAAGCAGCTTGACCAGGTCGCAGTAAAGGCAGCACATGTTATAACAAAGGGAATCAACGCAAGCCCCGGAGCAGCAGTTGGAAAAATCGTTTTCACGGCTGAAAAGGCAAAGGCAATGATTGAGGAAAACCCAAAGGAAAAACTCATCCTCGTAAGGCTTGAAACAAGCCCTGACGACATTGAGGGAATGCACGCAGCAAAGGGAATTCTCACCGCAAGAGGCGGAGCAACTTCGCACGCGGCTGTTGTTGCAAGAGGAATGGGAAAGCCCTGTGTTGCAGGAGCAGGAGACATCTCAATTGATGAAAAGGCCGGAGAAATGAAGACAAAAGACGGGCTTGTATTCAAAGAGATGGACAAGATTTCACTTGATGGTGGAACAGGACAGGTTTTCCAGGGAGAAATACCGCTTGTTGAGGCAGAACTTAGCGGAGACTTTTCAAAGCTCATGGGCTGGGCAGACGGTTTCAGAACCCTTAAAGTGAAAACAAACGCAGACACCCCAAAGGACGCAAAACTTGCAAGAGGGTTTGGGGCTGAAGGAATTGGGCTTTGCAGAACAGAGCACATGTTCTTTGAAGGGGAAAGAATCATGGCCGTAAGGGAAATGATTCTCTCAGAAAACCTCGAGGGCAGAAAGAAGGCTTTGGACAAGCTGCTTCCATTCCAGAAGAGCGACTTCAAGGGAATTTTCGAGGCAATGGACGGCCTTCCGGTCATTATAAGGCTGCTTGACCCGCCACTCCACGAATTCCTGCCAAAGGAAAACGAGGAAATTGAGGCACTCTCAAAAGACATGGGTGTTGCCGTTGACAAGCTCAAGGCGAAAATCGCAGAGCTTCACGAATTCAACCCAATGCTTGGATTTAGGGGATGCAGGCTCGGAGTCGTGTTCCCTGAAATCAACGAGATGCAGATAAGGGCAATCTTTGAAGCAGCACTCGAAGTTAAGGAAGCGGGCAAGAAGCCGATTCCTGAAATCGAGGTTCCACTAATCGGGAAGCTTGAGGAATTCACAAAAATAAAGGCCCTTGTTGGAAAGATGGCAAAGGAAACCGGGGCAGAGGGAAAAGTGCACTACCGCGTTGGAACAATGATTGAGGTTCCAAGGGCAGCGCTCACAGCCGACGAAATCGCAAAGGAAGCTGAGTTCCTCTCATTCGGAACAAACGACCTGACACAGATGACCTGTGGTTTCTCAAGGGACGACGCAGGAAAGTTCCTTGCACCATACGTTGAAATGGGAATTTATGCAAGGGACCCGTTCCAGAGCATTGATCAGGAAGGCGTGGGAAAGCTGATGCAAATCTGCATTGAGAAGGCAAGAAAGACCAACAAAGACATAGAGATTGGAATTTGCGGAGAGCATGGCGGAGAGCCAAGGTCGGTTGAATTCTGCCACAGAATTGGTCTCAACGAAGTTTCCTGCTCACCATACAGGGTTCCAATTGCAAGGCTTGCGGCAGCGCAGGCGGCAATCAAGGACAAGCAGAAAAAGTAAAGGGGAAAAAATTCCCTTTTCTTTTATTTCTTTTTTTTTAATTTTATTCTATTTTTTTTGCACCGCAGTAGATTTCTTCAACGCTCAAAACCACTGCTGCCTTTGGGACCATTTCGGGCTTGGATTCCTTAATCCTCTCTTCCCCAACCCATTTTGCGCAGTCTTCAAAAACACTGCCGTCCCCGTGGGTTTCGGTACCGCCCTTTAGCTGGTATGATTTTCCGGTTTCCTTGTCCAAAACAAGGACTGACATTTTAGGGTTTGCGGCAAGATTTTTCTGGGTTTTGAAAAACTTGTTGTTTGCAATCAGCAATTGCCGGTCGTTGTAAACCTTGAGAAACTTTACATAAATCAAATTTGGCTTTCCGGCCAAATCGGCTGTCGCAATGAGATGCAGGTCCTGCGTTGAAATTGTTTTCTGGATGTTTTCGGGAATTTTCATGTTCTTTTCCTCCAATTTTGCTTGGCTTTCGCGCAAGCGCTTTTTTGTTTTAATTCCTCCAGACGCCTTCAAATCTGCCTTTCGGTGCAGTAGTCTGCAAGGCTTTTCAGAGTGGCTTTTGCGCCCGATTCAGGCAGTGCCTTGTCAAGCTCTTTCCAGGAGGCTTCAACAATTTCCTTAGCCCTCTTTGCAGCGTACTCTATTGCGCCGTACTTTTTAATAAGTTCAACTGCCTCTACAATTTCTTTCTCATCGGTTGTGTGCCTGTTGAGGATTTCAAGAAGCCTTTTTTTGTCAACAGGTACTGCTGTGGCAAGTGTTTTTATTACCAGAAGGCTTCGCTTGCCCTCGTGAATGTCCCCGCCCGCTGATCCCTTTCCCTTCTTGAATTCCTCTCCGGTCAATTCAAGGAGGTCGTCCTGAATTTGGAAACCAACTCCGATTGCCTCCCCAAACTTTCCAAGCGCTTCGATTTGTTCAGGGGAAGCGTTTCCGATTATTGCCCCAAGCCTTGCGGCAAAGCGCGCTAGAACGCCTGTTTTGTAGGCAACCATCTGCAAATACTCCTGTTCGGAAATGTCTTCCTTGTTTCCCTTGTGCCAGAGTATATCCATTGCCTGGCCTGTTGAAACGCGAAGCATTTCCTCGCCGTAGAGGTTGTAAATTTTTACAATCTGCTCCTGAGAAATGTTTTCGGTGTTTCTGTAAAGAATTGTTAGCGGGATAAAATAAAGTGCGCATCCGTTGTTTACTGCAATGTCCACTCCGTGAATAAGGTGCATGCACGGTTTCCCCCGCCTAAGCTTGCTGTCGTCTTCCACGTCGTCACAGCAAAGCGTTCCAGTGTGAACAAGCTCAACAATTGTTGAGAAGGGAAGTGCTTTTTCTTCAGAACCTGAAACTGCTGCGCACGCAAGCAGGCAAAGCCCTGGGCGCCATCTTTTTCCGCCCCGATCAAGGTACTCCCAGATGGGTTCAGACATGCTTTTTGTGATTGTTTCCGAATCATAGGCATAAGCTGCCGTTCCAAGCGCAAAATCAAGCCATCCCCTGGATGCTTTTCGGGGAAAGACCTTCTCCATTTCCGCATCTATGAGCGGCTTTTTTTCCTTCAAAAATTGCTTTATTTCCATTGAAGCACCTGATTTAAATAGGGGGAAATGTGTTTTAAAAACAAAAGGATTATGTAGAAGTTACTCTTCGTTTTTGCCGCATTTATCTGAATACTCACAGTAGTTGCATAGCCAGGCGGTTGAGTCCTTCTTCTTTGCCTCGGCAACAGGCAAAAGATTTTGGGTTAAGAGCTGGTGAAGCTGTGAAAACCTTTCAAGCGCATCTGCGGCCTTTGCAGGATCATAGTTTTCCACAAATATCTTGCTTTTCAGGTTTGTTTTGTCAACGTAGAGAATCATTCCGTTGTGGATTCCTGTCGCATGCAGGTAAAGCTGCAGTTGTGTAACATATTTTGGGTCGGGTTCTTTTATGTAATCAACGCTCTTTGTGCTTTTAACCTCCACAATCCAGCTTTTTCCGCTTTCGTTCACAATAATTAAGTCGTCCACCCTGCCTGAAATTAGGAAACCGTCTCCCTCAAGCTTGAAGGGGAACTCGCTTTTAAGCAGCTCAACATTTGTATTTTTCTCACTTTTTAAAACATCCACGACAAAATCGTGCATTATGTCGCCGAGCCTGAATATTTTTGCCAAATCCGGCTTTACCTGCAGCGGGTGCTTGTAGCCGTACCAGACCTTTCTAATGCAGCCCCCAATCTCGCTCGGGTAGTACCGCCCCACAGTTTTTGCGCGGAATTCGCGCGCAATGTGGTTGTCAATCATTTTGTCAAAGTCAATCATTCAAATTGATTGGGCTCCGAGATATTTAAAGCACTTTGCATAGTGCTGTTTTCCACTAATCCATTTGTTTAAATAATCTGGCTGCATTAATTTAAACATGGGTTTTTGGAGCAAGCTTTTAGGGGAAAAGAAGAGGGCAAAGAAGGAAATTGCCCTTGAAGACATGCCTGAATTTGCGGAGAAGAATGCGGCCAAAAGCAGGGAAAATGCGGAAAGGGCTATTGCAAACAGCTTCAGCCAGATAAAGCACATAATTGGCGAGGCAAGGCAGGAAATCAAGCAGATTAAGCAAAGCAGTGTTGACGGGGGAAATGTAAGGCTTAAGAAAATTGTGGGAACCTCAAAGGAACAGGCTGTTTCAAAGCTGTCAACCCTTTTTGACAAAATCGCTCCGCCTGCCTCAATTGATGCCGCTTCCGCAAAGAAATACACTGAAAGGGCAAGGAATGAGATAACAAAGGAAGTTTCGCGGGGCGGAAAAAGCATTGCTTACACAGGAATTTACCTGAAGGAAAATATGAAGAAAATGGGCAAGCTGTTCAAGGAACTTAATGAAGAGCTAAAGCAGCTTGGTGAAATTCTGGAGCACTCTGAATCTGTTTTTGCGGAAACACGCATCAAAGAGCTTGCAAAGGAAATCAATGAATCGCGGGCAAAAATTGCGGAATCCGAGAAGGCAAAGGCAGATTCAAAAAAGGCGCTTGAAAAGGTTGGGGCTGAGGAAAAGTCGCTTGCAAAAAAGCTTGCGGAACTTAGGGAATCAGACAAATTCAGAGAGCTTGACTTGCTTGAGGAAAAGAAGGCAGAGCTTGCAAACTCAAGGCAGGGAAAAAAAACAGAGCTTGTTTCGCTTATTTCCGCAATCGACAAGCCGCTTAAGCGCTTTTTGGGGGCTGTTTCAAGCAAACGCATCATAATCAGGGCAGAGTTAAAGCAGGCGTTAGAGCAGCTTGAAAGAAACCCCCTGCAGCTGCTCAAAAAAGACCCAAAGGGAGAATTGATTAAGGAGCTTTTGCAGGAGCTTAAGAGTGCTGTTGAAAGTGGCGCGGTTGAGCTGAAGGAAAAGGAACGGGAGAAAAAAATTGCGGCAATAAATGAGCTGCTTGCATTCAACTTTTTTTCAAAGGTTTTTTGGGAGTTCAATGAAATTGATGCCGCAATTAACGCAATCGACCGTGAAATCCATGCAAACAAAGCCGTTGCAGAGGCAAACGCCCTTGAAAAAATTATTTTGGGCAAGGAAAGGGAACGAGAACCCATTGGGAAAGCAGCGGAGCGAGGCAATAGTTTGCTAAAAGAGCGGGATAAAGAGCTTTCTGAATTTTTGAATGAGTCGGAGAACCTGCTTTCAAAAATATCGGGGCAGGAAGTCAAAATCAAGTTGTCCTGAATTTTACAACCTCGTCACAAAACTGCGCAAGAGTGCTTATTGTTTGCTTGTCTGCTGTGTCCATCAAAATGAACACCCCGTTTGCATTCCAGGCCTTAACCTTGCTTGCAAGCGAGTGCACAAACTTGTCAACCGAACCCTCTTTGTTGTACACAAGAAGTGTTGTTAATGAATCAAGAATGAGAAATTTTTCCTTTGACTTAACGGCAGCCATTGCCTTTTCAACCGTCACACTTAAGCCAAGCATGTCTTTTGGGGAGTCAAGGTAATAAAAATTCGGGCCCTCCCGTTCATTGTCACTTGCCATCTTTGTCACCGTGTCAATGAACTGAATTCCCTCAATATTAACTTTTTCCTGTTCAAGGGCGTTAACAAGCTCATCTATGTTCTTGTTTACGGTCACATAGATTCCGTGCATTCCCTTGTCAACAAAGTATTTTGCAACACGCGTATTGATTGTGTTGTAGTTTGACATGTTTTCAACAAGGATTATGCAGAATCCTTTGGGCAAAAGTTCAAATGTTTTTGTTACCAGTACATCGAGCTTTCTCTTCGGGTCAAGAAGCTTCATCAAATCGTCAATACTTTCCTTTTTCCTTCCCTCAACCATTTTTTTACACGTCCTCAAAGAGTTCCTGCTTTGCAAGCACCTTTAACCCGTCCGCTGTGATTGTTATTGGATGCAGTTTTTCGCTTATGACTGTGCTTCTCATTTTGAGAACACCAATGCTTCGGATAAACCTGTCCTCAAGCTTTGTGTGGTACAAAAGAATTACGCCGTCGGCAACATATTCCTCCAGCCCAAACAGGCTGGTTGCCTTGTCCAGCGAAATTTCGTTTGTGATTATTGCAGTGCATCCGCTTTTTTTAAGCATTCTCCCCAGGCTAAGGATTCTTTTTCTTGCATCAAGCTCCCTCTCAAAGTAAAGCCTGAAAACAACGCCTGGATCAATCACAAGGCGCTTTGCGCCGATTCTGGTTATTGCGTCCTCAATTGTGTTCCTGAGTTTGTCAAAATCGTAGAGCTCAACTGCAATGAAAACAACCTTGTTTTGGTCAATTAGGCTTTGGAAGTCCCATCCAAAATATGACGCAAGTTTGACAAGTTCCTTTTCACTTTCCTCAAGTGAAATAAATACCCCTGTTTCGCCGTAAGTTAACGCGCCAAAGTAGAGGTATTCAAGGCAGAGGCCTGTTTTTCCGCTTCCGGGATCCCCGCTTACAACAACAAGGTTTTCGCGCGGTATCCCGCCGCCTATAATCTCGTCCAAGCCCGGTACTCCTGTCTTTGTTCTCTCCGGCTCTGCCATTAATCAACACATCCATAAGCGGATTATTCTTCGCTGAAAACCTCTTCGCCAGGGTAAACTATTATTCCGTCCGGCTTCGCAATCCTCATTGGATGGATCCTAAGGCTGTGATTTGTTGCCCTAAGTTTTCTAATCGCGATTGCCCTGTTAAAGACATTTTCCTTCTGTAAAAAATGCATTGTTATTACCCCGTCCGCAACAAACTCTTCAACCCCGTAAAGTGAGACCCCTTTCTGCCCCTCTTTAACCTCGGTTGTTGCAAGTGTTGTGCAGCCTGCTTGTTTGAGAATGCGCCCAAGCTCAAGAATTGACCTGCGGACCTTAAACTCGTCCTTAAAGTACATTCCAATAAGTGAGATGCTGTCAATCACAAGCCTTTTTGCCTTGTACTTTGTGATTGTTTCCTGAATTTCCGCAAGAAGGCTGTTGAAGTCGTACATTTCAGGGCGCACCACATGGAGCAGGCCCTTTTTCTTCATCTCGTCAAGCGGCCAGTTAAATGCACGCATCTGAAGCTCGTTTCCTTCGTCGGCTTCCTCAAGTGAAACATAAACACAGGACTCGCCCCGCATTGCGCCTGCCACAAGATAGCTCATCGCAAAAGTGCTTTTTCCTGTTCCCGTGCTTCCTGAAAGCAAAACAAGTGCTTTTTTGGGGATTCCTCCCTCAATCAGCTCATCAAATCCCTTGATTCCTGTCGGAACCCTTTCAATTTTCAACTTTCTCTTCTGCGCCAATCCAGTCCCTCCTTGTTTTGCAGTCGCCAAAATGCGGACTATTTAATATATGCCAAACTCATATAAAAACCCAAGAGTGTGAACTACTCATAACCTAACACCTTATGTTGAGATTATGGCTTCCTGTTTCATTGACAAGGCTTGCTTCGGGCTTATGCCGTCAGTATTGGCTTCATCTCTTTCAGGCTTGCATTCGGGCTGTCCCAGCCCTATCTTACCTTTTGTAAGAATGTTTATTGATGCGTTTATATCCCTGTCTATTTTTAGACCGCAGTTGGGGCAGTTGTGTGTTCTTATTGCCAGTGTTTTTTTGACAATATCCCCACAACCGCTACACATTTGTGATGTGTTTTTTGGGTTCACTTTCAATACTTTTCCACCGGCACTTTCAGCCTTGTAGGGGTGTTTGTTTGTGAAATCACTCCAAGATACATCTGTGATTGCCCCTGCGAGTTGATGGTTTTTGACCATTCCTCGGGCATTTAGGTTTTCTAGGTATATTGTTTCGTGTTTTTGGATAAGTGTTTTGCATAGTTTCCAGCCGTAGTCGTTTCGAATGTTGGCTATTTTTTCATCTGTTCTTGCCAGCCTAACCCTTGCTTTGTTTCTGTTGTTGCTTCGTTTGTGTGTTTTGCTGAATTGTTTTGCCAGTGCTTTTCTTTTCTTTGCTATTCCTTTCATTGGTTTTGGATGGTCGAAGAACTCGCCATCGCTTGTTGCAACAAAATGATTTAGTCCAAGGTCTATTCCAATTTCGCCTTTGCCATGTTTTAGCGTTTCTGTTTTTGGATTGGCACAGGAGATTGTGATGAAGTATTTTCCGCTTTTGGCTTTTTTGATTGTGAGTGTTTTTGGCGTTCCAGTTATTGGGCGATGATATATTGTGTTCAGCCACCCTATTTTTGGAAAGTTTGTTTTTTTGCCAATCTTTTCTGGATTTACTATTTGTGGGAAAGTGATACTGGCGTATTTGCCGTATTTTTTGAACCTTGGAAAGCCTTTTTTTCTTTCGCCACGCTTTACTCTTGCAAAGAAGTTTCCGTAGGCTTTGTTTATTCTGTCTGCAACATTCTGGCTGACTTGAGAATAGGCTTCTTTATTTCCTTTTACTTCCCTATACAAGTCTTTTCTTGACAGAGTTACGCCTTTGTCTTTATAAGTGTCTTTTTTCAAGGCAAGGAGTTTGTTGTATAATTGTCTGCATTTTTCTGTTTGTAGGTCTATCTCAATCGCTTGGTTTTTGGTTGGATAGATACGGTATTTGTAGGCTTTCATTTTCCTTGTCCCTCTACATATTTTTTTACTTGTTCGAGTGTTGTTTGTCCTGTTGTTATCAGGCAATAACTTCCACTCCAAAAAACCCCTTTCCATAGTTTGCTCTTTATTCTTTTGGAAAATCTGTTTTGCAGGACTTTTGATGTTGCACTTTTCCAGTTATTGATAAATTTTATAAGGTCTGTTTGTGGTTTTGCTTTGAACAAAATATGGATGTGGTCTAAATCTGTTTCCATAGTGGTTATCTCCACGCCATAACTTTCAGATATTTTGTGGGTTCTTTCTTTCAACTCATTTATTATTTCAGGAAAGTCCAAGACTTTTTTTCTGTATTTTATACATTGCACAAAATG
Organism: Candidatus Iainarchaeum sp.; assembly: GCA_017610175.1. GTDB lineage: Archaea > Iainarchaeota > Iainarchaeia > Iainarchaeales > JAFCCO01. Next base: position 37,720 of record JAFCCO010000010.1, on the reverse strand, counting down.
GTAGTGCAACGCATATACTGAGTGGGCATTTTTATCAAATTTATAAGCCATATTACCACTAATATTGTGTTCCGAAAGGTTTATTAGGTGTGCCAATTCATCTATAACCTAACATAGTTCAGGTTATAGACTTCTCGGCATTAAGGTTAAAAAAACGCGGTATTGGGCTTAAAAAAAATAGTTTGAGTGGTGTGATCGTAACTCAAGTTAGAGTCCGAAGAACTCTCTTGGAATGCCTTGCGGCAACAACTCAAGCCCCCAACCACACCGGTTAACTTGGGGCCTTTGGTTAATAAAATAATTGGCTTTTCAAAAATCAAACCCTTTTTGCTAAAAAAATTAGTTTTTCTTGTTTCTTATAAGGCTCTTGAAAAGCTCAAGATAGGTACCACCAATGCTTGCCCATTTCCACGCCCTGCTATAGCTGTATGCATTAAATTCGAGGCTTTGCCTTAATTCCTTGTTGTCCAAAATGGTGTTTATGTTGTCAGACATGTCCTTATGGCTTTTGAACCTTGAGAAAAGCCCGCGGTTGTCACGCAATGCGTCCTCGGCATATAAGTATGGTGTTGAAATGCATGCCTTTCCCGCCCCGATTGCATAAGCCAGGGTTCCGCTGCTGATTTGCTGCGGGTCATAATAGGGGGTTATGTAAATGTCGGTCGCTTCAAGCAGCGCACAGAGTTTTTTGAGCGGCAGGAATTCATCAAAGAACATCACATTGTTCTTTAGGCCAAGGTCCCTAACCTCTTTAATCAGGCTTTTCCTGTAAACCTCGCCCTCTTTCTTCTTCACAACAGGGTGGGTCTTTCCGATTATAAGATACAAAACTTCCGGGTGCTCCTTTACAACCTTTGGAAGCGCGCGAATAACATACTGGAGTCCCTTGCGCTTGCTCATCAGGCCAAAGGTGCTTATTACTGTTCTGCCCTCGAAGCCAATCCTTTTCTTTGCCTTTTCAGTTGTGCCAAATGGAATTTCCGGGACGCCGTGCGGAATCGGAATAACCCTGTGCCTTGGAATCCTGTACTTGTCGTGCAAAATGTCCTGGCCAAACCCGCTTATGACAACAACCTTGTCGCTGTTCTCACAAATCTTTTTAACCATGTAAAGGCGGTCACGCGAAGGCAATGGATCGCCGGGCAAAACAGAGTGGAATGTTGTTACAACAGGCTTCTTGAGTTCCTCAAGGAACGGGATTATGTACTGGCCCATCTCGCCCCCAAAAATCCCAAACTCGTGCTGTACGCAAACAGCCTTGATTTTGTCGTTTGCGTTGATTTCATCCGCAGCCCAGAGATATTCCTCAAGCTCGTCCTGCTGGATCTCCATATTCACTTCTTTGGGATAATCATATGAGCCATTGTTGCTCAGCGCAGCAACCTTGCATTTGAATGATGTGCCGGCCGCCTTTTGGGTCCAGGTCATTAGGTCCTGACAAAAAGTAGCAATTCCGCATGCGCGAGGGGGATAGGTACTTACAAATTCAATCACTTTATCAGCCGTAAAAAATCGCCTCTCAACCTTGCCCCTGATAATTGATAGCCAACAGGATATTAAAAACCTATGTTCGACCCGTGCGCGGGCGCGCGTGTTTAAAATTGTTCGAACACAAGTTGTTAACATGCTTAAAGCCGCACTGACCGGTTCGATTGCAAGCGGAAAATCCACTGTTTTGGATTTTTTCAAAAGCAGGGGGGTTGCAACAATCGACTCGGACAAAATAGTTGCAGAACTTTACAGGCAAAGGAAAGTGCAGGAAAAAATCAGGCAGGAATTTGGATCAATTGAAAGGAAAAAAATTGCAGAAATCGTGTTTGGGGATTCTGAAAAAAGAAAGTCACTTGAAAAAATTTTGCACCCGCTTGTTGTTAAGGAAATTGAATTGCGCTTTGCAGAGCTTGAAAACCAGGGCGCAAAACTTGTTGTGGTTGAGGTTCCACTTTTATTTGAAACCGGGTTGGAGAAAATGTTTGACAAGGTGATTGCCGTTCACTGCAGTGAAGAGCAACAGACTGAAAGGCTGGTGGGCAAGCAGAGCTTGGGGGAAGAGCAGGCGCTAAAGCGCATCAAATCGCAATTGCCGTCCAATGAAAAGGTTAAAAAAGCGGATTTCACATTAGATAATAGCCAGGGCTTGGATGAATTGTTCAGGCAGGCAGAAAAGATTTTAGGTGAACTAAAATGGCTGAAAGAACTGTAATTTATCCCGGAACATTTGACCCGATTACGCTTGGGCACGTGGACGTGATTAAGCGCGCAACAAAGTTGTTTGACAAGGTAATTATTGCGGTTACAACAAACCCAAAGAAAAAGCCCCTTTTCCCAATCGATGAAAGGGTTAAGCTTGTGGAGGGCGCGGTTAAGGGGCTTAATGTCGAGGTTGATTCGTTTGACGGATTGCTTGTTGACTATGCAAAGGGAAAAAACTGCACTGTTCTGCTTCGGGGCCTGAGGGAGTTGAGTGATTTTGCCGGCGAGTTCCAGCAGGCAACCGTTAACAGAAAGCTTCACCCTGAAATTGAAACCGTTTTTGTGATGACATCAGCAAAGTACTTTTACCTCAACAGCACGGTTGTAAAGGAACTTGCTTCACTGCAGGGAAACGTAGACTGCTTTGTTCCGGAAAACGTTTCTGCTGCGCTGAAGGGAAAATTCGGCAAATAACCTGCTTTTGCCTGCGTTTGCAGCCCGTCCACAGAAAGCTTTTTAAAGAACAAACTGGTTTATATGTTAGAAATAAAATCCCCAACACACAGAATTAAGTTTGTTGGACATATTGGGTGATTTAAAAATTTAAAAGGAGGGAAAACCAAAATGGATAAGCGAGGACAATCAGCATTGGAATACCTCATGACATACGGTTGGGCACTAATTGTCATAGCCATCGTTGTAGGTGTTTTGGTGTACATTATGGGATCTTCAACAGGCGCAACCAAGTGCACTAGCGATACAACAGAGATCATTGTAAAGGATCAAGTTGCCAGCGAAACTGGTGTTCAGATAGTAATACAAAACGCAACAGGAACAACCATTACGCCTGACGTAGAAGTTCTTGGAGGCATTTTTTCAGGAAGTCCTACAGGATCAGGAAAAATGACTTCTGGGTCTGAAAACACAATAACTCTTCCAGGCACATTGGAAGGAAGCTTTAATGGAACTTACGGCTTCACATATACTAGTGTCGGTGGATTAATCAAAGACGCTAACATTACATGCACAGGCTCTGTCTAAGGATAGGGTCTTTTTTCCTTCTTTTTCTTTATTTTTTTAGCAGGGTTCAGCCGCAAGGCTGCGAAGTCAGTTTGTTGTATAATTTTGAATTAGTTTGTTATAAAATCCTGGCAATGCTTAAGCACGCTTTTTGCCTGCCGCTTAAATCATTGTGGTAACAAAGCTTCCCATTAGTGAGTCCATCATTCCCCGCGTGATGAAGAAGACCGCAAAGCCCACTATCCCAATTAGCGGCATGTAGCGCACGCCGTCAAGTTCCTTGCCAGTATTAATTGCTCCAAGCACAAGGCCTGCAAAAAGTGAGGTCACAAGAAGGGCTATTTCAGCAAAGAACACAACAAAGTCCTCGGAAATTTCGCTTTTCGCCGAATCCCCCTCTATAAATCCGCCGATTAATCCCCCTGACCCCATTGACATTCCTCCGCCTGCTGCCGCACCGCCCATGTCCTCCGGACCCTGGCCTGAGAGAACCCCTACAATGTAGCTGCTTACCCCAAAAAGCATGGGGGCACCTATCGCGGCGGAGAAGAAGATAAGCATTACATACATGCTTACATTTGCTTTGACCTCTTCCTTGAGCGCGTTCTCTTCCCTAAGGTCGTCGCTTAATTCAACTAATAGTCCGGAAATCTGGCCCCCGCTTTTGATTCCCTGAGTAAGAAGCCAGATTGTTCTGTCCAAAATATTGCTTTTGATTTTGCGCGTTATTCCCATTAATGCAACTGAAAGCCGTTCACCGCTTAGAATGCGTTTGCTTGTTGCTTTGAGCTCCAGTGAAAGCGGCCCGAATTCAGGCCTTGCGCTTACAAAGAGGGCTCGCTCGGTGGTTAGGCCTGCTTTCATGTTTGACGAGATTAATTGAAGCGCGTCAGGCATTATTTTTTCAACAAACTTTCCCTTGCTTGAAGCCGTGCTGTTGAGCCAGAAAAAGGTTCCGCCCGCAAACACGACAAAGGAGATTGCAAAGCTTCCGATTGTTGCATCCAAAGGCATCTTGAAAATTATGTATATATTTAGTGCTACCGCAATACTTAGCCCAAAGCCAAACATCAGGATAAATCCCACAAAGCGCTGCGCATTAAGGTCTATTCCAACGTACTCAAATTGACGGGCAACCCATTTGGTAAGCCCTTTGGGAAAGAGTGCTGCAATTCTTTTGTAAACCATGGTTACGCACTTATCAGATTTGGCCTTTTTGACTTAATCATGCCTACCAGCATGAATTCCATTACCACCACAAGACCCAGCAGGCCCCAAAACATTATTTGGGTTATCACAATTTTTGGGAAAGAGCCCAAAACGATGAGAAATGTGATGCCCAATGCAGGCATTATTATGCCGACCATAAGGTACATTAGGGAGAGAACCCTTAGGCTGTTTCCGTATCTTTGGATTTCAATTTCCTGTTCCCTGGTCATGGATGAAACACTTTCGCTCAAAATGTCTGAAATGTCTCCGCCTGCCTTCATTCCGTTAACAACCTGCCAAATAACTTTTCTTACGTACGGGCTTGGGTTGTTTGTTGCAATGTTTTGCAGGGCAACTGTTTGGGATGACCCTGTGTTTATCATATCCACTGCCTTGCCGAATTCCTTGCTCAGCTGCCCAAAACCCCCCTTTGCAATCATGTCAAGTGCCGCAAACAGGCTTATTCCGCTTTTTATCTGAACAAGCATTGTCCTTAAAGCAAACACAAGGTTTGATTCAATGCCTCTGATTTTTTTCTTTATCTGGAGATTTGGGTACATTGACATTTGGATAAAAATTAAGAATGCGCCAATTAATCCAATAGTAATTGCAATCGGTATTGCTTCAGGAACCTTAAAGCCGCCCACTATGAATTTTTGCGGCCTGAACCTTGAAAGCATCACCCAAGAAAAGCCAGTCAGCAGAATTAAGTACATTACAAAGCTCAGCGACATTATTGCGGCATATTCCTCTGCCTCAAAGTCCATTTCAGCCTGCCTTAGCTCAAGCTTCATGTATGGAAATGCCTTGCTTATTTTGTAACCTATTCCCCTGAACGGAGTGGAAAGCCTTAACATCACCAAAGGAGGCAGAATGCTGAACGGGATTGTTTTAGCCAAAAGATTCCCCCGGATGTTTGCCTGCTTCTGCGGCCCTTGTCACTAAATCCGAGTCCATATAGTACCTTGCTATTACTTTTCCCACATTTTCAACCTTGGTAAACTTATATTTTACCATCCAGTCAAGAATCATCTTCTTGTTTTTGAGCTCTTGCTGCAGCTCGTTTTTGCTTAATCCTGTGTGCAGACTTAATTCATCAAAGAACTTTATGCTTGGATTGTGCTGCACAATGCTGTCGTCCGAGCCTCTCCAGCGGTATAGCACGTTTGTCTTAATGCTTTCCCCGCCGCTTGCCCTTCTTTCCACAATGTATTCGGCTGCCTGCAGCGCCCTTCTTACCCCCAAGCGCCTGTTCCTGAACATTACAACATTAAGATGAACGGCGTCAAGCAAACCGGGCGGAATTGCGATTGGTGGATTTGTAAGGCGCCTTACGGTTTCCTCCGCGGTGTTGGCGTGCACTGTTGTGTAAACACTGTGGCCTGTGTGCATTGCTTCAAACATTACCTCTGCTTCACGGCTTCGCCTTATTTCCCCGACAAGTATCCTGTCAGGCCTCATTCTCAGGCTGTTTACAAGCAAATCAAGCATTGAAACCCCTCCCTTTCCCTCAGGGTTTGGCTCACGGGTTGTCATCGGAACCCAGTGCAGATATGCCGGAGCCTGCAGCTCACGCGTGTCCTCAATGCTTATTACACGCTGGTTTGGCGGAATGAACGGCAGGCAAATTCCCATCATTGTTGTTTTTCCGGATGCCGTGCCTCCACTGAATATAATATTCAGCTCATATTCCATTGTTTCCCAAATAAGCGCCATGAGTTCGCTGCTTACGGTGTTGTTTTCAATCAGGTCAACAACGGTCCAGGGCTCTCTTCTGAATCGCCTGATTGTTATTGTGTTTCCCTTGCTGCTTATTGGGAAAAGGGTTGCATTTGCCCTGTCCCCTGTAATCAGGTGTGCATCGAGAAGCGGGTTTAGCGTTGTTATCTGTTTTCCCACCCGCCTTGCAATTATGTTTGCGTAGTTTTCTATTTCTTCCTCTGTTTTAATCCAGACATTTGTGCGCAGCCAGCCGTATTTTTTGTGGTAAATCCAAATCGGGTTCTTGCTGTCGTTTACGACAATTTCCTCAAGATTCCCGTCTGCAAGAATAAACTCTATTTTGCCCAACCCAAGCATGTCGTGCAGCAGCATTCCCGCAAGTGTATTGCGTGTTTCATCATTAAGGCTTGGTGCCTCATTTTTCAGGAGATTTACTGCCTTTTGCTTGAACCGCATTGTCATCTCTTTGACAAACTTTGGGTCAAGAAGTTTGTCGCTTTGGATTGCGCTCTCGGCAACAATTGTGTTCTTTAAATCCGCAAGCAGTGCCGTTGTCCCGGGGCCGTATGACGGGAAGTTCATGTGGTAAATTCTTACAAAAACTCCCGGCTTTTCAACAATGTTTATTTCAATCGTGACTTCGTTAGACTCGATTTCATATGTTTCAACAACATTTGCTTTCTCTACCTCAAGCTCGTTTGAAACTGTTACATTTGGAGCCACTGGCCTTGCGGCAACCGGTGGCGCTTTAGGCATTGGATTCGGAGCAGACTGTGTCGGAGTGGCTTGCCCAGAATTGGCGGGGACAGAATCTGCTTTGGGGACAGAATCTGCTTTTGACGCGTCTTTTGCTTCAGCAGCCGGCTTTGGTTTCTTCTTCTTTAGTCCAAACATTGTTATCACTTAAGTGTTTCCTTATTTTTTACCTTTTCCCTTCTTTTTTGAAGGTTCTTTATAGTTTACATCTGCAATTTTCATCGCACCTATTGCAGGATATTCTACGTTAATTATCCTGTTTTCTTCAAGGATCTTGCAGCATTCCTCAAAGCGCTTTTTGCTTATTTTAAGGTCCTTCATTGCCTGAACCTCGTTGGCCTTTCCTTTTTCCTGCACATAATTAACAATCTTGTCAAAATCTGTAATTATTTTGTGCTTTACAATCTCCCTTTCTTTTGCGGTAAACTTCTTTTTCTCCTTGCCCGTAACTCCGCCTGCTGCCAGCGAACCTGTTTCCCTGGGAAGGGGTTTTAATAAATCGCCTCCGCCATAGCTTCCGCCTCCGCCGGCCATTCCTATAAGCTTGTGAAAATCCCCAAGTAAGGCGGCCGGATTGAGTGCCTCTATTTTCACAGAGAGCTGCTGTTCTGAGATGCGGTGTTTTTCAAGCAATGCACCGAGACTTTCCTCAATCTGGTTTATCTGGCCCTGTGATAAAACTCCGCGTGCTTTTTTGCTCACCGCTGTTTGAACGCGCGGACTTATTTTTTGCAGGGGCCTGGGGGCGGCTGCGCGCGCGGCAGGTGCCGGCGCGGGTTTTACAGGTGGTTTGGAAACAGGAGTTATGGATTTTGGAGCCTTCATTGTTGTGGGCTCAACCGGTGCAACCGTCGGAACTCTTTTTATTTCAACAGGCCTTTCAATAATTCTTTCAATCACACGCTCCCTTATCGGCGCCTGCGGGAGAGGCTGTGCAATCGGCCTCTGTGGCCGAACTGCCTGAATCACTTGGGCCCCCGCCGGCAGTTGCTGAGGCGGAGCCTGCACATAAACTGTTTTTGGCTGCTGCGCAAACTGTTGTTTCGCGGTTTCCTTTGCAGCCTCCTTAATCGCTTCCTTAACCCATTTCTTTATTCCTTCCGGCTTCTCCACCACTTCCCTCACTATTTTTGCCTTGATTTCCCTTGGGGCTGGTTGCTTTCCGCGTTCTTTGGCAATTACGCTCTTCTTCATTTTAAGCTCGCTGAGACTTGATTGATAGGAGAAGAGCTTTTCCCTAAACTGGTCAAAGCTTACCTTTCGTTTGTAGAATGCCTTTTCAAGATTTTTGATGAGATTTTCAGTTGTTGTTATCTGGCTGTCAATACTTATTCCGGTGCCTTCCGTTATTGTGATTGGTGCCGCCGGCATTTTTGAAACCGCCCCTGCAAACTCCTCTGCAACAGCCTTTACCGCTTCAACCGCGTCCTTGAAATCCTGGGAATTTCTGAACTTAATCCTCCCGCTTGCAATTGGGGAAAGTTCTTTTGGAAGCGGGTCCCCAACATGCTGGCGAAGCACTTGTTCCTGTTCCTTAATTTTTTTGTCAACCTGATGTATTGCCTTTATTTCTGCATCCAGGCCCTTAATCTTCTTTACAATCTCTGCTTCATCCGCCGCAAGCCTTGCAAGTGTTCTCTTTTCAAGAGAATTAATCTTTCCTTCCTTCGACTTTTTCTTGAGCCTGTAGAGATGGACTTTTTTCCTTATGCGCCAGCCCTCAAGGCTTGCCTTCTTGTGCTGTATCTTGTCGCCAAACCAGCCGCCTGTCCTTTCGGCAATCTTCACAATTTTTGCAGCCCTCTTAATTTCGGGAGAAAGTACTCTTGCCTTGGCTTTTTCCTTGGAAACCTTCGCAGCAGGCTTCGCTTTCTCGGCGGGTTTAACCACGGGCTTTGCGCCCGGTTTGGGCTTTGCAATTGGTTTTGGTTTTATGCGTGGCTTTGGTGCAGCCTTTGGCATTGCAGCAATCTTCTTTGGGAGCAGTGCTTTTATAGCCGGCTTCTTCATTTCAACAACCTTTTTAGCCTTTGGCATTGCAGCAATCTTTTTTGGAATTTTTGGCTTAACTTCTGGCCTTGGTTTTAGCTTTGGAACTGGTTTTGGCATTTTTACAATTTTTTCAGCCTTTGGCATTGCGGCAATCTTTTTTGGAATGCGAACTTTTGGTTTGGGTGTTGGTTTTGGTCTTAGTTTTGAAACAAGTTTTGGCTTGGGAGCTGGTTTCTTTGAAATCTTGAGCTTTGCAATGGGCTTTGGTTTTTTCTTTACAACTCCCACCGCAACAGCAACATCTTCACCTGGCTTAAATGCATGCTCCAACTTCACAGGTTTGGGAACCGGTTTTGGTTTTTCAACCAGTTTTGGTGCAGCAACCGGTTTTGGTGCAGCAACCGGCTTAACAACCGGCTTTTTTGCAGCCACCAGTTTTGCGGCAGCCTCAGCCTTAAGTTTTGCAAGGCGCTCAATTTGCTTTTTATCCAGGCTTGCGCCCGCTACAGCAACTTCCTCACCTGGCTTAAATGCGTGCTCCAATTTAGCAGGTTTAGCAACAGGCTTTGGCACTACAACCGGTTTTGGTGCAGCAACCGGCTTTGGCTTTGCAACAGGTTTGGGTGTTGGCTTTGGCACCGGTTCTTTGCCTGCGACTGCAATTGCAATGTCCTCTGGCTTTACTTTAAATGCATGGCCCACAGGGGGTTTCTTTTCAGCCACATCCTCTATTTTCATTGCGATTCTTATTTCTTCAAGAACCTGTTCCACTTCTGGCTTTTTTTCCTTTTTCTTGCCCCAGAATTTGAGCCTGCTAAAAATGCTGCCAATGCCTCCCTTTTTCTTTGCATTGGCTTGCGTTTCATTTTCAGGGGCGCGGTTTGGCATTTAACACAACTCTATTATTTTTCTTCTATTCATTAAGAACGTCTTTTTTAATAAACATTTACACTAGTCGCAGAGCTGTTCATAGGTGGCCCTGCAGTAGTCAAAATTCTTCTTTTTTATGGAAAGGTCTACTCCGCTAAATTGTATGAATTCTATTGGGGAATTGAATGTTATGCGGTTTGTGATGTCTATTTCCATTAGGTCAGAATCCATGTCTTTTTGGTTGGTTCTAAAAAGAAGGCCGTCATCTGGCACAAAATCTATGCTCAACCCTTGCCCTGTTCCGCAGCCAGTAAATTTAAATAGGGATTCAGTTGCATCCAAAGGATTAAAGTGCCCATAGATAAAGTATTCTCCGTCTGGGAAACCTGCCGGGAAATCGGGGTTGCTTGAGTGAAAAACTGAAGCACATTCGGGACTGGTGCCGTCAAAACAGTCAGTAAACACTATGTGGACAAAAGCAAACGGCTGGGTTTCAGAGGAATCATACACTTCCATCGCGCACCCATTTTCTCCGTCTTTTGGGGGTTCCGCCAATCCGCCACTGCAAGTGATTGTATTGGATATGGAACTTTTCACATCACAGATCCCCAAGAGCGCTATCTCCGCTCGCACAATAAAAGAGTTAATGTCACCCAATGTTTCTGACGTTGGATCCGGAAAATCGCATGGGTCCCCCTCCAGAGAATCCCCTTCAAAAAATTGCATCACATCAACTGTGTTCCCTGTGCCCCCGTCTTGTGTCCCAATACTTGATTTTACGCACTGTGGCTCTATTATGTATGTAAATGGCGGGTTTTCTTCACTTCCACCCCAGTCGTCGTTCCTTAATGCAAACACATTTACATGGAGGTCGCTGCGGGAGTTTTTTGCGCTTGAAAATATTGAGAAAAGGTTCAGTGCATCATATGTCTCGTCAAGCGTTTCCTGTTCTGCGGGAAATTCCTGGGTTATTTCAAACCAGTTTTGCCCCTTTTCATAATTTTTCAATGGAATTATTCGCCCCTGCACTTTTCCGGCGTATCCTTCTTTTGAAACAAGAATCTGGTTGTAGATGTTTGTGAATGTTTGGTTTATTTCCTCAAATGCCGTTTGATCTATCCTACTTCTTTCGTCGCGAAGCGTAAACTGGGTGGTTGATGTTTGAAGGGCCAGAACACTTCCTATGAGAATCAACGCCATGAATGTTAGAAAAAAACCGTTTTTGCGCATGTTAGTCCTCCCATACATAATAGTCTACTGTATAAAATCTTAAGTCTGCTTCGCCCAGGCAGTACATTTCAGCCAGGTTGTGCAATTCGCATTCCCCAACCGCTTTGTTGGGATTTATTGCAGCAAGAATTGTTCCTGTGCAGTCCCCCCCTGCTCCGTAACAATTGTGTAATCTTACACTGCTTAGCCTTAACTTCCAGTAACTTGGCTGTTCACAGGCCTCTTCAAGCGGGGCGCAAAGATTTCCGGTGGTTGCAGGTGTTGGAAGGGCAATATTTAGGTTCCCGTCCACATCAATGTTATAGTCACTTATGAGAACTTCCTCTCCCGCCCCCTGGCCAAAGTATATTGTGGGTGCAGGGGCGCCTGAAACATCCAGTGGCTTTGACAGGTCATTCTGGTAAAATGCTATTTTTAGCCTGTCAACCCCTGAGTTGCCGATTATGATGTCCCTGAATCCGTTGTTGTCAATTTCAAAGCTTACGTCAATCCACTGCTTGCTTGAGTCAATTTCCCCGTCCACGAAAAACACGTTCAGGTCCGCATATTTTAGCGGGATTTTTTGGTGGCAGCGGGTTGTTGCGCCTCCCTCACATATTACAGTATTGTTGTCTTCGTTGTCCCAGCTTATTACATCCTCGCTGTTGTTGTCCGTTATCCCTGTTCCAGCAGGGGGAAAGAGAACAAAATCGGAATAACAGGAATTTGCACTGCAGGGAATAACTGTTTTGAATTCGGCAGCCCACCATTCATCCCCCGAGTAGCTTATTGGCTGGTCAAAGTAGAGCAATAGTTCACCGTCTTCACAGGTGTCCTGGCCGGAGCTGCATACTCCGCAGCTGTCCACTTCGGTGATTATTGCTCCGACTGAATCCTTCCATACCCCGCAGGTTCTGGTCCCGTATTCACTTAATTCCATGCCCTCGGGAATTGGAATTTCCAAATCAGCTACCCCCATTGTTCTGGCGATTTCGAACGCAATCAGGCTGTACATTTCTGCGAGCGCATCCTGGTCGGCGGCGTAATAGTATTTTCCGCAATTGTATCCTGATTCCGGATTGGGACAGATTATTGAGTCATCCTTGTCTTTTGCAATTGTCTTAAGGGTGTTTTCGTACGCACCAATTATTGAGGCATCGGCAAATCCAATCACGTAAACAGTTATGCCCTGTGTTCTTGCGGCGTTTGCTGCAGCAACAGCATCCAGCCCTGCTTGGGTTTCATTATAGCATAAATCCCCACCGCGGCATACATTTGCGCGCCCGTCTGTTAACAGGACAATGAACTTTCCGGCGCCGCTTCTTGCATTTCCAAGCTCTGTAACCGCGGCGTCTATTGCGTCAGCCATTCCTGTTTCGCCGCTTGGCTCAAGCAGGTCAAGTGCTGTTTTTATGTCGTCGCCGTATTCAATGACGTCTGTAAGCCCCTGCAGTGTGTTTGCGCTTGTTGAGAACCCAATCAGCCCAATTTCATCATTTAATTTCCACTGAGCATCATCAATAAACGTGCGCACCGCGTTCTTTGCGGAGTCAAGCCTTTGCAAGTACCATTTGAGCTCGTAGTCAACGCTGTCTTCTGCCCAACCAAGGATGTTGTAGTCTCCTTGGGCTATCGGCGGGCCAGATGTCCACTTGTATGTTGAAGATATGGTAGAATCGTTTACTCCGAATGTGTTTGTTCTTATGCTGCCTGCAGTTGGATCCCAGTTGTACCAATTGGGGTCTGAGGGCCCGTCCACTGGATTTTGGAATCCCATTGCCGCACCTCCGCAAATTGCGGTTGGGGCTGAGCTGTAATCAAATTTGCTGCTAACCCTCAGTGCTTCAATATCTGAGGAAACTGAATAAGATTCCACTGTTTGGGTGTTTGCGGCACCAAGCAGGATGCTTCTTTTGTCTCCTGTGCCCACAGGGCAGTTTGTTTCAGGAGGCACTTCAACAACTGTTGTTGTTCCACAGGTACTTCCGTTGCATGTTCCTCCGTCCAGAGTATCTGTTCTTGATGTGTTGCCAAACAGTACTCCAAGAGCGCGGTCAATTCTGTTTGTTTGGAATCTTACAAAAATTGGGACATCACTCCAGGCCCAAACCTCGTATGTTCCGGTCGGAAGAAACGGGCCGCTTATTATGCTTTTGTCATACCTGAATTCACAGTAATCCCCATCGTCTCCGTCACCGCAGTAATTTACAAGATCCTGTCTTCCGATTGGCCAAACAGGGCCTGGATTTATTGTTGCAACATTTCCGTTTCCAGATGAGTCTGCTGCGTTGTTTCCGCTTGCCTCGTTGAATTTAAGGTGTGAAATTAATCCGCTAGACACATCTTCTGTAAAAATGTGTGTTGCGGGATTTGTTCCCCAATTGTTAAGGTCCAGTGCTTCAGCAGCCGTTAGCGCGCGGTTGTAAACGCGAACCTCATCAATTTCACCTGAAAACCATTCCACCATGCTGCCATAATTGTTTCTGCCGAGCCAAACTGGCTGTGTCCCTGGGTTGTATGTAAATCCTGCGGGAATTGTCTTTGGCGCAACCGCAACCCCGTCAAAGTAAAGCCTGACTTGGTTGTCTTCCCAGACCCCCACAACATTGTGCCATTTTCCGTCTGTCGCCCCAGTTGTTTGGCAGGGAATGTTTCCCTGGGTTGGGTTTTGGGTTACAACATCAAAGCAGACATCATCGCTGCTTGTGTAAATGTTCCACCCTGTGTATGCTCCTGTTCCCCACCTGCTCAATAAAGATTGCCTTGATGTACGGCTTGTCTTGTACCACATTGAAATTGAGCCGGTCTGGTCCTCAAACCCAAAATCATAACCTTCTTGCTCCTCAATTTTGCCGTATGTTGCGGCTCCGTCAAAGCTTATTGCGTTTCCCTCCTTTCCGGGAACATGGCTTGTGACCTCGTTGTTTACACCTATTATTTGGAACTTCGGGCCTTTGCATGCGCCGGAGTTTGAGTCATAGCCGTAATAATACGGCCTCCACCATGCGTCTGAAAAAGTGTTGTAGTCCGGCCTTATTGTGAATTCCCCGACTTTTTCCCAGTTCCAAAAGTTGGAGCAGTCCTGTTCCGGCGGGGCATAAATTCCCGAATGCGTGCCTGAACCAGACAAAAGTTTTTCTACTCTAAACATTGGATCGTTTATGCTGTAAAAACGTTGCCTGCCGTAAATGTAGTAGTTTATCAGGGTGTCACTCCAAACATGGGTTTTGTAAGTTCCCAACTCAGGGCTATAATCTGTTTCATAGTATGCACTGGAGGTGGTGCCGTCTATATACCCACTTGGGTACTCCATCCAAAGGCGCATATATGCGTATGGATCGCGGCAAACCCCAAGGTAGCTTGTTGTGCTTGCGATGAAATCAAGGTAACTTGCTGAAACAAGATCGTCGTATATTGGTGTTGTGTCATAGGTTGCAACCATTGGCTTGTTTCCGGTAAACTGTGAAAAGAAGGTTTTGTTTGCCGGACAGTTTGAAGTTACCTGTTCATTAACCCCTGGATTGTAAATGCATCCTGCCACGCCGGCCCAGCCAATGAGGTCTCCGCTGTTTCCCTGTCCTGACGAATCGCTAGCAATGTCTCCCGCGGCTTCGTTAAATGCCCAGTGGCCGACAAGGCCTGTTGCAACATTGCCGTGGGCAAAAAGGGTATCCACATTCCCTTGGTCGAGTGCCGTATTGTATATTCTCACGTCATCAACTGAGCCATTGAAGTAATAATCGTCATCAACTCGCCTGCCTATTTCTAAATCGTAGCTGGTGGATGTTGGAACATTTGCGGAAGTGTCGGTTGTTACGTCCGCCCCGTCCAAATAAATCTGCCCTGTTCCTGTTCCATCTATTACCCCTACAATGTGGTGCCAGCCCAGATCAATGGTTTGGCCGTCGGCGTCTAACTGGCCGTTGCCCTGGAAGGCTATGCGGCCATCGCTTGGCCTGTACTCAAGTTCGTATCCTGTGCTGCAGCAAATTCCCTTTGAAACAATCCGCATGTATTCGCTTTGCTCTGTGTCGTTTACTTTTATCCACGCAGAAACTGAAATCGGGCCTGTAATATCGAGAGCAGAATCGTTGTCGACTTTAACATACTGGTTTATTCCGTTTAATGAAAGCGCGTTGCTTATTTCACCTGAAACCCACTTGGCTTCACTTCCGGCACTGGCCCAGTTCCAGAGCGCGCAGTTGTTCCCGTTTCCCGAATTGTCTGTCAGGGAATTTCCGGTTGTTTGGTTCATGCTCCAGTATGCGACAAGTCCGTTTGTTATGTTTGTTCCGGATGCAACCTGGTTTACCTCAGAATCATCCAGAACGCGGTCGTAAATTCTGACCTCGTCAATTATCCCATTAAAGTTAT
This sequence comes from Candidatus Iainarchaeum sp., assembly GCA_017610175.1. GTDB lineage: Archaea > Iainarchaeota > Iainarchaeia > Iainarchaeales > JAFCCO01. Next base: position 22,375 of record JAFCCO010000010.1, on the reverse strand, counting down.
TCACATAGCCGTCTCCAATTAGCATATTGTATCCCGCGCTTGTCACGGGGTCGTAGCCGCTTGTCCATGTTCTGGTTACTCCGGTATATGCTCCGTTTTTGTACGATCTCCATGTTCTGGTGGAAACGTCTCTTGTGATTGCGGCGTGGACCCATACATTGTCCTGGAAAACACCCTCTGTGCCAAAGCTTGTGTAAGGTGACGTATTGCTTCCTGCCGACCCGTGATAAATTCTTAGTTCCCCATCTGCTTCCATATTTACGCAAAATTCCGCGCCGTATGATTTGCAAATCGGATTCTGCCTGCTTGGGGAATCAACATCAAACGGTTTTGCCCAGAAAAGAATTGTCAGGTCCCCGTCCAACTGCATGGGGGGGTTGTTTCCGCAGTTTATATAAGACGTAAGTCCGTTGAACTGAATTGCATTTCCGGCATAACCCGAAACCCACTTGGGTTCGTTTTCGCAGGTCCCTGCATTGAACGAGCCTGTTGATTCCTGTGAAAGCATGTCCAGGGTTTCCATGCTTCCGCTTTCGTCCACGGCAAGCATTATCGCAATCGGGCCGCGTGTTGCATTCCGCGCTTTTAGTACAACAGTTACTTCCTCGTCGCAGGAGATTTCATCACTTGGAACAACAATGACCTCTGTTTCAACATCCGCCCCAAGGGGTTCCGCAAAAAGGGCTTTGATGTATTTCTCTTTTGCCTCCTGCTTGAGCTCTGCATCGGACGTTAAAATGCACCTGTTTTCACCTGTTTTTTCGCTCACCGGCTGGCGCATTATCGCAAGCTTTCTTCCATGAATTACCGCCTCATCCAAGGGGAGAGTGCTTTCAGAGTGTTCCATGGTTGCGTACGGGGTTGAAAAGCATGCATCAAAAACTTCATCTAGTGTTGAGCTTCCACTAAGATAATCATCATACTCGCTTCTGCAGGGGCCAAGATTGTCTACTGCACGATATTCGTTTACAACAATTTTGAGGGACTGTTCCTCTGAAAGCAGTTTCTTTGCGGCATCGTATATTCCCGGATTTGTCGGGTCCGATGGATTGGTTATGAGATCCATGCGAAGCTCTGCGTTGGCAAGTTTTTTTGCAAGCAGACCTGAGTTGTCCAGCGCGTTGAAAACATCGTCCACTGTTTGCTTTATGCTTATTGTTGCTTCGGTTACCGCAAGCTCTTCTTCCTGAATCCCCATCCCAATAAAGCCGAGGAATGCAATTGTCAGGAGCATTGCGAGCAATGCATCGACCGATATTGCAAACCCCTTACCTGATGCGATGAAGTGTAAATTCCGCAATTGCTTCGCTCTCCTTGTAAGTTATTATTCTTGAGACGCTGGTAACCAAAAGGTTTTCAGGTTCTCTGCTGTCCTCGGTCGCAAGGCCCGCCTCTATTAAATCACCAAAATCGTTTGTCAAAGTCATTCCCGTCCCTGGCTCTATCAATCTAAAAAAGAAATTGTTGTCCGCAATTAAAAGCTTTTCCTTTAGGTAAATATCGTTCCAATCACAGAGGGACAGGATTTCGTTTGAAGCAAGAGCGCGGTTGTAGATGCGAATGTCATCCATTACCCCGTGGGGGGGTAATCCACTTCCCAATAACAACTCAACATCTCCTGTGGTAGAATATACCTGTGAGGAATCACGGTCCATTGTTTCGTTAACATATATTTTTCTGCCAGTGGAATCTATTGTTGCTGCAACAAAGAACCAGTTGATTGTATCAAGGGGCACGGTGCTTTCTAAAGTTTCCCATACTGCTCCATCAGTTGTGCGCCAAGCCATTTTATCGGTAAGCAATATGAAAAGATACCCGCCGATGGGCCCAACCATTACAAGCGGAGCCTGAATCCCTGTTAGGTCATCAAACTTTACCCAAAAACTTGCGGTTAACTCGTCAGACCCAAGTTCCGGGTCATACGAAACCGAACCATATCCGTTTGGCTGGAAATTTACTGATTGTGTCCCCCAAAGGCCTGAGTCATAAACTACGGGTGGATTTTCTGTTCCGTGGTTGATGTTCCCGCTTGAGTCACGCAGGTTCCCTTCAAAGTTCCATCTGCCCACAAGACCGCGTGTCAGGCCGCGGTTTCTCCAGATGAACTGGTTAAGTTTGTTTTCGTCAAGCACAAGGTTTCGTTTTGCCAGGCCAAGACCATCAATGCTTATTCCGCAGTAACTTGAATCCCAAGTGTCGGGCGAGCCCTTGCTTGTGACAAGCTGGTTTAGGGCGCGCTCGGCCATGCGCCTCATTTGTATTTCGGAAAGCTGCTTGTCCGCAACGGCAGTGCTGTTTGACCAGATTGTGAAAACAACCCCTATAATCAGGAGAAACATGGTTACCGCAAAAAGCAGGTCTATGCCCATGCTCTGCCCCCTAACACCAAGGGTCCGGAGTTTCCTTAATTTCACAGAATGTCACCTCGCCGTTTGTTTTTTTTACAGCATAGCGTTTGCCCTGCTCCAAGTCAAAGCCTCCGGCATCCAGATCGCTTGTAAAGGTTGATTGGGCGGTTTGAAACTGTGTGCGGTTGGAAAAGTAGCAGGATGTGCCGCCAACCACAATATTGTTTTTTTCAAGGTGTATGTCGCCCTCTGGCTCAAATATTGTTTCGCTGTACCCCTGGTTTAGTTGGAATGTTGAAATATGCTGTGAAAGAACCCCGCAAATTTGTGCATTGCGATTGAGCTCATCCCTTGCCTGAATTGAAATGTTTCGCTGCATGGAAATGACCGAAACAAGAAGGAGAAGAGCAAGAATTGTTGCAACCACAAGAAAAATTTCAATACTGGTTTGCGCTTTTGAATTCAATTCACACCCTCCTTAATTTTATCTTGCCGGTGTCTGTCCAAGAAACCCTGATTGTTTGCCTGCTTCCCCCAAGCTCACTTCCGGATGGAAATTCCTGAAGCAAAAGGACTGCGTTGGAGTGCCTTGCTATTTCCTGCGTTGACCCCCCTATTTCCACTGTAAGCAGCAGATAGCTAAAGTCAATGTCTGAATCCCCCAAAGGGCATGCCGCGCCAATGCTTGAATCCGAAACGCATTTGTGCAGAAGGAATACTGACTGAGAGCCTGTGGGAAAACTCACCTGAATAAAGTCCGAGTGTGATTTTCCAAGGGCGTGGATTGAATTGGCTTTTGCAACCATCCTGTTTACGGCATCGTTTGCCTCTGCCGCCCGTCCGCTCTGCTCAAAACTTACTAGCGCATATGCAAAAATTATTGAAACTGTCCCGAGAACAAACACCGTTAAAATCATCTGTTCAATGGCAATCTGGCCTTTGTAAGAGTGCATAGAATCCAAAACTCATTATGGTTTATATTCTTAATAATAGTGCGTTTTACCTGCCTATACTTTTTTCACACAGATTACCCCGTCTGTGCAGCCTGTGCAGGCCTGCACTCCTGCCTCCGCTGGCTCCCAGCAAATAAACAAGTTGTATACCCCGCTGCAGAACTCTGAATTTGTGGTGCAGGGGAAAGATTTTCCCTCGGCATCGTCCAAAAATTCCATCGGCGCCCTAGCTACAGACTTTATTGAGGTCGTACCGGTCACAAGCGAAATATCAAGAGAAATTTCTGTGAAATTCACATCGCTTGGCCCACCGCATCCTGCAATTGTCTGGCTTATTGAATCCGTGCATACATACTCCGCAGAAATTGATTCCGTTCCCATCGGAATTGTTGTGTTCACCAAAGCAATGTTGCCGGGCCCAAGAACGTAAATTCCGTCAATGCTGTTAACAAGCGAATCAACAAATTTGTTTGTTTGCGCAATCTTTGTGTTTAAATCAAAGCTTACGTATGACGCGCCAAACGTTATTGTGACAATCACCAAAATGAATCCGGTGAGAATCATATATTCTACCGCAACCTGCGCTTTTTTCCCCATTAATGCACCTTTGTTTAATATGCGCCTTTATGCTATAAAAGAATTGCTTTCAAAATGCAACATCATTTTTAAAGCATTTTTCAGCTAAAAATGAGTGTTATGGAGGAAAATGAGGGCCCTGTGCAAAAACAGGGAAATTCGGGTGAAACTGCCCTGAAATGCAGGCTCTACAAACTGCTTTTGGAAAAGTACGCAGAACTCATTAACGACGGCGAAAAACGGACAATTGGGGAAATAAAGGCATTGGTTGACGCCGAGGACCTGACAATCCAGTCAATCCTTGGTGACTTGAAACCGTCGGATTACAGCTTTGAAAGCAAGTACGAGGAAGCTGCCGAAAAAGCGTTCAAGTTTGTGACAACAGAAATAGCATTTGTGGACCCTGAAATTAACGTAAACTACTGGCTTTCCCCCACAGAAATTTTTTCGGCAAAGGTTGCGGACGACGAGGATCTTGCCGTTTTCCTAAGCACAATTCTTCTTGCCCTCAAAGACAAGAAGGCGGCAATAATAATCTGCGAACTTGAGAACCTGAAAACACACGCTGTTGTGACAACAGAACTCAACGGGAAATTTCTGCTGCTTGACCCAAGCCAGAAACACGAGTTCAAGCAGTTCCACGGGGAAATGGAGGAAATCCTTGGCAGGTACAAATTCCAGGGCGCAAAAATCAAAAGATTCCTGTACAAATTCAACAGCGAAGTCTACGAACAGTTCATGTAGGAATTAATAAATACCTGGAATGCATTCAATACTACTGAATTCTAATGGAAAAAAAAGCGCAATCTGCACTTGAATACCTGATGACCTATGGCTGGACACTCATAGTTGTTGCCATGGTTGTCGGAACACTTGTGTTTATCATACAGCCGCCGAACGAGGTTTCTTTTACCTCAACAGACAACGAAATGCTTCTAAAAGACCAGGCAATAGTGGCAGGCGGAGGCGAAGACAGTGTAACCCTTGCAATGCTTAATGCAACAGGGGGAGGCATCTCAGTAACAGGTATTTTAGGAACAGGAAGTTTTGCCAACACAGGGGGCGCTCCAATAACAGTAAACAACGAAGACCCGGCATCCGCTCCGGTCAGTGTGGGAGCGGGAAGCGACATTCTAATTGAGGGAATTGACGCGCCAACAAGCGGGACAGTTGGAGGCGGAGTGAGCATAACCTACCAAAAAAGAAGCGGAATAGCAAAAACAGTTTCAATTGAAGGGACGGGAAGCTTTGGCGGCGGGGACGGCGCGCCCTCAGGGCCAACAGGAACACCTGAATGGCAAACAATGACAATTGGCGCCGGGACCTCAAACTGCAGCGACTATTTTAACAGTTCATACTTCTGCAGCTTTGCATCAAACGGCACAGCAGCAGACTTCGGTTGGGCTGGCTTGGGAACAGGGCCACCCAAATGGATATACGGCGACTTGGGTGAAAACAAATATGTCAGCGCAGTAAGGGCAAACCTTAATTCCAGTTATGTACCGCAAACGATGAATATTGATATTTCAGATGATGGAAGCGCATGGTCCACACTAAAAAGCGGGTGGACTGTGTCAACAATAGATTGGGTTGAAACAAGTTTTACCGAAACCCAGGGAAGATATGTGCGCTTTTACATTACAAACTGTGCCCGGTCCTACTGCAATATGAAAGAGTTTGAAGTAAAGACCAGAACCTAATTGAGAAATTAATCCAGCGGGATTGCGTCAAGGCAAAATTCTTTTGCCCCAGGGTCTTTAATATTTTCACAATAAGAAGGGTCATTTTCTTTATGCGCCAAATCAAGCCACTTAATGTCTTCCTCTTCCTCCGGGGTTAAAACCTTGGGGCCGGGTGTTGGCTGCGCAGGGGGCTTTTCTTCCCCAACTGGCTCAACGCATCCGCTTAGAATCGAGAGCGCAAAAATCGCGAGCAAAATTAAAGCAAGTTTCTTCATCACAACTAATTTGGGCAACGTTATATTTTAAGGTATGCAAAATGCAAAGAATTAAACACTGGTTTTGCGTATTACTCCCATGCCAAAGGAGAAAAGTGCCGGCGCAATCGTTTTCATTCCGGGAGCAAAAAACAGGTTCCTGCTGCTGCAGTACAGGGCAGGGCACTGGGATTTTCCAAAAGGGCATCTTGAAGGGGATGAAACTGAAGAAACCGCAATGCTTCGCGAGCTTGGGGAGGAAACAGGTTTTGGGCAAAGCGATTCAAGCATTGTGAAGGGATTCAGCGAAGGGATTCACTACTTCTTCAGTTCAAATCGGGGAAAGATTTTCAAGGAAGTTTCGTTCTTTCTCGTTGAGGCAAGGCACACAAAGGTTTTGCTATCACACGAGCACACCGGATTCAAATGGCTGCCGCTGGAGCAGGGGATTGAATTGGCAACGCACAAAACGGCAAAAGAGCTCTTGAAAAAAGCCGGCGAATTTCTCAAGGAAAATTAAACAAACTTGCGCACCTGTTTTTTGGAAAGCAAATTGTTCTTTGCGCCCATTGCAACAAGGATTGATTCCGCAACCCTAACACCAAGCTTCAGTGCCCCAGGAATTGGCTTGCCCCAAATTATCCCGGTTAAGAAACCTGAGTTGAATGCGTCCCCTGCTCCTGTTGAATCAACAACGTTTATCTTGTGGGTTTTTGCCTCAAAAAAGCGGACCCCGTCAAACGCAATGCAGCCCTTTTTTCCGGTTGTGATTACAACAAGTGGAACGAGTTTCTGCAGTTCCCTGAGGTTTGCCTTAATCCCCTTTTTGCGGGTAAGCATTTCAGCCTCCTCTGCGTTTACAAAGAAAATGTTTGTGCAGCCAAGTATGGGTCTAAGTTTGTTGATTCCCTGCTTGAGCTCGCTCTTTCCTGGATTCCAGGCAACATTGATTTTGTTCTTGCGCGCGAAATCAAAAACCTTTTCCAGAATCAAGTGCCTGCTGTGAAAACTGCTTACATAAAACCAATTTGACTTGGAAAGTTTTCTCCAATTAATCTGCTTCTCTTCCTGGAGGTGGGTTGTTGCGCCCCCATAAGTAAAAATCACGCGGTCAAAACCGCGACCGGTAACTATTGCACTGTAGGCTGTATTGAACTTTTCAATGCGCTCAACCATGGAAGTGTCAACCCCCTCTCCCTTGAGCTCTGAAAGAATTGTTTTGGCCGGATCGTCTTTTCCAACGGCCGCAAGAATTCCTGTCCTTAATCCAAGGCGGGAAAATGCAACGGACGTGTTTGTCGCACCCCCCCCGGTTGAATAGAAAATACTTTCAACCTCCTGCTTGCTTCCGCAGGGAAGGATAATGCAGTTGTCCCTTGTTTTTTTTGCGTGAACGCTTATGAAAACGTCAAGGGTGGCATTTCCAATGCTTACAACATCGAACTTTTTCATTCAGAATTAATCAGGCGCTTTGTGCTTAATAATTGTTTTCCCAAAGCTCAGTTCACGGAAAAGACAGGAAGAATTTCCTTTCCCTGTGCCCCATTTATAACCTCTGCCATTGCAAGGTAAATTGCTGACCCGCCGCAGATTATTCCCTCAAATCCGGCAATTGTTTTAATCAATGCGATTCCGGTAAAGTCCCCGATTGCAAGCAGAAAAAAAAGCAGGGTAAGCGAGCCGAAAACAAACTGCAGAACGCGGTTTGCCTTAAGGGTTCCAAAGAACATGAAGAAAGTGAAAATCCCCCACATTAGGAGATAGAAACCCATCGCCGTCGCCGAAGCGGGTTCTGCAAGCCCCATTTTAGGCAAAACAAGCAATGCAACAAGTGAAATCCAAAAAAAGCCGTAGGAAGTGAACGCTGTCAAACCAAAAGTGTTTCCCTTCTTGAATTCAAGAATTCCCGCAATAACCTGCGCCATACCCCCGTAAAAAAGACCGGTTGCAAGAATCATCGCACCCAACCCGAAAAAGCCCGCATTGTGCAGGTTCAAAAGAATTGTTGTTAAACCAAAACCCATAAGCCCAAGCGGGGCAGGGTTAGCATTGTTTATTTCATTAGTCATAACCCTCAAATTCAATAATGCCCCTTCATTTTAAAAACCTTGAGCAGGGCGATAAGATAAATTAGGAAAAAGAAGCAGGGTTGGAGCAGTCCGCGCGGGCACAAGTTTAGGGCTTACTCAATTTTGGAGAGGGCTGCATCAACAGATTCCCTGTCCCTTGCCTTCTGCACATCAAAAATTGCATTGCCCAACTTTTCCTTTGCAAGAAACCTGATAATCTGGGTTTTAAGTTTGCCAAACCGGTTCAAGCCAAACTCGTCACTTAACTCAACATACTTAAACATTGCTTCAACAGGCCTAATTCCCCTTCTCCCCTGAAACTCTGCAAAAATTCCGGGATTTCCGATTGCAGCCCTCCCAATCATTGCGGCAGAAGCCCTTGTTTCGCGCAGAGTTTTCTCAACATCGTGTGCAGTGCGCAAATTCCCGTTCGCAATAACGGGCACAGAAACGGACTTTGCAATTCTCTTAATTGCGACAAAATCAACCGCGCCGGAATACTTTTGCTTAACAATTCGCCCATGAACCGAAATGCAGCTCACTCCCGCGGCCTCAAGTGCCCTGCAGAACTTAATTGAGGAAAGAACATTCGGGCTAAGCCTGATTTTTGCGGAGACATCCCTTCCTGTCTCCCTTAACGCACGCACAAGCTCGGCCGCACGAGCCGGCCTCTTAAGCAAAGCAGAGCCCGCTCCCTGCTTCAAAACATTTTCGTCCGGGCAGCCAAAATTTAAATCAAAAAAATCAAAATCCGCTTTCTTATCCAAAGCGGTGCCCGCTTTTTTCATGGAATCAACCCTTGCCCCAAAAAGCTGCAGCCCCAAGGGCTTGTCGTCAGCACGGCTCAAAGCAATCGAAAAAGCGGACTTGTTGTTGCGGGCAACGGCCTCGGAATTAATCATCTCGGTAAAGCAAAGCCCTGCCCCCTGGTCCCTGCACAAAAGCCTGAAAGGCAAATCGGAAATTGCAGCAAGCGGAGCAAGCACAAGGTTGTTTTTGGGGGTTGTTTTTCCGATTGAAAATTTTGATTGCATTAAAAAAAAGTGGTTAATAGCGGTTAAAAAACACAACCCTGTTATGTAGAAGTTAGCGTGACTTTCTCTTCATTAATTTGATTTGGGCAAGCCTTTTTGCTTCCTTCATTTGCTTTGCTTTTTCAATCGCGCGGGCGGTGTTTTTCCTGACCAGGTCTTGGGTGTAGGAATGAATTACCCCCATTTGCACAAGCTCATTAAGCAGATTTAAGTGCGCGCGGGCGGACATTGACATCTTCCCCTCTTTAACAAGCCTTAGTTTTTTTATTAGCTCAGCCTTTCTTGAAGCAGGATCTTTTTTCCCCATAATAAAACAAGGCAACCCACGATTATAAGCATTTCCCAGCAACTCATTTGCATGGTCCACGATTTTACCGAGGGAAGCATTGGCAAAAAACTGCTTTTGTTCTCGCTGCCAATTGTTGCGGGAATGTTTTTTCACACGGCATACAACATCATTGACACAATTTTCATTGGAATGCTTGGGCCGCTGGAGCTTGCGGCCGTCTCCCTTGCATTCCCTGTTGTGTTTGTGTTCATTGCTGTTGCAAGCGGACTGGGCATTGGGGCAAACGCGCTGATTGCGCAGGCAATAGGCAAAAAAAATCTCCCTGAAGCAAACAATCTTTCAGAGCATGCACTAATCTTTGCCGCAATCCTGGGAATAGTGGTTGCCACACTTGCCATACTGTTCTCTGCTCCCCTGTTTGCCTTGATGGGTGCAGACGAGCTTGTTCTCCCTCTTGCACTTGAATATTCGACACTTATTTTCATAGGCATGATATTCATGTTTGGCTGGTTTATTTCGGACTCGATTTTAAGGGCCCAGGGAGACAGCAAAACCCCCATGAAAAACCTTGCAGCCTCAATTGTGCTGAATATAATCCTTGACCCAATTTTGATATTTGGTTTCGGGCCAATTCCCGCACTTGGGCTTGCAGGAGCGGCACTTGCAACCGTGTTTTCAAGGTTCCTTGCAATGGTGCTAAACTTTATGCACATTTACACCCCCAAATCAAAAATTTCGCTTTCGCTCCGCGCATTCAAACCGCACCCCGAGTACATAAAGCAAATGATTTTTGTCGGCCTGCCTGCTTCAGCCTCACAAACACTTACAGCAGGCGGATTCATGCTGCTTATGGGCATGGTTGGTTCTTTCGGGAGTTACGCAATTGCTGCTTACGGTGTTGGAATGAGGCTTAACTCTGTTGCAATAATGCCAATTGTCGGAATTTCTTCGGCGGTGGCAAGCTTTGTCGGGCAAAATATCGGGGCCGGAAACTTTGAACGGGCCAAACGCGTTGCAGTAATCGCAATCAGGGCCACGCTTGTCATCTCAATTGCCATAATGCTTGTTTTGCTTGCGTTTCCCGAGGAACTGATGCGCGTTTTCACCCAACACTTTATAGTGATTGGAATTGGAAAAAGCTATCTCTCAATTGTTCCTTTTGTGTTCCCGCTTTACGCTGTTTACTTCATTTTCATTAGCGCGTTCCAGGGTGCGGGAAAGACACAGCTTGCATTTGCAACAAACATTATTTACTGGGTTGTCACAATCGCACTTGCTTTCTTCCTTTCGGAAACTTTTTTGCTTGACGGGATTTGGATTGCATTAGTAATTGGCGCCGCTGTTGAACTGGTTTTTGTCAGTGCCCTGTTTTACTCAGGATTCTGGCTCAGGGGAATTAAGCCAAAGAAAAAAGTCAGCGTGGCTTAACGGCAACAACCCTTACAGGGGCTGCTTTTGAAACGCCGCGCTGCGCCTCTGCGTAAAACTTTTTTGTGTACTGGCTTCCAACCATTTTTGGATTCCACACCCTCTCTGCTTTAATTTCAAGCCCGGCGGATTGAATTGCTGCCCTGACCTGGGCAAGCCTCTCTGCCCGGATGGTAAGCATTACTCTTGCACCGGGGGAAAGTTGTTTGACCATTGCCTTGAATTCCTTTAATGCTTCGCAGGAAATTATGTCAACGTGGTTTAGCCACACTTTCTTCACGCGCGCAGGATTCTTTATTCTGTGCTGAAAAAACGAGCCCATTGAAGCATGGACAATTCCCTTGCCTGCGGCTTCGCGGTCAACTGCAATAACCTTTGCATTTGGATTGCGGCGTTTTAGGGCCTGGGAAAAGTCCCCTGCACCAGCACCTATGTCAACAATCAACCTTTTCTTAACCGGCTTGCGTTGCATAATAAGTTTGCAGATTCAATCAATTTAACCCTTTCTAAAGCTAAATTTTTGTCTGCTTTTTTGCAAGCTGCCTTTCAAGCCTGCTTGTGCTGCTTCTGGAGGAAATTGTGTTTGTTGTTCTCCCTCTGCCCTTACCGCCGTGCTTGGCCATCTTGCACAGGATGTCGGCTGCGTGCTCCGCCCTCACAACGCCCTCGCCGGGCTTTAGCTGGATTACGCCCGCGCTGTAGGTTAGGGGGAGCAGGCTTCTTCGGCTAAGTTTCCTTGTTGCAACTGCCTCGCCATACTTTGGCCACTTCTTCAAAGCTTCAGCCCTAATGGACGCGAATGTTGCTGTAAGAAACTGCCTTGCATCCTTTGCATTTATCGGAAGGTAAAGAACAAATTCATCGCCGCCCCCCAATGTGCCCGGCCAGGCCCTTTTTTCCAACCATGGATTTGGTTATTGCTTCAGAGTAAGCTTTGAGCAAGCCCATCCCCCCCTTCCTGCCTCCCAAACCTGTTGTTCACGCGCTTGAGGTATAGCCAACGTCAATGTAAATCAAGGAGTGCGCGCCCTTTGCGCGCAATTTCTTGGCAAGCCTATCGAAAAAAAACATTCTGTTCAAAAGCCGCGGAAATTCAGGGTCGTGTGTTGCAAATTCCTGCAGTCTTTTTCTCCGCAGGTCCAGGAGGGAATCTGCCTTTCTGTCAAGGGGGCGAATCCTTCGAAGCTGCCTTGAAATGTGCTCCTCCTTGCCAGGAACGCCTTTCTGCCTTTTGAGCTCTGCAAGCTTTCTCCACTCGCGCTTGCGCAGTTTTTCCCTAACTTCCCGAAGCTTGCGAATCCCCTTCAACAAAACTGTCGGACTCTTTATTTTGCGCGGCTTTCCAGCCCGCTTCCGATACAGGGGAATTTTTACCGGTTTAGGCGCGGGGATGGTAAGAAACTTGTTTTAAGTGGAGTTTAAGCTTATGCTGACCCAAGCCTTTGAATTCCATCGCACATTGGAAATGCTTTGCAGCCCCAGAATTTGCCGTACTTGCTTTCGCGGATGTTCATTTCAAGCCCGCAGTTTGGGCAGCTTGGCGCCTTTATCTTAATCTTTGTGTGGTGCGAGCACACAGGAATTCCCTGGGCATTGAGTTTTGTTGCGGACTTGCCGCATTTTGCGCACTTCATTGGAATCAAAAGTAGAAAAAGAGCGAAAGGAATTTAAGCGCTCGCCCCCGAATAGGGGAAGTGAGCGGTTTGGATTTCAATTCGCGGTTTTGGCAAAAAAACCGGTTTGAAAAATCAACCGCTTTGCTGGGCGCGCGCGCTAATTTCAAACCGAAATTTTTTGCAAGCAACCCCCGCTCTTCCGCAAAGCAGATTTTGAATTAATCAGATTGACTTTAGGAAAGAGATTTCGCGGGCAAGCTTCCTGCGCGGGCTAACTTTGGATTTTGGCTCAATCATCCAAACAGATTTGCGCAACCCCTTGAGCGCGCGCTTTGCCTGCCCCTTAATGCGCAAAGATGAAGAGTGAACAAAATTGTGCGATTCGGTCCCCGTTCCTTCGGTTGCATTCACATGAACCTGCTTTATTTTGCTTTTCAGGCCCAAAAAATTTTCAGGAGCGACTCCGTTTCCAATCGCGTGGTTTAAATCAAGGCACATTCCAAACCCTGTTTCCCTCAAAAGCCGCTTCATTCCGGCAGGGGTTTTGAATTCCCCGCCCGACACAGGGGTTTGGTTCTCGAGAAGAACCTCTAATCCCAAATTTTGGAAATTTTTCCAGTTTTTTGCGGCGCGCGGGTGAACAACTATGTGCTTTACCCCAACCGCGCGGTCTATTGCCTTGATTTTTGAAAGCATTTGCCGCTCCGAAAACCCGCTGTGGGCAACGTGCCAGGAGAAAGGGTAGTGAATTGAAACAAATTCAAATTGCTTCAGGGCTTTGGCAATCCGCCCCCTTGGTTTAAACATCATAAGGTCCAGCGGCCTTGGGAAAATGAATTCAAGCCCGTTAATTTCGGGAAGAAATTCGCTTATTAGTTTGACTTGCTTTCCTTTCGCAGACAAAAAGGGAAAGCACGCGCCTGTTGAAATTCCAATTTTCACTAAATACTATTGTTCAAACTGCAAATTATTAGTTTCGCTTGCCCTTTCCCACAAACAGCCTTTTCCCTGCTCCCTTGCAGACCGCTCTGCGGCGGCAAATTCTGAAGCAAAAGCCATATTTGGCTCAAAAGGGAATGAAACCGCATAACCCTGTTCAACAAGCGCCAGATTCACGTTTTTTCCCTCAGCAAATACATATGCAAGAAGCCTTGCATACTTGTCCCGCTTTTCAGCATCAAATTCAAGCTCAATTTCCTTTCCCGAAACCAAATATTTAAGGAACTCCTGCGCTTCCACAAAACATTGCTCTTCTTTCTCAGGAGAATCAATTCCAGTCAGGCGCACCCTTCTCCCGTCCGCAAGAACCAGCGTGTCGCCGTCGATTACACGGCGGACAAATTCCTTTTTTTGGGGAACAGGCTGGGCTTCAGCCAAAAAAAGCACAAAAGAGAGAACAAACAGGAACCCAATTGCGGCAAAAAGCAGCTTTTTCATAAATCATGCAGACAACAAAAGGTTAAAAAAAGCAGAACTAATTCGACGATTGCTGAATTTTAATAATAATTGCCGCCCTGGGGTTAAAGAAAATGACTGTGTTTACTGGGCAATAGAGCCAAAAAAAAGGCGATATTGTTATGTATAAGTCGAGTATGGGGTGATTTAAGGCAAAAGAGGCAGAAAGCAGGAAAACCAACCAATTGCCCTGGCCAAGCCAGGCACAATGGCCTTGAAAATAGCTTTGTGGTGGCATCACCGGAACAAAAATAAGGCGCTGCGCCGCTTTTGCAGTATAACCACTCATGCTTGTCTTGATTTCATCCAACCACCTATATATCGGCGCAAAAATTTCAAAATTTTCAGGCTCTGCCCGCAAAATCAGAGGGGGCCGCAAAGAGCCCTCAAATAAAAATCCGAACTTTTTGCCCCATTCTTGGTGAATTTTCCAAATGCTTAGGGGTATTTTTTGTTTGGAGAAGAAACCGTTTTGCTGTTTAAGGTGAATAGACTAGGGGTTTTGGGGCAAAATAGGCCCAAAAACGCATTTTTTTCTCGGAAAAAGATTTTACTCGAAGGAAAGTATTTGTTTCCCCAAACGTTATGTATACAGGTGTTTTATTTTATTGTATTGTATTTCAACGGTCCTTGCGTTTACGTGGGGCTTGTGGTGCCTGAACCCGCCCCCGAAGGCAACGGGGATGTGGAGGAGTTCGTGGATGATTGTTTTGATTTGGTTGGGGTAATTTTGCTGGTTGAATTTCTCGGTTATCAGCTCTATTGTGTAAAACGGCTTTGACCCCATTCCAAGCTGCATTACCTTTCCCATTGTGTGGATTCGGGCAATTGTTCGCTTGGTTTTTGTCCCCTGGCTTTCAACCACCGCAATTCTGTCCAATTCAATGTATTTTAGCTCGAGGACTGTTGCTATCTCCCTTGCAAAGTCTGTCCATTTTTCGCTGTATTGGTACTTCATCTGTAGAATTGGTTTTTTGCAACCTAATTTAAAGCTTTTGCAATCTGAATATTGAAAAAGGGAGGGTGCTTTTTATGAAAGTGAACGAAGTTAAAGCAAAGGCCGCAGTGCCTGAAATTGTACTTGAAATAACCAGTAAGAGCGAAGTTCGAGAGTTTGCAAACGACCGAGGTTCGGGAAAGGTTTGCAGCGCGGCCGGAAAGGATGAAACCGGAGAAATCAAGCTTACCTTTTGGAACGAGCAGTGCGCCCAGTTCAACGAAGGCGACAAGGTCAAGATTGAGAACGGCTGGTGCGGCGAATACCAGGGTGAAAGGCAACTCGGAACCGGAAAGTTCGGAAAAATAGAAAAAATTGAAGAGTAAAGCTGTTTCTGCTTTAGACCAGGAAAAATTCCGGAAAAAGAAGGGCTATGGCCATTAATGCAATAAATACCAGCAGCCCTTCGTCAAGCTTTTGCCACATTATGGCTACGCCCGCAATAGGGATTAGCAAAACAAAGTAGGGGTAGCCTGCGGAGGAGAACCAAAATCCCACCACCATTCCTACCGCAAAAATCAGCAAGAAAACCGATCCCACTTTTGCAACAAGCGCCGGAATGCTTCGTTTCATGCCGCTTGCGATTCTGTAAACAAAACCCATTCATATAAATTGCTGCTTTTGTTCAATAAAAGCTTAACTCTGCGCCCACTTGCCTTTTCTGTTAAAAAAGTCGCATTGCTTTTGCAGGGCGCATTCTTGGTGCTTTGGGTTCCGTGGCCTGCATGTTTCTTGGCCAAACCTCACCATTGAATGGTTTATGCTAAGCCAGTATTTTTTTGGGATAATTTTGTTTAGTTCTGCCTCTGTTTCGTCCGGTTTTTTTGTATCAACAATCCCTATCCTGTTGCTTATCCTGTGAACGTGGACATCCACGCAAATTGCCGGCTTTCCGAACGCATAAACCACGGTGCATGCGCTGGTTTTTGAGCCAACACCCGGAAGCGACATTAACTGCTTCCTTGAATCCGGAACTTTTCCGTTAAATTGCTCCAAAATCGCCTTGCTTATTTCTTTGATTCGCGCGGCCTTGGTTTTGTAGAAGCCTGCTCCCTTAATCAGCTTTTGTACCTCCCTTGTTGGCGCTTTTGCAAGGGATTTTGCGTTTGGGTATTTTGAGAAGAGTTTTGCCGCGGCTTTCTCCGTGGCCGCATCCTTGGTTCGTTGGGAGAGAACTGTTGCAATCAGGACTTTGAAGGGGGTGTTGTGTGAAACTGAGGGTAAATCGTTTGAGTATTTGAGTATTTCCCGCATTATCAACGCGATGTCTTTTTTCATTAAAGCAATTTTTGCCGGGAAATTAATAAAAATAAAGGATGTTACCGGCAAACCGTGGTAACACAGTATTCTTCCTTGCATTCAACCGAGCAAAAGCGTTTTTCATAAATTCCGCGCCCTGGCCAGATTGGCCTGCCGCAGTTCATGCACTTTCCCTCTTGGGCTGCTGAAAAATTCTTTGCCCTCTGCGATAAGAGTGACACACTCATATTCCCACCTCAAGAGTTATAAGTACACAATGTGAATTTAAGGCTATTGATTGCCTTAAAAAAATAGAAAAAAAGCCGGTTTTAAGGTAAAATCGGCTTTACTCTTTCTTTTCTTCATCAGCTTCGGGTGCGTCCTCTGCTTCTTCTTCTGCAGGGGCTTCTTCCTTTGGCTCTTCGGTTTCTTCGGCTGCCGGCTCTGCCTCTTCAGCGGGGGCTTCTTCTTTCTTTTCTTCGTCAGCTTCCGCTTCAGGCTCTGCTTCTTCCTCTTCTTCTGCAGCTTCCTCGGTTGCTTCTTCTTCCTTTCCTTCTTCAGCTTCCTCTGCCTTTTCTTCTGCAGGGGCCGTTTCTGCTGCGCCGACTACGTCACCGAATGCGACTTTGCCTCTGACCGCACTGATTTTGACTTTGACCTTGTCCCCAACCTTTGTGTTTGGAACAATTACAACAAAGCCTTTGATGCGGCCTATGCCGTCTCCCTTTGTTCCGATGCCTTCAATTTCAACATCGTATTCATTTCCTTCTTCTACCGGCTTCGGGCCGAATGAGCCGCGTCGCTGGTTGTCTCCAAAAGCCATTTATTTTGCACCTCCGATAAACATGCGTAAGCTTTTTTGAATTAAGCGCGTAAAATCAGGTTTTCTTTCTGTAACCTTTATTCACCTTTGAACCTTTCTTTTTTTTTAAAATGTATTTTGAGGGGAGAAAAAGCCGTGTGGCTTAGTTGCTCCCTTCGTCTTGCTTTTTCTTCCTGTTCATGCCAAAGTTGGCGTATTTTCTGTACTTTGTTTTTGTCCATGCCTCAGGCTGCTTTTTCCTGAGCTTGAACTCTTCTGCAAGCAATTTCAATCTTGCCTCTTCATCGTTTGAATCTAGGGATAACAAGGATAACACCTACCATTAAAGTTTTTTCTTAAAAGCGCAAAATTAGGTTTTTTGCTAATATATATAGTGCTTAAACTCTTTAAAAACATATTGGATTTACTAAATAGCTGATGAATGAGGTAACCGAGATTTTTGTTAAAGGAATCTTCTTTTTTATAGTTGGCACGGTTTTCCTCACTTTGTTCATCTGGAGCCTTGTTCAGGGGGTTACAAACCACGAAATTGACCCTTTTGTCTCACTTATTTACTACTTTTCAAGCGTTCTCGCGGGAGTTGGCGGCGTAGTGCTTTACTACCAGGCCAAATACACCTTGCACTACGCAAAAATATCAAAATAAGGTTATTAATGCCTATTTTTTCTTCTTTGGTTTTTTGATGCCCTCGGCTTCTTCCCAGTCCGCAATGTCTTCCTTGTCCAGGCCAAGCTGGGCAAGGTGCGTTTCGTGCTCTTTGACATCGAGGTTGTTAAACCATTCCTGCCAGGCTTTGTCCTCGGACTTCTCAATGCAGCCCTCGGTCACCGGTTTTTTCTTTCGCCTCATAAGATGAAAAGAAGCCTTAAACGAATTTAAACATATGGCATGAAATACCGGAAGGATTCATTGCTTTTTGTAGTACCATGCTGCTGCTGCAATGATTAGGAGCACTGCGGCTGCAATCAAAATTGTGTTGTAGTCTTGTTCTTCTGCAATTTGCACTTTTTCTATTTCAATGCATTCCGCTTCCTTGCACTCCCTTCCGTAGCCGCAGGTTGTCCCGTTTGGAAGTGAGATAAAGCTGCATTGCCCATTTAGGCAGAATTCGTTTGTGCAGGGTTCTTGGTCGTCGCAGTCTTGGTCTGTTGTGCAGGTTGTTGGTTTTGGGATTACTTCTTTTGCTGCCACCGGGATTGGTGCAACCCATTCTGATAGTGTTGCTTGTTCTATTTTCTTTTCCACAAAGTAGGTTACTTCAGCTGTTTGTTCCGGGTTTAGTGTTGCTTGTTCTATTTTCTTTTCCACAAAGTAGGTTACTTCAGCTGTTTGTTCCGGGTTAATGTTTGGAATTGTGAATTCGATTATTGGGTCTTCTTGAATTACTTTGAACTCGAAGTTGCTTTTGATTTGGGAAGTGTTTTCTGCAACCGCTTTTGGAATTGTTTCCAGTATTTTCACGTTTTTGAGTTTGTTTCCTGTTTTGTTTTTTGTGTTTATTGTTATTGTGGTTTTGTAGGTTGTTTGGGTTGGGGTGATTTTTGCTTGGGTTACTTTTACTGTTCTTGTTAAAAATACTTTTTTGAATGCTTCGATTGCGTTTTGTTTGGATTTTCCGGTTTGTTTTGTAAGTTCTTCTATTTGTGTTTCTGTTGCTTGATTTTCGATTGTTTCCTCAAAAACAGTTGTTTCTTCTGGGCATTGCCCGCAGTCGGTTGGACAGGTTAGGCAGTTTTCTGTTGAGGCGCAAATGCTATCGCCGCATGTTGGTTTGCAGTCTTGCGGGCAGGTTGCCTGTGTTTCAGTCGAAGAGCAGATTCCGTCCCCACATCCAAAGCAGTCAAGCGGACAGGTAAAAAAGGATTCGTTTCCTGTGCAGGCTCCGTCCCCGCAGACGGGTGGGCAGTCTAGAGCACAGGTGGAAGCTGTTTCTCTGCCGTTGCATTCGCGGTCTCCGCAGTATGCTTGCCCTAAACCTGTGTCTACTTGGGAGGGGTCGTTGAATTGTATTTCAAATGTTGCGTCGCTTGCACCGAACCCGCTTAGTCCGTTTGCGTTTATGTCTATTAGAATGTAGTATGCTCCGTTTGGTACTTCTGATGTGTCCCAATCGTAGTGACAAGTTCTTCCTTCTGTCAAGCTGTTGTTATCGCAGTAAATCACTTCAGCCATGTTTTGGTCTGATATTATGGGTGTCCCGCTCCCTTGTACTGATGTTGCACTGTAGTTGATTTGCACCTTGGCGTCCCATGCATTGAAGTCTGTGCTTACATTGAAGTCAATTGTGTTGGTTCCACTCCAGGTTCCCCCGCCATTTGGCACAACAACAAGGACGTATACTGCATTTTGGTCATAGTGGTAGCCAATGTCACGCGTACTAAAATCAAGCAGGTTGTCCTGCCTTACAGTCTTATTCACAAAATATGAATTAGCGCCAACGTTTATTCCTGCATCGGTTACAAGACTGGTCTGGCTGTCAATGATTGCCCAATTCAAATCACCATCAGAAACATAACCCCCTATAAAAGGAAAAGCGGTAAAATTAACATCATTCACACCACAAGTCTGACCAGAACAATTCACCCCATTGCTCCAGAATGCGTTGTAGTTTTCTGTGAAGATACTGCCCTCGATGTCCATTGCAGTAGTGTTTTCAACAAATATGTTGTTCTGGTATTTTGCCATGCTTGTGGTATTTTTATCCCCTATTGCCTCAGTACTGCGGTGGAACGCGAAAACATTGTTGAAAACGTTGTAAAGTTCTCCGTCAGTATTGTTGGAAATCGCATCTCCATATTCGGTTGCTGTGTTGCCTATGAAAAGATTGTTGTACAAATTGTCTATGTTTGTTTTTCTGTTGTAAATTGCCCCGCCCCTGTTCTGAGAAGTGGAAGGCCCGTCTGCTATGTTGCTTGTGAATGTGTTATTGTACAAATTGCCTATTGCGCCATTATAAGCGTAAATTGCTCCGCCCATGTATCCTGCTATGTTGCTTGTGAATGTGTTATTGTACAAATTGGTTACTGTACTACTTATTTTAACTCCCGCGCCATAGTTTGCCGTGTTGCTTGTGAATGTGTTATTGTACAAATTGGTTACTGTACTAAGCTGTCCAGTATCAAACCCACTGCCTGTGTTGTTTGTGAATGTGTTATTGTACACATTGGTTATTGTGCCCCAGTCAAGGGAAACTGCTCCGCCAGTAACTGTGTTGTTGTTTGCAAAGGTGTTGTTGTATAAATTGGTTATTGTAGCATAAGCGTAAATCGCTCCGCCATAAGCTGGAAATTCGTCTACTGTGTTGTTTGTGAAGATGTTGTTGTACAAATTGGTTACGGTAGGCTTAGTACCATACTTTACGCCGAAGGATATTCCTCCACCGTTATACTTTGCGTAGTTGTTTGCAAAGGTGTTGTTGTAAATGGAGGACAAATCCACTGCATTAGCAACTTTTATTCCCCCACCGTATCCACTGTTTAATGTTGCGTTTCTGTTGTCCTGAATGTTGCAATTGTAGATTGAGTTCAAATCAGCTCCAATGTATAGCCCTGTTTTGGCAAAGCTGATGTTCAAATCGTGCCAGTTTATGTTGGAGTGGTTTCCTGCCGCATTATCCAAGTAGATTGCGTAGTCGTAGTCTCCTGGTGCTGCTTCGCCACTGCAGCCGCCTATCGCGCTTGTGTCGTCTCCCTTTGTTTGATCTTTGCAGGAGGTAAAGTGAACCTTGTGTGTGTCTGAGCCTTCAATGTCGATTTCGAGCAGGGCATTGTCGTTAATCTGTAGGGCTGTGTCGTCAGCGAACTTAATCACTGCGCCTGGCTGAACCGTTAAAGTTGAGGAATTTTTGACGTTTATGGTGTTCGCTACTAGGTAAGTGCATCCGGTGAGCCAGGTGGTATTGACAGTTATGTCTTCAAGCAAGGAGTAGTCGCCGCAAGAAGTCATAAACGATTTCACATAGAAGCTTTTTGGGCTTGGTATATTCTTTGTAACATCTTCATTGTTTATTACGATTGTTATCCAGTAGAAGTTTTCTGCTATGCCATCGGTGTTAAAGTCCCAGGTGCAAACCATTCCTGTTTTGCTGTTTGTGTCGCAGTTTCCCCCGTCTGGATTTGTGCTTAGGTTGATGTCTTCGATTATCTTGTTTGTTGTCGCTTTGGCTGAGGTGCCATAATACATGTTGAAATTCAAATCGTCGCCTCCAGTGTCGGAAACCCTGAATTTGATTGTCAAATTGCGGTCATCAGCATAAGAAAATGCTGGCAGCGTACCATTAAAATCCCGACCATCAATCTGCCAGATGTTCAAGTCAGGATTTTCAAATTGTTCATAGGTCGCGCGGATGCCATATTGACGGTCAGCTGTGCCAGCGGTACTTGGACCTGCCTCAGGCATCATCCCATCAACATAATCTGGAGAACCAGTTTTAGTTACAAATCCATCCACTGTGTCGTAATAAAACGTAGCAGATGCCATGGTTTCATCCCTATGAAAAGCCAACCAGAATTTCTCACCGTAGCTCATGACATATCCTCCATCGGGATTGTCAACGGTCAAAGTGCTTGTCCACCCCCTATTATCTGGAATAGCCCCTCCGACAGTGCTGGCAATATTTGCATCAGGCCCGGTGTCGTCCGAATATATTCCAAGCGTTATGTCCACCGCAGAGCTGTACTTTTCTGCGGCATACACTGACATGCCGGTAAGTGTTCCATCTTCAACGGCACTGTAGCCGTTCGCCGTACTGCCGTTGGCTATTAAATAGTTCCAGAAGAAATCTACTGAAGTCCCGGGGGTTCCGTCAAATCCTAAAGTTGGGTCAATTACAACCGGGTAGTTGGCGTTGTCCAGCCAGTCTTGGTTTACTGTTACTGTCATTATTCCGCTTGCTTCGTCTATGTACAGTTCCCCCCAAACCCAGTTATCTTCATTGTTTTGTTCATAAATTTTTGGCCTGTAGATGTTGAATGCTTTGCCCCATTCATATTTTGCATCGTCTTCCTCTGTTTTGAAATCATTCATTTGTGTTGTGTTAAAGACTGCATAGCTTCCGACAATGTGTTCTGGCCTGAAAATGATTGTGTCCCCCCCCTCGTTCCAGCAGGTTGTTTCTGTGCAGGTTAGTCCTTCTCCTTGGTTTTCTTGGTTTAGGGGTGGTTGGTAGTAGAATGTTAGTCCTTTTGTTTCCAGGCCCCAGGCTATGGTGTTATCTTCTGGTTTTTCTTTTAAGATGGTTTCCCATTCTAGTCCGCCCTCGGTGTTTGTTTTGATTTTGTGTGTTTTGCCTTTGCTGTCTTTTTTTTCGGTTTCTTTTGGTTCCAGGGCGTAGATGTGGGTTTCTGTTTTGTTTTCAATCCATTTGAGTTTGTCTCCGTCGAGACTTAGGTTTGTGTTGGCGGTGGGTGTTATTGGTGTTAGTTGAATGTATGTTTCGTCGCCCCATTTGTTTAGTTTTGCGTAGGGTTTTGAGTCTTTTTTTCCGATTTCAATGACCTCTCCTTTCAGGGATTTGAATGCGTAGAGGTTTTCTTTTACTTTTTTTATTTTCAGTGTTTTGAGGCTTTGGTTTTCTTTACTGCCTTTTATCAGCAAATTTTTGGCATCAAATT
>JAFCCO010000032.1 GCA_017610175.1 Candidatus Iainarchaeum sp. | reverse complement strand
ACGCAGCCGGAACACAAAATGAGAATTGTTAAAGCTCTGCAGAAAAAGGGGCATATTGTTGCAATGACAGGGGATGGCATAAATGATGCGCCGGCAGTAAAAAAAGCAGACATTGGAATAGCAATGGGTGTAAAAGGAACAGATGTTACCAAAGAGTCGGCGGACATGGTTCTCATAGACGACAACTTTGCAACAATAGTGGACGCGGTCAGAGGGGGCAGGACGATTTACGAAAATATAAGAAAATTCACAACTTACCTGCTTTCGAGAAATTTCACGGAAGTGATTTTAATATTCATTGGCATAGCTTTCTTTAGTTTTAATTCCCTGCCATTGCTCGCCCTGCAAATTTTATTTATAAACTCTTTTGACGAAGTAATGCCCTCTCTGGCCCTTGGGGCTGAACCCGCTGGAAAGGGCATAATGCGAAAATCTCCAAGAAATCCAAAAGAAAGATTCCTGACAAAAAAGAACACAACAATAATATTAAGCATGGCAGTATTTATGGCTCTGGCAGCCCTTGCGGTATTTGTCCACGCAGATCCTGTAACAAGTATTGAAAGGGCAAGAACAATGGTGTTTGCAACAATAGTAAGCATGGTAATTTTTATTCCATCCGGCTTCAGGTCACTGGATGAACCGATACACAAAATCGGTATTTTTACAAACAAGTGGATGTTGCCTGCAACAGTTGCCGTGGCTGCAACAACTTTAATTGCAATGTATGTTCCTTTCTTCCAACAAATATTTGAGTTCACAACACTAAACCTGTTTGACTGGATAATCTGCGTATCGGCGGCATTCAGTGCATTTATATTTCTTGAAGCACTAAAATTTGTTATAAACAGAAAAAAGGGGGCTGATGTATGATACAGGATTTCTTTCTCGAGCTTGCCGCAGTAATCGTGCTTGCCACCTTGCTTGGGTTCCTGTTTAAAAAGCTGAAGCAGCCCATCCTGCTTGCTTTCATTTTTACGGGAATTATTCTCGGTTCCTCTTTTTTGAATGTTATCACCTACCAGGAAATGCTGCATGTTTTTTCAGAGCTGGGGGTGGCTTTCCTGCTGTTTCTTGTCGGAATAAACCTTGACCTGAGGATTTTCAGGGAGATAGGAAAAACATCGGTTATAACTGGGTTGGGTCAGATTGTTTTTACCACCCTTGTCGGATTCGGAATTGCGACATTTTTGGGATTCGCTTTTATAGAGTCCCTGTACATAGCAATTGCATTAACCTTCAGCAGCACCATCATAATCGTAAAATTGTTGTCTGACAAGAAGGAATTGAACTCCTTATACGGAAAGATTTCCATTGGTTTCCTGCTTGTGCAGGATTTTGTTGCAATCGTTGCCCTTGTTTTAATTTCCTCCTTTTCTTTTTCAACCGATTTAACCACCCAGCTTTCACAGTTTGTTTTCAGTTTGGTTGTGCTGTTTTTGCTGTTTTTCATTGCATCCAAATTTTTGGTCAAAAAAGTATTTGACTCCCTTTCCAACAGCCAGGAACTGCTTTTCCTTGGGGCCATTTCATGGTGCTTTGCGTTTTCCGCGGTCGCCATTTTTCTTGGTTTTTCCAAAGAAATCGGGGCTTTTCTGGCAGGAGTTTCAATAGCATCCCTTCCCTACACCTATGAGGTGCTGGGAAAACTAAAGTACCTGAGGGATTTTTTCATCGTGCTGTTCTTTGTTGTTTTGGGTTCAAACCTGGTGTTTGCCGCCTCGGACATAATTTTTGCCCCCGCAATAATACTTTCGCTTTTTGTTCTTGTGGGAAACCCCATAATCGTTTTTATTCTGATGGCCAAACTCGGCTACAAGGGGCGGACAAGCTTTCTCTCAAGCCTTACTGTTGCTCAGATAAGCGAATTTTCACTAATACTCATTTTCCTTGGGGCGAAAGTGGGGCATGTTTCCAGCGAAGTTGTTTCAATAATCACTTTGGTTGCGGTTACAACAATCAGCGCCTCCACCTACCTGATAATCTACAACAACAACCTGTATGACCGCCTGTCCGGTTTTTTGCCTTTTTTGCGGAACAAAAGATTTTTTGAAGACTCCCTGCACATGGCTGAGGACAAAAAATACCCCTTTGTTTGTTTGGGCTTTGGCGACACAGGGAAAAGAATTTTTCCCGACGGGACGATGGGTGAAAAAGAGGTTTTGGTTATTGATTTTGACCCAAGGGCGCTGAAAGAGGCAGGCAAGCTAGATTTCCACACACTTTACGGTGATGTATCCGATTTGGAGACAATTGACTTTATTTTGAAAGTAAGGCCAAAAGTGGTTATTTCAACGGTGATGAACGTTGATTCAAACATTGTTCTGGCCAAAAAGATGCTGCGGAAAAACAGGGGTGTAAAACTCATTGTTCTGGCTCACGACGTGCATGACGCAAGAAAGCTTTGTGCAGAAGGCATAGAGTTTGTTTTGGTGCCTTCAATTATCACAGCCGACAAAGTGAAAACCATTCTGCAGGACATTAAAGCAGGAAGAAATTTTGAGTTAAACTGGTTTAAGGCCACGCAATTTGATTACAATTCCAAGCACTACCCGAAGTAATCCTTGTTCTCCGCAACCAACCCGTCCAAAAGCTCAAAGCAGTCCAGCTCCCCCACAACCTTTCCGTCCCTGCAAACAGGGAGGTCCTGCAGGTTACCCGCCTTTGCCGCACGCAAGGCATCATCCAAATCGTCGTCCAATGAAACAGATATTGCGCTTCTCATTATGTCCCTTGCTTTCAGTTCCTTTTTCTTGTTGGACAGTTTTATTAATTTGGGCTTCATTTCATCAAAGATACAGTCAAAGATTTCCTTGATTGTTATCAGCCCGACAAGATTCCTTTCATTATCAACCACAAAAACAGTTCTGGTGGTTTTGTTTGCGCCCATTACCGCAATGACCTTTTCGACAGCATCGCCTGCCAGAACCTTGTCGGCAAATCCGGAGCCCTCGTTGTAAACAGTCTTAACCTTCACAGCAATCACCCAAACCTATGGGGCGGTAAAATCTTATAAACGTTTCTTTGTTGCGCAATTGTGAAACATTGAAACAACTAAATTTGGGGCCGATGCCAACAAATGCGTTTTAAAAGCAATTGGAAAAACGCCTTTTTGGCAACAAGCACCTACCTTTCGCAGTATTCTTCTTTGCATTCA
>JAFCCO010000023.1 GCA_017610175.1 Candidatus Iainarchaeum sp. | reverse complement strand
CCTGCTACTTTTTCTTGTACCCGAATTTTCTTGAGTATGAAGTGTGGTCAAGCCATTCAAGGACAATGCTCAAAACAATTACTTCCCCCCTGCCGACCGAATAAAGCAGCCTCCAGGCGTTTGGCAGGTTATATTTCCAGCAATTGTCAATGCCGTATTTCCTGAGATACTCCTTTGGAATCTGCTTCTTGGGAATTTGAATTCCTGCAAAAGCATCTCTCTCAAGATTTTCAAGTGCCTGGGTTAGAAACCTGTAAAGTTGCTTGCCCTCCGTCACGCTGTGTTCAAGTTCTTCAAACGCCTTTTGGACTTTTTTATCCACAAACTTGATTTTGGACGGAAGCATCATTTTTTCTTCCTCCAACTCAAGTCATCCCGATTAATATATTTTTGAACAAGCTTGGGATTCCAAATCCAGCAAATATGGCCCTCTCCGTCAATGCCAATTTTTCCCGATTCAGCCAAGTAGTCAAAAATCACCTGAAAAGTCTGGTACATTGTTTTTTTTGGAAGCTTTTCCCACAAACTGCGTTTCTTGAATTCACCGCTGGTTTCCTTTATAAATTTTTCAACCATTAAAACAGTGTCAAGCCGGGGATAATGCAAAATCTGTGTCCGAGTTTTAGCCATGCAACCACCAGTTATTTGTTATATAAGTATATATAACAACTGTTTTTAAACTTTTCTTCCGCGTTTTTGGGTGTGCCTTTTGAGCATACTGCTGGTTGTTGTCCTGACGCTCACGGTGACCGGTTTGCTGAACCCGCTTTTTTTCTGGGCGCTGGCGGGGCTTTCGGCAGTCTTTGCGTTCAAAATTCTGCCGAATATGGAGTAGTGGGTGTGCCGCTTTCTGCCCGCTGTTTCTGAGAAAAGAAAAAGGGGGCAAATTAAAGCGGTTTCAGGCTGGACCCTTGTGCTTTTCCCTTGCTTCTTCGGCCAGTTTGTTGAGTTCCCTGAGTGTTTTGTTTGCGAATTTTTCAAAGCCCTTGCCAGCTTCTTCTATCATTAGATGTTCTTCTTCCCCGAGCCCGAATTCTTCCTCAAATTTCTTGTTTTTCAGGTTTTCCCCGTATTTCAGGTATTTGAGCATGAATTTGGTTTTTTCAACTGCGTTTTTCTTCACTGCCTGTATTGTTGCCCCTTTCCTGGCCAGGTAATACAGGTCAACAATGTCCCTTGCTTTGAATCCCCTTCTTGTCAGCAGGGCACGGACTTTTTCTGCCGCAATCTCTTTGAGGCCGTAGCAGTAGAAAGTTGGGCCCTCGGTGGCTATTGATGCATATTTTGGGTAAAGATACGCAAAGTCTTCAGCGTGTTTTTCTGCTATTGCTTTTAGTTTGCGCTTTTTTGGCTTGCGGAGTATTTTGTCAACAAAGTTGAGTTGAATTTTTATGAAAGTTTCCCTGTCCTCGGTAGTTGGCTTGTACCACAGTTTGAATGTTACAAACCTGTTGCTTCCGCCAAGCTGGACATAGTGTCTGTCTGATTTTATTGGGTTGAAGTTAAGACCCAGCTCTTTAGATATTTTTTCGATTATTTCCATTATTTTGCTGATTTCTTTTGAAAGCATTTTTCTTATTTGCCTTCCTGATTTTCCCTCAAACGCTTTCTGGTTTATCTGTGTAAAGTCAAGGTCTTCCGAAAAGCGGTAGTAGCCAAAGTATGCCTTGGTCAGGCAGGTCCCGCCCTTGAACACAAAGTTTTCCAAGAAGTAGTCTGATTTAGAGAGTTCCAATAGAAGGCCCTGCAGTAAGAGGTCTTTTTCTATTAATTGAATGCTTTTTATTCCGAGTTTTTCTGACAGCCAGCTTAATATTTCCTCTTCAATCACTTCAAATTCCCCCCAAATTTGGAATTCATTTTAATTCATCTAAAATATTTCTTTCCGATTTGCTGTAGTGTTTTGAGTATTTCTTCATTTTGGCTTTGTCTGCTTCGTCGGCCCATTCAATTACATAGTCTCTTATTGCCTTGTTGGATTCCCCCGAGTATTTTCTCAAGTGGATTATGTCCAAGATAGTCTTTTCCAAATCAGAGTAAGGCGTGTTTCCGGATTTATTTATTCCAAATCCGAATAGTTTTTTGCTCAGTTTTACAAACTTAACTTTTCTTCCAAGAATCTTAAACGGTTTTGCCCTGAATATCTTGTCAGACACCACATAGTCTATTGTAAAAAATTCGTGGGTTATTGCATTCATTTTTATTGCTGTTTCCAGGCCCCAGTACCAGTTTTTTACTTTCTTGTATTCCATTGCTCTGGCGATTGCCTCATAGAAGTTTGCCCCCCCTGTTTTGTATCTTCTTTCCTCCACTGTAGGAATATAGAAGAATCCCCTCACAATGCGTTCAACGTATTTGTAGAGATACAGGTATTTAATTGCCTTTTCATAAGGCATTTTCAGTTTGGCGCACTCTTCCACTAATTCTTCGCTTGAAATAAAGCGCTCTTTTCTCAACAGCAGTTTCCTTACAAAAAGCCCATATTTCATTTATATCACTATTCTATTACTATGATAGAATTATAATATAAATGCATCGGCTTGCCAAAAGCCTACCCAACCTTCTTCCCTTTTCCCAGACTCTTTCGCCTAAAGTCAAAGTATACCCTGTGGCTTTTTGCCGGCTGCTGCCTTGGGGTGAAAGAAGGCGGGGGCTGTTCCCTTTAGTTTGCGGTCGCCTTCTTTTCCGAGAACAGTACTTCGGTGTGGGGGTATGCAAAGCAGGTGTCCTTTTCTTTCATAACTTTGCCGTAGATTTCTCTGGTTATGTCGGTCATCACTTTCTGCCTTTCCTTTGCCTGAACATAGTACCTTATCTTTACGCGCATTCCGCTTGGGTTGAAGAACACCCTTGTGAACGGCTTTTCCTGCCTGTCTTTTGCCTCGCCTGCGGCGAATTTGCCGGCCGCGCCAATCATTATTTTTTCAACCTTTGCCAGGTTGCTTTTGTGGGTGAATTCCGCGCCAATCTCGTCCAAAATGAATTCGTTGCCCAGAGTGTAGTTGGTGATTGGTTTTTCAAACAGAATGGATGTTGGAATCATTATTGTTCTGCCGCTTGTTTCCTCTCCCCCAATTGTTCCGCCGAATTCGTTTAGGACAATGTAAAACATTGTGATGTCCTTTATGTCTCCCTTGATATTGTCAACTATTACCCGGTCTCCAACCTTGAACGGTCTTTTGACAAGAATCATTAGCCAGGCTGCAATTCCCGTAATCGGCTTTTGCAGTGCCCAGCCAAGCGCTGCTGAAAGCAGGCCAATGCTTATTCCGGCTGCGGCAAGGTCGCCTGAAAATGACAGGATGAGAACAAGCAGTGCGATGAATATGAAGGCGTAGCGCCATAGCTTGATTACAACTTCCCTTTCTTCCGCCTGCCTTACCGCGGTCTTTAAAGTCAGGGAAACAACCTTCGTTAGGAAAAGGTATGTGGCAAAGAGGATTGCCAATGCAATGCCTAGAAAGGCAAAGTTTGGAACAAGGCCCAAAAAGTTAAGCCACAGGGTACTGAAACTCTGTTCAGCCAAAGCAAGCAATTTCGCAATCATAATGCTATTTAGTATGAATTAAAAGAATTTATTACTTTTGCTTGCCCGCAAAAAGGCCTTAAATCAATGGTATGCTGCAAGTGTGCAGGGCTGTTTTATTTTTTTTGTTTCCCCGCCTTTCCCTGCGTTCAAAATTCTGCCGAATATGAAGTAGTGGATTTAAAAAAAATTAGACGCCAAGCGGTTGAATTACTTCTTTTCTTCTTTCTTCTCGGACTTTTCCTTTTTGGCTGGCTTTTCTTTCTTCTCTTCCTTCTTATCGGTTTTCTTTTCTTCCTTTTTTTCGGCCTTCTTTCTCTGTTTTACTTCAGGCATTCTGTCGAGCAAAACTGCCTGAACCTGTCCCTGCTGGCCGGGCTTTGAGGTCACTTCTGCAAGCCTTTCACTGCCTGCGAATTTTATTTTGATAACAGCGCCCTTTGTGATGATGTTTCTTCTCACAAAAAGCCTGTTTGCGTTGTTTTCCTCAACGTTTAAAATCTCTGCCTTTTGAACCTTCTTGGTTTTTGCGTCGGCAATGCTTGCAAACTTTGCCCTTCTTTCCTTGACCTTTGTGGTAAAGCCCCTTCCAACTACTTTGGAGCGCCTTTCCTCGTCGCTTAAAACCGTGAGGGTTGGGTTTCCGCCCTTTTCAGCCAGCCTCTTGTCCTTTCGCCTTTTGGCTGTGCGGATTCCGCCTGTTGGCTTCCTTCTTGCTTTTCCATGCCATTGAGTCATTTAACACCACTTTAAATAGAAAAATTTGTGTTATTAATATTTTTCTAAGTGCAAGGGAATTTAAAGGTTTGCTTTGCCCTTTCCCGCTTGCAGGTATAATTCATTACCAAGATAATCATTATAAACAAGGAAGGCATATTTTGTCCATGGACTCCCTTGTGGTAAAGGACATCGCAAAAAGCTACGGCAAGTTTGAGGTCCTGAAAAAGGTTTCCTTCAAGGTAGGGGAGGGGGAAATTTTTGGGCTGCTTGGGCCAAACGGGGCGGGAAAGTCCACCTTAATTCGGATTCTTCTGGGTTTCGAGTCCGCAAACGCGGGCAGTTTTTCATACTTTACAAAGGGAAGGCCGCTTTGGAGGTGGGAAATCCAGTCAAAGGTTGCAATTGTTCCGCAGCAGCTTTGCTTTTACCGCAATTTCTCGGTTCAAAAAAACCTTGAAATGATGGGCACGCTATATGGGCTTTCCGGAAAGGATTTGCACGACCGGGTTGAGGTCCTTTTGAAGCGGTGGAATCTTGCAAGGTTTCGGAACAGGCGTGCCGGAAAGCTTTCAGGCGGCTTTAAGAGAATGCTTAACATTGCGTGCGGGATGATTAACGACCCGCTGATTGTTTTTTTGGACGAGCCCACTGTTGGGCTGGATCCAAGGGCAAGGAAGGGGTTCTGGAAAAAGATTCTCCAGCTAAGAATGCTTGGGAAAACAATAATTCTTACAACCCACTACATGGACGAGGCAGAATTTTTGTGCAACAGAATCGGAATTGTTGTCGGCGGGGTAATTGCAAAGGAATTCGAGGTTCCAAAACTCAAGAAGAACAGGCGTCGTGTTGAAGACGTTTTCATAAAGCTTGTGGAAGAGAAGGGGATAAAGCGTGAAGATATTTAGGTTTGCGTTAAAGGAACTCGAGCTCATTGCCTCCCAGAAGGCAACCCTTGCAATGATGCTTTTATACCCGCTTATTGTGGTGCTGGTTATTGCCCTTGCTTTTGGCGGGCAGGGAGGCGGCCCCGACGCTGCCTTTGAGAAGGCGGACGTTGGGTATTTGGTTCCGGAAAATTCGGATTTCTTTGATTCAGAGGCCTTCATTGAAAGGCTTAATGCTGTTGGAAGAATAAGGTTTCACAAGGCACACTCTGTTGATGAACTGAAGAATTCCATTGACTGCGGAACCGCAACGGTGGGAATTGAGGTTATTGAACCGTCCAGTGCCTTTGACCCTGTGAGGGTTAGGCTCTACTACGACAACAGCACTCCCTTGGTTTCAAAAATGATTCTGTCCTATGTGCAGATTTCAATCCAGCTTTTTTCAAACGAGAAATCGACCCGCATTCTTGAGGGGATTTGGGACAATCTCGATGCCATGATTGACAAACTTTACGAGCAGAAGGCAAAGCTAAGTGCTGTTGAGATTGCGCTTGACAACGCAAAGTCGCGCCTTAAAAATTTTAAGGTTAAGGTGGACGCAATTGACACAGATTCGTTGCAGGGAAAACTTGACCAGTTCCACCCCGAGTACCTTGAGTCCAAGCAAAAGCTCGCGAATGCAAAGGGAAGCGTTATTGATTCACAGAACAAGCTTGAGTCCTACAGGGCAAAGCTTGTTGGTTCAAGAGACGAATTGGTTCAGTACAGAAACGAGCTTGTTTCTGTCAGAAGTGCGCTTGAGGAAGCAATGGGCCTTGCGGTTGGGCAGGTTTATTCCATGCTAAACGACGCTCACGAGGAAGTTAACGCCGTTGTAATAAAGCTTGATGCCACGATTTACGAAATTGACAGCGGGCTTGTGGACCTTGACAACGCAACAATTGAACTTGAGGGGATCAGGGGCGAGCTTGACTTAACCAGCCAAAAGCTTGATACTCTGGATTACAGTGTGAATGAATTCAAGAGCTCTGTTCAGCAGCTTGAGTTAACTTTGGGTGAACTTAAGCTTCTTATTAATGAGGCAAACTTTGCCTACGACGATGCAAAAATCAGCCTTGGTGAAAGCAGGGGACTGCTTGACGGCTTTGCGGACACGTTAAAGGAGTTTATGTCCTACCAGCCGGGCTATCTCATTCGCCCGTTTGCGGTTGAGGGCGTAAAGATGTATCTTGATAGTGAGGAGTATGCGCCTGTTGAGAAAACGGCAATTCTAATGCCAATTACACTTACAATTGTGCTGTTGCTTACGTGCGTTCTTTTTGCAAGCATTTCAACCCTTGTTGAGAGAAAGCAGGGAATTGACTTTCGGGTGAGGGCTTCACCAACCAACAAGTTTGTCTGGCTTTCGGGAAAGATCCTTGGCCAGATGCTTTTTGCAATTGTTGAGGCTATGATAATAATCTCGATTGCCGTCTTTGTTTTTGGGGTTCCAATAATCGGCTCCTCGCTAAGCCTTCTTTTTGCAGTGGTTGCAATTTCCTTTTCGTTCATTTCAATCGGCTTGTTCCTGACAAACTTTACGGATGAACAGTCCACAGCCGTTCTTGCCTCGCTTATAATAATGATTCCGTTCCTGTTTCTGAGCGGTGTGATTTTCCCAATTGAGTTCATGCCGTCCTATGTTCAGGGAATCGCAAGCCTTATGCCCTTAACTCTGGGAACTGAGATTTTGACAAGCATAATGGTTAAGGGTTTGCCTATTTTGCAGTCCGTTGACAAGATTGCGTTAATGCTTTTTCCCAGCGTTATTATGTTTGTAATTAGCGTGTTTAACAAAAAGATTTAATTATGCCTTAAGCCTTTGCATTGAATTAAGAAT
Source organism: Candidatus Iainarchaeum sp. (assembly GCA_017610175.1). Lineage (GTDB taxonomy): Archaea > Iainarchaeota > Iainarchaeia > Iainarchaeales > JAFCCO01. The sequence continues at coordinate 8,965 of JAFCCO010000023.1, read as the reverse complement.
CTTCTTGAGCGAAAGCTCCCTTACCGTAAGGTGGCTGTCCGCCCCGCCCGAGTACACAATTAGCTTTTTTCCGTTCTCGCTCAGCACATTTGAGTTCGGGAAAACAATGTCGTTCAAAAAGCCCTTCTTCTCATACCTTCCCTCCGGCTTGAACAACGGCTTGTGCCTGGGGGTTTGCGCAAGTATCTTCTCGGGGTTCTTCAAATCAAACAGGAGTGCGCCCGCCCTGTAAATCTTTTGGGAGTCCGGATCGTTTTTATTTCTCAGCGCGACCCCGTGGTAAATTTCAAGGTAGCCCTCCTTTGTTTTTATGGGGGATGTTCCCGCCCCGATTCTGAGTGAGTCCCAGCCTGTTCTGCGTGGCGCAAGCAATGGCTTGTCCTTTCCCCAAAAAATCAAATCCTTTGAGTACGAAATCCAGATGCTTGGCTTGTCAAAAATCATCACCCCTTCCGGGCGGTGGAGCGCTACATAGTAACCGTTTATTTTTTCGGGAAAGAGCACAACGTCCTTGTTCTGCTGCCTGAAAATTATTCCCTTCCTCTGCCAGTTTGAAAGGTTTTTTGAAACCGCAAGGCTTGTTGAGACCCCGCTTCCGTGCGAAACGGTTACGTAGGTCATTGCATATTTTTTGTCTTTTTTAAAGTGAACAATTCTTGGATCCTCGATTCCATACTGTCCTTCATCCCCGCATCCTGAAAAGTCGGGCTGCTGGCTTATTGACTCAATCCTTGTGCCGCTCTCGTCAAGCAACACTTTTCGAAAATGCGAGATTGTGGGAAGCCTCCACATTCCAAACCTGTTTACAAATCCCTCTGCCCCGATTTCTCCCTGGGACCTTGGGATTTCCTCAATCTTCATTTTTGGTTCCGAAGCGAGCCCCGTCATTTTGGGTGCGAGAAAGTAGCGCTTTCCATGGATTGGGGTTTCCGCAACCCTTGCCATCAGCATTATTTTTCCGTTCTCAAGCCTTATTGCGCCCGGATTAAAGACACCCCTTACCCTCATGTTTTCGTTTGAGGGCTTTATGTCCTTTGGAGCCAGCAAAAGGCTTGGTTTTCCGTTCTTCGCCGTTCTCATTGGCTAATAATATGGTTTTACTGCTTTTAAGCGTTTGCCTGTTTTGCCTCAAAAAGGTTATTAAAACGCTTTAGCCCTATTATTAGTGGGTTGGTTTTTGAATGGGTTTTCCTAAAACACTTTTGTTAATCTTTGTTTTTGCCTTTTTGCTGAGGGCGTTTCCCCTGGCAATTGATTCCATGACCGGACCCGACCCCTGGTTTCATGCGCGCATGGCGGAATCGATTGTGGAGGAACAGGCGGTTCCAACCTACGATGAATTGTCAATGCAGGGAAGGTTCTACAGTTACGCTCCACTTTTCCACTCAATTATTGCTGTTTTCTCAATTGCCTCAGGGATAAGTGTGATTAAGCTTACGCCAATTTTTCCCGCAATCTACGGCGCCTTTGCCGCACTCTTGGCTTTTGCATTTGCAAAACGTGCGTTCAAAAGCGATTCCATTGCCCTCTTTGCGGCACTTGCAATTTCATTAATGCCCCTTCACCTGATGCGAACCGCGTCATACGCAAGGCCCGACTCCCTTGCGCTCTTAATTGTTCCAACAATTGTTTTTCTAATTTACATCAGGCAATTCAAGCCGGCTTATCTTCTAACCGCAGGACTTGCGCTCCTGCATCCCCTTTCCACAATGTATCTTTTCCTTTTCCTTGTTGCCTGGATGGTTACTGCAAGGGTTAAGCGAATTGATTTTGAGTTCAGAAAAATCCTTTTGTTAATTTTGATTGGAACCCTTGTGTGGCTAATCTGGCTTTACACCCTCCCGTATTCTCCGATGGAATATGTTTCAGCAATCTCCCTTGACTCCGCGGAGAACGCAAAGCCCCTATTGTTAAGCATTTTTACTTTTTTCACGTTCTCATGGCTTTTCCTTTTGGTTGGAATCGCAAAGATAAAGCCAAGGGAGCACATGTTCCTCGTTGCATGGTTTGTCTTCTCCCTTCTCTACGCCGCGTTCTCCCTGCGCCTTGCGATTTTCCTCTCGGTTCCGGTCGCAATAATTGCCTCTTTTGGGTTCGGCTTTGTTTTTGAGAAAACAAGAAAGTTCGCCCCGGTAGTTTTTGCACTGCTCTTCGTTCTTTCAACAGTGGTAATTTACAGTGAGGCAAACTCAACAGGTTGGTTTACCCCAATTCCCGAGCGGGAGGCATTGGCTTGGCTGCAGAATACCCCTGAGGACTCTGTTATTGCTTCGCGCTGGGACGTGGGGCACCCTCTAACCTATCTTTCAAAAAGGCAGATTGTGATGGACGGCTATTTTGAGTTTGCGCCGGAGCTTGACGAGCGCAATAAGTCAATGTCCGTAATTCCGCTGACCGCGGACTGCAACAGGCTTAAATCTGAGCAGGAAAAGTGGGGTTTTGATTATTACTACCTCAACAGGAATTCGATTTCTTCAATTGCTTTCCAAACGGGTTTGCTTGAGGCCGACTGCAATTTCATTTCAACGGTTTACTCAAGCGATTTCGCCAGAATTCTTGAGTTTGCCTAGTCCTCTTTGTATTGTGAGTCAAGCACTTTCCTTATTTGCTTTGCCTTTTTCTCACCCATTTTTTCAACTTTTTGGAGTTCTTTGGGGGTTGCGTTCACAATTTCCTTAACGCTTCCAAATTCGTTGAGCAGCGAGCGTGCAAGCTTTGGCCCTATGAATGGAAGTGACTCAACCACAAACCTTTGCTGCTCTGAGGGGGTCATTTTCTTTCGCCCGATTCTAAGCCTTATGTCCTTGTCCTTTCCAAACTGCTCCCTTTTTGCGATGTTGTGCAAAAAGTCAACCGTTTCCCTTGGGTATGCTGTGAACAGCACGGGCACTCCGTAGTTCAGTGCGGCGGATGTGAGCGCTCCTATTATGCTGTTTTTGTGGATGTTTCTCAAAGTGTAAATTTGCTGAAAGTCCCCTTCAATTAAAAGCAGGGGCTTTTCGTAATTGCTTTTCATGCTTGTAATTTGTTCAAACAATCGCCCGTCTATAATGCTTTGCAGAAAGTCGGAGATTGTTTTCCTTTCAACAACAACCGAATCGCTGAGCACGTAGTCTCCAACGTCAAGCATTTTGACCTTTACGTTCACGCCGCGCGCCTTAAGCTTTTCGGCAATTGCGGAGTTCTGTTCCCTTGTGTCAACGTAGATTATTATCTCGTCTTTCTTGCCTTTCTTTGCAAGCGTTGATTGTTTTGCAAGCTTTTTTATCATTCACCCCAGCCTCCGAGCGTGGTTTGCTTTTCCCTTGGAATTCCGTCCTTTTTCATTTTGTGGAGAGTTTTCTTCATTTTCTTTTCCTTGCTTTGCGCGGTCCAGTAAAACGCCTCGTCCCTTGTTTTTTCGGCCATTAAAATTATTACCTTTCCCTTTGAAAGCCTTCCCGTCCTGCCCCTTCTTTGAATCATTCTTATTTCGCTTGGAACAGGTTCGTAGAACACAACCAAATCAACCGCCGGAATGTCAAGCCCTTCCTCTGCAACACTGCTTGCAACAAGGCAATTGTATTTGCCTTCCCTTAATTCCTGAATTACCTGAATCTGCTCTTTCTGGCTCATTCCCTTTTCCTTTCCGCGCGCCGCCTGCCCGATGAACCTTGTTGGCCTTAGTCCGGGAATTTCCCCAAGGTATTCTGTCACTTTCTTTATGCTGCTTCTGTAGTGGTTGAAAACTATTGCGCGGCTGTCCTTGTTTTCTTTGAATTGGCTGAGCAGAATTTCCCCGAGCGCCTTTAGCTTTGGGTGCTCTATTCCCTGTGCTTCAAGCTTTTCGATAATTTTAAATGCCTCCATAACGTGCGGGCTTTTCATAAATGCCTTCAGTGCCTTTGAGGCCTTTGCCTTTGTTGATTCCGCTTTCGTCCTGTCCAGGTAGTCCTGGAGTGCGCTGATTCCCTGTGTTTCAAGGAGGAGTATTGCGTGCGAGGACTTCATCATTGCCGCAAGCTTTGACGCCGCGGTGTAGAGGTATGGCCTTTGCCTTCCCCTGCTTTTGATTTGCCCGCGAATTTTTTCCTGCAGCTCAAGCTGCCTTCGCTTGCTAAAGTAGGTTACTGTTGCGGTTGGGGCAAGCCCAATTTTTCTCAAAAATACTGCTTGTTCTGCGGAAAACTTTTCAAGCAGGTTCTTTGCCCTCAGAAAGTCTGCGGGAAGTTTCACCTTCACCCAGTCGGACTCAATTTCCTTCACATAGGGCTTTACGTCCTCGTCCTCATGGCTCTTTACCTCAATGTTTTTGATGAAGAGATTTTTGCACACTTGCTTAATTTTTTCGGCCTCGCTTCCCGGGGAGGCGGTCAGTGCAAGCACCAGAGGCTTCTTCGCCTGCTTCACATACTTGTGCGCAATTTCCACGTAGCTGTATTCCCCGATTGCCCTGTGCGCCTCGTCGAAGATGCAGAGTTTCACGTCACTCATGCTGATTGTTTTTCGCCTTAAGTCGTTTCTGATGGTTTGCGGGGTTGCGGTTACAACCGTTGCCTCCGCAAAAAGCCTTGCCCGTTCCTTGCGGTCAACGGAACCCGTCAGCAGAACGATTTTCTCTTTTGGAATGATTGTTTTTTTGAGGAAGCTTTTTCTGTGCTGTTCGGCGAGCGGCTTGGTTGGGGCAAGAAACAGTATTTTGCCGCCTTTTTCAACAAGCTTTGCTCCAAGTGTTATTGCAATTATTGTTTTTCCAAGCGCTGTTGGCGCCACAACAAGGGTGTTTCCCTTCTCAAAAACCGCTTTGCTTAGCGACTCCTGGTACTCCCTTTCCTCAATTGCGCCGTCCTTAATCAGCGGGTGTTTTACAAATTTTTCCATCAAATCCCTTTTTCAGATTAGTTAGTGTTTAACTCAATTTAAAGCTTTTTTCCCGCAAAATCCCTTCAAAATCCCCTTAAATTCGTTTTTTTCGGGCAAAAGGGCATGTTGTTTTATATTCTTTTAAAAGAACCTTTTATTGTGCTTTATTTAAGCGGAGGTGCTTTGAAAATGGGTGAATTACCGTTAGCGGCTGTTGACAGGATTATAAGAAAGGCCGGAGGCGCTCGTGTCAGCGAGGAGGCGGCTGCAGCCCTTGCAGACGTTCTTGAGGAGTATGGAATTAAAATCGGGCAGCAGGCAACTGAGCTTGCAAAACATGCCAACAGAAAGACAGTTACAGGCGCAGACATTAAGCTTGCTATGAAGACCCTGCGCTAAATCTCTTTTTTTTTAAAAAATAGAATTTGCGGGGGCAAATGCCCCCGTTGAAAAAAATTCAATTACTTTATTGCTTCCCAGAGAACCTGTTCTTTGGATTTTACGACAATTCCCTCTTTTGTGATGTCAAACGGGTGCACGTTTTTGTCGTGTGCCGTTCCGCGCATTTTTCTGATGAAAATGCTTCTGTGCGGCGGCGTAAAGTACAATGCAATCACTCCGTCAACCACAAATTCCTCCACTCCAAATGCACTGAATTTGGTTTTCAAAATTTCCGTTTCAGTCGTTAGGATTGTTGTGCAGTTCAAATCCTTTAGTGCGTCAACAAACTTGAACAAAGTGTTCCTGATTGCTTCAGGCCGGCTCATAAGAACCCCTAAAGCAGTTGTTGAGTCAATCACAAGCCTTTGGGCGTTAATGTCCTTTACCTGGTCCCTTATAATTCCAAGCTCTGTTTCAATTTGCTTATTGGCCTCTTCATCCGAGTTGAGTTTCAGCCTATAAATGTTCATTAGCTTGTTGTCCTGCAGCTTTCTAATGTCCCAGTTGAAGCTCTCCATGTTCCACATGATGTTTTTTGCGTTGCTTTCAACAGTTACAAAAAGCCCTGGTTCCTGCATGTCCTTTGCCCCGTTGTAAATGTACTGCATGCTAAAAATTGTTTTGCATGTTCCGGCTCCGCCTGAGATCAGTACACTGCTTCCCTGCGGGATTCCCCCTGTAAGCAATGCATCTAATCCCTTAATTCCTGTTTTAACCCTTTCCAATTCAAATCACCTTTGGTTGCTTTTCTTTGCTTAAGTATTGTTTTATCTGATTTAAAACCTTTTCCTTTGTTTCTTCCATGCCCGCTTTTGTGGTATCCGCCACAATATCATAGTTTTCCTCGTTCAGGTAATTCACCTTGTAAAGCTTTTCGTAGCGCATTTTGTTGCTTTCCATTCTCTGCCGCATGTTCTCAATTGTCTGCTCGTGGGTCACATTTTCGCTTTCCTGCGCCCGCTCTTCCTTTCCGGCCTTTGTGTCCTCAAACACCCTTTTTGCGGCCTCATCCAGGTCAATTTTCACAAAAATTTTGATGGACTGCGGGATAAAGTACCATGCAAGCCTTCCCTCCATCACAAAATTGTCCTCTTTTTCCCCGAGTTCCTTTGTCCTCTTGTCAAGCTCCCGGTCAATGTTCAAATCCTTCTCCATCTCCCTGTGGGTCTCAATAAGGTTCAGGCCCTTTTCCTTGGAGATTTGCCTGATTAATTCGCCGGCATTGTGCCTTCTGTAGCCAAGCTCCTCCGCAATCGCTTTTGCAAGCGTGCTCTTCCCGCTTCCCGGATAACCCGAAATTGTCACAATCACTTTTATCGCCTGAAAAGATTTAATCCAAAATCATTTAATACCGCTCCCCCTCTCCTGAAAACCTTTTTATATATTAAAGGACTAAATGCTAAAGGATTGAAATGAGGTTTCAAATGCTTGCAAAAATTGTTTTAGCTGCTGCCCTGATTATTGCCCTAGCTTTGCCTGTGCACGCTCCCTCGTGGACAACCACAACCGCGGCTGACTTTAATTCAGGAACGGCATACGATTTGAATTATGTTAAGGTTCTTGCAGACGGAACTGTAATGCCAAGTGGTGAAATCCAACTTCCCTCTGCTGCTTTGCCAGCTGGCGGCTTGATAGGGTACTGGAAACTTGACACAGACTCCGGGGGCGTGGCAGTTGACTTGAGCGGGCAGGGAAACAATGGAAGTTGGGATAGTGGTGCAGACAGCACAGGCAGTTGGTTCTTTGACCAGAACGCAGGAGTGTTTGACGGGGCAAACGACCTAGTTAGCATCAGTTATTCTGGAGGCTCTCCACTTGCATTTAGCGAAAACAATGTTTACACCTTCACCGGCTGGTTTAAGGTCAACAATTTTAATGCCGACTATGAGCTTTTTGGCACAGACGGTTCAAATCAAGGAATTTTATTTGCAATTGAAAGTGACGGTAAATTCGGGGTGTACGAAATTAATAATGTTCCAAGCAGGCGGGCCAGTAGCTCAGCCCTCCAAGCCAACACCTGGTACCATTACGTAGTTACATTCAATCAAGGGGCAATTGTAATTTACATAAACGGAGCGCAAGACGGCATAGGGTTATCTACAAGTTTTAACACTTCAAGCAACCAATGGCAAATAGGCCATCTTAACGGTACCTGGGAGGCTGCATTCCCTGGCCAGGTTGCCGAAGTCAAAATCTTCAACCGCCTACTCAACCCAACAGAAATCGCAAACGAGTACGCCCGCAATTTGGATGGAAACGGGCTGGTTGCATACTACAACTTCAACGACACAAACTCAAGCGGAAACGGAGTGTGGAACCAGGTTGACGAATACGTTATTGGGAATGACATTCTTTTGAGCAGCGATGCTGAAGCAACTCTTGGGACAACAAGTGACACTTATGTAAAACTCAAAGAGTTTGCAATAACCCAGCCGATTAAATCCAGAACAACCCTGCGAATAAGCTTTGACCATAAACAATTTATTGGCACAGGCACAGGCGATGCATTTAACAGAATTTACAGGAACGGAAGCCCGGTTGGAACCGAACAGCGAAGGGGCGGCGGAACCTATAACACATTTACAGACGACATAACAGGTTGGAGCAAAGGGGACACAGTTGAACTCTGGATCAAAGACACCACAGTCCTGGGCTATGACTATTCCCTCGTGAGAAACCTAAGGGTGCTTGGGAACATGAGCGAAGCAGGCTCGCTCGTAAACGGGGCAGACATAAAGGCCTACGGAATGTGGGACAGCAATGCGTTGTTTTTGGATGGAGTGAATGATTATGTCAACGTTGAAGGGCTAAAAGGCAGTTTTAATTACAGTGACGAATTTTGTATAATTGCCTGGATAAAAACAAGCGATTCAACTGGCTACCAAACAATTGTGGGAGACTGGCGGCACGGTTTTATAGGTGGTCCGAATTTGACTACGTTTGCAGGATGGCAGATGGCGCTTGACTCGGGAAGCTTTAAATTTTTCACAGGGGATGGAAGTCCAGGACTCGCTACAATAGATTCGGGGCAGAATGTGGCAGACGGCAAGTGGCATCAGGTTACAGCCTGCAACACGTATATAGGGACTGGACAGAGTACAACCACCTTGTATATTGACGGGATACAAAAAGCAAGCGGCGGCAACGCAACAGGATTTGGGAACAATTATGTTTTTAGAATAGGGGACGGAAGCTTTACTCTCAGTGAATCCGTCACCCTTGCAGGCGGTCCGTTCAATGGACTTATAGATGAAGTGAAGGTTTACAACAGGTTGTTAAACGCCGCAGAAATTGCCGCAGACTACAATTCCTGGATGACCTCCAATTACTACAGCCCAGTGTTTGACTCAAACCTGACCTCTCGTTGGGAGCAGCTTGCGTGGACTGAAACGGTTGATGTGAACAACACGCTTACGGTTGATTATCGAACATGCGGTACTGCCACCTGCACCAATACGGGTTGGACAACAGGCTATGCGGGTGCGGGAACAAAAGCAATCAACAATGACTTGAACCGCTATTTTCAATACAGGGTGAACTTTGACACAAACACACAGTCTTGGAACCCGTATATTGGTGGAAATTCAAGACCTGTATTTGCGAAGTTTGCAAGCGCAACAATTACTTACAGCAGACAACCAGACGTTAATGTAATGGAAATTGACGACAACAATGCAATGAA
>JAFCCO010000031.1 GCA_017610175.1 Candidatus Iainarchaeum sp. | reverse complement strand
TGTGTTCCGGCTGCGTTCTTGCATAAATTACCGTTTGTTCAACAATGTTTTCAAATTCTCCGTCACTCATTTCGTCCAATTCTTTTCCAGTAACTATTCGTTGAGGGGCATCGTTTAGCAACCCAATCCCTTTTGCAACGGCCTTTGCCGTGTGCTCATTGTCACCGGTTATCATTATTGTTTTTATTCCCGCAGTCTTACAGGTTTCAATTGCGTATTTCACTTCTTCCCTTGGCGGGTCAATCATTGCAGCCAAACCAAGAAAAACAAGATCTTTTTCAATGTTCCCGGGAGTGAGAGGCGACGAAATTTCTTTATAGGCAAAACCCAATACCCGGAGGGCATTGCTTGCAAACTGTTTATTTGCATTCAAAATTCGCTTTACCTCCTCTTTTGAAAGCCTTTCAGTTTTTCCGTTCTTTTGAATGAAGGCGCATTTTTCCAAAATTGTTTCAGGCGCGCCCTTGGTAAAAACCATTTTTTCTTTTTCTATTTGGTGAACGCAGCTCATCATCTTTCTTTCGCTGGTGAAAACTATCTCTTCAAGCCGCTGATTTTTTTCCTCCAAATCATCCTTCCACTCCCCTGCCTTTGCAGCCAAAACAACCAACGCCGCTTCTGTCGGATCGCCAATCGTTTCCCATTTCCCCTCTTTTTTTTCGAGGAATGCATTGTTGCACAAAGTGCCCGCCCTCAACAGCAGGGACATTGTTCCATCGCTCTGAGTATCTATTTTTTGCCCACTAACAAAGAAATCACCCTTTGGATCATACCCAACCCCAGTAACATCAACCACGCAGCCATTAACGAAAATTTTTCCCACAGTCATTTCGTTTTTCGTCAACGTGCCTGTTTTGTCCGTGCATATTACAGTGGTGCTTCCAAGAGTTTCAACCGCAAGCATTCGCCTTATTACCGCATTATACTTCGCCATCTTGTGCATGCCCAATGAAAGCGTAACGGTCATTGTTAACGGCAAGCCTTCCGGAACCGCTGCAACCGCCAGAGCCAAAGCCACCACAAGCATCGCCGCAATCGGTGCCCCCCTCAGAATACCTAAAACAAATATAAGGGCGCAGACTCCTAAAGCAACCAACGCAATTGTTTTTGCCAACCGCGTTATTTTCATTTGAAGAGGCGTTTTTTCCTCTTCCTCCTGAATCATTTCAGCAATTTCCCCTATTTTTGTCTGCATTCCGGTTGCAAAAACAACTGCCCTGCATTTCCCATGAACAACACTTGTGCCCGCAAAAATTAGATCCCCCTCAATTTTTTCCACTACATGACTTTCGCCCGTTAATGCTGATTCGTCGGCCTTCAGGCCAATCACTTCCAATATTTTTGCGTCTGCCGGAATCTTGTCACCCGTTTCCAGCAACAGCACATCGCCGGGAACAAGGTCTCTTGTAAAAATTTTCATTACTTTGTTGCCGCGAACAACCATAGTGGTTGATTTCACTATTTTCTTTAAGGCGTCCATTGCCTTCTCTGCCTTGAACTCCTGAACAAATCCGGCAGCAATTATAAAAATTATTATAAATAATGTAGCCCAAAAACTCAGGGCCTCACCAATTAAATAAGACGTACAGGCGGCTGCAAACAGAACCCAAACCATGAAATTGCCAAACTGCCTTAACAAAATTTTTGCAGGCGTGACTTTCTTCTTTTCCTCTAATTCGTTGAAGCCATATTCCTCTAATCGGTGTTTGGCTTCTTCTTCCGCCAGACCGGTTGAACAGCTTTCAAGCTGTTTCAAAATCTCTTCTGACTTCAGTTCAGCAAGTTTTTCCATTTAAAGCACCCCAAAAAAAAAGGCAAAAATTTCGCTTGGATGCGCTGAATCCCATCAGCCCGACCAACCCAAGAGTCCACATAACAATATGCCAATAACACATATAAATAGTCGCATGCTTGCACAGACCAAAAGTGTGGGAAAAAAAGGGACAAAGTCGTTCCCTCTCCAATTTGAATTTATCTTCAAAACCGCCAAATATGCAATATTTAAAAAGGATGGAACATTAAGTAAATATAATAACAGACAATTGAGGATATGGGCAAAATGAATGGAAAAAGGATTAGTGTTAGTTTAGTGGCATTGATTTTACTATTTGCGGTAAGCGCCTGCGTTTTTGCAGAAAATCAGGGCGCGCCCAATGGGCAAAATAAAATTGGTGCTAACCAACCAATGATGGTTCAGCAAAAAACACAGATAAAAGCCGGCAATTCGGCAGAATTGGGGCAGATGATTCAGCAAAGGCAACAGGAAATGAGCCAAGAACTTCAGGAACTTGGAGCCGGGCAGCAAAACATTTTTAAAAACCAGAACAGGGTGAGGCTGGCAGTTCACTCCCTGCTTGCAATGGAAGACATTGTCGGGGGGATTGGACCCCAAATCAGGGAAATTGCAAGAGATTTCAACAACTCAGTCCAAACAACAATGAGGGCAGAGCAAAAGGCGCAGGAAAGAAACTGGTTCACCCGATTTTTGTTCGGGGGGGATGAAGAGGCCGCCGGAGAACTTGAGCAAGAGGTAATCGCAAACCGGGAAAGAATACAAACTTTAAAACAGCTAAAGGACAAATGCGATTGTGATGACCCTGTAAGGATAACAATGCAGGAACAAATACAAAACATTGAACAAGAGCAAAACAGAATGCAACAACTGGCGCAGGCAGAAAAGAATAACAAAGGCCTGTTGGGCTGGCTCTGGAAATAAAAGGAGGAATTTGACGCCGCCGCAAGTTGAAGGTGGAAATTCCGTTTTATTTTAATACCTCGTACAATTCTTTGTCAAGTACGATTTTGTTGCCTTTTCCAAGTTTTTCTTTACGAATGACCCCTTTTTGTTCAAGGTTCAGCAATATCCTGTGCGTTTTCAGCTTATTCAAACCAGGCAGATGGGACAGCTCATACTGTTGCACCCTGCCGCCCTTCTCCATAAGCGTTTCGATTACTTTCTTTTCCTGAACCGTGAGAAAATTAAGAATCAGTTTGGTATTCTTTTTCAAAGACTGTTCCCGCTGAATTGCCTTGTCGGACATGATGTAATACACCATGGTTCCAACCAACACCCCGATAAATGTAATAAACGGAATCAGGTAAAAACTGTGAAATGTGGGGTCCGCACTTCTTCGCTGCTCCAGGAAATCTTTGACTTCCCCAATGGACATCGCTTCAATGGCTTCAGGGGTTAATCTGGACTCCTGCCTAAGGTCGTGCTGATAATTAAAATAAAGGCTGATGGATATTATCACCAACGCAAAGGAAATTATAATTCCGACTCCCAGAATTATTTTTCTGTTGTTTTCCAGGTCCACAATATTAGAATAGGTTAAATCATTTATAAACAGGAACATAGTTTCATTTTTTTAAAACTTAGTTTCAAGATGGTTTTTATAGTTTCAGCACAGTTTTTATAGTTTCAGCAAGTAATATGTATAGTTTC
>JAFCCO010000022.1 GCA_017610175.1 Candidatus Iainarchaeum sp. | reverse complement strand
GGTTTTCATCCAAATGGGTGGCTCTTGTAATGGGGATTTTTCCAAAGCTGGGGCTCTGCCTTTTTTGGGGGAGTTCAATTGCATCTATGGCATTGCCGGTTGGTGAATTGAAGTCCGGGGTGGTTGAGGTTATCCAAGAGGGTGCGTGTGTGAAAGCCGCCAGGAAAAGCGATAAAAACAATACCGTTATTAACTGGTTTTTGTTATTCAATGAAAGTCCCCTTTGTCCTGCAAATAAGGTAAATGTTAATGAGTATCTTTCTAGATACAAAGGCGCTCTTTTGTATATAAAAGTGCCTTTTTGATGTTTTCTTTTTTTCCATGCCTTTTCCGTTTTCGGCACAGAAAATCAGTTTGGTCCGGCAGCGCCGGTGACAAAAGAAGGGTGGGGCGGGAGTCTTGGCGAACCGTTAGGGAGCAAACACCAATTTGGGGCATTCAAATTCTTGCATTTGACAGGTGTTTCTGCAAAGTTTTGTGGGCTTTATTCTGCAAGTTTTGTTTCAACCGAAATTGTGTCCCCTTTCTTGAATTCAAGGGATTCCACTTTCATGGTTTGCTTTATTGTTTCCTCTGCGCACTTAAGCTTTTCAGGCTCGGGAACAGTGACAACGGCCTTCTTTACAACAGTGTTTAGTGGGCGTCCTGCCTGGCTTTTCTGCTTTCTCATTGCGGAAATTATCTCTGCAATTGCCTTTCCAAGCTCTTCCGCCTTTGGGTTAATCATTTCCTCTTCAATTTTTGGCCAGTGCTCCAGGTGAATGCTTTTTTCCTTAAGCAGGTTCTTGAACATCCCGTGCGCAATTTCCTCTGCGATGTGGGGCAAAAACGGGGCAAGCAGTAGGTTTGTTTCCCACAAAACCTTCCTTAGCACAAACTGTGCGGCCTTTTTGCTTTCCTTGTTTTCTCCGTAAATCCTGTGCTTTACTTCCTCAATGTAGTAGTCTGCAAACTCAAGCCAGAAGAAGTTTCTCACAGGGTTGAGGCATTTGCTGAATTCGTATGATTCCATGGCTTCAGTTGATTCCTTCTTAACTGAATTAAGCCTGCTCAGAATCCATTTGTCCTCGGGCCATAGCTTGAGCTTTGATTCACTGACTTTTCCAAGCCCTTCGCACGCGCTTGAAACAAAGCGGGCTGCATTGTACACTTTTGTAACAAATTTCTTTCCCGCAACCAGTTCCTTTTCCTGGAAGGGAACATCCTCTCCGAGAGTTGGCAGGCCGGCCCAGTACCTTAAAACGTCTGCGCTGTATTTTTCAATCATTTTTCTGGGTTCAATCACGTTCCCAAGGCTTTTGCTCATTTTCTTTCCCTTTGAGTCAAGTGCCCAGCCGTTTATTGTAATCGTTTTCCACGGAAGCTGCTGCTGGTGGAACAGCGATTTCACAATTGTGTTAAATGCCCAGAGCGCAATTATGTCGTGGCCCTGCGGCCTTAGGTCCATTGGGAAAATCTTTTTGAAAAATTTCTTGTCTTCAACCCACTTGCCGTTAATTTGCGGTGTCAGCGAGGAGGTAAACCATGTGTCAAATGTGTCGTTTTCGGGCTCAAATTCTGTCCCGCCGCATTCGCATTTCCCTTTTGGCTTGTCCTTGATTGGGTCAACCGGCAGCTCTTTTTCCGAGGCAAGCTTTGGTTTTCTGCACTTCTTGCAGTACCAAACCGGGAACGGGACTCCGTAAAATCTCTGCCTTGAAATGCACCAGTCCCACTGCAGCCCGTTAATCCAGTTGTTGTACCTTGATTTCATGTGCTTTGGAATCCACTGAAGGGCCTCTCCTTTTGCAATGTACTCATCCTTCAAATCAAGGTATCTTACAAACCACTGTTTTGTGTGAAGAATTTCCATTTCTGTTTTGCATCTCTCGTGAACGTTAACTGTGTGGGTTATTGGCTGCTGTTTCACAAGCAATCCTGCTTCCTTCAAATCCTTTGTGATTTCCCGTCTTGCATTCTTAATGCTTAAGCCCGCGTACTTCCCGGCTTTCTCAGTCATCTTTCCGTGCTGGGAAATTGAAATTACCATCGGGAGCGAGTGCGCAAAGTACCACTCCATGTCTGTTTGGTCCCCGAAGGTGCAGCACATCACAATTCCTGTTCCCTTTTCAGGATCGGCCCTCGGGTCCGCTATAACCGGAACCTTCATTTCGAACAGTGGAACCGTTAAGTTCTTTCCGACAAGGTGCTTGTACCTTTTGTCCTTTGGGTTTACAAAAACGGCCACACAGCTTGGAAGAAGTTCGGGGCGGGTTGTTGCAATTACTACATCCTTTCCGTCCTCGGTCTTGAACACAATGTCGTTGAATGTGCTGTCAATGTCCCTGCCTTCAAGTTCTGCCTGTGCAACGGCTGTTCCGCATTTTGGGCACCACATTGTCGGCGCCTCTTTTTGGTAAAGCCTGTCTTTCTTGTGCAAATCCAGAAAACTGTATTGTGCGGTCTTGCGTGCAAGCTTATCGATTGTTCTGTAAATGAGGGTCCAGTCAACGCTTAATCCAATTTCTCTGAAACGTTCCTCCATTAGCTTTTCCTGTTCCCTTGTGTGCTCCAGAACGAGTTTGATAAATTCTTCCCTTGAGTAATCACTCTGCCTTATTTTGAGTTTTTTTTCAACCATTAATGCGGTTGCAAGGCCGTTGTTGTCAAAGCCGAATGGCTGGAATACCTCAAAGCCCTGCATTCTTTTGTAGCGGGCAATAAAGTCCTGCTGGGTAAATGCAAAGGCATGCCCCATGTGCATTACTCCGCTAACTGTTGGCGGGGGGGTGTCAATTGAGTAGGTTGGCTTCTTGCTTTTTGCGTCAAATTTGTAGGTTTTGTCCTTTTCCCAGGCTTTCTGCCATTTTTCTTCCATTGCGTGCAAATCCAAAGCCATTAAACCACGCTCACTTTTCCATCTGTGCATTTCAAAGAATAAGTGCTCAAATTATGCATTTTTCTTGCGTACGATGCAAAACACCTAAGAGAATTCACTTGGGAAATTAATTTAAATGCAAGTCCCGCCCTTTTTTAGTGCTTGAACTTTTTTGCAATCCGTTCAAAGAAGCCTTTTCTTTCTTTCTTTAGCGAGTCTTCCTCTGCAAGCCCTTCGATTAAGTCCCGCTCTTTCTTGCTTACTTTTTTTGGAACCTGCACAATAACTTTGACGTATTCGTCCCCTGTCCTTCCTGTTGAAAGGTCCTTGATTCCCTTGTCTTTCAGCCTGAAGATTGTTCCTGTCTGGGTTCCGCCTGGAATCTTTATTGTGCCCTCTCCCCTGAGGGTGGGAACGTCAATCTTTGTTCCAAGAACCGCTTCAGAGAAGCTGATTGGGATTTCAGCGTAAATGTCTGCGCCGTCCCTTTTGAATACTTCGTGCTCGTCAACAAACACCACAACATAGAGGTCGCCGTATCCCCCTCCGTCCTTGCCCGCGTTTCCCATTTTTGCAAGGCGCAAGTGGTTTCCTGAGTCAATTCCTGCGGGAATCTTTACATTGATTTTCTTTTTTACCCGGTCAATTCCCTTTCCGCTGCATTTTTTGCAGACTTTTTCAACAACGGTTCCTTTTCCCTTGCATTCAGGGCACTGTGTCTGGGTTACAAATGTTCCAAACGGGGTTCTTTGCTCCCGCCTGATTACCCTTGCTCCGTTGCAGCGGGTACATCTCTTGCTTCCTTCCCCTCCAAAGCCGTCGCATTTGCCGCATTTCTCAATCCTTGGGATTGTAATTTCCTTCTCTGTTCCGAATGCGGCCTCTTCAAAACTAATGTTTAGGTCGTGCCTTATGCTTGCCCCTGTTCGCGGTCCGCCTTGTCCGAATGCACCGCGGAACATATCTCCAAAGCTTCCAAGGTTGTTGAACAAGTCGTTCATGTCGAATTCAAAGTCGCGTGCGTTTGCCCCTCTGAATCCCTGAAAGCCCTGGAATCCCTCTGCCGCGTGCCCGAACCGGTCGTAGTTTGCTTTCTTCTGCGGGTCGCTAAGGCCCTGGTATGCTTCGAGAACTTCCTTGAATTTGTCCTCTGCGTTATCTTCTTTGCTAATGTCCGGGTGGTACTTTTTTGCAAGTTTCTTGTATGCCCTTTTTACTTCGTCGATGCTTGCGCCTTTGCTAAGCCCAAGAATCTCGTAGTAGTCTCTTTTTGTGGGCATTCAAATCAGCAGGGTTTACTTTTTGTCCTCGTTCTTTTCCTCGAACTCGGCATCAACAACCTTCTCGTCCTTTTCCTTGCCCTCTTCCTTCTTTTCTTCGGGGCCTGCCTGGGCTTCTTGTTGCTGCTGTGCTGCTTTTTGGTAGAGCTCTGTTCCGACTTCCTGCAAAGTCTTGTTCATGTCATCAAGCTTTGCCTTGATTGCCGGAACGTCCTTTGGGTCCTTTCCCATAAGCCCTTTTAATTCCTTGAGTTTTTCCTCAACCAGCTTGAGCTTTGCGTCGTCAGCTTTTCCTTTAAGGTCTGTCAGCATTTTTTCGGTTGAGTAAATTGTTGCGTCGGCCTCGTTTACTGTTTCAATGTCCTGCTTTCGCTTTTTGTCCTCTTCCGCGTGCTCCTCTGCCTCTTTCTTCATCTTTTCAATGTCTTTCTCGTCAAGCTTTTGGCCTGCAACAATCTTAATGCTCTGCTCTTTTCCTGTTCCAAGGTCCTTTGCCGAAACGTTCACTATTCCGTTTGCGTCTATGTTAAAGGTTACTTCAATCTGCGGAATTCCCCTTGGTGCGGGTGCAATTCCCACTAGCTGGAACCTTCCCAAAGTCTTGTTGTCTTTTGCGAACTCGCGCTCTCCCTGGAGCACGTGAATGTCCACCGCCGGCTGGCTGTCTGAGGCTGTTGAGAACACCTGGCTTTTTTTGGTTGGGATTGTTGTGTTCCTCTCAATAAGAGGTGTCTTTATGCCTCCAAGTGTTTCAATTCCAAGGGTTAGTGGTGTAACGTCAAGCAGGAGAACGTCCTTAATGTCTCCCTCCAGAACACCGGCCTGTATTGCTGCTCCCTGTGAAACGCATTCCATTGGGTCTACTCCGCGCTCCACTTTTGAGCCAACAATTTTTTCAACAAATTTTTGCACCACAGGCATTCTTGTCGGACCGCCAACCATAATTATTTTGCTTATGTCTGCAGGCTGGACCTTTGCGTCCGCAAGCGCCTGCTGCACCGGCTTTTCGCATTTGCCAATTACCGGCTCCACAAGCTGCTCAAGCTTTGCCCTTGAAATTTTCATTGTAAGGTGCTTTGGGCCTGAACTGTCTGCGGTTACATAAGGCAGGTTAATGTCTGTTTCCACAACGGTTGAGAGCTCTATCTTTGCCTTCTCCGCGGCTTCCTTTAATCTCTGCATTGCCATTGTGTCTTTCTTTAAGTCGACTCCCTGGTCTTTTTTAAATTCCTTTGCGATGTAGTCAACAATGATTTCGTCCATGTCTGTTCCGCCGAGTTCAGTGTCTCCGCTTGTGCTTTTTACCTCAAAAATCCCTTCTCCGAACTCCATTATTGTAACGTCGAGTGTTCCGCCCCCAAGGTCGAAGACGAGGATTTTCTGCTCTTTTTCCTTTTTGTCAAGGCCGTATGCAAGCGATGCCGCGGTCGGCTCGTTGATTATTCTTATTACCTCAAGCCCTGCAATTTTTCCCGCGTCCTTTGTTGCCTGCCTTTGGTTGTCGTCAAAATATGCCGGCACAGTTATTACTGCCTTTTCAACCTTGTCTCCGAGGAACTCTTCCGCGTCTTTCTTGATTTTCTGCAGTATAAATGCGCTGAGCTGCTGCGGAGTGTAATCTTTTCCGTTTGCGCTGTATTTGTGGGGGGTTCCCATTTTTCGCTTGAATTCGCTGAATGTGTTTTTAGGGTTTGTTACGCGCTGCCTTCGCGCCGGCTCTCCAATCAGGGCCTGGCCCTCTTTTGTTATTGCCACAACGCTTGGGAACGCTTTTCCATAGAGTGAGTTTCCCTCCGCGCTTGGTATCATCTTCGGCTTTCCCGCTTCGAGAAATGCAGCCGCACTGTTGCTTGTTCCAAGGTCTATTCCAATCACTTTTGCCATTTTAACATCCTCCTTTTGCCATACCCTCAGGCATCATTTCGCCAGGGTACAATTCTTCCGGAAATTCAACTGGATTTATTTTAACCATAAAAATTCACTCCTTGCACTTGTTTATTTTCACCTTTGCGTGCCTCAAAACTTTTCCGTTGAGCAGATATCCCTTCTGCACTTCTTCCAGCACGGTTTTCTCTTCCTTTCCCTCGTCACAGCCTGTCATCATCGCATCCTGCAAGTTGGAATCAAATGCCTTTCCAACACATTCAATGTGCTCTAAACCATTTTCTTTCATAAGCGAGGTTGCCTGCCCGCCGAGCTTTTCAAGCCCTTCAAGTGCGGCTTCCTTTGAAACCAATGTTGTTTTCCTTAAGTTTTCAATTGAGGCGTCGATTGAGTCAATGAGGGGAAGCATTTTTGCAACAGCCTCTGCCTTTCCCTGCTCTTTTGCCTCAGCGCACTGCTTTTCGGCGCGCTTGATGTAATTTTCATATTCTGCCTGAATTCTTTGCAGGGTTTCCTCTGTTTCTGCAATGCCCGCCTTTTTGGGCTTTTCACTCTTTTTTTTGCTCTTGGCCAAAAACACCACTTTTAACTAAATATTTTAATCCTTTATAGATTTCTTTAAACAAAACGTTTATATGTTTTCCGTGGCTTATTTTTTCTATGGACCAAGAGAACAGGCGCAGGGCCACTTTTAAGATTGTGGTTAGGAGGGTTGAAAAACCTTTTTCACGCGACCTTGCAAACGAGCTTGACTGGATTTGCCGTTCCTTTGGTTTCTTTGAACCGATTGATAAGGAGAAAACCGCAAGCAGTGTTTTCAAGGAAATTGTTTATGCGGCAGAGCACAATGCCCCGATTTCATCGTCCGAAATAGCGCGCAGGGTTGGCATGTCCCGCGGCAGCGTAATCAACCACTTAAACAATCTGATGAGAAGCGGGCTTGTTGTAAGGTTGGGCAGAAACTATGTTCCCAGAAGCAGAAGCATGTTCAGGACAATTGAGGAAATTGAGGAAGACATTGAAAGAATCTTTTCCAGAATGAAGCGGGCTGCCCGCGAAATAGACGAGGAATTTGGAATTAAGGTAGAGCGATAAGTGGTGGCATGCTTTTCAGGCTTCTTTTTCCGGGCGTTATCTTCCACGAGCTTGCCCACTACATTGCCTGCATTTTTGTGGGTGTGGAGGTTCACAAGGTAAAGCTCTTTGACTTAAAGGAGGCATATGTTCAGCACGCGGCTCCGGGCGGGAGGCAGTCAATTGCAATTACTCTTGCGCCCTTTGCCTTGAACAACATTTTGGGCTTATGGCTTCTTTTCTATGCGCACGAGTTTTGGGCCGCGCAAAGCATTCTTGCAATTCCTTTCTACTGGCTTTCGGTCTCGTTAATTTTTCATTCCTTTCCAAGCGTGCAGGACGCAATGAACGCATTCAATGCGGTAAAAAGTTCCTGCCTTAAGAGAATTCGGGAGGGGACAATGCTTTCAAGGCTTGCTTGGGCGCTTGCATCAATTGTAATCTTTATCCCTGTTCTGATGCTTACAGGCGCAATTTTGGTAATTGACAAAATCCCCTCTTTGCAGCTTGTCTGGCTTGGGCTTGTTATTTTGTTCTCAGCGTACCCGCAGGCGGCAATTTCGCTAATCAACAACCTTTTTATATAAAAAAAGCAATTCTATTGTTTAATGATTAAAGTAAACAAAGAAAAGGTGAAGGCAAACAAGGGGCCTATTGCACTGCTTGTTGCAGAGCTTGCGGTTGTAATGCTTGTGGTTTATTTCTTCTACAAGGTAATCGGCCTGGAGTTTAACTTTGCAACAAGGGCGATTTCATTTAATCTTACCGCAGACCCTGTTATTGCAGGCTCTTTTCTTCTCTCGATTGCACTGCTTGCAATCCTTTACTTTACAATAAACAAGAAAGCACCCGAGCTTCGCATTGCGCAAGAGCAGGCAAAGGGGACAATTTCGGTTGCTGCCAAAGAAAAGCTTGCGGGAGTTAAAACAGACACCAGAAAGGCGGCACTGCTTCTTATTGAGGCAAGCTTTGTTCTGGCGGTTGTTATCACCCTTGTTGCATGGCTTGAGCCTGGCTTTGAAATTATTCCATGGCAAAAGGCGGGAATTTATGACCCGTTCACAACGATTCTCAACGCAGTTGTTGCGGTGGTGTTTCTTGGGTTCTTTTACTATATGTATTCTTTTACCGCGTGGTACCGGAAAAAGTAGGTGTTCCTTTTGAGGCATCCCCTGCACCAGCATGAACCCCAACCAATCAGGCCTGGCCTGAAAAAGGAAATTTCACTTGCAGAGGCAACGGTTTACGGCCTTGGGATAATTTTGGGGGCCGGAATTTACGCGCTCATTGGGGAGGCTGCGGGAATTGCCGGAAACAGCCTTTGGCTTTCCTTCATTTTTGCGGCGGCTGTTGCTTCATTCACTGCCTTAAGCTATTGTGAATTAAGCAGCATGTTTCCAAAGAGTGCGGCGGAATACATTTATGTAAAGAACGCATTCAAAAGCAGCCTGCTTGGCTTTCTAATGGGCTGGATTTCAATGTTTGCGGCAATGGTTTCGGTTTCGGCAGTTTCCCTTGGCTTTGCGGGCTATTTTGTGGGAATTTTTGGGACACCGCTTGTGCTGACTGCGATTGCGGCAATTGTTGTCCTTTCAATCGTTAACTTTCTCGGGGTAAAGGAGAGCTCGCGCCTGAATCTTGTTCTGACCGTTGTGGCAATTTCAGGGCTTGTGCTGATAATAATTATGGGAATTCCTTTCTTTGGGAGCGTTGATTATTTTGCGGGAATTTCCCCCTCGCTTGGAACTTTTGATTTCCTCAACAACATTACAATTGCGGCCGCGCTAATTTTCTTTGCCTACATAGGATTTGAGGACATTGCAAACATCAGTGAGGAAACTGTTAACGCAAAGCACGCTGTCCCGAAGGCAATTCTTCTTGCACTCATTGTGTCAACAGTCCTTTACGTGCTTGTGGCGATTAGTTCCATTAGCATTGTTCCCTGGGCGCAGCTTGCCGAATCAAAGGCCCCGATTTCCCTTGTTGCCGGAACCGTTTTGGGTCCGGTTGGGGCAACGGTTTTTGCATTCATTGCATTGTTTGCAACGGCAAGCACTGTGCTGATAATTCTTGTGGCCGTTTCCAGAATGCTTTACGGGATGGCAAACGACAACTGCCTGCCAAAGCTGCTTGCAAGGGTGCATGGCAAAACGCACACTCCGTTTGTCGCAATTGCGTTGACGTCGAGTGTTGCAATTCTCTTTGTGTTTATTGGCGACATTAGGCAGGTTGCGTTCATAACAAATTTCGGGGTGTTTGCGATGTTTTTTATGGTGAACCTTTCCGCAATTGTTGCGCGTTACACCCGGCCTGATGACGAGCGCATTTTCAGGGTTCCGTGCAATGTGGGCAAATTTCCAATAATTTCTTTTCTCGGGGTTGTGGCCGCGCTGTTTATGATTTCAAGGGTTGAATTCAATGCAATATTGTTTGGGTCAGCCGCTTTGGTGGTGGGAATCCCGGTTTACTTCATATTCAACCACGGCAAATAATGCCCTATTTGGACCCCAAAAACGCCCTTTTTTGCCTGAAAATAAGTTAAAATTAGCCTAATTCAGCATTTTTTTAGCCCAAATGCTGTTTTTCTGTGCTGAAACCGCGAACTACTATAGCCCAGTTGCCGTTTTAAGGGACTCCCCTTCTGTGCTTAGAATGGCAATTCAGGGGGTCCTTCGTTTGCCTCATCTGTAGGTATTGGGGGGAGTGGGGGGTCCTCAATTTCTGCACAGTCTGCTGGGCATGTCCCCTCTGTTTCGCCTGCCTCACACACGTCGTTTCCACACGTTGCCTCTTCTACACATCCGCTGAATAAAACAAGTGCAAGCAATGTAATTACAATTCCTATTTTTATGTTCATTTTCATTCCTCCGTTCCAGGCAATTCAGGGAATGCCGGTATTGGTTCTGGGATGTGGGTTACATTTCCAAGCGAGCAGGCGTTTGTTGCGTAAACTGCTATCGCTTTACCCAAATCATTTTCTCCAATTTTTTTGTCCAGGGCAGGTTCCCATTTATTGCTTGTGGCATTGTAAAAGAATGCTGCTTTTAGTCCGCAGTCTTCTCCAAGCTTGCCTATTGTTGTTCCAATCATGTCAACGGTTACCGGAACAAAGTTCCAGCCCGCAATCAGTGAATCTATTTTGTGTACACCAATGTATTCCCTTACAACAGCTTGTACCTGGCAAGAGTTTCCTGGATTGTAAAGCCAGTAAGCCTTTCCTTTCTTTGGCTCGCTAACTTTTTCAAATCTTTTCTCTGATGCAATGTATTCAAATAGTTTGAAGTCGGATGACTCACATTCGCTGCTGCTTATAACATCCAAATCCCCTGGAATTGAGAACAGGTTCCAGCCCTTGTGAATCTCAAGCTTCATTTCTGTGTTGCTTCCTTTTCTCTTTACAACAAATTCTGCGTGATTGTAACTAATGTTTAGAACAGTTATAACAAAATCGTTTACTTCAGTGCTTTCTCCTGCCCTAAGCATTATTACGTCAAATGGCTTTGGGGGGACTGGCATTGCGCCAATTTCGTTTGAAACACTTGAAGTAACAGAGTTTCCCTCTGCACTAACAGTCCGCTCTACAACAGTTTCAGCATATTCAATTGAGCGCACTTCCCTGCCTGTTTCAGCTTTTGAAAACAGGTAGTTGCTAACGCTTATCTCAACTATCTGCGAAGCCCCTATGCAATCTTCTTCTTCACTACAGTCTGGAGAAAATATGTTGAGCAAATCAAGTCTCATGTTTGCTTCGAGCACGCGTGCTGCCTGCCTTTCCTTCAGCTTGAATGGCTCGCCGACGTGTACGTTTATTACTCCGCCATCTCCCTTGCGTACGACAAATTCTGCGCCCCTGCCGCTTAATTCGCGGAGCGTAATTCTCACACCGTATAAATTCAGGGTTTCTCCTTCCCTGATTTGGTGAAGCCCTATTGTGCGTGATTCATTTTCCTTGTGTGAAATATTTTTCCAAACATTTATGTGTGCATAGCTTCCGCCAATGCAGCGGGAGTCTTCCTCAACACACCTCACTATTTCTACGCCCTCTAGCTTGATATAAAGGTTTTCTTCACTTACAAGAGCTGTCTGCTTTTGCTTTAGGCCAAAGTGCTCGTCAAGGTGCACTTTTAGGATATCTGAAACAGCTTTCTTTACAATAAACACGGCATTGCTTCCAGATATGTCTAAGAGCCTTACGCTGTGGTTTCCAACCATCCTCTCCTGCCCTTCCCTAAGCGATAGTGCGCCGTTGAAAAGCTCGGATTTAATGGAAACGCTGGCCATAGGCCTTACATCGCAAACACTTCCTTCTTTGCACATAATCATTGGAGTTGCAATGCCCTCTAGCTTGATTCTCATTGCCTCGTAATTTGTTCCATAATTATTTTGCTCTTCATCCAAAACAATCGCTGTTTGGCTTGTGGCAAGCTCGAATTTTTCGTTTAGGTGAACTTTTTTAATGTCTGGCTCTGTTTCCATGCTTACTGTAAAGTTTGCAAAACCTGCCTCTCCAATGCAATTTGCATCAGCTGTGCAGTTTGAAAATGCAACCATATTCAGCGTTATTTTGTGGCCATATATTGTTTCTGATTGGCCTTGCCTTAGCTTTATGTATGGCCTGTAAACCATGCTCTGTGTTGCAATGCTTTCCCTCACAGTTTCAACAGCTGTTTTAACAGCGTCTGCTGTTGCAATACCGACAGACCCGGCCACTGAATTTGCGTTCATTGCCCTGCCCTGAGTACTCCCGGTTGATGTTACTGTTGTTGGCCTTACCTGTGTATGCCTTATTGGCGAAAGCACTTCTACAACGGCGCCGTCTTCCGAAAGGCTAACAACTTTGAGCTGCATGTTTGTTTCCCTGACAATTGCTTTCTGCTTTTCTTGCAGATTAAATGCCTTGTCAAGGTATACAACAATTGTCTCTGGCTCGCTTATCTTTTCTACAACAAGCGTTGCGCTGTATTTCATGCCATTTGTTTTTATTTGGTGTAGTGAAAGAAGTGAAACCTTGTAGTTTCCAATATTCCTTGACTGTCCCTGCCTTAAGCTTACATATTGGCTTCCAGCGTTTTCAACACTTATGTGGAATTGGGCGTATGTTCCTGAGTCACAATCAACTTCTACGCCGCCACTTGAAGTGCATGCGTTTGTGACTGATACGTTTTCAAAATTGATTTTCATTACTTCTACGTCACGTTCATTGTGTGAAATATATGCTGTTTGGTTTTCAAACAAGTCAAATTTCTCGCCAAGCCTTGCACTGACTGTTTCAGGAACTGAGTCCTTTTCCGCAACCAGTACAATCATTTGACTAGAGTGCTCCAGTGAAAGGGCAGTGAATGTTATTCCAAAGACCTTTGTTGATTCTCCAACTTGCAGACTAATGTTTGTCCCTGATGCAACATCTCCTTCTGTTTTTGAGATTTGCAGCTGGGCAACAAGCCCGCGAATATTTACATAATCCGCATGGTCTTCTGTGGTATATGTTGGGGCATAAATTCCAACAAGGGTTATATCCACTCCTGTGTTTCTGCCATTTTCAAGCAGCATGGCTTTCTGTCTTTCAAAGAGTTCAAACTTTTGTCCAAGCTCAACCTTTATTGTATCCTGTGGTCTGCACTTTCCCTCATAGGCAATCCCAGTGTCTTCGCATGATGCAAAGCATTTGTTTGCGTATGTTTGCCCGTCCACGCCGCACACTGGGGAGTAGATTTCTGGGCAGACGCATGAGTTGTCATCACTTATTATTTTTATTGTAAGGTTATCAGTTTTGCGTTCACAGTTCTCTGTTTCAGTGTAGACTGTGTAATGTACTGTAATGTCTTCTTCAACATCTGTTGCTGTTCCGCCTTCTTGGTGTTTTCCGCTGGAGTCTGTTGCATAATAACTGGGGCCTACTTCTTGTCTTTCACTCTCGGTTTCGAGTACTGCATTAATTGAGAATTCAGAGAATGGAATCGGGTTTCCACTGTCATCATATATGCTTATGGTGAGTAAACTTTCGTCTCCGGTGTAATAGGTTGTTTTGGAGGAGGTTATATCAATTTCTGCAGGGCAGGCTGTTGGTTCAGAGCAATCGCTTGGGCAGTTGCAGCTGTTTTCAAGTTCGTCGTCGCACATTCCGTCTCCGCATGCAAGGCAGACAGGCCAGCCTCCGATTGCAATAGCGCAAACTCCATTATTTATTGTGGTTCCAGAAGCAGGAGTGGTTGGAACAAGGTTTTCACAGCATTCGTGGCCTGGGAGATTTGAGTTTCCAAGAGTTGTGCAGGCAAGTTCTTTCACATATTCTGAACCGCATTCCCCTCTGTAAAAAGACCACGCTTCACAGATTTCCCCGTCGTTAAAAACGCAGTTTTCGCCGTCGGTTTTGTAGCCCATTTCCTCGCAGTATATTGGGGCCGGGTTTGGTATTGCGTAAGCAATTCCGCTAAATATAATTGTTGCTATTAAAATTGTGAATAATTTTGCCTTGTCCACTAAATCATCTCCTCTTTTGGTTTGAGTATCTTCAATGCGGTATTTATTCTTTGCTGGTTTGGATTCTGAATAAAAATCCCGCACTAAAGCTTAGCAGCCCAAGCTGTTTAAAAAAGAGTTTTTTTGTTAGGCAAAAGCCTAATTTGCACAGGCAGACAAAAACAGGGCTTACTTTGAGTAAAAGTTTTCAGACCACTCTGTTTCGCTTGGAAAATCGCCTTTTTCAAGCATTTCACGCCATGCTTCGTCGGTAAGCCTGTTTTTCATTGGCTGTTTGAATTCGTAGTATGAAAACACAGGCCCGGCTCCAAGCAAAATCCTTCCGTCCGGAACTTTGTATGCCGCAACAACAAGGCGCACATAGCCAACGCCTTCCTCCAAAACCTGCCTTGTGTTTCCGTCTGTGTGAACGTCTGCAACAAGGGTGGTTTTCTTTGCCTTTTCGTCAACGTCTGCAATAACGTTGTTCAGTTCGTCTCCAAAATTTTTTATAAACTCGTAGTCTGCGTCTTCAAGTTTCTCATTTTCCAATTCCTTTTTGCTTAGCACAACAAGCCTTTCTAGAACGGTTTCCAAGTTTTCAAGCCTGTACCTGGATGTGTCATCCAAAACATCCATTTCGTCCAGCCCCTGTGTGGTCATTCTGGTTAAAGCCAAAAGCCGGTTGTAAAACTCCGGCACCGGTTCAACATAGCCAACAACCGGCGGTTCAGGCAGGGGCATGCCGGTTTCAGCCATTGTATAGCTTTGCTTTGCATAAAGTATGGTGTCGTGCCTTAGTTCGGTCCACGACGCCAGCGCGGTTGTCAGCTGCTTGTCCTGCCAGGCAGTTGTCTGCATAAAGGATGGATAGCCGTCACCGTATTCCTTCAGCAAGGGCTTTAGCGCGAAAAGCCAGGCCCAGTAAAGGTTTTTGTTCCACTCGCTTTCGTCAAGCGAATTGAATTCTTCCTTAAGTTTGGAGTATGCTTTGCCGTAAAGCCTGTAATTGTCGTCGTCTAATTCAGACAAAAGTTCTTTTGCCCTCTTTGACCCAAGCAAGGCCATTACATCCAGCCCGCGTGGAAAGCCCCTTATTTCACGTCCTGCCCCTGAAACAATCCAGGTAAATGGTTTTGGCTCCATGTTTCCTAGGTATATGTCCGTGTATTGCCCAACAAGGTTGCTGAACATGTAGGAGTCTGGAATGAATCTCTGGCCCATAAACCTAAAGCCTTTTGTGTTTTCCAGGCATTCGTCCGCCTGTTCTGGGGTAAACGGAGGTGAAATAACACAGGCCCCTGTTCCGCCGTAAATTTTTGGGCTTCTGTACTCGGCAAGCTTTGCCTTAATTTCCAATACCTTTTCGGCGGTGAAAGCGTTTGGGTCAAAATTGCTTTCAAACACTTCGTTTAATGCTTCCATATATTCGTATGGCCCAAGGTCGTCTGACAGCCCGACATAGAACGCGGTGACCGCATAAATTCTTTCCCAGGACTCCATTAAGCCCGTGTCCTCTGCAAATTTTCCCGCAATAAGTGAGGCAGCCATTGTCTGCAGCTTTGCCTCTTCTTCGGTTACAATGCAGTCCAATTCACAGCCTTTCAGCAAAAAACTGATTCTTCCAAACCACATAAATCCCTTGAAATAATTTTTGAGTTTTTCGCTTCTTGTGTAGTGCCCGCGTGGCACATACTGTGAATAATCCTCTTGGTATGCAAAAATTGGCGACATTCCAAAACCGGCGTGGTCGCCAATAAGTTCAAGTTCGCTGTCAACAAGGCCCTTTACAAAACTGTCCGGTTCAAACCGGTATTTTTCAGCCTCTTCAGCGGTAAATTTGTCGCCCTTGGATGCCTCCATTTGACACTGCCAGTCCTTTTCTGCGCATTTTTCCTGCAATTGTGCAGGGCTTGCTTTCAGCAGCTCAAGGCCAACTGCAAAAAAAGCTGCGTTCTTTTTGTAGGCTTCCTTCAAGTCCCCGCTTGCGCTTTGGTATTTGCCGGCATTGTCCTCGTACATTGCCTTGCTTATGTTCCAAATTTTGTCAAAAAACTCTTTTTCCTCAATTGTTCTCAGGGTTTCGTCAAATTGTATGTGGTAAAGGTGCAGCAGGGAATCGGATGTTACAAAAATGGGCACATCCAGTTCCTTAAGGGTTTCGTAGGGTGCGGTAATGTCTTCGGTTGGCCCGTAATCAATTACAACAAATCCGTTTTGCTCCAGCAAATTTTTTGCCCCTGCACTTAATTCAAGCTTTGAGCCAAAGTCAGAAAAATTGCTGATTTTTTCAGGGGAAAGCGGCAAATCATACTGCCGGCTTTTGAGCTCTATTTCTGTTCCGTCCAAAACATATTTTTCCGCAAACAGGATTTTTTCGGTGGAAATGTTTCTCAAATCAATCGGTTCAATGATCAATGGGACTGGATCCGAGCCTGGTTCGGGTTCAGGACCTGGCAAAACACAACCTGAAAAGACAACCATCAAAAGCAATGCAAGCACTGCAATTTTTTGTTTCATATGACTGTTAGTAGGCCCTTTCTTTTATAAATAAGTTTTTATTGTTAGGGCGGTGTAGAAATTCTTGATTCTGCATAAAAATAACCACCGGTCTTTTTTTTTAATTGTTTGGCTTATGTGCTGGGATTTGTAGGATATTGTTTCGGCTGTTACTTGCGGATCACTGTTTTTTGTAGTAGTATGCTGCTGCCCCGAGGATTAAGAGCATTGCCACTGCGATTAGTATTGTGTTGTAATCCTGTTCTTTTGCGGCCTGGATGCGTTGTATTTCTGTGCATTCTGCGTTTTTGCATTCCATTCCGTATGCGCAGGTTGTTCCGTTTGCTATTGGGATGAAGCTGCATTGGTTGTTGATGCATAGTTGGTTTGTGCAGGGGTTTTGGTCGTCGCAGTCTTGGTCTGTGTTGCAGGTTGTTGGTTTTGGGATTATTTCTTTGGCTTGTGTGGAAATTGGTGGTGTCCATTCAGCTAGTTCTGCTTCTTCCACTTTTTTTTCTACAAAGTAGGTTACTTCGGTTGTTTGGTTTGGTTTGATTTCTTTTATTGTGAATTCTATTATTGGGTCTTCTTGGATTACTTTGAATTTGAAGTCGCTTTTGATTTGTGATGCTGTCTCTGCCACTGCCTTTGGGATGACCTCAAGTATTTTCACGTTTTTGAGTTTGTTTGTTGTTTTGTTTTTTGCGTTTATTGTTATTGTGGTTTTGTAGGTTGTTTGGTTTGGGGTGGTTTTTGCTTGGGTTACTTTTATTGTTCTTGTTAGGACTACTTTTTTGAATGCTTCGATTGCGTTTTGTTTTGAGATTCCTGTTTCTTGGGCGAGTGTTTGGATTTCTTGTTCTGTTGCTTGTTTTTCAAATGTTTCCTCAAAAATGGTTGTTTCTTCTGTGCATTGCCCGCAGTCTTGTGCGCAGGTTAGGCAGTTTTCTGTGCCAGCGCATGTTCCGTCGCCGCATACCGGTTTGCAGTCTTGCGGACAGGTTGAAGTGGTTTCGGTTGTTGAGCATGTTCCGTCTCCGCATCCGAAGCAATCAAATGGGCAGGTGAAAAAGGATTCTGTTCCTGTGCATGCTCCGTCCCCGCATACAGGTGGGCAGTCCAGGGCGCAGGTTGCTGGTGTTTCGCGTCCGTTGCATTCTCTGTCTCCGCAGTAGGCTTGACCTGGTCCTTCGAGGGGGGTGTAGATTTGGATTGTTTTGCCGCTTGTGTCGTATCCTGTGAGTGAGCTGTCGTTTGCGAGTATTAGGATGTAGTATTTGCCTTCTGGTGTTTGG
>JAFCCO010000009.1 GCA_017610175.1 Candidatus Iainarchaeum sp. | reverse complement strand
TGCCCCGGCACTTACACATTTGTTCAGTCTTCAAGTTCAAGTGTTTCGGGTTGTTCAAATATTCAGAGGTATATGCCTTGTCCGACGACCAGTAGTGGTTCCAATTATTGCCACATTTGCCCCGGCACTTACACATTTGTTCAGTCAAGTTACTCCAGCCTTTCAGGGTGCGGTAGCCTGCAGAGGTATATGCCTTGTCCGACGACCAGTAGTGGTTCCAATTATTGCCACATTTGCCCCGGCACCAAAACCTTTGTAACAAGCAGCAACTCCAGTGTGTCAGGCTGTGTTAGTATAGGGCGCTACATGCCTTGTCCGACGACCAGCAGCGGCTCTTTGTACTGCCATATCTGTTAGGATTGAAGCTTTTCACTAATGTATTCGCTTACCTTTTTTAACCCTTTGAGCATTAATAGATAATATGCCTAAGAGACCTTTGCGCGAGTCAAATTCAACATCTGAAATGCATGTTTCCCCGCGAATGATTGACCAGGTTGTGGGGCAGGACAGGAGTGTTGAACTCATCAAAAAGGCTGCCGCGCAGAAAAGAAACGTTTTGCTTGTTGGCTTGCCGGGAACCGGAAAGAGCATGCTTGCCCAGGCAATGGCTGAAATTCTTCCCGTTGGAAAGCTCAACGATGTTTTAATTTATCCAAACCCGGAGGATTCAAACAATCCAAAGGTTCGTGTGTTAAAGGCAGGGGAAGGACGAAGGGTTTTGCAGAAGCAGCGCCTTGAAGCCCAGAAGACAGAGGACAACTCACGTCTTCTTGGAATGCTGCTTCCTTTGGGTTGGTTCCTTTTCTCATTTATTGTGTGGTTTATGGGTTGGGTTCCGGATGTGGTTTATGCCGCAATGATTGTGTTGGGTGGATTCATCCTTGTTGGCTTTGCTTTGGGAACACAGATGCGTTCACGTGAAACGGCAAAAACACCAAAGCTTCTCATAAACAATGCAACAAAAAAGATTGCGCCATTCTTTGAAGCAACCGGCGCACGTTCAGGCTCTTTGCTTGGGGATGTAAGGCACGATCCGCTGCAGTCAGGCGGCTTGGGAACTCCCGCACACCTGCGTGTTGAGCCCGGAATGATTCACCGCGCCTCCGGAGGGGTTCTTTTCCTGGATGAAATAGCAACACTCTCTGAAAAGGCACAGCAGGAACTTCTCACCGCAATGCAGGACAAAAAGTACAGCATTACCGGGCAAAGCGAGCTCTCAAGCGGTGCAATGACCCGCACTGAGCCTG
This sequence comes from Candidatus Iainarchaeum sp., assembly GCA_017610175.1. Taxonomy (GTDB): domain Archaea; phylum Iainarchaeota; class Iainarchaeia; order Iainarchaeales; genus JAFCCO01. The sequence goes on along the minus strand of JAFCCO010000009.1, from coordinate 53,788 downwards.
TTCCATGCGACTTTGTTCTTGTTGCCGCGGGGAATTATGAGGATCTTAAGAAAGTTCACCCCGCGCTTAGAAGCAGGATACGCGGCTACGGTTACGAAATTTATATGAACGTTGACATGCCTGACACAGAGGCAAACCGCAAAATGATTGTGCAGTTTATTGCACAAGAGGTTAAGAAGGACGGAAAGATTCCGCATTTTTCAAGCAAGGCGGCAGAGCAGATTGTGCTTGAGGCAAAGAGGCGAGCAGGTCGCAAAAACAAGCTAACCCTTAAGCTCCGTGACCTGGGTGGCCTGCTTAGGGCTGCGGGGGACATTGCAATAGAAAAGAACCACAAGCTTGTGCAGGCTGATGACATTTACCAGGCAAAGTTTGCCGCCCGCACGCTTGAACAGCAGATGACCGACAAGATTCTTGAGATGAAAAAAGATTACGACGTTTACCTTACACACGGTTCCGCAATTGGGCGCGTTAACGGCCTTGCGGTTCTTACCGAGGGCTCGGCGGGATTGGTTCTTCCAATTGAGGCAGAGGTTGCCCCGGCGGCTTCACGCTCTGAGGGCAAGCTTATTGCAACAGGGAAGCTTGGGGAGATTGCAAAGGAGGCAGTGCAAAACGTTTCCGCACTCATCAAAATGCTTAGTGGAAAAGATATTAGCAAGCACGATTTGCACATCCAGTTCCTGCAAACATATGAGGGTGTTGAAGGGGACTCCGCATCCGTAAGTGTTGCAACAGCGGTAATTTCCGCGCTTGAACAGGTTCCTGTAAACCAGGGCCTTGCGATGACAGGCTCGCTCTCCGTTCGCGGCGAGGTTCTGCCTGTCGGGGGAATAACCTCGAAGGTACAGGCCGCAATTAAGGCGGGATTCACAGAGGTCATACTTCCGAAGGCCAACCTGCAGGATGTTGTGCTTTCAAAAGGAGACCTTTCAAAAATCAAGATTATTCCTGTTATATCCCTTAAGGACGTTCTTCAGCAGGCATTTATTCCATCCAAGAAAAAGGCAAGGCTTCTAACTTCTCTTGCAAAGATAATTAAGATTTCGCCGTCGCTTTCAAAGCCGGCTTCAAAGGCAACAGCTTAAGCCGTGTAAACAAGCTTTCCACTCTTCAACCTGAACTGTGCCCTAAATAACTCAAGCTTCTTGTTGGTTGTCGCATTAAGATAGAGGATGGATTTCTTTTTTTTGTTGATTGCCTCAACCCGGCCCAAAAGAATTCCTTCCCTGCTGTAAATCGGCAGGCCAATAAGCAATGTTGTGACCCGCTTTTTTATGTTCATTAGTTCACTTAGCTTGAATGCCACAAGAATCAATGCAAAGGATGCGATTATGCTTGTGAGGAACCAGTTTAGGTCAGCCTGCCTTAGTAGCACAAGTGTTCCCGCATCCAGGATAAACCAGAGCAGAATAATCGACACGCTTGTAAGCAGGTACTTTCTGAGCATGTAAGCCTTCTTGAAGTGTATTAGGTCAATGCTTCGCCCGATTGCAACGCTGAGTGCCGCAAGAACAATGAACAGATAGGTTGGTTGTGCAATGCTCACAGCATCAATTATCGGGTCTGTAATGACGGTGGTAGTGTACTTGTTGTATGCCGTAATCAATCCAAACGCAATTATGAACAAACTCCCCACATAGAACGGGAAAGAAGTCCTTTGCACGGAGATGCTTTCTGTAACGCTGTTGAATGCGCGAAGTACCCGTGCCTCCACTCCAAACCCTTTCATCAAAAGGTAGAATCCAAAGATGAATGCAATTATCTGGAATGAAAGGCTTCCAAGTGCAACGTAAAGCAAAAGAATTATTGCAGGAATCCCAAACACTGTTCTGCTAACCGAGGGATCCTTTAAAACTTCCTTGATTGTGAAAAATGCGGACTCAAACTCCTGGGCCTGCTTTACAATTACTGTTTCCTTGCTTACAATTCTTGCCCTGCCCTGCAGAATTGGAATTATCTGGTCGTCCTCCGCCCCATCCGTTACAAGCACAAAACCGTCTGCGCTGAATTTTTTCAGGACCGCGTCAAGCTGTTCGTTAATTATGCGGTCACTCTTAAATCCAAGCTTTCCCCACCCGGTCAATGCCGCAACTTCCGTATCAATCTTCTCGGCCTTTAATTCATCAAGTTTTTTTACAGCCGCAAACATGCAGTTTGCATCCGTTTCCCCTGGGTCCGCAATCGCAAGGGAAGTTGCCGCCTCAAGCACATTTTTTCTGCCAACAACGGGCCCGTTTATGCCGGTCTTTTTTCCCAAATCGTTATCGCGGTCAACGCACACTACAAGCAATTTTCCCAAGTTAGCCATTCCAAACAAGTCCAAATAACATACTTTTATATATAAAGTAATATTCTAATTCATTATATTTAAAGGTTAGTAACAACGGTGTAATATTATGGCTTCAGCAAACTTAAAATATGTCTTCTTTTTGGTGGCAATAGCGTTTGCTTTCGGGGCCATTTTGTTCATGTGGTCAAACTCCGCACTATTTATTGAGAACCTTCCGTGGCTTGTTGTGCTGGGCCTTTTTGTGCTGATGATGTGGAAGTGGGATTTTCTCCTGCAGCTTAAGGATTACCAGCGCGTTGTAATAATGCGCTTTGGGAAAGTGAACCGAGTGGGGGGGCCAGGCTGGGCATTTATGGTTCCAGGAATTGAGGAGCCTGTAATCGTTGACTTAAGGACCCAGACCGTGGATGTGCCACGTCAGGATGTTATCACAAAGGGAAACATTGAGCTGAAGGTTGACAGCGTAATCTACATGCGCGTAAAGGACCATCCGCAATGCGTAATCAACAGCGTTGTGAAAATTGAGAACTACAAGGATGCAATCAAGCTTTATGTAATCTCTTCAATCAGGGATGTTGTCGGAAGCATGGAGCTCTCCGATGTAATTGCAAACATTGGGAAGATGCAGGAAAAGCTCAAAATAGAGGCCTCCAAAATCGCGTCGGATTGGGGCATTGAAATTGTAAGCGTTGACTTCAAGGATGTTGACATTCCAAAACCCGTGCTTGACTCAATGCACGCGGAAAAGATCGCAATCCAGAGAAAGCTTGCGAGAATTGAGGGGGCTCAGGCCCACATGGCGGAAATTGAAGCAGTTAAGACTGCAGCAGCCAACCTAAGCGACAAGGCACTTGCATACTACTACATTAGGGCGCTTGAAAAGCTTGGCCAGGGCAAGGCAACAAAGATTATCTTCCCAATGGAAATAAGCAAGCTTGCCGAAGCGGTTGGGGCGCGTGTTTCAGGAAGCCAGCCCAACAATGTGGAGGAATTATTTAAGAAATATGCTCCCGCAATAACCAGCATGCTTAGCCGAACAGAAAAAAGAAAGATTTCCCGAGAAGTGAAAGAAAAGGATTAAAGCGCCTGAACTATTACCATTGCTTCAATCCATGCCCCAATAAACAGGAGCACAAGCGCAATTCCAATGCTTACAATTGCATCCTTGCCGATTATTCTCAGCTCATGCGGCTTGTAGCTTCGCTTCATTACGGCAACACCAATTATCCCGCCCGCAATCGCCCCGAAGAAGTATCCAATTGATTCAGGAAGGCCGTGTGGCAAAAGGCCAAGCGCATTGTACAACCCTGTTCCAAACGCCTGCAGGAAATTCCCGTTAACCGCCATTGTTTGCAGAACATCCCGCCCTATCACAACGCCGATTACTGAAGCATTCCACCCAATTAGGAATACGGCGCCCGCCCCATACACAAAGGAGAACAGAACAGACAACAGCATTACAAATGCGTTGTTGAAGAAAATCAGGTTAAACCAGCAGCCCTCGTTTTTTGCGCACGGGCTGTTTGCAAGGGTAAAATTTCCAGTCATGCTTGACTTAAGGGCTTCAATGCTTCCAAGGGTTCCCTCCTGCTCGCTGAAAACTACAGACCTTGTTTCAACAGGGAGAATTGCGTACCAGAACGCGTAACAGATAATAAGCCCAATAAAGAACCATGCATAAATTTTAATTAATGTAAAATGCCTTTGGATAAAGTTCGGCGTCCAGTGCCCGGTTTCAGCTTCAATGGCTTCCTCCCTCACAAAAATTGAGTGCATTACGGGAACAAGCGCAATTGTTACAAATGCAATTCCCAAAATGCTGCTGCTTCCGGGGAAAGTGAAGAAAGCAAGCCACATTCCTGTTGAGCTGAAAAGAATTGCAATGAACAGCATTACAAGAGGATGCTTCATTAACTCCTTTCCTGAAACAATTGCCTCCAAAACCATGCCTTACACCCTTATTTATATAACTTAGTGTTGAAAGAATATATAAAAGCAAATATAAAAAACCGATTCTTTTTTGGTGATTTTTTTGGAAAAACAGAGTGAAAAGAAGGTTCTGCCCGGCGATTTCATAGCTACAGAGGAAGAGTTTGAAGCCGGAAAGGACACATTTGAGGAAAACGGCGACATCAGGTCGGCGGCAATCGGAAAGGTTGTTGAAAACACAGCAAGGCACACGGTCTCAGTTCAAAAGCCTTTTGTGCTTGAGAGCGCACGCAGGGGAGACCTTGTTTACGCCGAGGTTTTTCTTGTAAGGGACAACAGTGTTATTGTGGCCTTGCTCAAAGACCCCGATGCAAAGGAAAAAAGGGTTTCGCCGTTTGGAAGGGCTGCAATTCCCATCAGAATGGTCAGCCGCGATTACGTTGAGAATCTCAGGGCACTTTTTAAGGTTGGTGACATTGTAAAGGCAAAGATTGCAGCAATTCACGCAGACTGTATGGATTTGAAGACAGACGAGCCAGACCTTGGGGTTGTGAAAGCATTTTGTTCAGTTTGCAGGGCTCCATTGGAAAAGTTTGGTGAAACTTTTAAGTGCACGGAATGCGGTTCAAACGAGGAAAGAAAGGCTTCAACTGAATACGGTGCTTAAATAAAATTTAATCGGAGGGTTTGAATTGGAAATTGAAATAATAAACGAAAGCAAGGACGGGCTTGAGTTCATAATCAAGGGTGAAAGGCATACTTTTCCCAATCTCCTTAGAAGTGCGCTTCTCAAAGACAGCAAGGTAAAGTTTGCCGCATACAAGCTACACCACCCATATGATAAGCAGGCGGAATTTATTGTAAAGACCGAGGGCAAAACCCCAAAGAAGGCGCTTGCAAACGCACTAAAGCAAATCAACTCTGAACTTGCAGACTTCGAAAAAGAAGTCAAGAAAACAGTTAAGTAATTGGCCGGTGCCGCGGTGAAGGGCAATATTTGCTTTAAGGCCGTGGGGCTTGTTCAAGTTCACCCGTGATGTCAATGTTCAGGGAAAAAATTTCAGCACTCCGAAAAAAACTAAAGTGGGCTGATCCCTTTACCTATGTTGATCTCCTGATCCTGCCGCGCCTGCATAAGCTAAGCGAACAAAAGCAGACCGCAGTTTTTGTGGCAAGCTACCTTGCCCTTGCAGCCCTTGTTTACATTATAATTGGTGTAACCGGATTTTTTATGGTTGCACTTACCGTTTTCTACGCATATCTTTTTCTCTTTGAAAGAAAAGAAGCCCTTGATTGGGGCATTTACATGCTTTCAGCATTTCTCTTCGCATGGTTTATTTACAGTTCGTTTGGATTTCTTCTTGGAACCTCAAGCCCGCTGGTAATTGTTGTAAGCGGTTCAATGGAACCGGTTTACCACAGGGGGGACGTAATAATCCTGCAGGCTGCAAACTTTGAGAGTACGCAGGGCCCTGAAGTGCAGCTTAACGAGCCGATTAACGGCAAGCCGTTTGCGGCATTTGCAAAGCCTGTTTATGGAAACGGCCCGAACGGAAAGGTGATTGAAAAAATCGAGTTCAACGACGGCCAGACAATCCCAATAACAACCGAGGGAAGCATAGTTGTCTACTCAAGCCAGAACCTGTTCAATGTGCAGGGCCCGATAATTCACCGCATAGCCGCAAAAATCAACGCAGCCGATGGAACCTATTTCCTCACCAAAGGGGACAGCGTTAATAACACAACCCTTGACCAGGATTGCGGAAACGTTGTTTACGGCAGGCCTGAAAAGCCATGCATAATGCGTTACCCAATAAAAGAGGAAGAGCTTCAGGGAAAGGCCCTTTTCCAGATTCCCGCAATTGGCTGTGTAAAACTGTGGCTTTTTGACAACTTTTCATCCATTGCATCCACCGGCTCCCTTCCCAAAGACTTTCGAACCCTTTGCTGAACCGATTTTTGAATAGCATTTTAAACTTAATTGACTTCAGTTTTATCTGAGGGGTTTAATTTGAAGATTGTTTTGGAGAAGGCAGCGGATTTTCAGAAAAGCATTTCAGCAATAAGTGTCCTGATTGACGAGGCAGAATTTACCCTCGATGAAAACGCACTTCTTCTCAAGGCAACAGACCCAAGCCAGATTTCAATGGTTGACTTCAAAATGGAGAAGTCAGCGTTCAAGGAATACACCATTGACAGCAAGATGAAGCTTGGAATGGATTTGGATTACCTTAACCAAATAATGTCGCGCGCAAAAAGCGACGACCTGCTGTCCATAGAATTAAACGAGGACAAGAGCAGGCTTCTTGTTCAGTTCAAGGGCGCATCAACCAGAAAATTCCAGGTTCCATTGATTGACATCAGCTCGGCAGAACTTCCAAACCCAAAAATTGAATTTGATGCCACCGTCAAGCTTAGGGCAGGCGTTCTTCAGGACGCATTTAAGGACGCGGCACTTATCAGCACCCACATTTCCCTTGGGGTTGAATCAGACAGCTTTTTTGTAAGGGCAAGCAGCAGCAAGGGCTCAGTGGATAACGAAACAAAGAAGGACGACAAAAATCTTTTGGAGTTGAACGCTTCACAGCCGGCATCAAGCATGTTTCCCCTCGACTACCTGCGGGACATGTTAAAAGGCCCTTCATCAGACTCAGAGGTAACGGTAAAGCTGAAAACAAACGCTCCTGTTGAAATTTCTTACGCAATCGGTGCCGCAAACATAACCTATTTCCTTGCGCCCCGAATTGAATCGGAATAATTTCCGCCTGCAAAACACTTATTAACAAGTTCAAGCTTTCTTTCTCTTCATGGTTGATAAGTCCGAAATTGTCAAGGAAACTGAAAAAGAGGTAAAGGTCAAAATTGGCTTTGCGGTTATATTCCTCGGAATAATGATTATCCTGGGGACCTTTATTTACAGCGGCCTTGAAACCTATAAGGACGGTCCGATGCAGGGCCAAAACTGGACTTATGTTGACTCATTCTACTTTAGTGCAATGACACTTACAACAATCGGCTACGGGGATTTCTTACCCACAACCGACGTCTCAAAGATTTTCACCGTATTCTACTCCCTTTTTGGAGTGGGTCTTGTGCTCTATGTGCTCGGGGTAATTGCAAGGGGTTACGTTGAGAAAAGCATTGTTTTTGAGCAGGAAGAGGTTAGGAAGCTAAAGAACCTCCTTTACAGGCACGAAATAAGGCAGAAGGCAAAAAACGAAAACATCTAAATTATCGCTTTTTGACGAATTTCCCTTCCCTTCAAAACGAATTTAAACCATAGTGCCCTGCTATTCTGTATCATGGCCCTAAAAGGAAAGAGAATAGTTGTATGCGTAACCGGCAGTGTTGCGGCAATTGAAACGCCCAAGCTTGTTCGCGAGCTAAGGCGCCGCGGGGCAAAAGTTTACTGCGCGATGTCGAAAAGCGCAAAGCAGATAATTCACCCCGACGTGCTTGAGTGGGCGTCCGAAAACAAGGTTGTCACAAAAATAACCGGAAAAGTAGAGCACGTAAAGCTTGCGGGACAAGTTCCCAACAAAGCAGACCTTGTTGTTGTTGCGCCATGCACCGCAAACACAATCGGGAAAATTGCCGCAGGAATTGATGACACACCGGTAACAACAATTGTCACGACCGCGTTTGGTTCCAAAATTCCAATAATGGTTGTGCCTTCAATGCACATTTCAATGTACCGGCACCCAATCGTTGTGCAAAACATTTCCAAGCTTGAGTCATTCAACGTTGTGGTTGCAAAGCCAAACATTGCGGAAAACAAGGCAAAGTTTCCCGCAATAAAAGAGCTGGCTGAATTAATTGATTCCGCACTTGCAAAAAAGGACCTAATGGGGAAAAGAATTCTTGTGACCGCAGGCGGAACCGCAGAGGACATCGATGATGTAAGATTCATTGCAAACAGAAGCAGCGGAAAGATGGGAATTCACATTGCAGAACAGGCTCAAGCCCGTGGGGCAAAGGTTACACTTGTAAGGGGGCTCACATCAATTGAGCCAAGCCCGGCAATCAAAGATGTAAAAGTTCGAAGTGCAGGTGAAATGCTTCAGGCGGTTAAGAAAAATGTGAAAGCAGACATAATAATTCACGCAGCGGCTGTTTCGGATTACACCGTAAAAAAGAAATCGGGAAAAATTGCAAGCGGAAAGGAATTCAGCCTAAAGCTCACCCCAACCGAAAAGATTCTTGAAAAAATAAAGCGCCTCAATCCAAATGTATTCCTTGTGGGGTTCAAGGCAGAGTGCAATGTTTCAAAGAAAACACTGGTTGAACGCGCATTTTCAAAACTCAAAGATGCCAAAGCCGATTTGGTTGTTGCAAACGACGCATGCGGAAAGGGGATTGGAATCGGCTCTGAAAAAAACGAGGTTTACGTTGTAAATGCGGGTGGCAAAAGCATTCATTTCGGGCCGAGCCACAAGCGAGAAATTGCAAACAGGATTCTGGACATGGTAAAATGAACCAAGCAAATTTTTCATGGCTGCGCAGGAAAGAAAAAATAACAATGCTCACAGCCTACGACTTTCCCATGGCAAAGCTGGTTGAAAAGGCGGGCATTGACCTAATCCTTGTTGGGGACAGCCTTGGCATGGTTGTTCTCGGTTTTAAGGACACAAAGAGTGTCACTATGGATGATATGGTTCGCCACACTGCTGCTGTTGCAAGAGGTGTTGAAAAAACACCGGTAATAGGTGACATGCCAATTGGTTCATACGAAACAGGTGAGAGCGCTGTAAAAAATGCAACCAGGCTGATTGAAGCAGGCGCTTTGGCTGTAAAGTTTGAGGGCAACAAGCCGGAAGTAATTAAGGCACTGGCCAAAGCAGGAATTCCCGCAATGGGTCACCTTGGATTGCTTCCCCAGACTGCTGAGAAATACTGCGTTCAGGGAAAGGAAATAGCTGAAGCTGAAAAGATTTTAAAGGACGCAAAGGAACTTGATTCGCTTGGGGCAATAGCAATAGTTCTTGAATGCGTTCCTTCAAAGCTTGCAAAGAAAATTACCGAATCAATTTCAGCGCCAACAATCGGAATCGGCGCAGGAAAGTTTTGCAGCGGGCAAGTTCTGGTTATTACTGATCTTCTCGGCATCAACCCCAGTTTCAGGCCAAAGTTTGTGAAAAAATATGCCTCGCTTGCGGAAGAAATTGAAAAAGCCGTCTTGGAATTTAAGCAGGATGTTTTGGATGAAAAATTCCCTGCCGAAGAAAACTCGTTTGGGTGAACTAATTGGATGTAATCAAAACCGTTAGGGAGATGCGGGCGTTTTCAAATGCCGCAAGGCTCAAAGGCAAAACAATCGGGTTTGTTCCCACAATGGGCTTTCTTCACAAAGGGCACTTGAGCCTTGTTAAAAAAGCAAGAGCCGAATGCGAGGTTGTTGTTGTAAGCATTTTTGTAAACCCAACACAGTTTGCGCCAAACGAGGACCTTAAAGCATACCCGCGCGACTTTGAGCGGGACAAAGAATTGTGTGAAAAAGAAAATGCAGACGCAATCTTCTTTCCAAGCACAGGGGAAATGTATTCCAAGCCCCTAACATTTGTCGAGGTTGAAGAGCTTGGAAAAGTTCTTTGCGGGAAAACAAGGCCAAGCCACTTTCGCGGGGTCACAACAGTTGTTTCAAAACTGTTCAACATTGCAAAGCCCACCCATGCATACTTTGGCTTAAAGGATTTTCAGCAGTTTGTAATAGTGAAGAAAATGGTTGATGACCTGAACTTTGATTTGGAGCTGGTTGGCTGTCCCATTGTAAGGGAAGAGGATGGGCTTGCAATGAGCAGCAGAAACAAGTATCTCTCAAAAGAAGAGCGCAAAAAAGCGCCTGTTCTGAACAAGGCACTTTCCCTTGCGCAGGAAATGTTTTCAAGAGGGGAAACCAATCCCGCTAATGTGCGGCAGGCGGTAATTGACAGGCTTTCAGAAACCGGCTGCAAAATCGATTACGTTAAATTGTTTGAAACAGAGTCCCTTAAGCCGGTGGAAAAAATCGGCTCAGGGAACGCAATCGCTCTTGCCGTGTTTTTTGAAAAGGCAAGATTAATTGATAACAGGGTGTTTGAATGATTCTTGGAATAGATTTTGGGATTAGCACAACCGATGTCGCACTTGTGCGCGGCTGCAAGCCAATCAAAACCTTCCACCTTGAAACAAGGTCGCAGGCCGCGCTGAAAAAGGCACTGCGCAAAAACAAAATTGATTTGGAAAAGGTTGAGCACATTGTGGTTACGGGGGCAAACCGTTCGCTGAAAAAGGTTTTGGGAAAGAAATTTTCAAGGGTTGGCGAGATTGACGCAATCGGTTTTGGAGGCGTAACCATTGCAAATTCAAAGTCCGCACTTGTTGTTTCAATGGGGACAGGAACCTGTATGGTTTCAGTGAAGCAGGGCAAGGCAAAGCATGTGGGGGGCACAGGCCTAGCGGGAGGGACAGTACTTGGCCTGTCCAAAAAACTGGTTGGAACCTCGTCAATCCAAAAACTTTCAAGGCTTGCTTTAAAGGGAAAAAAAAGCAAAACAGATTTGAGTGTGCGCGAGGCAATCGGTTCCGGAATAGGGATTGTTCCCAGTGATGCGACCGCGAGTAATTTTGCAAAGGTTGGCGGATCAAAAAACGACCTTGCCCTTGGGATTCAGGCAATGGTTGGGGAAACCAATGCGGTAATCGCAGCGCTTGCCGCAAAGCAGGCTCGGCACAAAAAAATTGTCTTTGTGGGAAAGGCACATGCATTTCCCGCTGTTAAAAGGGCTTTGAAGAGGGTGCTTGCATACTATGGCTTTAAGCCGTCTTTTCCAAAGCACAGGGCTTATGCCACTGCCATTGGGGCGGCTGTTTTTTGGGGAAACTGTTTTAAATAAGTTACAGCCCTAATCTTATTGGGTTGGGAAATGGCTATTGAGCTGAAGAATATTGAACATTTAAGGAAAGCAATTGACGCGATTTCTTCATTTATATCTGAGGGCAACTTTCGCTTTTCAGATGATGGGATAAAATTCAGGGCAATTGACCCAAGCCAGATTGTTTTGGTAAACTTTTCAATGGACAAAAAGGTTTTTGAGAAGTACTCTTTGGAGCCGACATTTGTCGGGGTTGACATGGTTGAGCTTAGCAAAATCCTTTCAAGAAGCATGCCCAACGACAAGCTTATTCTTAACTTAAGTGATTCTGAAATGAACCTCCGGCTTGATGGGGCTATGAGCAGAAGCTTTTCACTCCCGCTAATTGATGTAAGCGACAATGATGTAAATCTTCCAACCTCAAACTTTGACGCAACCATTGAAATAAACGGCCGAATTTTTAAGGAGGCATTAAAGGACGCCTCCCTTTTTGGAAGCAGTGTTGTGCTCAGGGTTAAGGGAAACGAGCTCTTCATTGAGGCAAGGGGAAGCTCAGGGACACTGAAAATCGTTGCAAAGCAGACAAAGCAGGTTTCGGTTACCTGCAATGCTGAAGTTGTAAGCAAGTACAGCCTCAATTTCCTGCAGAATGTTGTCAAAGAGGCGGATCCTAACAAGAAAATCAAGCTTGAGCTCAAAAGCGACGCCCCGATGCGCGTTAGTTACAAGATTGGCAGCTCACCCATAGAGTTCCACCTTGCGCATATGATTCTCTAATTGTGTCCCATTTTTATTCTTTTTAACACAGTTCTTTTACTATGGCTTCAATTGAGAGGTTGCGTTTTGCGCAGATGTTTCCTTTTACAAACAGGGCAAAGGCCGTTCTTCGGGAGTTAAAGCTTTCGCTGGAGGATGTTTCCGAGGAAACAATGAACCGCGCAAAGATTGTGGTTTCGCACGCTTTCAAGAAAAAGGAATACATGCCCCAAATAATAAACAGTTCCGACCTTCTTGAGCAGGAAATTATCGCTTTCCCTGTTTCAAAAATCATCATTTCACTAATGAATGAGCCCATGCTCTTCAAGGGCTTTGCATCCATGGTTGCAAAGTCGACATTTGCTTATCTTGAGCAGGCAAAGGACAGAAAACAGCTTGCGCTCGACCTTGCAGAAGACCTTTCAATTGATTTTGGGATTGCGGAGGGCAGCTTTTTTGTTTCAATGCCGCTTGAGCAATTCCTCTCAATTAAATTCAGGCACCCTTCGCTTAAGCTTGTCAACCAGTGTGTTGAAAGGGGGGTGGTTTTGCTCAACATAAATCTTTTCTGCAGATTCCTAAGCGAATTTGTTTACACAAAAGTTTTCGACGATTTGCCCGTGAAAACATCCGGCCTGCCGCCAATCTACAAGAGTTTTGCAAGCCAGCTTGACTCCCGCAAAAAAACCTACACCGAAGCATACAACTTCAAGGTTGAGGGAAAGATTAACCCAAACGCGTTCCCCCCATGCATTGCCTCGCTCTACAAGAAACAGCTTGCAGGGCAAAGCCTTCCCCACATGTCCCGCTTTTTCCTTGCGACTTTTCTCAATGCGGTTGGAATGCCCGAGCGCTCAATTCTTGATGCATTCAAAAAGTCCCCCAATTATGATGAGAAAATTGCAAGCTACCAAATAAAGAGAATTGCCGCGCAAAATTATTCCCCCGCAAGCTGTGAAAAAATTAAGACCTACGGGATTTGTGAGGACCCCGGATGCAATGTAAGGCATCCGCTTAGCTACTACCGCAGGCAGCTTAAGGGGCTTGCTGCAAAAGAGAAAGCCGATGAAAAGAAGGCGAAGAATGAGGATAAGAAGGCGAAATAAGTGAAGGCGAACTAAATGAATGAAGAGCAGTTTGTGAGCAAAAATTTCAGAAACTTTTACGCAAAGTCCGACCTGTCTGTTCCGGCAATTTCACAGCGTGAATTTGGGGTTGGTGACTTTGGAAAAAAGATTTCAAGGCGGCACCTTTCATTCCAGAGCGATTCGGAACTAAACACCTACCTTCGCGAGCAGGCACCGCTCTTTATTTCATACAGCCTTGCATACTACGAGTTTCCGGAGCGAAGCCCGATGTCAAGCAAGAGCTTTCTTGGCGCGGACTTGATTTATGAGTTTGATGCGGATGACTTGAAAACCGAGTGCAAGCAAAGGCACGATTCGTGGTCCTGCCCAAAGTGCGAGGGGACGGGAAAGGGGTCCTTGGACAACTGCCCGAAGTGCGGAACCCCTGTGAAAAAGGAGCAGTGGTTTTGCCCCGAGTGCTTGGATGCAACCAGAAAGCAATCCTTTGTTTTGCTTGACCTGCTTGAAAACGACTTAGGTTTGGATAAGGGAATTTCACTGAACTTTTCGGGGAATGCAGGTTACCACATTCACCTGCGCGGCGATTCGGTAAAAGATTTGAGCCATGAGGCAAGAATTGAACTGCTTGACTACCTCACCGCAAAGGGTCTTGATTTTGCAAAGCAGGGCTTTTACGAGAGCGAAAAAACTTTCTTCTGCCCATATCCAAAACAGGCAAAGGGTTGGGGAAAGAGGCTGCTTGTTTTGCTTGAAAAGCTTCTGGGGGAGGGGGATTCCTCAAAGATTGCCGCTTTTGGGGGAATAAGCGTTAAGAAGGCAAAGGAGCTTCTCGCCAACAAGGAACAGGTTCTTGCTGCTATGAGGGAAAAGGGAATTCTTTACTCGATATCTGGAAGAAAGAACAAGCAGTTCTGGGAGTCAATTCTCTCACACCTTGTTTCATCAAACACTTTGGACATTGACAGGCAGACAAGCGCTGACATAAGGAAAATAATCCGCGTTCCGGACACCTTGCACGGCGGAACAGGGCTTCTTGCCAAATCTTTTTCGCGGGAGGAGTTCAAGGAATTTGACCCCTTAAGCGACACTGTTGTGTTTTCGGATGAAAGTGTAAAGGTTTTTATTAACAAGTCGCCCAAAATCTACTTGAAGGGAAACTGGTTTGGGCCGTTTAATGAGGAGGAGGCAAAATTGCCTCTTTATGCCGCAATCTACTTGGTTGCGAAAAGGCGGGCAAATCTGGTGGGGTAGCTGAATGGAACTTGATTACGACAAGCTGAGGCAGATTTACAGGCTTGAAAAAAACACTTCCAGGCTTGTGGACATTGATGAGGACTTTTACGATTCACTCACCCTGTTCATTCAGGGCGAGAAGAAAAAGTACCTTGCAAGCCTCAAGGAATTTTCACCCGCAAAGGCAAGGACCTTTGCAAACGTAAAAAAAATTGTTGAGGAAATTTTTTCCCTGCGCGAGAAAAAGCTCTTAATGAGGGCACTTCTTGCAAGCAGAACGGGCGAGGAAAGCAAGGAAAGGCTTGCGGCCCAGGAGAAGAAGACTTTTAAAGAATTGCTGGCAGTATTGAATAAGCACAGAGACTCTTTGTTGCAGGCTTTTGAGCCTGGAAAGGGAAAACTTGACGAGTTAAAGCCAAAGGACCTCAAAATAATAAAAGAGGTTCCGGTTTTTGTCGGCCCGGATATGAAGGAATACGGCCCGTTTGCAGTTGATGAAGCTGTTTCGGTCCCTTCAAAGGTTGCGGACCTGCTTGTGACAAGGAAACTTGCCAAAGAGAAGTAAAGGAGGCAGTAAAATGGAAAACAAGGGTGAAATACCAAAGCCAAAAACAAAGTTTTTGAAGGTTAAGTGCGCGGGGTGCGGAAACGAGCAGACAATTTTCAGCAACGCAAACCGTGACGTAAAATGCCTGGCCTGCAACAACATTCTTGCAGAAAGCAAGGGTGGGAAAGTAAAGCTTAAGGCAAAAGTTGTAAAGGAAATGGAATGAGTTTTATGCAAGAAGAGCAGGAGTTTCCGGACATTGGGGAAGTAGTCGTAGTTAAGATAATCAACGTTCTAGGCTACGGTGCCTTTGCGGAACTCCTCGAGTACGACAACCTAAAGGGGTTTGTCCACATCAGCCAGGTCACATCCGGCTGGGTGAAAAACATCAGGAACTTTGTGAAAGAGGGCCAAACAAGGGCTGCAAAGGTCCAAAGCATTGACAAGTACAAGAACCAGATTGACCTGAGCCTTACAAAGGTCTCGGGTTCGGCACAGCGTGCAAAAATAAACGAATTCAAGCAGTTCAAGAGAGAGAAAAAGCTAATTGAAACACTTGCCAAGCGTGAAAAGAAATCTTTTGATGATGCCTGGGACGATATTGCGGAACCGTTAATTAAAAAGTATGGTTCGCTTGTGGAGGCTTTCCAAAAAATTGCACTCCTGGGCGAGAACGCGGCCGAAGGGGTTCCAAAGGCCTGGATGAAACCGTTGCTTGAAATGATTGAAAAGAGCGTTACAGTTCCAATAAAAATAAAGAAGGGAAAACTCAAGATTAAGGTTGTTGCCCCAAACGGAATCGAGATTGTTAAGGAAGCCCTCTCCAAAGGGCTTGCAAAGCAGAAGGGTGCTGAGATTGAAATTCTCTATCTCGGAAGCGGAAAGTATTTGCTTAAGGCAACAAGCCCCGAATTCAAAACCTCTGAAAAGGTGCTGAATTCAGCGGCCGAAAAAGTTATTGACTTTGTAAAGTCAAAAGGCGGAGATGCAAGTTTTGAGGTGGAAGACTAATGCCAACAAGTGTGATGTTTTTGAAAAAGGAATCATTTAAGGACGCGGTTTTGTTTACAGGGCTCCCTGGAATAGGGCTTGTTGGGAAAATCTCGGTTGACTATCTCCTAAAGCAGTTTAAGGCAAGAAAGATTGCGCTTATTTTTTCAGACAGCTTTCCCCCAAGCGTTCACACAAAAAGCGGCTTGATTAATTTAATCCACGACGAGCTTTATGCATTCAAGTTTGACAAAAAGGACTACCTTTTCCTGGTGGGGCCTGTGCAGCCATCGCTTGACGCACGCATTGGCATGGGGCAGGAGCACCACGAGTTTGCCGCAACCCTTGTTAAGGCTGTGGAGGGAATTGGTGTAAAAAAGATTTTTACACTTGCCGGAATAAACATTGGCAACAAGCGAATGGAGAAAGAGCCCGGCGTAATTGTTGCCGCAACAAACAAGAACCTTCTTGCTTGGTTTAAGGAAGTTGGGGCAAAGTCCGACAAGAAAGAGGGCTTAATTTCAGGGGCGGCGGGGCTGCTTCTTGGAATCGCAAAGGAACGCGGGCTTGAAGGGGCCTGTTTAATGGGTGAAACAAATTCAAACCTTATTTACGGCGACCACGGTTCAGCAAAAACGCTTGTTGAGATGCTTGTCAAAAGGTTTGGCTTCAAGGTTGACATGACCGACATTGTTGAGGACAGCAAGAACATTGAGTCCGCTTTCAAGCAACTTGCTGAACAGTTTGAGCAGGTGGATGAAGAGGACACAAGCTACCCAAGCTATGTCCGCTGATTTAAAACCGCCCAAGGCTTTTTTGCAGGCCCTGCTTTTTTTCCTCGGCTTCCAGTTCTTTTTCCCTTGCTTCAAACTCTTCTTTGGACTTGCAGATAACCGGCTTGCCGTACTGCCCGCCGCCGCCTGCAATGTAGTAGACCCATCCGTTCCTGAATGAAACAATGTCCCTTGCAACCTCCTTGTTTACAGCTGCAAGCTCTTTCTCTTTAACCTCCACAAGAACCTTGATTTCGTTCCCGAACAGGTCAATGAATTCCCTCCAAAGCCCCTGCACTTTTCTTGTGTTGATTCCCTTTACCTCAAGGGCGAGCTGAATTATTTCGGCAAGCGGAATTGAGTGAAGGTACTCGGGCCTGAAATCAGGGTGCCTGCTTTGCCCGTCTGAAAGCATTTCAATCCTGTCGCGCACCCCTCGCTTAATTGAGCCCCTGCAGGATGGGCAGCGCCAGTTCAGGCTCTCCGCTTCCTTGAGTGAGTACTTTGCATAGCATGCATTGCATGCGGTCTCATGGTACTTCCCCTCCCTTGGGTCAAGGCCTACGTTGAGCTTTATTTTTTTCTCTTCCTTTTTCTCAAGCGCACCCTTCAGTTCCTTAAAGCATGGCTTGCGCAATTCAATTCTTGTAAACTCGCGTCCAATCCTGTACGGCCAGGGTGAGTGGGAGTCCGAATTTGTCAGGAACTGGTATTTGCGGTTTTCCGGAATTGCGTCCGCAAACTCTGTGTCCGCGCTTAGCCCAAGCTCCAGAAAACTTATTTCCTTTTCCATTGAGCCGTAAAGTTCCCTTATTGAATCAAAGTGCGCGTAGACTGAAAAGTAGGGGGTGAATGCATGCGCGGGCCCGATGATTCCACCAACGTCCTTTACATTGCCTGCGATTTCCTCCGCACTGAGCCTTATTACCGGCCGCCCGCAGCCCCATGAGTCAAATATCGCTTTTCCCTCAAGGCTTTTCTTCAGGTTTTCCGCGCTTGCAAAGTCCGGCAGAAAAACAAGGTGGTGCACCCTCTTATTGCATTGGACCTCAACCTGCGGGATGAAATGAACGCGCTCTTCCCTGTCTGTGAACAGCCCGTTTCCGCTTTCAATTATGTTTTCTTTCAGGTGCTTGAACCAGGTTCCCTGCAGGATGTCGGCTGTCCCGCAAACGTCCAGCCCCTTGAGCCTGCTTTGCTCCGCAATTATCGGGATTAGCATGTTTTTTGAAACCCCTGTGCTGTAGGGGCCATGAAAGTGCAGGTCACAATTGAATTCAGTCATTTGGTTCAGCGCCTTAAATGGTTCAGCCTCTTATTCTGAATCTCAATGAACTGTTGAGGTCTGTAATTGTTATGGCTGCAACCTGCGCCGCTCTCTTAACAAGCTCGGCTGCAAATGTTTTCGGAACAGGGTGCACTTTTTTGTCTGCCTCCTTTCCCTTCATTGGGGCAGCGTTTGCCAAAGTTTTTGTGTGGTATTCTTTTGCAAGCCTGTTATCTGTCGCCTGCCTCATTGCGTTGTCACCCATTCTTGAAAGTTCTTCAATAAGTTTTCTTTGCCCCAGCGTTCTGTGAATCCTTGCATTTCTTTTCACAATTTCCATGTGCGGATTCATCTGTAGCTTTGCAAGCTTTTTGATGCGCGGCATGTGAAGTTTTCCCACTCCCGCCTGCTTTGCATAGATTGCAACGAGGTCAAGTGCGACTGCATTGACCGCTTCAATGCTTGGGGCCTTGCCTGCGTGCCCCTTAATGTTTTTCAGGACGCTTGCGTGAATGTCTCTGGCAGGCAAGGGCTTCCTTTCAGTAACTCTTCTAACTGCGTGCCTGCCAACTCTCAAGGGCATTGTAATAATTCTCCTATGTGTTAGCTTTCTTTTCTTTGCAGGAGCCATATTAGATATATAATTAATATCTTCCTATAAAAGACTATATTATGCCTGACATGCATGAGGCCCTGTTTTACAGGAAGTTAAAAGGCAAAGCAGTGCACTGCAACCTCTGCCACAGGAACTGTGCAATAACCGAGGGCAATTTTGGAAAGTGCGGGGTGCGCAAGAACGTTTCAGGAAAACTTTATTCCCTTGTCTACGGCAGAACAATCACAATGGAAATTGACCCAATTGAAAAGAAACCGCTTTTTCACTTCAGGCCAGGGACACAGTGCCTTGGAATTTCAACCTATGGCTGCAACTACTTCTGCAAGCACTGCCAGAACTGGGAAATTTCGCAACAGAGAAGTGAGGACACAATTCTAAAAGTTCCTTTCACCTCGCCCAAAGAAATTGTTGAGAAAACTCTTGAGGCGGGAATTGAGGGAATTGCCTACACTTACACCGAGCCCACAATCTTTGCAGAGTACGCTCTTGACACAATGAAGGAGGCGCGCAGGAAAGGCCTCTACAATGTGTGGGTGTCAAACGGCTACATGAGCCGCGAGTGCATTGATGCACTTGCCCCCTATCTTGACGGGATAAACATCGACCTCAAGGGAGACGCACGCTTTTACAAAGAGGTTTGCGGTGACGCAAACATTGAGTTTGTGAAGGAAAACATTCGCTATGTTTTTGAAAAGGGAATCCATCTTGAGGTAACCAATCTTTTGGTTCCGGGATTCAACGATTCGGAAAAGGATTTCAGGGAAATTGGCGAGTTCATGGTTTCGGTTGGTGAAATGATTCCGCTCCACTTCACCAGATTTTTCCCGCAATACAAGATGGCTGACCTTCCCCCAACCGATGTTGAAAAACTTCGCACGGCAAAAAAGATTGCGCTCGAGGCAGGAATGAAATATGTTTACGAGGGAAACATTGTTGGGGAAGACAGCACCCGCTGCCCTTCGTGCAGTGAAGTTCTTGTAAAGCGCGTTGGCTTTGCCGCCGAGCCAAAGGCCCTGAAAGAGGGTGGAAAGTGCGCAAAATGCGGGTTTGAAACAGGAATCATTTTATAGTTTAAGCAATGCGGTTTTATTATGACTCCAAAGAGAAAGTCAGGGTTCTTAAAAAGAAAAATAAACGAGCACCGCGCTGCAGCGATTAAAAGTGGCGAGAGTGCAGAGCGCGCCGGAGGCTACAAGGACATGTTTGTGGGGGATGACCGCGTAATCCAGAGGGGCTCTTCTTCAAGAAAGCGTTTGGATTACTGGGGAGAGGTTGCGGATGTGGAGCGCTCAAGCAAGAAGTGGCATCTTAAGCGAATGAAGAGGCTGCAGGCTTTGCGAAGGCTTGTCACCAAGAATCCAAGAAAGGCGCGTGCCAAAAGAATTGCAAAAGAAGTTGGGAATGCAAAGAAGAAGTGATTTTTCTATGGCGCGAAGAAAAACATCCAAAAAAATAATTGGTTTGGCAATAGGGACTGCTCTCGGATTGGGCGCAAGCGGGCACTTTGCAACAGAGGCCGCGCACAAGTCCCAAATGGCTCAAATGCATAGAGAGGCTGCTGCAAAAACAGGCGGTTCTCGCAAGCAAAAGCATTTGAAGCAGGCAAAATCCCTTACCGCAAGAGGAAAGGTTCATTCATATCTTGCACCTGCATCAATTCCACTGGGTGCGGCTGTCGGTTTGGGTGTTGGTGCGTTAAAGGATCGGAAGAAAAGGAGAAATGCCCGCAAAAAGCAAAGGCGCTGATTAAACTACTCCAAAGAATGTTAGCACCAGCAGCACTCCGACTCCTGCAAGCCCAAAAATCACGCTTATCACAAGGCTTGGGATGAGAAGGCTTTGGTCAACGCCCACAAAGAAGATGAACAGTATCCAGCCCACAAATCCGAGCACGCTGTTTACTATTAGTTTCTTGATAAAGAAGAATATTAGTATTGCCGCGGCAATCAGCAAAATCCCAGTTATTAGAATTCCAGGATTGCTTGCAATGGCGTTTGCTGCCTCTCCACCCACTGCTGCAGTGGTTTCCCCAAGGGAATTAAGGGCTTCTGCCGGAATTTCAACGTCCATTCAATAAAAACGTACGCCAACAATCTTTTAAATTCTTTTTGTATGTGAATTGCTTGCATGAGCAGGTTTAGTGAAGAGCAAAAAAGAATTGCGCTGCTGCTTTTGCACGATGCAAAAACGGCTGAAGAGCTTAACAAGCAGTTAAGCATCCCATACAACAATCTAATGGAAGAGCTTAAGGGGATGCTGAAACTGGGGGTTGTGGAGCGCTCAGGATATCCTACAAAGTACACTTTGAAGGAAAATATCGCGTCTGAAGTCCAAAGGAGGAAAAAGGTTTCCGACGACGACCAGTATGAGATAAGGGTGCGTGCATTCATTGAAATGCAGGCAATTGAGAAGGATTTGCTCAAAAAACAGCTTTTGAAGCTAAAGGAGGCCCTGCAGGGAGACGAGGATTTTACCCTTTATGCTGCAGAATCCCAGAAAATCGTGCAGGACGGCGAATATTACTCTTCATTCATTGACCTGAATTTTTCCGTAAAGGACTTTGTTTCATTGGTCAAATTCATGTTCAGTTACAGTCCGACAAGCGTGGAAATCCTAAAACCGGCCAAAATAGAGCTTTCGGCGCAGGATTTCCAGGACGGCCTGGTGGATATAGCTGATTGGGTGCAGAAATACACCAGTTACATCTCCAAAAACATGAAGCGAGAGGACGTTGAAAAGTTCCATCAGAAGTTATACAAGTGAATTCGTTGATTGTTGATGGTACATTCATCAAACGACTTAATTTTGCCCATATGGGGTGAAAGAAGCATTTTAAGGCTTTTTCTTTACCGAAAAGTATTTAAATATCCTGTCTCTATAAGGTAGTGGTCTAGCTATGATGTGCCTTCATAAAATCGACTAAATTAAGGCATAGCCATATCTGGGCTTGTTTTTCATGTGAAAAAAAATTGTGAGGTGAAACAATACATGAAAGGATTGAGCATAAAGAAGCTCGCCGCAGTTGCAGTTGGCGGAGCCTTAATCGGTTCGGCACTAGCTCCTGTGGTCTCAGCGGCAGTGACAAGCAATGTCGGTGACTTGCAAAAGTCAGATATTGTAAACACAGCCACCGGTGCTCCGGCAGTCAACGTAGTAGTTGGTTCGGGAGCAGCACCAAGTGACTTCATTTGGGCCGGTAACGTTGCCGCTAAGGTCGCACAGCTTGCAACAGTCGATAAGACTGTTACAGTAACAGGTGGCGGAGGAGAAGTCACAGCAAACCCAACGGATTTGTCGGTTGATTTAACAGTCGGCGGAGACATTGAGTACTCTACTGAGACTTCAAAAACATACGAAGGAACACAGTATCCTTTGAATTCATCGGTTGGTGAAACAACGGCGGACAATGACCCGCTTGTTAAGCAACTGACAAACGCACAGCTACCGTTCTTGACCAACGAAACAAGAACCTACAGATATAACGGTTCAAGTTACAGTATCGTTGTGAAGGAAAACATCGGCCTTGAAGTAGACCCTAGAATGGATCTCGTCGACAAGGACGTTGAGGACCTCGTTGCATATTTGACCAACGAAGGAGACTTCAACTATATCCTTGACCTAGGAGACGGAATTCCAGCTGATGTGTCAACTACAAGCGCAGTAAAGTTCACAGACGGTGACAACGACAACATTGTCATTCCATTCCTTGGAGAGGAGTACACAGTCCAGGAAGTTGACAGGACTGCAGGAGTAATGAAGTTGATCAAGGAATCGAACAAGGCAACATTCTACGAAGCTGACGAGCTAACAGGTCTCACAGGCAGAGGAAACTATGCAGGCGAAGAGATGTCGGTAAGGATCGATGCAGTAACCCAGTCAGGAGAAGCCGCAAACTACAACGTTAGGTACTTGCTGCTTGATACTGAGGGAAACGAAATCGACAGGCAGACACTTGGAACAGGTGTATACCTTAACGACCAATTCCTTGACAGCACAGGTGAATATGCACTGAAGACAGTTGTGTATATTTCCGACGCAGGAAAGGAAACAACGACAGGGAAAGGTTTTGCGACAATAACACAGGGCACAAGCGTAATTGAGCTTAAGTCCGGCAAAGCATACCCGTACGACAGCACAGACACAGACACGACCGATGACTACTGGAAAGCCACATTTGCCTTTAATACGGATGCAAGTCCGGATGTAAATGTACTCAAAACAGTCACCATCTACAACGCAGTCAAAAAGTGGAACTCAGTAAACCCGTTGTACCCAACAACAGGCTCGTTAACATCAGTTGATGCATCTGGAGAGGCAATATTCCTTGACGGAAACGACGAGGACGATGTTGGATACAACTTTGTTAGGTTCCGATTTGACGGATTTGTACAGGATCAGGACACAACAACCTTCACACTTGGTGTGGGAAACTGTGAAACAAGCGAAGGAGCAGAATCCGGATGCTTGATCTACACAGACAGTGCAGGAGTAGAGAGGGAAGTCCCACTATACTACGAGCTTCTGTTAACCACAGGCCCAACCGAAGAAGGAACATTCATGTTGGACGACCAGACCTTCTACTACAGATGTGACACAACGGATGCAAACATCGCAATATCTAACGGAAGTCTGTTGAACGGAATAAGTGTTATAATGCCACCTACTATAGGCACTGACGCTAATATCGCAACTGACTATGGTTATCTTGATATTAACGGCACCCCAGTAGACACGTTCGACATAAACGGTGTTTCGTACACAAACGAGGGTATGGGGGGCACTGCAACTACTGTATATCTTGGAGCAGACGGAAACTGCCAGTTCTCTAACCAGAGTTTTAGCAACTACACAGAAGGTAGTTCTGCAATTCTGAGTATAAACAGTGCAGCACCTATATATGACACAGTGTTCTACGACGACGACAACCAGAGTCTTGATAAGGCATGGGGTTACCCGAATCTTGCGGTAACAAACGATGCATTACAGGACACATACAACTACAAGATGTACGTAACCGACGAGGCTGCATACAAGAAGGTTTATCTGTTGCTTGACAACAGTACAGACTTCACGAATGAGTTCGCATCAATCGATGCGTTCTTCACAGGAACAGATGCTGAATGTGATGGTTACGGAATGGCCACATACTATTCGCATAGTGCCTGTACAGTGGAAGACGGTACAATAGACCAGAGATTCTATGTACCGGACCTTACTTCGTTGGGATTTGACCCTGCTGACTTCGACTACTTCGTGGCAAACTTCGGTTTCGACACGAACAAGTCAGGCGCAGATGTCAACGCATACCTAGACACCTCTTCGGGAGAATTAATTATCTTCCCGAACGCACAGAGGGAGGAGGTATACGGGTACCAGGTAGACATAAACTATATAGCCAGCTGGGGACTGAGAACAGACAGTGAAGAGACCCAGTCAACAGCAACCTGGTTGGACTACGGTTCAAAGGTGGAACTTGTGAGCACAGACGCCGAGGGCGACTATGTAAAAATCACAGTCCCAGAGAACCAGCTCTACCTGAGACACGTTGTTCTCGGAGCAGAGACAGCAGTGACCGCAGCAGGCGGAACCTCATTCGCAGGACTTGGCGAGGGCCAAAGCGGTGAAGAAGGATCTACCAAAATAACCATAGATGCAATCAGCTACACAGCAGGTGTATGCGGAGCAGGCGACGCAGTCGCAAGCCCAGCAACATACGCAGACGTCATACCTGTTGGACAGTTGGTGTACTTGGACACACCTAAACCAGCCGGCGCCAATATCATTATTGGTGGATGGATGGTCAACGCACTAGTATCAGAATCAACTTCTATCGGTGAAGGCACACTCGGCGAAGCTCTGACTACAAGCGGCGACAGGGTTGTTCAATTACTCGATAACGGCGACATCGTTGTTGCAGGTTACGGAGTAAACGACACCAAACAGGCAGCTATGGACTTAATTGCGGCACTTGACGCATTGGTCTAAGTAACCTAAAAGGGTTGGTTGAAAAACCACCCTTTTCCTTTCTTTTTTTTATTTTTTTTACCGGGTCCTCCTGTAAGGCCGCAAACTAATTATGTAGAAGTTAGGCCTTTGCCTTGGCAACTGAATGCCTTTTATATTTCTTTTGCCCCGTGTTTTGATTATGGACTTTAAAAGCAGGAAACTGCAGATTTACGCAATTCTTATAGCTGCGGCAGTAATCTTTGCAACCATAGCGTTTATCGGGGTGGAACCGCCCGCAAATACAGTGGTTGTTGAAAACATTGAGTTTGTTTCTGCGCAGAGTTCTCCCATTTCGGCAGTTCGGCAACTTGCCGGAAGTGAAAGCTTTATTATCAGCGCACAGGTCCACGATCCGGTAACCGGTGCAGACACTTTGCTCTTTAATTCAGCCGCACTCTTCATAGTTGTGCTTAGCGGAAACGAAAAAAACGTTATCCAGCTTTTCCGCATTGTGGACCAGCAAGGCAATCTATCATACTGCCTTACAAACCACGGCGAACTCACAACAGAGGAAAGGCTTTCTGTTGAGGAATGCAATTCACTCCTTGCAGGCGACGGCCCTGTTAAAATCCTTATTAATCCGGCAAACTCATCTCTTTCACAACCAAGAATTTCGTTTTCAGGGGACAGTGTAACAATTGAGGCCGACAAGGTTGAATCAACAAGCAACGCGGCTTTTACCTTGTTGAAAACTATGTTCAGCAACGCAGAGGAAGTAATTTCAAAAAGCAATGCAATAACCTCTCAACTCGGCTGATTCAACATGCAGAAATACCTTAGAAACGCGCTAATTTTCCTTGTTTTGATTTTTGCAGTTTTGGGCATTGGAGCTAGGGTTACGAATGCCACAGAAGTCTTGCAATCAACAAATCTAATATTATTCGGCATAGCCTGCCTTTTTTTCATACTTTCAATACTAATTTGGGTAATTTCATGGTCTTATTTGGTCAAAAAACAAAGTAAAGTGGGCTTTCTGCAGAGCACGGTAATTGGGTTTTCTGCAGCCTACGGCGCCCTAACCCCTGTTCAGGTGGGGGCCGACATGCTTCGCTCCCTTTGGATGAAGCAAAAGTTTTCGGTTCCCTACTCCGAGTCAATTTCCGCCTCCATGGTTGTCAAGGGAGTAAAATTTCTTCTAATCGCGCTTGTTTCAAGCGGACTTATGCTGGTGTTTATCTCTACAACAAGCGATTTGCTTTTGCTGGCAGGCCTGCTCTCGGGCTTTTTTGTGGTTGCCCTTGCAACAGCTCTCTTCCTGCTCCCGCTCAAAAAGAGTTTTGGAATGAGGATTGCATCGGTCTTTGGAAAAATCTCCAAAGTAATTCCTCCAGCCAAAAGGCTTGAGTCTTTTTTCAAATCCTACAGCAACTATTTGCAGCAGATGGGCTGGGGAAGCTTCTTTCTTGTTGCACTTCTCGCCGCATTCTCTCTCCTGCTTGAATTCCTTGCGCTTGCATTTTCCTTTCAGGCAATTGCGCTTTCAATCCCGCTTCAATCAATTGCGATTTTGTTTGTGCTGATTGCAATCCTTGAAAGAACCCCTTTCCTGCCAAGAGGGATAGGGCTTGTTGAGGGAATAGGCTTTGTTTACCTTTCGCTTCCAATTGTTTCTGCCAGCATTGCGCCCGCGCAGATTGCGGCACTGCTTATTGTGTTTGATTTTGTCAGGCTGGTTGTGCCAACCATTGCAAGCATCCTGGTGCACGCAATCTCATCTATGCGGTGAAAAAATCAGATTACTCCAAACAGCCTTGACCAGAACAGGCAGTTCAGCGCAACAATTGCCCAGATTACAAAAACAATCTGCCACTCTTTCAGCGGCCCGAAAATCTTTATGATGAGCTTTGCAAAGTCAAGTTTTTCTTTTCCATGCGGAATTGCAAGCTTCCCGTTTCCAAGCAGCCTGTAGGGTAGGGTTCTTGCCTGGCTTACATCCTTTGGATTTGTTAAAAGTTTCAGGATAAAGAAGTCAACCATATGGGGGAGGAAAAACAGTACTCCCAGCAAAATCATTTCAAGGCTCTGGTTCATTACAAGAATCGCGGCAATGGCGCTTCCAATAAACAGCGTTCCACTGTCTCCCGGAAAAACCCTTGCGGGAAATCTGTTCCAGAAAAGCAGCCCAAGAATCATTCCGTTGAGTGCAAGTGCAAGCAGCACAAGGTTGGGGTCAAGGCTTCTTGAAACAATTAGTGTAACAAAGAGCGAGATTATGAAACCGGACCCGATTTCCCATCCGTTAAGCCCTGCAAAAGTGTTTTCAAGCGAGGCAAATCCCGCCACAAGCGCTGCGATTAGCACTGCCCAGAACGGGTCGTGGAAGTTAACTGCCCCAAAAATGAGCGAAACAAATGCAACTGGAACAGCCCTAAAAACCCAGGGGGTTGTTTTCATCATAAATTTGTGTTTTGTGTCATCCATTAGCCCGATGAAAGCAAAGGCTGTAACTATAAGCCCGAAGATAAAGTAGAACAGGTTGAATTCCCCGATAAAGAACAGCATTAGCGCGGAAATCATAATCCAGGTGGGAACAAGCAGTGCAATTCCTGCGGCCTCGGGCAGAATCGGGTGCCTTGCCTTGTTAATGTCCTTTCCAATAATTCCGTTGCGTGCGTTGATTTTTGCCGCAAGGTATGTGAATGTAAGTGAAAGCAGAAACGAAATCATCAGGAAAAGCATGCCCTCCACTTAATCCACCTTCATCATTTCTCTCATAACCGTTGTTGCGTAATTCCCTTTCGAGAGTGTGAACGAAACCACTGCAAACTTTTTTCCCTCGTAGAATTCGTCTTCCCCGATTTCCTCAAGTTTCATATTCTGCGGCTTCAGCACGATTTCTTTCCTTGCTCCCTTGGATGAGAGCTCAGGCATTTCCTTTATCTTAAAATCACTCAATGAACGCCCTTCCTTTTCAAGCACTCTTTTCTCAACTTCCCCTGCCTCGTCCTCTGCAAGCTTTGACTCAAAGCCGTAGAGCGGGGCTGTTGGAACGTTGTTCATCAATATGTCGCCTGTCACTTCTTTTAAATCCCAGCCAAGCCTCATCCTTTCGCTAATTATTTCGTTGAACAGGTAGCTTTGGTATGCGTGCGTAAAAAGGTATGCAAGTGAGCGGGGAAGTTGCCTGAACGCCCCGACAAAGTCCTTTGGGTATTTGCAGAGGTGGTGAATCAGTGTCCTTTCGTACCTGAATTTGACCGGGAACTTTTTGCTTGCCTCTGAAAAGTTTTGGGTCTTTGCAAGCTCGATCCTTGCTTCCTTGATTTCGTCTTCCTCCTGGGGTGCTGTTGCCGTAAGGTAAAGCATAACCGCCTTTTCAGGGTCTCCGTTAATAAATTCCCTTCCCACAAGGTGCGTAACTTTCCTTATTCCCCCAAACCTTTGCTCTCCAAAAAAGTTTGCGGTCCCGTTTTCATTAATTTCCTTAATGCAGTTCCCGATTCTTTTCCGCAGCTCCTTTTCGTCAAGGTCAAGGTCGCGCACGGTTATTCTGAACTTGTTTTCCTTTAAGCCCCCAATTTCAACGCGTTCATTGCTCCACTCCGCATTCCTCAAATCAATTCCCTTTGACCTAAAAACCTTTAGCCTTTCAAGGTCCGGGTCGAAGATTGAAATGCGCTGGCAGGTAACGGCCCTCTTGTCCTTCATTCCGGCATATCCAACCCTTTTCTTGCTGCACTGCAGAAACCTTGTGATTTTTGTCACGCAAAAATTGATGTCCTTGTTTATTTTCTCCATGTCAACACGGAGCTGTTCCATGTTCTCCGTGTTTTCGGGAACCTCAACATTTCCCGGTTCAAAGTCTCCGCCTAAAAACCTCTTAACCTCGCAAACCCGCCCGTTGGGCTCGATTTCCTCGACGATAAAGTCGGTGTACCTTCGCTTCAGCTGTCCGCCTATCCCCTTGCATTTTGTCGAGTACATAAAATTCACTACCTGTAACGCAAAACTGCCCCTATCCCGCCAAAGCCGCGGAAGAATTGTTCGCCTTCTGAAGTGTCTGTGCTTATTATTTTGGTTTTGGCACCTGTGTCGTGCGCCTTTTCAACAAGCCAGTCTGTATAATCCACTTCCTCTATCAATTCTGATGAGGAACTGCACTTCTTGCATTTGTGTGCTGTGAATTTAAACTTGTCCGGTTCTTTTACAACAAGCTCTTCTTCCGCCTCGCAATTGTTGCACTTGAACTTGTACACCATCCACTCAATTTCCTCACTTAAGAGAAGTGTTGCAACCTTCCCCATTGAAAGCGCTTCCTCAACCTCGTTTTGGCCGTATGCCGCAAGCCCGCCTGGCTTTACTACTTCGCCCATAAAATCGTTCACGGTTGTTCTCTCCTTTGTGATGTCGGCGTCGCGCAGCAACTCCTCACTCTTGTTTACAGCTTCCCTTATGCCGCTTTCATCGGTGTAGGATGTATCAATTGTTCCAAGGACCTTTTCCTTCAATCTTGCATCAAGGTGCCCCTGGTTGATAAAATAATTTTTCGTAATTCCCGGCCCTGCAATAAGCATTCCCTTAAGCCTGTCAATCTGCGGAATGAAAATTTCCTGAACCTTGTCCGCAATTCTTCTGTAGAATTCGGTTACTGCCTCTTCATGCAGCCTTGCAAACCTTTGTGCACTCTGCCCCCCTGCCCTGTGCTTGCCGCTTATTCCTGAAGTAAAGTGCCCGAGAATTTCATATTTTTTTCCCACAAGGATTGCAACAGTTGCCTCCTTTTTGTCAATTGTCAAAATTCCAAACACATCTGTCGGGGCAACCATTTCCTGCAAGGGGTCAAGGTGGAATTCCGAGTCACACCAGTAAAGCTTTGTCTTAAGTTCTTTTGGCGGCTTGATGGTGAAAAGCCTTATGTCTGCTTTTCCCTCCTGCTCTGAAACGTTTCCTGAAAAAACAACCAGCCCTGTTTTTGGGATGTCAAAGTTAATTTGCTTTAAGAAATTGCTCAGCCTTCTCAAAGCCCCTTGAACATTTTTTCTGGTCTGGGGACTCTTTATGTTGCTGCTTTGGCTAGTTTCCTCTGTCAACTGGGCCATTATTCCGCTTCTGTCCACGTTGGGCGGCAAATACAGTGAAATAAGCTGTGTTCCCCTTCCCTTGTAGGACTTCATTTTCTTGAGTTTTTTTTTGAAAATGAGAAGTTCAGCCTCGTCAACCTCTTCAAGGTGACTTTGTTTCATCTCAATCGAACCCCACTATTTAAATAAAACATCACATTACATTATTTAACTCATCGTTTAGAGTGTTTAACATGTTTGACATGTTTGAAATGTTTAACCAGGACGAGCAAAAGGAAGAGCAAAGCGAGAGCTCTGTCCAGGGCTCAAGTTATGAACCAACCCAGGCTTCCGATGGAAGGTTTTTCAGCATAAGCGTTGGGGGAAGCGTTCTCATTGGTGAAAAACCGGATGTCGCAAAGATTGCAAAGTTCTCCGAGTCAATTAATAAGCTTGCTTTGGAGGGATACAAATTTGCTTTGGTTGTGGGGGGCGGAAAGGCATGCAGGCGTTACCAGGCTGCGGCAAAGTCCCTTGGGGCAAACAATTTTTTCCTTGATTCGATTGGAATTGAGGTAACCCGCGTTAACGCATCACTTCTCACTCAAACAATTGAAAACGCGGCTCCGCAGGTTATTACAAATGTGCCTGAGGCAAAGAAAATTATTGATTCGGGAAAAATTCCAATCAGTGGCGGGATGATGCCTGGCTTTACAACAGACGCCGTTGCCGCACTTATTGCGGAAATGATGAACGGAACATTTATCAACTTAAGCAATGTCGATGGGGTTTACAGCGCCGACCCAAAAAAAAGCCCGAGCGCAAAATTTTACCCCCAACTTAGCTATGAGCGGTTGGTTAGCATAATCCAGGTTGCTGAAACAAAGCCGGGCCAAAACGTTGTTCTTGACCTGCCAGCATCCTTAATCCTAAAGCGCAGCAAAATCAATGCATGGTTCCTTCACGGGGACAACCTTGAAAACTTTGAAAATGCCGTTCGCGGCCTTGAGTTCAAGGGAACCGTTGTGAGTGAGGAAATTTCAGAACAGGAAGCAAACACAACAGGAAGAAGGGTTCCAAGAAAGAGGCACAAGATTGAGGAAGAAGAGGAGTACGAGCCTCCAAAGCCACATGAAATAGATTTCTAATTCAATTCCTCTATTTTGTATTGCCCAAACTTTTTTTGCCCAAGCAGAATGTCCAGTTCCGAGGCTGAGAGAATAGGCTGCTTAAAGCTTGAAGCGTCATCAAACACAATGCGCGGGCACGCCGTTCCAACAAGCGCGTCCAGCCCAACTCCAAGGATGTATTCCGGCTTTATGTAGTCTGCAACAAGCACAAACGCCTTTCTTCCGGACTTTTCAATTTTTTTCTTCAGTGCAAATGCAAGCTCTTTTTTTGCCTGCCCCTTTTTGTCGCTTACAAGGATTCCAAAGGTTTTTGCGTCCATTGCTCTTGCAATTGCGGCACTTCTTTTTCTCAAAAACAAATCCCTTTCGCTTTCAAGTTTGTTAACCTCAAGGCTGTGCGGGTTTGCGGTAAACACCGGTTTCTTGCTTGTAAAAGAAATTCCAATCGGGTGGAACAGTCCGTCCCCCAGAAACACAACAGAGTCTACCTTTTTTTCAACCGCTTTCACGCTTGAGTAATTGCATCCAAGCACTTGTCCCTGCAAAACATTCTTTCCCTTTCCAATTTCAATTTTGAAGCCTTTTGTTTTGAGAATTTTTTTAAACTCCGGCAGGTAATCAAGGTACTGGATGGTTGTGCAAAGCGCAATTGTTTTTCCCTTCTTTGCCTTTTTTGAGATTCCCTCCGCAAGCGCCTTTAGTGCGCTTTTTTTCAATGAATAGTGCAGTGGGATGTAAACTGTTTCAAGCTCTTCTTTTGGAACGAACCGGCTGTGTCCGAAGTGAATCAGTATGTCGGCATCCATTGCCTTTGCCCTCGAGTCCGCAATATCGCACGCGCCAAAGCATGGATCCATGAATGTGAATGTTTCCGCGCCCGTTTTCTCCTCAATTTTTGATGCAATTTCCAGGGTGCGCTGCTTTAGCCCCTCGGGAATTTGTATTGCAACAAGCTTTGCCTTTTTCTTCTTCACTGCCTTGATTGCGGGCTCTAAATCCATTTTAAGCATAAAAAAATAGTGCCTGAAAACATTATTTAAAGCAGGGCTATGCTTTCTTCTCTCTTTCTTTTAGAATAAGTTTCTTTTCCTCTACGAGAACAACCGACTTTATTTTTTGCACTGCATCAATGTTTGCTGAGATAGAGTCTATCCCGAATTTTACAAGGTGCTTTACCATCTCCGGGTTTGAGGCTGCCTGCCCGCAGATGCTTGTTTTTACATTGGCTTTTCTGCACTTTCTTATCACATGGTGAATTTCTCTGAGGATTGCGGGGTGCAGTTCGGTGAAGAGCTCCTGAATCCTTTCATTGTTTCTGTCAATCCCCAGTGTCAGCTGAGTCAAATCATTTGTTCCAAAGCTGATAAAATCGATTCCCGCATCAATTAGTTCGTCTATTACCCAAACGGCTGCAGGTGTTTCAACCATTACCCCAAATTCAAAGTCTTCGCTGTCCGGATCCAATCCGCATTCCTTTGCAATGGCTTTTGCTTTTTTGAATTCCTCCACGCTTTGCACAAACGGAAGCATTGCCCCCACGTTTTTTAATCCCTCATCGCGCAGTTCCTTTATTGCATAGAACTGTGCCTTTAGCTGGTTTGGCTCATCAAGGTCCCTGCGGATTCCGTGCCATCCAAGCATTGGGTTGTCCTCGTCAGGCTCTTTCTCCCCGCCCTTTAGCTGCCTGAATTCGTCGCTTCTCGCATCAAACGTCCTGAACCACACAGGTTTTCCAACAAACTTTTCTGCAACGGTTTTAATTCCCGCTTTTACCGCGTCCTTTAATTCATCCTGCTTTCCTTCCCTGATGAATTCTGCCGGGTGCATTCCCGTTGATGTAATCATGTGCTCTGCCCTAAGCAGGCCAACCCCGTCTGCATTTGTTTCGGCTGCTTTCTCGGCAACGCTTGGCAGTGCAACATTCACCTTTACTTTTGCAGAGACCTTTCTTAGCAGCTCAACCAGCTCGTCTTTCTCGGCTTCAATCTCTTCGGGATTCATTTCAGCTGCTTTCACTTCACCGTATTTTTCAACGATTTCTTTTGCATCCTGCCCTGCCTTTTGTGCAACCTCTTCAAGCTCTTCCTTGCTTCTTTCCTTGTGTTCCTGCTCTGCGGCTTTGGCAACCTCTTTCTTTTCCTCAATCCATTCCGGTTGCTCTTTGGTTTCCGCTTCTTTTTTTTCCTCGGGCTCTGCAACCTTTTCAAGAACGCCCTCCAGCTTGTCAATGTCCTCTTGCTTAATCACTTCGATTTTTTCTTCTGTTGGCAGGGCAATTTCAACCTTTCCATTGTAAACAATCCCGTCAAACCCGTTT
The DNA here is from genome assembly GCA_017610175.1 of Candidatus Iainarchaeum sp. Lineage (GTDB taxonomy): Archaea > Iainarchaeota > Iainarchaeia > Iainarchaeales > JAFCCO01. The sequence goes on along the minus strand of JAFCCO010000009.1, from coordinate 20,992 downwards.
ACTGTTATTTCCTGGTTGTCCTCTATAACTTTTGTGCCGTTGCTTGTTCCTACAACACATGGGATTCCAAGTTCCCTTGAAACAATTGCGGCGTGGCAGGTGCTTCCCCCTTCATTGGTCACAATTCCTGCCGCCTTCTTCATTGTGGGGACCCAGTCGGGGGAGGTCATGTTTGTAACTATTACGTCGCCGGGATGAATTTTTGTGATGTCTGCAATTGTTGGAATAACCTTTGCCTTTCCGCTTGCAATTCCGGGTGATGCCGCCAGTCCTTTTGCGACAATTTTGTCCTCGAACTTTTTAATCTGCTCTTCCCTGTTTTGCTTTGCAGATTCGTCTTCCTTCAGTCCAAGCGTTGTTATTGCACGGCTTTGGACAATGTAAATTTCCTTGTTTTCAATTGCCCACTCTATGTCCTGCGGTGCCTTGTAGTGGTGTTCAATTTGCTTTCCGATTTTTGCCAGCTCGATTATTTCCTTGTCTGAAATCTTTTGCTTCTTTGATATTGTTGTTGAAAGCTTTTCCCTAATGTTCTCGCGCCCCTTTTTCACAATCTTGAATTCCTGCGCTCCCATGTGCTTGTCCGCAAGCTTCATGCTTCCCTTGTCCACGGTATATGTGTCAGGAGTAATGCTTCCGGAAACAACTGCTTCGCCCAGCCCATATGCGGCTTCAATGATAATTTTTGATTCATCCCCTGTGGGTGACGCGGTAAACATTACTCCGGCGGTCTCCCCGTTGATCATTTTCTGCACCACAACCGAGATTCCAACCTGTGCGGTGCTAAAGCCCTGCTTTTTTCTGTAATAAACAGCCCTTGCGGTAAAGAGTGAGGACCAGCACTTTTGAACGGCTTTCACAAGCTCGCGACCGCCCTTTATGTTTAGGTAGGTATCCTGCTGCCCTGCAAAGCTTGCTTCGGGAAGGTCCTCTGCGGTCGCACTGCTTCTTACTGCAACAAAGCATTCTTCGCTGCTTGTAATCCATGAAGCAAGTTTTCTTTCACCCAGCTTCTTGTAAGCAATTTTAATCTCGTTTGCAAGGTCATCAGACATTGTGCTTGCCTTAATTGTTTCCCTTACTTCTTTGGTAACTTCCTGCAGCTGCTCTGCGTTTTCAACGTCTATTGCGTCAATTTTTTCCACAATCTTGTCCTTTAGCCCTGCTTCAGCGAGGTAGTTAAAGTATGCTTGTGCTGTTACGCAGAAGCCGGGTGGTATTGGAAAATTAGCGGCAGTCATCTCTCCGAGATTTGCGCCTTTGCCTCCGACTTTTGGAATGTCCTTCTTGCGGATGCTTCTGAACCATAAAATGTTGTCTTCAAACATTCAATATAGAGAATGAAGTTTGTTCTTTAATAACTTTACGTCGGCTTTAGCGCTTTGAATTCGGGTTTTAAAAAAATTAGTTAATTGGGGGCGTTATTTCTTTTTCTCTTCTTTCTTTTTTTCCTTTTTCTCTTCTTTTCCCTCTTCCTTTCCTTCCTTGCCCTCTTCCTTTGCCTCTTCGCCTTCCTTCTTTTCACCCGGTTTCTTTGCAACGGCTGGCGCCCTGGTTTTCTTTGGCTTTGTGCCAATGCTTTCAACGTCTGTGTGGACAACAACGTGCACATCACTGCTTAGCCTTGATTTTGCCCTAAGCAAAGCCTCTTTTGCAACCTTAATGTTTGGCTCGTCGACCAGCACACTAATTATTGTCTGCTCAGGTCTTACCCTTATTGCCCTTCCAATTGACTTTCCGTATGCCTTTGACATTCCTGTCTGAATTCTGTCCGCGTGTGCTCCCTGTGCCTGCTTATTCTCTCTAAGAATTTGGAACGGGTAGACACGGATTTTCATAAAATAGCCTTCTTTTCCAAGGCGGTTGTGCAAGTGCCTGTTGATTGCAATTCTTGCCGATTCAATGCTGTTGTCGCGAAGCTGCACTCCCTTTTTTACCTTAAGGTCAAGGATGTGGGTGAACTTCTTTGTTGTGTTTCCCATGTTAAACTGCCTTGTTAGGATGTTTGGGACGGCTCCAATGAAATTTTTGCGGTGCACTCTAACGGCTATCCTTGTGAACGCACGGTCCTTTTTGGACCTATAACATCTGCCAGGTCTTAAACCCATAAAAAACACCACTTTATTTAATAGAAAAACCCGAAAAATCAGGAGTCTATAGTATTACTTCTTGACGGTTAAGCTTTAAAAAGCTTTATCTAAACCGGGTTTATTTCTTGGATTTGGCAGTTTTGCGCTTCTTAACCATTTTTTTGGCTTTTGACTTCTTTTCAAGCTCTGCAAGCCTTTTATCGATTGCCTGAATTGTTTTAACATCTCCAACCCTTCGCAAAAACTGTTCTTTAACGTCGGGAATCGAAATTCCTTATTTCTTGCTAATTTTAAGTATTTGCGGCTATCAACTTGTTGACTTCCACTGCTCAAAAACGTCGTTTCCCTTTATGCTGTAGCCGGGCCAAAAGCTTGCGATGCGTTCCACTGCCTTCAAATCATCAGGCTGCGCGTTCACCGCTTTGAGGAAATTGTACTGTGTTGCGGTGCAGTCGTTATCTGAAATTTCCAGCCCCTGTTTGTGCTGGAACGAGTGGCATGCTTCGTGAATTAGTATTGAGGCAACATAGTGCTCGCTTCCGGTAAGGGAATTCACGTGAATCTCGTCCTCGTTTCCGCGGTATTGCCCTGAACTCATGAAGCCCGGCGGGTTTACAAAAATCTTTTTTGCGTTGTCCGCAATAAAGTTGAAGTATTCACAGTTGTCCTCTTCCACGCGTGCAAGTGCGTTCATCATCCTGTCCCTGTTCATCAAATCCCCGTGCAGTGAAATTGAAACAGGTTTGTCCAAGCATTTTGTCGGGCTGTAAACCGCGCTTTGGAAAAAGATAAAGAATATTGCGTATGCAACCACCGCCAGCACAACAAGGCCGAAAATGGCTTTGATTACAAACTTTGTTTGGTCGCTGCTTCCCCTGGACTCAAAGTATTCGTCTATTACCTCGAGAAGAACTTCGCGGTTGCGCTCGTTAAGGTAGGGCTGCATCTTTTTGATGACCTCTTCCTTGGTCAGTCCGGCTTTTATGTAAATCTCAAGTTTTTTCTCAGGGTCTTCCCGCCCGTGCATGGGAAGAATATAATGCAAGGGGGTATTTATTTGTTGTTTTTGGGGGTGAAAAATAAGTTGGAGAGTTATTTTCTTTTTAACACCAGGTAAATGAAATGCAGCCAGGTTATTGCTGCTATTGCCATAGCAAGATTAATCAGCGGGCTAAGTGCGGGATCTCCTGCAAGGGATGCCTCTCCTGCTGCGGAGGTAATAAATGATGCAGAGACCAATGTTGGCAGTTTTGGGGCGTAAAGGTTTCCCAGGAATCCCACAATCGAAAACGGTGCGATGCTTAAAATTGACAGTAAAATATTGACAGCAAGCAGCAGTGAGCCAACTGTCCCTTTTTTGAGAATCATATTGCCTAACCCTGGAATCAAAAGGTTAGCTGCGGTTGCAATCAAAAGTGTTTTCTTGGTTGCTTTGGGTTCTTTGCTTTCATCAACGCCCTTCAGTACTCTTGGGTCAATTTTTTCTTTGTCCGTCACAGGGTAGACTTCAGGTTCAGGGTGCTCAAATTTGTGAATGTCAAAATCTTCCGAATCCAGTGTTCGAGGCATGTTGGTATTAAGTTGAAGCTAGTATTTTAATTTAACTAAAAGCAAGGGAGGGGTGTAGAAGCAAAATTAGGTGCTGAAATATTCTGTAGGCGGCTTAAGCCAACCAAAGTAAACTAGTGCAATAATAAGTAGGGTGTAGCCAACTGAGAACAGCAGGTCTTTTGCCAGAGCCTTCTTTGTGTACTTGACCCCGTCTTTTGAAACAATGTCCTTTGCACCAAAGTGCATTAGGATAATTCCTGCAACATTGCTAATCCAGTAGCCTGCAATCATTCCCGGCAAGAACAGTGGTTTGGAGAAGAATCCAAAAATTGCTCCAAAAACATATGCTATTGGCAGGTTGATAAAAAGGTCGTTCCAAAAAGAGAGGGGGGAAAGGATATACCCAATTGTTACTAGGGCTCCACCTCTGGCTAATTTTGCTTTCATTAAAGCGGGGTGGGGGAGCCGAACCCCCTTATCTCGCTCTGCAGGCGAGTGCATGACCGTTCTGCCAACCCCGCGAACTTTTTCTTTGTGAAAGAAAAGCTTTACCAAAAGAAACTTTTCTGAAAACTTTTTCCCAGCAAGTGTTTTTATTTGTTGCTATTGCCTTTGAACAGGTTCATGCTGAGGTATCTTTCCCCCCTGTCGGGAAGCACTGTTGCCACTTTTCCGAACCTTTTTGCCGCCCTCCTTGCTATAAGCATGTTTGCGCCACTGCTTATTCCGACAAGCAGCCCATGCTCTGCCGAGAGCTTTCTTGCCATTGCCATCGCTTCCTTGCTTTTCACTGTAAAGACCTCATCAACCTTGTTCATGTCAATAAGTTTTGGGATAAAGCCGTCCCCGATTCCCTGAATCTTGTGTTCCCTTATCCTGGCTTCGCTTCCGCCAAACATTACTGCGGCTTCCTCCGGTTCCACTGCAATGGTCTTTACATTTGGATTAACTTTTCTTACCGCGTTTGCGATTCCCATAAGCGTTCCGCCTGTTCCAACACCTGCAACGATTGCGTCAACGGCGCCAATTTCTCCCAAAATTTCTTCCCCTGTCTTCTCTTGGGCCGTTATGTTTGCAGGGTTGCTGAACTGTTGTGCATGAAACGTTTTTGGCTCGCCGGCAATTTCCTCGGCCATTTTTATTGCCTCTCCCAGGCTTCCACTTTTTGGGGTGAGCACTATTTTCGCACCAAAGGCCTGCATCATCTGCTTTCTTTCCTCACTCATGTTCTCGGGCATCACAATTGTTGTCCTGTAACCCTTCACGGCCGCAACCATAGACAAGGCTATCCCTGTGTTTCCGCTGCTTGCCTCAACTATTCTGTGACCTTTTTTCAGCAGTCCCTTCCTTTCCGCGTCCCCAATTATTTCCAACGCAACCCTGTCCTTTATGCTCCCGCTTGGATTAACGCTTTCAAGCTTTGCAAAAACATTGCCCATTTCAATAAGCGGGGTGTTTCCAATGGCGTTCAGTACCGAATCAGACAAAGTCCATCACCCAGTTCAAACTCTTTCTGCCTCAAATCGTTCCACACAATGCTTTCCCTCACAAGCCCCTTTTGCACCAGTTGCTTTAGGTTGTACCTGACCGTTCTTGCGGGAATTTTGCCATATGTGGCGATGCCTTTCTGTGAAAGTTTCCTGTGGCTGGCTAAAATGTCTAGAATAAGTTCACTGGCCTTGGCAAAGGCGCTCACTTCTTGCAGCCATAATATAATTTAATGCTTGCTTTCCTTTAAATATCTTATGATTGAGGCAAATTACGGCCCTTGCCTGCTTGTGAAAACAGGAAGCGAAATTGCTTTGAAAAGCGACCATGTCAGAACCTATTTCACAAAAAAGCTTGTGCTAAACATAAAGCACGCGCTAAAGAACAAGGGAGTGGGGCTTGAAAGGGTTGCAAGAGGTGGAGGCAGGCTCTACCTGTTTGCGCCAGAGCTTGAAAAGGTTGCTGAAATAATGAAGTACACAGTTGGGGTGCATGCGGTTGCATTTGCTGAAAGAAAAAAGTGGAAAGAATACTCTGATGTTGAGCAGCCGGTTCTTGAATATGCAAAGCGCATCCTCAAAAAAGGGGATTCGTTTGCGGTGAGGGCAAGAAGGGTTAAAACTGTTGAAATTACCTCCAAGGACTTTGAAATTAAGCTGGGCGCCACAATAATGGATGCGATTCCGGGGCTTTCCGTAAAGCTAAAAAAGCCGGACAAAACAATTTTTGTGGAGGTCAGACAAAGGGACTTCTTTGTTTTTGCAGACAGTATTTCCTGCCCGCGGGGCTTGCCCCTTGGGGTTGAGGGAAACCTTGCGTTTGAGTTTAAGGGGGAGAAAAACGAATTGACCGCTGCACTACTGCTAATGTTTAGGGGCTGCAACATCCATCCTGTTGTGGCAAAGAAAACCAAGGCGCTTGAAGCACACATTAACAAGCTGAAAAAATTCAATGCATTCAGGGAATTCCTTTTCACCGAGGAAAAGGACTTTGAAAAGCTTGTTAAAGAAAGGGAAGTTCAGGCAGTGGGAACGGCGGATGAAGGCGTTTCAGAAAAAGCCCTCAAGGCCTATGCAAAGCACGATTCAAAAAGCAAGCTTGTGGTCATAAGGCCGCTGCTTCTTTACCCCAACTCCATTCGAAAAGAGAAGGAGGCGATGATTGCATGAGGTTTGACTTGCACATACACAGCATGTACAGCTCTGACGGGCTTTCAAAACCTGAGACAATTGTGAAGACCGCGCTAAAGGTTGGGTTGGAGGGAATTGCAATAACAGACCACAACACAACTGCTGCGTGGAATGAACTTGAAAAGTTCTGCAAAAAAAGCAGGCTTCTCTTTGTTAAGGGTGAGGAAATAAAGGTTCTTGAAAACGGCAAAACGGTTGGGGAACTAATCGGCCTTTTCATGAACAAGGAGGTAAAGCCCGCTTCGCGCGGTGAGGTTATTGATTCCCTTAATTCACAGGGGGCAATCTCTGTTATAGCGCACCCGTTTGATATTTTCAGGCACAACTTCAAGGACAAGCAGGGCTTTGCAAAGAAGGTCAATGCGGTTGAGGCATTCAACAGCAGGTGCGTGCTAAGCAGCTTTAACAAAAAGGCGGCTGAATTTGCAGAAAAGAACAACCTTGCAGTTACCGGCGGAAGCGATGCCCATGTCCCGCAGGAAATTGGAAACGCGTTTACCGAATGCACAGGGGCAACAACGGATGATTTGAGAAAGGCGTTGCTTAAGAAAAAGACAATTGCTTCAGGAAAACTTTCAAGCCCCCTTATACACCGCTTTTCAACAATTGCAAAATTCAAGCTGATGAAGCCTTTTTGAATTTCATTGCAATCCTGATTCTCTGCAGTGCGGAAATGTTTGTGAGAATTGCAAGCGCAGCCAAAACATATGTAAGGTAAAGAGGGTTGAATGAGGCGCTTAATATTCCAACAAAGAGAATAATTAGCCTTTCCGCCCTTTCAAGCAGCCCGCCCTTAAGCTCCTGCCCCTGCACAATCTCTTTCTCCTTTGCAGCGGCCTTTGCATATGTTGTCATCATTGCCCCGAACAGGTAGAGAAAAATCCAGGCAACCGCGGGAACAATGAATTCCGGGAGTGCGACAAAAAGCAGGCCAAAAACAATTATTGCCTCAACATACCTGTCCACAATTGTGTCAAGATATGCCCCGAACTTTGTTGACTGCTCCCTTACGCGTGCAACTGCCCCGTCAACCATATCGAGGAATGCTGAAACTATGAAGAATGCGCCTGCGAGAATGAATTCGCTTTGGCTGAGAAAATAAAGTGCAATTAATGCCGGAAGAAGGGAGAGCACGGTCCACTGGTTTGGGGTGAGTGGGAGCTTGCTGAAAAGTATTCCAATTTTTGTGGACAGTTTGTCAAACCTTGCGCGGTTCTTGTAGAGCATTAAAGAAACAGTCTCTTTTCTGGTTAATATGTTTTTCTAAAAAAAAAGAAATAAGGAAAAGGGAAATTATCTTTCCCTTTCTCCTGTGATATATTCTTCAACCATTTTCCTTGCTTCAGGGTCAGGGAACTGGTGTGGCGGGTGCTTCATTGTGTAGGCCGAAATTGATGTCAGCTTTCCTGAAACTCCCCTGTCCAAAGCAAGCTTTAGGCAGCGAATCCCGTCAATTGTGCATCCTGCGCTGTTTGGAGAGTCCTCAACCTGAAGCCTTACCTCAACGTTTACAGGCGCTTCACCGAATTTTCTTCCCTCTATTCTGCAGAAGCAAATCTTTCTGTCCTTAATCCATGGCACGAAATCGCTTGGCCCGATGTGGACCTTGTCTGCGTCAAGCGGCACTTTCAAATTGCTCTGAACGGCCTCTGTCTTTGAAATCCTCTTGAACTTTAGCCTGTTGTGCCTTGCCATGTTCAAAAAGTCTGTGTTTCCCCCAACATTAAGCTGGTAGGTTCCGTCAATCTTAACTCCTCGGTCATCGAACAGCTTTGCAAGGGTTCTGTGCACAATTGTTGCACCAACCTGTGCCTTGATGTCGTCTCCTGCGCAAGGAAGCTTTTTCTCAACAAACTTTTTCTCCCATGCCTCGTCTGAAACGATGAATGAAGGGATACAGTTGAGGAAAGCACAACCTGCATCAAGCGCGGCCTGTGCATAGTGCTGTGTTGCCTTTTCCGAACCAACCGGCATGTAGTTCATGAAAACGTCGGCTCCCGATTCTTTCAGAACCTTTGTTGTGTCGGCGGGTTCCGTACTTTCGTCAACCCTGAAGGAAACGTCCTCGTCGTATTCAATCATGTGGTCTGCGATACCGTCAAGTACAGGTCCTTTCTGCACAATTATATCTCCCCACTTTGAAACTTTTTCTATGATTGTGTATGTGTTGTTTGGCTTTGCGTAAATTGCCTCGTTCAAAGGCTTGCCAACCTTTCTTTTGTCAACGTCGAATGCCGCAACAAATTCAATGTCTGAAATCTTGTAGCCTCCCACAACATTGTGCATTAGGCCCGGAACAAGCTCGTCGCTTTCGCTAACGTCCTTGTAGAATTCAACTCCCTGAATCAGTGAGCTGGCACAATTGCCTATTCCTGCAATCGCAACCTTAATTTTTCCCATTAAACCACCTCGGATTTTTCGATTATTATTTTATAATCGTAAACTATTTTATATTCATAAAATAGTATTTTATGCTTATAAAGCTTTCTTTCCATCTTATGTAGCAATGGTTTCGCCAAAAAGCAGGGAAATTGACCGGCTTAAGAGAAAATTGGGCATTGAGCTTCTTTGGATTTACATTCTTAGCATGCTGAAGAAGGATTCATCCCACGCCTATGTTCTGCGCGAACAGATTAAGAAAAAATTTGGCTTTCTTCCCGGAAATGTGTCGGTTTACGTTGTACTCTACAAGCTTGAAAACAGGGACTTTGTGACCGCAAAAAAAGAGGGCAACAGGACAATTTACACAATAACCGCGTCGGGAAAGGCACTGCTTAAAGAGGCTAGAAAAGAGCTTGATAAAACACTAAAGCTTGTGAGTTAGAGAAACCTATTTATGCACTCTCCTGCCTAATTTTATTGATTCGATGAAGGTAGCGATATTGTCCGATTTTCACCTTGGCTTTGCCGAGGGAACAGAGCGCGCCAGCGAATGCTTTGATCAGGCGGGCCAGGCACTAAAGCTTGCGATTGAAAATAAGGCCGAACTGATTCTTCACGCAGGCGACCTATTTGATGACGATGTTCCCTCGCAGGAAACGTGGGAGAAGACATTTCGGCTGTTTTCAATGCTAAATAAAGCGCCTGCCGATGCAACTGTTGTGAAGGAAAAGCAGGGCAGGCAGGAAGAGTTTGGCTTCTCACACATTCCTTTGATTGCAATTCACGGGACACACGAATGCCGCGGCAAGGGCTTTAAGAATGCGCTTGAGGTTCTTGAGGCGGCGGGAATCCTTGTCCACATTCATGCCGCAACCGCCTCATTCAATGGATTGGTTGTGCACGGCTTAAGTGGTGTTCCGGAAAAGAAAGCGCTTGACGCATTGAAGATGTGGGACCCAAAGCCAATTGACGGCAAAAAGAATGTGCTAATGCTTCACCAAAGCATTAAGGATTACCTGCCTTTTGATGACGAGATGATTGCAAGCATTTCTCTTGCCGACATTCCGCGCGGCTTTGACCTTGCAATAAACGGGCATTTGCACTGGACCAGCCAGGAAGACCTCAACGGCTCGCGCTTTATAATGCCCGGCAGCACTGTCCTTACGCAGATGAAGCGCCTTGAGTCCGAAAAGGAGAAAGGGATTTTTATCTGGGACACGGAGTCTGACTCCCTTGAATTTGTTTCACTGCCTGCGCAGCGCAAGTTCCTTTTCTTCAAGCACAAGCTTGAGGGCGCGACACAGGAGCTGGTGGAAAAAGCGATTGAAAGCTCAATGAAGGAAGTTTTATCCAACCAATTTGAGCAAAAGCCACTGGTTAAAATAAAATTAAAGGGAAGCCTTGCAAAAGGGCTGAGGCAAAGTGACATATCGCTTAGCAAGGTGCTTGAGCCATTTTGCGAAAAGGCGATTGTGTTTGTTGACAAGGAGTTTGAAACAATTTCGTTCGCAAAAAAGCTTGAGGAATTAAGGGCAATGCAGGCCGGAAAGAAAAGCATTAGCGCAATGGGCCTTGACCTTCTTGAGAAGAACCTTGCGCAAACATCTTTCAAGAACGCTTTTGATGTGAGGGAATTTTTCCAGCTTTTTGCAGAGGGCAAAGTGGATGACGCGGTTGAAAGGCTTTCCAAAAACAGCCAAAAAGCTTAATAATTTCAAATTCTCTCTAAAATAGTATGCCTTTGGAATGGATTGCGCTAATAGCCCTTGCAGCGGTGGGCTTTGCCATCTTCAACTATTTTAACATTCTTAAAAAAAATCCGGGCACAAAGCCAATGCAGGAAGTTTCCGAACTAATCCACCAAGGGGCTCTAACGTTTTTGCACAAGGAGTATGTTGTTCTCTCAGGCTTTGTTGTTGTGGTTGCGATTGTGCTGTTCTTCACAATCGGGTTTGAAACAACTGTTGGGTTTGTTTTGGGGGCATTGCTTTCCGCATTGAGCGGAAACATTGGAATGAGGATAGCAACAAAGGCAAACACTCGAACCGCTCATGCCGCAAAATCTGGAATTGGGCAGGCCTTCAATGTAGCGTTTTCAAGCGGGCTTGTTGCGGGCTTTGCAGTTGCGGGTTTTGGCCTTCTTGGGGTAACAGCCCTTTATTATTTTTTCCAGGATCCGGTCCTGCTCTACGGCTTTGGTTTCGGGGCAAGCAGCGTAGCGCTCTTTGCAAGGGTTGGGGGCGGAATTTTCACAAAAGCGGCAGATGTTGGGGCAGACCTTGTTGGCAAGGTTGAGGCGGGAATTCCCGAGGATTCTCCAATGAATCCTGCAACAATCGCAGACAATGTTGGGGACAATGTTGGGGATGTTGCAGGGATGGGCGCAGATCTCTTTGAAAGCTATGTTGATTCAATAATTGCGGCAATGGTAATTGGGGTTATTACATACCCGATTCTTGGTGCCCTTCTTCCCCTTGGAATTGCAGCCCTTGGGATAGTTGCAAGCGTTATTGCAAGTTTCTTTGCCAAGGCAAGCGGAGAAAAGGTATTCACTGCAATTAATCGTTCGGTTCTTATTGCCACAGGGCTAACTGCGGCACTTTCATTCTTTGCAATAAGCGGCGCATTCCCAAACCTTGGATTATTCTACGCCCTTGTCGCAGGCCTTGTTAGCGCAATATTTGTAGGCTACTCTGCCGAATACTTTACTTCAACCGAATACTCTCCTGCCAGGCAGGTTGCGATGGCTGCAAAAACAGGGGCGGGCACAAACATAATCAGCGGCATTGGAACAGGAATGCTTTCAACAATAGGGCCGGTTGTTGCAGTATGTTTTGCAATGCTTGTCTCATATTACTTTGCAGGCCTTTTTGGGATTGCAATTGCAGCGGTTGGAATGCTTTCAGTTCTTGCATTGACACTTGCATCAGACACGTTCGGAAGCATCTCTGACAATGCACAGGGAATTGCCGAGATGACCGGGCTTAATGCCGAGGTTCTTGAAAGAACTTCAATGCTTGATGCTGTTGGAAACAGCACAGCGGCAATTGGAAAGGGCTTTGCAATAAGTTCCGCAGCACTAACCTCGATTGCATTGTTTGCTTCATTCAGCCTTGTTGCAGGCCTTGAATCAATTAATTTGAACAACCCTGTTGTCATGGTGGGCTTGTTTATTGGGGCGCTTGTTCCATTCATATTCTCATCGCTTACAATGACTGCCGTTGGAAAAACAGCCAACAAAATGGTTGAAGAGGTTCGCAGGCAGTTCCGCGAAATAAAGGGGATTTTGCAGGGAAAGGCAAAACCGGATTATGACAGATGCATTGCAATAAGCACTGAAGGGGCAATTCATGCAATGCTTGTTCCGGCCCTTACGGCAATTCTCTTCCCGCTTGCAATCGGCCTGTCTCTTGGGGCTGAGGCGCTCGCAGGCTTCCTCGCGGGCTCAATTGCCACAGGTTTCCTGCTGGCTGTGTTTATGGCAAACACAGGCGCTGTTTGGGACAATGCAAAGAAATGGATTGAGAAAGGAAATTTGGGCGGAAAAGGAAGCCCTGTTCACAAGGCGGCGGTTGTTGGGGACACGGTTGGAGACCCGTTTAAGGACACTGCGGGGCCTTCACTGAACATTTTGATTAAACTGATGACCATTGTTGCATTGGTGGCTGTACCATTAATTATTTAAAATCATTTACATTTCTCATAAATTAAGTAAAATTTTGAATGCAGTTAGGAGGGTTCTTTTTGAAAAAAGGTGTTCAGTGGGTAGTAGAGGATAAGAAAAAAAAGCAGATTTTCTGGCCAAGCGAGGAAATGAAGAAAATTGCTTACGTTAATGATGAATCTTTTTACGAAGAGGCCAAGAAGGACCCGATTAAATTTTGGGAAAACCGTGCAAAAGAAGGCCTTACATGGTTTAAGGAATGGGATACGGCCTATGAATCGAAACCGCCTTACTTCAAATGGTTTGTTGGGGGAAAAATAAACGTTTCATACAACTGCCTTGACAGGCATCTTAAAGACAAAAAGGACAAGGTTGCAATACACTGGGAGCCCGAAAACACTGAGGAAGAGGCAAGGAAAATAACTTACGGGCAGTTACATGAACAGGTTTGCAAGTTTGCAAACGCGCTTAAAAAACTTGGGGTAAAGAAGGGCGACAGGGTTGCCGTTTATCTCCCAATGATTCCGGAGGTGCAAATTACGCTTCTTGCCTGCGCAAGAATCGGTGCAATCCACGGGGTTGTGTTCTCTGCGTTCAGCGGTGAATCCCTAAAAGACAGGGTAGAGAACTCCGAGGCAAAATTAATTATTACCTGCGACGGATACACAAGGAGGGGAAAGGTAATCGAACTCAAGAAGCAGTCAGATATTGCCGCCTCTTCACCGAGTATTGAACACGTTGTGATTGTAAAAAGGGAAGGAAACGAAATTGCAACCACTGAGGGAAAAGACGTTTGGTACCATGAGATTGTTGAAAACGAGCCGGCAGAGTGTGAGCCGGAGCAAATGGACGCAAACGATGTTTTGTTCCTTCTTTACTCCTCCGGGACAACCGGGAAGCCAAAGGGGATAATTCACGACACAGCAGGTTATTTAACACAGGCCTACTGGACAACAAAGCTTGACTTTGACCTGCACGATGACGATGTGTTCTGGTGCACCGCAGACATAGGCTGGGTAACGGGGCACACTTACGGCTGTTACGGTCCGCTGTCGGTTGGAGCAACAATGGTTGAGTATGAGGGCGGTCCCGACTACCCTGATTGGGGAAGGTTTTGGAGCATAGTGGAAAAATTTGGAATAACGGTTTTCTACACCGCGCCGACCGCGATAAGAATGTTCAAGAAAATGGGAGACGAATGGATTACAAAGCACGACGTTTCAAGCATCAGAATCCTTGGAACTGTCGGTGAGCCAATTGATGTGGAGGCCTGGATGTGGTACTTCAACACAGTGGGGCAAGGAAGATGCCCTGTAATCGATACATGGTGGCAGACCGAAACAGGTGGCACGTTAATTAACGCCCTGCCTGGAATAGGGCCATTCATCCCAACAGTTGCAGGACGTCCATTTCCGGGAGGGACCGCGGACATTTATGACGACAGGGGCCACCCGGTTTCGGGTGAGGACACAGGTTACCTTGTGTTCAAGCCGCCGTTTGTGCCAGGATTGCTGCGCGGGCTGTGGAACAATGAGAAAAAATTCATTGACACCTATTGGAGCGAGTACGGCAAGGAAACATATTTCACGGCGGACGGTGCAAGATGGTTCGATGACCAGAACATCCGTGTCACAGGCCGTGTGGATGATGTTATGAAGGTTGCAGGCCACAGGCTAAGCAGTGCAGAAATCGAGGACGCAATTACCTCGCACCAAGACGTTATTGAATCAGCCGTTGTTCCAAAACCGGACGACATTCGCGGGCAGGTTCCGATAGCATTTGTTGTGCTAAAAGCAGGGGTTGAATCCTCTGAGGGAAAGGAGAAAGAAATTATTGGCCAGGTGAGAAAGGAAATCGGACCAACCGCAAAACCGCACAAGGTTTACCTTGTCAAGGGCTTGCCCAAAACAAGAAGCGGAAAGATAATGAGGCGCTTTCTTAGAAGCATGCTGGTAAACGACAAGCTTGGTGACGCAACAACACTGCAGAACCCGGAAATTGTGGATTACCTCAAAGAAGTTGTCGGTTACAAGGAATGAGGCTAACGCCTCTTTCCTGTTTCTTCTTTTATCCCTGAAGCGACATCTTTTCCGGTGTCGGCTTCAAAGAACTCAACAACAGGGGGCTCGTAGCTGTGCAGTTTCTTAAGCTCTGCACTGAGCTTTCCCTTCAATTCCTTTCTTGTCTTAAGCAGAAGCAAAACTTCCGTTCCGTTCTCAATTTTGCCCCTCCACCTGTAAATTGATTCAATTCCCGGAACAATGTTTGCGCAGGCGGCAAGCCTTTTTTCAACAACCGCCGTTGCAATCTTCCTTGCTGCCCTGTTGTTAGCGCAGGTTACGCTGCAAATAAGTGTTTTCACAAAATCACTAATCTTATTAACGGGAAACTGCTTAATTAAATTATGGCAAAAAGACGCCAAAGGAAAAAAATGCCTTCAGGGGATGTGGAGCTGAAGTTCCAGGGGGGAAAAGAGCCCCTGCGTTTCTCTCAGGTAAGGGAGCAGTATCTTTTGGCCTACGGGTGGAGGGGCGCGCCCGCTCCAAGGCAAAGAAAAAGGCTTTACGCAATGCGCCGCGAATTTGTAAAGCTGAAAAGGGCCTTTGCCAGGGTAAAGCGCGGAGAAACAATTCAAAAGGTTGCAGGTGACCTTGGAGTTTCTGTTTCTGCATTGGGAAACTGGCTTAACGGCAAAACCCTGCCGCATGTCATTTCCACAAAGCAAATCAGCTTTAATGTTGGAAAAAGGCTGCATTACCTGAACAAAGCCGCAGTTAAGAACCCGCGCATTGGATACGTCATGGGTGCCAGAGTGAGCGGCCACTTGGTTGTTCACACAGACAAAAGGGGGCAGGTTACAATCGCTTCAACTGTAAAGAAGGGGTCTGTGGAAAACGAGCTTGCAAGGGCGCAAAAGGAAGTTTTTGGCTACAGGGTGAAGGAAAGGACAAGGGACATGTCAGAGGGCCGTTTAAAGAAGTCCATTGCGGTTGATGTAAGGGCAAGCTCTGTTGAGATTGCACAGTTCCTGAATGAGGCCACTTTCTTTGGGCGGCATATTCCGCGCAAGTTCCTTAAAACAAGAACGGCAAGAAAGGAGTTTGCAATGGCACTAATTGATTCCGGTGCATTTCCTGTGGAGCGGAGAAAGCCAGGCAGGGTAAAGCAAACAAAGGGGATTATTTTCAGGTCGAAAAATCGCGATTTAAGGGATTACTTTCACTCACTGCTAAAAGAGTTTGGGGTTAAGAGCAATCCGAGGGAGGGGGCAATCCTTTCCCATGAACAAAAGTGGACCGCCTTTCAGGAAGGAACACTTCACCGCAAAGGCGCAAGATACGGCCTGTTTATTCCGCAAACCGAACTGGTAAAATTCAGGCGCAAGCTTGGATTCAGGGATTCTGCCAAGGCAAAAACTTTGGACCGGTTTATAGCGGGGTAATAATTAGAAAAAAGTAACTTTCCTTACGGCAGGAAGTCCTCTTCCTTTATTTTCCTTGGCAGGTATTCTTTTGCCACAAACTCAAGTGATTTGTTTGCAAGGGCCTGCTGCTCTATTCTGATCTTTTCCTTTAACGCTTTTTTAAGCTGCCTTTGCCATTCCTTGTTTTTGAACCAGGGGTATTCCATCATTTCCTTTGCACGCTTTATGTCCCCGTCCTTCATTTTTTCGGTCACATTCTGCAGCTCGTAAGTTTCAACGTCATCCAAGGTCATTCCAATGTATTTTGCGTCAGGGCATGCAAGGTAGTCTGAGTGCGCCGCAAGCGCCATTGAACCCTGCTTTATAACGCTGTAAATGTACCATCCGTAGGGGTCTCCGTCTGTGAAAACAAGTACAGGCAGTTTCTCGTCCTTGTGAAGCCTGTGAACAAGCCTTCTTGTCCCCCTTGCCGCCTGCCCTCCGGTGCTTACAAGGATGCACTTGTTCTTTAATGCGAATTGTTCCTCAACAAGCCTTTCGTACATTGCCTCTGTTTCAATTACCAGAACGTATTTTGCGTTTACCTTAACGATTTCAATTTCCTCGGGCTCAAGCCTGGACATGACGCTCCAGCCGCCCCTGCCCAACTTTGCGCAGTTGAATTTGTCGTTGTGGTGCATTTTGTCCTTGAGGGTTATGTCTCCGTAGAGCGTTCCCTTCGGGTTTGCATGCAGGTTAAGTTTTTCCCTGATTGTGTCCACGCTGTGCTCAAGGTCAACAATTACCCCGTCACTCTCGGTCTGACCGTCGAATGTGTTTTCCTTTGAGTTTGGAACGGTGTGCTTTAGTTCGTAGTAAATTTCCCTGATTGAAGCCGTCTTGTTGTGGTTCAAATAATCCCTTGTCTTTGCGGCAATCATTGTGGTTTGCATGAATTTTTTCGCGTGCCCGATGTTCAAAAAGGTTCTTGTTGTTTCCTTGTCTCCAAGGGTTAAAATTCCCCTTTTTTCGTCGAACTCAACATTGCTTCTTCCCCTCAGCTGTGTCTTGAAATGCGGGTCGAGTCCCTTGCCTATTTCTTTGACCATCTGGTGCCCAATGTTTTCAAGCTTTTTGGCAACCTGCTTTGGGGTTTCCTTTCCCTTAGTTATTGTCTTCGGCTTTTTTACCTGCTTTTTTGCCATCCTCTTCACCCTTTTCAGCTTTTGCTTCCTTTCCGTTGAGTTCCTCTACGTCTTCTGCTTCCTCAAGCCTTAGCTTTTCCAGAACCATTTTTTCAAGCTTTTTCTTTAGGTCTGCTTTGTTTGCGCCTGTCAGGCTATTAAGTGCGGCTACAACCTCGGGGATATATTTGTAGAAAAGCTCCCTCTTCAGCTGCTTTTCCTTTTCCCTTCTCTTTCCCGCAATATAGTTTCCCGCCTTTCTTCCGGACTGCATTAGCGCAAGCCTGATTTCCTCAATTACCTCGTCCTCGTCCGCAATTGCCTGCTTTCCCGCACTGGTGTATGGGATGTGAACAGACACGAAATTCACAAGTACAGTAACTGGGGCCCTGTCAATGTCCTTGATATCGTATCTTTTCCAGTCAATGCTGTGAACGGCTTTTGTGATTGCGCAGTTTCCCGCATCAAAGAGAAGCGGTGCGCGGTTTGCAAACCTCATTATTTCAAGCCTTTTCTCATTCCCTTCCGGCCCTGAAACAGTTCTTCCCGCTTTTCCACCATAGGAAATTGCCACCTCCACCTGGAACGGGAATCCCCCTGAGTAAACCTGCGGCTTTCTTGTAAGCACAGTTAAGAATTCAGGTTCCACAATGCTTTTCAAACTGTTTTCAACGTGAGCCTGCCCGATTGGCCTTAGCGCGTCCCCGCTTGGCGAAATAAAGTCAACTTCCTTGAATGCTGTAACAACCTGCTCTGCCTCGTCCCAAGTCAATTGCTTTGGGTCCTTGTTCATGTCGAACTCAACCTTCTTTTTGATTGTCTCAATACTCTTCTGGCCCATTCTGTCAAAATCGTTTTTCAGGAAACTGATTACCTTCTTTGAGTCGCTGTATTTGGAGAGTGTTATAAGCTCGTCAACCGTTACCCCTTTTGGATGCGGCTTAACCTCTTTTGGGCGCTCCGGAACTTTGTTAAGTGTTCTTTTGAATTTGAGTTTCTGCCCGGCAGGGTCCCTGAAATTGATTTGTGCGTGAGGGTTTGCAATCGCCGTTCTTCTCAAATACTCAAGCGGTCCCTGTTCGCTGTCCCTGTATAAAACGCCCTTAAATTTTGCCTGAACCGCAAGGCCCCTGAATTCCTTTGCAATGTCTTTTTTGTTGCTGATTTTTGGCTCGTTTCTCTTTGGGTCGATTGTGAGCTCAAGTGAAATTACGTTTTTTCCGGTTCCTGTAATAACTTTGATTGGCTTTCCGGTTGTCATCTGGCTAAGCATTGTGCATCCGCTTGAACCGATTCCCTGCTGGCCGCGGCTTTGCATCATTCTGTGGAACTTTGTTCCCGCAAGCAGCTTTCCAAGAGCCTTTCCAACGGTCTCCTCTGTTAAGCCCGGGCCGTTGTCCTTTACGGTTACCTCATAATACTCCCGCCCAAGTTCGTCAATTTTCACATCAATGTCCGGGAGAATGTTTGTCTCTTCGCAGGCGTCAAGGCTGTTTGTAACGTATTCGTGGACAATTGTTGTAAGTGACCTGACTTTCCCATAAAGCCCAAGCATCTGCTTGTTTTTCTTAAAAAATTCAGCAACCGAGTGTTCTTTGAATTCCTTTGAGATTTGTTCCGCGCCTATTTCCTTGATTGCCTCGTCCATCCAATTCACCTATAACTGAAATCTTCTTGCCTCTAATTCCGTTCTTTTAAGGTAGCCAAGAACTGTTGTGTGTTTTGCCCCCTCAAGCAGCATTTCAACGGCCTTTCTGGCCTTTTCAACATCATCAGCCTTTCCTATAATTCCAATTGTTTTTCCGTAAACGGAAATAAAGCAGTGGGTCGATTTTTCAATGCTTTCCCTTGCTTTTCCCCTTTTTCCAATTACCCTTCCTTTTTTTGCCTCAATCTCCTTTTGACTTTTTCCAGCAACCTCGCTGACGTCAATCAGGTCAAGATAGTATTCTTCATCGGCAAGTACAAAGGCTTTCTCCGGCGAGAAACCGCGAGCAATAGCCTTAATCATGTTGAGTGCATTATAAAAAGCTAAGTTCCCTTCCTTGCCATCAAGCCTTACATCGCCTGTTTTGCTGTCAACACTAAGTTTTGTTCCGGTAAGGCTTTCAATCTTTTTTCTTGAAACGCCGTTTTTGCCCAGCAAAACGGCAATTCTCTCCTTTGGGACTTTGATAGATTCATCCATTTAAACCACTAGAAAAGGGCGTGTTGGGGAAACAGCACCTATGTAATATTAGTATAATATCACCATTAAAAAGCTTTCCAGAGCAAAAATAAAGCCTTTATTTTGAGAATTCGCCCTTCTTTGCCCTTATTTCTTCAGTTAAAGACTCAGGAGTGCTTTTTATTCCAATTTTGTTCAAATAATTGCTTAAATTCCTCACATCTCGCTCAAAAAAGCTTTTTGCATATGGGTGTGTGGTGGGAACTGCTTGCCCGCAGTCAATTACCACAATTTCCTCTGATTTGTTGAGTATGTTGTATTCTGACAAGTCCGCGTGCACAAGCCTTGCCTTAAAATGCATCCTTGCCATGAAATCAACCAAAGTGGCGTGCAATTTTTCCGCATTTTCAGCATATTTTTCCTTTAAAGGAGGGCTTGCCTCGCCTTTTTCCCCAATAAATTCCATCACCAGCACATTGGCCTTTGAAGCAATTGGCAACGGAACCCGAACCCCTGCCTTGTTCAGTTCGTTCAAATTCCTGAACTCCTTTCTTGTCCAGGCGTAAACCAAATCACGCCTGTTGTTCTTGATTCCCTGGAAACGCACGTCTCCATCAACATACTTTGACATGTGCTTGAAGTCTGTTGTCTCAATCTTGTAAATCTTTACCGCCCTAAAATTCCCCGCGGCATCCATTGCCCGAAACACATGCCCCTCTTTTCCCGTGCTCACAACAAACTCAAGAACCTTAAAGTATCCCTTTGAGGCAAGTGCGTGCACGGCCAGAATTGTCTGCCTGTCAAACACTTTTGCAAAAACTCGCCTTTGCTCCTCATCAGGAACAAGCTTCATCATGCTGAATTCTTCTTTGTCCATAACAAAAGAATTTTGCTTCAAGCTCTTTAAATAGTATTGCACTACTGCCTTGTGTAGTAGTATGCGCCAAGCAGTGTGATGACCGCAACAGCTATTGCAATGTACAAAAGCGTGTTGTCTTCGGGAATGGCCACTGCAATCTTTTCAATTTCCTCGCACTCGGCGTCAAAGCACTCCATTCCAAACCCGCAAACAGTTCCGTTCGCAACCGAAACAAATCCGCACACTCCCTTAATGCAGCTTTCGTTTGTGCACGGATTCAAGTCGTCGCAGTCTGCATTGTACACACAGCTTGTTGGGCGCGGGCTAACCTCTTTTGCCTGCACAGGGATTGCCGCGGTCCAGCGGGCAAGCGTTGCCTGCTCAATTTTGTTTTCCACATAGTATGAAACCTCTGCCTCCTGCCCAATTCCAATCTCATCAATCTCAAACTCAATGATTGGGTCTGCCTTTATTATGCGAAAGTCAAACTGGCTTCTGATTTCTGAGGCGTTCTGCGCAACCTCTTTTGGGATTCTTTCAATTATCTTAACACTCTTAAGTTTCTTTTCGCCCGTGTTTCTTGCCCTGATTATAATTGTCGATTTGTAAGCCTGCTTTTCCTTTCCCGTTTCCGCAGCCTCAACCATTACACTTCGCTCCAAATCAAGCAACTTCATTGCAGCATTTGCCTTTTCCGCACTCTGCTTCATTCCGGCCTCTGCAAGCACGTCTTCAATTTCCTCTTCGCTTGCTTCGCCCACAACAGTTTCCTCAAAAATTGTTTCCTTTGGGCAGGTTCCGCAATCGCCTTCGCAGCTTAAGCAGTCCTCTTTTTCAGAGCAAACGCTGTCTCCGCACATTGAAATGCAGTCGTTCGGGCAGGTTGCATAACTCTCCGTTTCGCTGCATATTCCGTCTCCGCAGCCAAAGCAGTCGGCAATGCAGGTCATTAGTGATTCTGTGTGGGTGCATGCTCCGTCCCCGCAAACGGGTCCGCAGTCTGCTGCACAGGTT
>JAFCCO010000008.1 GCA_017610175.1 Candidatus Iainarchaeum sp. | reverse complement strand
ATCATCGCATATGTCTGCGTTTAGGGTTAGGTTGTTTGCGATTGGTGTTCCTGTTCCCTGTGCGTTTGAGGTTGAGTAGTTGATGTCTGCTGTTATGTTTCCGCCTTCTTCGTCGAGTATGCTGAAGTCGATTGTTAGGTTTCCGTCCACGGTGTGGGCAAATATTAGTAGGTCGTTGTCTGCTGATTTTCCTTCTATGGTGTTTACTGTTACTGTTGGGCCTGTGTTGTCTAGGTAGAATGTTTGGCTGGCGTTGAAGTCTGTGTCTGTTCCGTCGCTTGCTTCAATTAGGATGAAGTAGTTTCCGTCCGGGATTCCGAATGTGTTGAGGTCCCATGAACATTTTGTTGAGTTTTCAAAGTTTGTGTCGTCGCAGATGTCTGCTGTGAGGGACAGGTTGTCTACTATGGCCGTTCCGGTTCCTTGTGTGTTTACTGTGGAGTAGTTTAGGTCTACTGTGATTGTGTCTCCGTCAATGTCTGTTGTGTTGAAGTCTATGGTTAGGTTTTGGTCGTTTAAGTATGAGTAGGTGGGTTGGCCTTTTGTTGCGTCGTTGCCTTCAATTTTGGTGATGTTTACGTCAGGGGGGTGGGGGTCTTCGCTTGTTACTGTTAGTTGTATGAAGTCTGTGTTTAGTGATTTGTGTTTTTCTTTTTTGTGGTGTTTTATGTAGTGTCCTTCTGCTGCGAATTCTATTTTGTTGTAGTTTTTTGGTGCGTTGAATTTGAGGAAGTATTTGTCTCCTTGGTTTAGTTGGAGGTATTTGTTGTCCGAACTGCGCAGTAGGAGTTTGTTGACAAAGTTTTCAATTGGGTTTAGTAAAAAGTTGTTTATAAAGTTTTCAAAATTTAGCTGGTTTTTGGATGGGTGTTTTTCTGTTCTGCTTATTGAGTCCAGTTCAATGATATTTTCGTTATCGCCATCAATTCTTAAGTAAACTCTGTCTAAATAAGTTGTTTCATCCAACTCTTCTGTAATCTTTAGCCTGACTTTTCCACCAACAATTTCTGTTTTGGAGACGTCTGTAAAGCTTGTGTACTCTTTTTCAGGAGAAGTTGCCCCTTCAATAAAGTCTGAGTTGAATGTGTATTTTAGAGTGTTGTTTGCGTTGTTATATAGGTAGATAAACGGGCACGGGCAAAAGGGTTTTGCATTGTGTGCTAGGATGCCTTCTGCGTAGTATGTTTTTGTGTTTTTTATTTCAAGGTTGTATGTTGGGTGTTTTTTCCATGTTTTTGTGATGGATGTGATTGCAATGCTGCTTCCGTTTGGTGCCTGGAGGGAATCGCCTATGTTGGCGTTGCCTATTTGTTGCCATTTGTTGTTTAGTAAAACGCGGTGGTTTGGGGTTACATTAATAACGCCGTTTATTGTGAGATAGTATTCTGTGGCGTCTTCGGTTGGGTGGTGGTATAGTTTTGTGACTGTTGAGGAAACGTTTTTTTCAGTTTGTTGGTCATAACTTAAAACCACGTCGCCTATTTTTATGTCCTCTATATTTTTGCGGTTTCCGTTTGCCATTGTTATTTTTGTTCCGGCAAGAAAACATGCGTAAACATATTTTTTTGTTGTTGCCATTGCGGTTACTGCTTTGTTTGTGTCGTTGCTTATGTAGTTTGTTGCGTTTGTTGTGATTGTTGCGTTTAGGGTGTTGTTGTCGGTTGTTGTGAAGTCTGCTATTGCGAACTGGTCCCACTGTGACAAGTTCCAGTTCCAAAGGGAAAGGCTTGTGTCATATGCGGCTGCTGTTTCGCCGTAACCAATCCAGTTTAAATTTAGGCCTGTTACCTGGGTTCTTGTTTCTGTTAGGTTAAAAGTGTATGTTTGTGAGTCATACTGTCCGTCTCCCCCTGCCAGTGCGGTTGTCCAATAGTTTGTGTCTTCTGCAGAAAGTTCTTCAAGGTTGGTGATTGTTGCTGCTGTATCCCAGTCCCATGGGTTGTTTGGGGTGTTGAGGCTTTCGAAGGTGTTGTGGTCTTCGGCGTCGCCAAAGTTGTAGTTTTTTGCAGCTGCATTGGTGCAGGTTGCAATAATCAGAATTGCGAAAAATAATGCCCCCAATTTTTTTGCCTTCATCTTTACCCCTGTCAAAGTTAGTGTCCTTTCAACTAATTTATTATTACACCTTAAGGTAACATATGATACATTGAAACAGTATATTAATCTTTGCAGATTCTGTTTTTTTCAGGGGAAATTGCGGGGTATTGATTTATGCGACTTATTTTATTTCGTTCTTTCGTTTCAGTATATTTTTGTGTGAGCGATTTATTATTTTTTGGTTGTTTTCAAAAATAAGTGCTTCAATTGGCGCCAGGTCATCTGTGAGTGGCTTTTTGCTTGAATCGCAGTTGAATTCCTTTATTTTCTGCGCGGCATTGAGGTTTATTGTGTTTAGTTCCGGCACTTGGCTTGCCAGAATTTTTTCCTTAATTTGCCGCAGGGTTGTTTGTTCCTTTGTTGCGACCATTAGTGTGTTTCCGTGCCTCAAAGTAAAAACGCTTGGAAATACCGTGCACACCGTGTTTCCGATTGCGTGTATTAATTCATTGTCTTCCTCTGCGGAGACAACGTTCATTTCAATTACTCCGTTCCTCTTAAGCCTGTTTGAGGCAAGTTGAAAAAATTCCTTTGTAAGAGTGTGAACTGGGGGTTCTATTCCGTTGTACAAGTCTATTTCGATAACGTCGTATTTCTTGCTTGATTTTGATAGGAATGTTCTTGCGTCCTCAACATAAATTGCAAGTTTGGAACTTTCTTTTACCCCAAAAAAGTTTTTAGCAGTTTCCACAACCTTTTGGTCTATTTCAACCGCATCAATCTGGATTCCTTCAAAAAAGGCAAGTTGAGGCTTTAGCATTGTGCCTCCGCCAAGCCCAAGCAGAAGAATCTCCTTTCCGCCGTTGATTTCCGGACCGATTACCAAGTAGTCATATATTGAGTGGGAAAGAATAGTTTTCCTTGTTAGTGATTCCCGTCCAATCAGGTGGTCAAACCACAGTTCAAGCAGGGGACCATTTTCCTTTACCATAATGTAACTGTACGCCGACTCTGTTTCATATATGATTGATGGACTCACCTTGCTTGGAACAACAAGCAAGGCAAACAGCAACAGCAGGGCAAACGAGAACCGCCTGTCTTTTGGAAACAGCCCGGCAACGGCCACAAGGAGGATTATTGCAAAAAGCAGCGAGAGTGAAATTCTGCTGCCAAAGGTTGGAATGAGAAAAAAAACAGAGAAAGCTATTCCCAGAATGCCTCCCACTGTTGAGGCAAACAGTATTTTTCCGCTTGCGCTTCCAACACCTTTCCCTGCCGCAGCTATTTTAATTAAAAACGGGGAAACAGCACTCAACAAAATTGTTGCAGGGGCAAAAAGCAGCAATGTTGAAACAAGGACGCCTGTTACCAAATCCGCTCCAAGGAACGAAACAAGAATTGCATGGTAAAACAAAAGCGATGCAAACAAAAACAGCGCCGACAAAAGCAGCAGTTTGGACAACAAATGCTTGCTTGGATTTTTGTCCGCAAGCATTCCCCCAAGCAAATACCCAAAAGACATTGCCGCAAAAATTACCCCAATTAAAATCCCCCAAACGTAAATCGAGGTCCCAAAAAACGGCTGCAGCATCCTGCTTGCCACCATCTCCAAACCCATTAACTCAAAACCAGCCACTGCTGCAACAAACAGAACCCAAAAATGCGCCTTAAACTCCAACATTTGCAACAAGCTAATTACCCCCTTTTGCAACACAAAGTGCCACATACACTTTGGAATGAACATATTTAATTGTTTTCCAAAAGAAAAACCTCAACCGGGTCCCAAAAAAAACCCGACAAAACAACCACGTTTGCAGTTTACTGCCTTTTGTAGTACCATGCTGCTGCTCTGAGTGTTAGAGCACTGCAATTGCAGGATAGTATGAGTCTTCTGCGCTTTCCGAGCTGACAATTTCACTAACTACTGTTGCGACTGTTGCGTTGGCTGTTCCTGCTGCAAGAATTAGTGCGATTAAAATTGGTAAAAGTTTCTTTGGATGTATTTAAATGTCTTAAATTAAGAGGGTGTTAAGCTATTTAAATCTTTTTTTTTGTTGGGATTTGGCACCGTTGCATTGTGCAGTTATTCAAAGTCTTTTCCCAAAGAGATTTCGCACAGCATTTCGCACTCTTCATCATACTGCCTTTCGCATTTGTAGAAGACGTCCAGGTTGAGGGCGCTTTTTATTTCCACAAACCTTTTGTTGCTGCTTATTTCGATTGCCTCAATGTCCAGCGCGTCAAAGCTAATGCAGTCCGGCCCAACGCCTGCTTTTGCAAATGCGCTTGTTTTGAATACAGAGTCGCCTAAAAAACTGATGTTTTTTTCAATAATGGTTTGGCCTGTGGGCGCGTTTATTGCCTTGTCAAAGCCGGCCTCAAACTTTTCCTGGCTTATTGCAACTTTCATGCCGTCAATCCATCCAATGATTCCGATTATTATTACCAGAATCATCAGCACAAGAATTGCGTCAATTAAGAGTCTGAATCCGGAAAATCCCTGCCCGCTTTGGTTCATTCAATTCATCCCATAAAGTTTCCAACAACCGTTGAAGAGGCTATTACTGCGAGGAGGAAAACGGTTGTTGCAATGGGGAGAGCCTTTGCAAGGTTCAGCCTGAACACAATGTCGTTGTCGTCCTCAATTTTGCTGCTGAAGTATACCATTATGACCACAAGCTGCAGCACATAGGTTGCGACAATTATCACAAACTGCCATGGCGCAACCATGTCAACCCCTCCGCTGATGTTAAGCATGTCTGTGCTTTTTCCAAAGCCGCTCATGCTTGGGCCTCCGGGAATGCTTCCGGAAACGTCTGAGAGTTGTCCGACCGTGCTGCCAACGTTTGTGGTTTGGATTGCGCTCATTGTAATCATCACAACTTTTTGGAGTGCGGTTGTAATTCCGAGAACAATTGGGGCGATGAAGATGCTCATTGTCTTCATCATTCCGGTCGTGTCTGAAATCATTACTTTGAGTTCGTTGTTTACCTTTTCATTGTTGGCAAGCTGCATGCTCAACGAAATTATTGTTCTTGCCGCAACATTTACCCCAAGGTTTACCGAGTCAACAAGGATTCTCATTCCTGTTGTAATTGTTCGGGACGGAATGTTTCTCAGGCTTCCGTAATGCTTGTCGAAAACAGCGCTCTCCAAAGGCATGCCCAATAGTTCAATGTTTTCAACTGTCCTTGCAA
Source organism: Candidatus Iainarchaeum sp. (assembly GCA_017610175.1). GTDB lineage: Archaea > Iainarchaeota > Iainarchaeia > Iainarchaeales > JAFCCO01. Next base: position 50,143 of record JAFCCO010000008.1, on the reverse strand, counting down.
AAATCCTTTTTGAAATTTCAAAGCCCGGAAGAAAGTCCCTTGTGTGCTTCAAGGCCTCTTCGACCGGCTTGTTTTCCCCCAGGCGGGATGCAAGGATGTACAGGCTGTCTTTGAATTCTGTTTCCATTTTTATGATTACCAGTTGTGCCTCTCTTTTGTACACGCTTGTGAAGTGCAGGAACACAAAGGCTGAAAGTGAAATTGTAATAAGCAGGCCGAAAATTAGGTTGTAGGGGGTTGCGTCGTTCTTTGGGTTGTTGAAGAACTCGCTTTTTTGCGCAAGGAACTTTTCCCTTCCCTTTTTTTCACCCAAATTTCGCTTAAGCTGTGTTTCAAGTGGGCCGTCGTCATCAAAGTAGTCCAGGCTACGGTTTGATTCAATAAGCACATCATTTATTGAACGGTCTGCGGGGAGGAGCTGGGCTGAATTTTCCGGAATAAACATTTTTGGCATAATCCCCTGGCTTGAGAGGGCAAAACTGCCTATAACTCCGACAATAAGCACTACCGCCATCATAAGCCTTATGTCAACAAGGGTGTTTCCCAGGCGGGCTTTGTATTTTGGGGGCAAGCCAGGGTAGTTGTCCGGAATTTCCGGGGATTCATTTGTCGGCGGCCTTTTGTGTATTACGTGTATTGCAAATATTAGTGTGATTGCGGGAATTATTATGTTGTAGATTCCAACCAGAAGAACGGGTGACGCCATTGCCTGCCCTGAAAAAGCGCTTCCGACAGGCAGCACAATTATAAGTATAAGCGGAAGCAGCACTCCGATGTAGAAAAGAAGAACGCTTGGTTCGGAGAGCTCACGCGCATAACCACTCATTTTTTCTCGGATGCTTGCAAGAATTGTTGTCATTGTCTTGTCCAGGATTTGATAGCGCTTTGCCTCCGTGTTCTCAAGAACCGAGGCACGAATCATCATCAGTGCGTGCTTGAATTCGTCGCTATACTTTCCCCAGCGGTATGCAAGCGCATCAAGTGCTTCGCTGAGTGTTGTGTAAACACCTATGTTTGTGTCCCAGATTATTCGCTTAAAATCATCTGAAATCTTTCCTGTCCCATGTTCGGCTGAAAATTCAATCGCCTTCTCAAGGTTTGGCACAAGCTTCATTGACATAATCATATACCCGACTATTTCCGGGACATATGTGAGGGCACGTGTTTTTTCGGTGTTTGCGGCGGAAACTGGGTAGTTCTGGATGTATGCCACAATAATTAATGAGATTATAATGAATGGGGCAATGAGGTAAATTGGAACCAGATCAGCACTTCCAATAAATTTGCCAATCACCGGGTTGATGGGTGAAACATATATTGCCATTGCAATAATGACCCCGATTGCAATGCCTGCAATCAATGCGAATTTTGAGGCCGCCGCAAACTCCGTTGCCTTTAAATCCCATCCAAGAAAGTTTACTGCATCAGCGTATTTTTCCTCAAACTTGGCTCCCTGCCCAAGGGACGGGAAGCGCAGGTATATTGAGCGGCAGAATTTTACAAACGGCGGAATCTCTCTTTTAACAAGTTTTCCCGCTCCCTTTTCAAATTCTTCCCGGCTTACCGCAATCTCCTTGTAAAGCTCTCCGGGAGTAATTTCCCTAACCTTTTTTCTCGTTCGCGCCATTTCAAATCAGCTTAAGACTTTTTTTTGACAACGGGAAGCAGGTTGTTTCTTATCCAGTACTTCCACTTTCCCAAAACTTCTTCGTAATCAATCTTTCCAAATTCCTCCAGCTGGTCTTCCTTGAAGAGGATAAGTTTGTTGTTTGCGGCAGAACTGTTTTCCGCTTCAAGCAAATCAGGCACATTGTGCTCCCTTTTGAGTTCAACCATGAATGCCTTTGCGTTTCCGCGCATCCTAATGTCTTCCCAGATTTGTTTGATGGTAAGGCCGCTTATGCGCACGATTTTTTCAAACAGCTCTGATTCCTTGAGATTGTCTTCCAGGAGCTCAAGCGTGTCCTTGCGTGCATCGTAAAGCATAAGGTCAAGAAGCCCGCCTTCCTCCTCAGGGTCTGTTGTCCAGTGTTTCTTTACTTCAGTTATTTGCACAACCCTTCTGTGCTTTTTGAGCGAACCCTTAAACCTAATTGGGCGGGCAACAACCACAATGTCTGTTGCCTTAAAGCTTGTGTTTGGAACACCAAGGTCGTTTACAACACGGTCCCATACGCTGTATGCCGAGTCGCCGTGGATTGTTCCCATCACAATGTTTCCTGCTGCCCCAACACGCATGGCTTCATACAAAACCTTTGCTTCCTTGCTTCTAACCTCTCCTAAAACAAGTGCACTGTCTCCAAGCCTTAGCGCGGTTCTTAACGCCTCTTCCGGTGCAACCTCGCTTTCTGTCTTGCTCACGCTAATCGGTGAGCGGGTTTTGAGGCGCTGGATATTGTACCCTATTCTCTGTAGGTATGGGACAGGGATTTCCAGTGTATCCTCCTGAACCAGAATTCTTGCATTCTGCAGAACCTCAAGCAAACAGCTTCCGAGAAGGGAGGTTTTTCCTGCTCCCCTGCTTCCGGTCAAAAGCATTGTCGCTTGCTGGTCTATTAAAAATGAAAGCAGTCCTGCCGCAAGCGGGTTCATAAAATTGTTGTCAATAAATTGCGGAAAAGTCCACGGGGTTATTTTGTGAAGCCTGAATGCATATGCCGCGCCTGTTGGCGAAAGCGGGGGCCCAATTGCTGCAACCCTTGTTTCAAAGTTCTGCAAATCATAATCAAGCACAGGGTGCGCTTCATCAAACGGCCTGCCGGACATTGCCCTTAGCTTGCTTGACAAAGCGTCTGACTCGCGTTCCGTGTAAAGTATATTTGACTGGCATTGCCCAAAGTCCGAGTGGACAAGATAGATTGGCTTTAGCCCAATTGGCGAGTCAACGTAAATGTCTGTGAGTCGCCGGTCACTTAATAAAATTTCAAGTATTCCGTATCCGACAGTGTACCTTGCAACGATTTCCGCAAGCTCTGTAATTTCCTTGTGCGAAATTTTTATGCCGTTGGATTTTGCAACATCCTTAATTGTTGATTCGTAAACGCGTTCAAAGTAGCTTCTGCTTTTTGCAACAGTGCTCAAACTTGCCCTGCCCGGCTTGTAGCCTGCAACAACCTCCCTTGTTTTTGACATCACAAAGTACTTGTCGGGTGAGAGGGTGTACTCAGGCGGGTTGATGAAGTAGAGGTTTTCCGTTTTGTGCGGGTGCTTGAAAACTTGCACTGTTGTCCTCTTCACGGTATACTCATCCAGCAGTTCAAGCGATTCCATTTCCTTGAACAAAAGCCTTGAACCAATAAAGGCAGGCTTTACTTCAACCTCAAAAAGGGAGTGGTATATTTTTCCGGTATCCGGAACCTCGCGCATCTGGGAAAGGTATTTTTTGGTCTTGGACATCATGGTGCTTTTTTCAAAGCTGTCCTTGAGGTAGTTGAGTGTTTCTATATATGGTGCTGTGCATTGTGAATACTCTTTTGCTCCCTCCGTAATTTTTCTGCGCTCAACCTGAAGCTCCTTCATCAGGGTGAGGTATGCGAGAATCGGGTCGAATGCGATGAGGTCGTGTGCAATTTTTACAACAATGTCGTGCCTTGCGCCAAAGTACTGCTCGCACGCCTTTCCCACTGCACCAAGGTGCTTGTAGCTCCACACGCTTTCAATGCTGAATTTTTGCTTGAGCAAAGCCATCTCGGCAAGCATTCTTGTCTGCTCTTCATCGTAAACCCTTTCATAAACATCTGCAAGAACCGTTATGTTTGCCTCAACTTCCCCAAGAATTGTAATCAGGTGGTAGCGGCATGCGGGGTCATCGGGAACCGATGCGCTGTAAACACAGTTTCGGCAGTCCAAAACAAGGTGCCTCTTTCCACCCTCGTCCTTGACTATATAGTCGCCTACCTTAAATCCGCCAATTTCCAATAAAGACACTTCCGTTTAATTTGCTTACCACTAATAGCCATAAAGTTATATATATTATTTTACATAGCTTCTAATGCATGGCAGTTCCAAAACAGGTGGCTTTATCTGAGAATCCCCTGGCCCTCAGGCTTGACAAAGAGGAAGCAAAGAAGACAGGGCGCTTTCTTGCGCTTTTTGTGCTAATCTACCTTGTGCTGTCGGTTGTTGTTCCGTTTATCATTCCGGAGCTTTTGGTTAAGCAGGCAATTGCGCAAATTACGGCCGCATTTTTCAACGGGGTTGTTGGCGCTGCAGAAAACCCGTTGGTTGAATTTGCCTCAGGGTCAACAATTGAAATAAGTTTTCTTTGCACCGGCCTAACCGAGCTGTTCATAATCGTTGCCGTAATCCTTGCATCAATTGGAATTTCGGTGCGCAAGCGAATCATCGGGGCGGTCGTAGCTGCAGTTGCGGTTTTTGCGCTGAACATTTTCAGAATCTTTGCAACGGTTGGGATTATTCTTGGAAGCGGCTCGCTTGAATTGATTGAGCTCACGCACAACATTTTCTTCCGCGCGTTTCTCTTTGTTTCAATCGCGGCAATTTACATTGCCTGGTTCTACTGGGCGGTGCGGTTAAGCAAACAAAACGTTTAAATATAAGGTGACGCCTCTTTTATTCTGGTGATTTTGTTATGCATTTAAATCAAAGAGGACAGGCATACTCAACTTTCAAGTTGCTTATTGCGGCAATTGTTGCGCTGGCAATTTTGATGATTTTGATGCCAATAATCGGGTCTGTGCTTCAAATCTTTCAGGACGATCCTTCCGACAAAACGATTGAGCTGTTGAACGACTTGTACAGCAAGCCTGAGACAGTGAAAATCACGCCAAGAGCTGTAACTTTTACGCCAGAATACGTACTTTCAGCGCAAGGACTTGCTGAAAGGGTTCCGCTTTCAAAGGACCAGATTTGCATGTCCCTTGGTGATTTTGAGGACAACGACAGTTTCCTTATCAGGGATGATGATCCACACCACAGGATTACTTGGAAAGGCACATCAAACCAGAACGTCAAAATTGCGGTCACATGCAACATAAGTGAGGACGCACTTATGGATGGCATTGAGGACACCAAGTTTGATGAATGGGAGACGAACTGTGACATCTGTGATGGCAGAGGAAGATGCTGCATTGTAGGTTTGAAGAACCCATAAACGCATAAAGGGTGAAAGCCCTTTTCTTTTTCTTTTTTTTTATTTTAAGCGAGGCATAGCCACCAAACGAATGCTTTATATATTTCCTTTTCCTTATTTATCCTTAGGATGCTTGAGGCAATTTTTTCAGAGGAAAGGGCGCAGAGCGAATGGAGCAGTGTTTACATGCTGGTTGTGCTAATTATAGCAGCGCTTCTGCTAATTGCAGTAATAAAACCAATGTTCAGGCAAAGCCAGCAGATAGTCAAAAAGGCGGCTCCGGCTCCGTCATGAGGCGCTTCAAAAAATGTTTAATGAAAAAGGGCAGGAGTCTGCCCCGTTTGAACTTCTTATTGCAGTAATAGTAATGGGCTTTGTAATCTTTGCAGGGATGCAGGCCATGAACCAGCTTTGGGTTCAGAAATGCTACGGCACAACAGATGCAAAGCTTGAGGAATTCAAAACAGTGCTTGAAACAGCTGTGGACCAAAAAAGCCCGCAAAGAATTAATTTAAGGCTAAGCGGATGCTTTGATGAGCGGAATGAGGAAATCAAGATTACCGACTGGGATGAGCCAAGCTTTTGCGCAGACTACTGTGGCTCGCCAAAAAAACTTTGCACACTGCTTGAATACAGCAATATAGGTACGTCCGGCCAGGGGACTTTCAGCATAAGAAAATGCCTTGAAATTCCGCCCGCAACAATCTTTCCACCCCAAAGATTTGCAGGCGCAAAATGTGCCTCCAAGGACGGTTTTGAACTTATCGATTTTGATGACCGCGCAATACAGGGGGATTACCAGCTTATAAATAAGACAATTGCAACAGACACATTTCCAACAATTTGCGCTTACCGGAGAACAGAGTGATTGTGAATGCTTGGCTTTACTTTGAGCAAGCTCAATCTCCTCATTCTGGTTACCGCAACATTTGCAATGGTCGCATTCTTTATGATTGGCATTACTGATTTTGTGATTAGCATTTCTGCACAGCAGACCCTTGATACATACGCTGAAAAGGCCGCGAATGTGATTACAAGCGAATCGCTTTGCTTTAGGACTGAAGTCACAATTCCAAAACACATCTCTTACTTTGGGGGAGTGTCTGCTGCAAGCCGGTTTTTCTACCTGATGTTTATAGCCCGTCTTCCCGCGGACTATGATCCCGAGTACCTGACCAGTGTTGTCTTTGCAATTTCGGACAGCACAGACCCAACCAAGCTTCGCGCCGCAAGCAGGATTGATGTGAATGCAGAGGTTATCTTCTACGATTGGAACCCGTCTGAAATGAATATCATTGATGACTCCGTCTCTTCAATAAAGCTTGACCCGCAATCCGCCCTAATGCCAAAGGATTCATTTATCATAATAAAAGAGGTTTTGGAGGGGCACACTTTCCTTCACATAATCGCATGCTCCAGTGGCGGAACATGCCCTTCAAACGTTCAGGACGTTGCATGCAATAAGATAAAGTCAGTGCGCGGAAAGGAGTCTGCATGCCTTCCGTGCCCGGAGTGATTTGGAATGTTTCGAAAATCTAGCAAAGGATTTCTTGGGCCGATTGGGGATGATTTGCCAAGCCTTATTCCCCTTGTTTTTGCACTGACCATTTTCTTCTCTGTTTTTACATTTACCTGGAACATTTTTGATTCAAGAAACACAGGTTTTGACGACAACATTGCGGTCTTGCGCGTTGCATCAATTTTGAAGTCAAACAGCTATATTGCAAACCACTCTGTGTTCGAAGGGCGCTGTGAAGAGGCAAAGAGCCAGAAGAGGCTGAAGTTTAGGGCCGGGCTTTTGCCCCTTGCGGTGGAGCGGGACGAACACTTTGGGGGAATTGACTTAACCAATCTTGAATTTTACGAGGACCCAAACGATCCCGGCGCAATTTACGAATGCACAAATGTTCCGGGCGAGGAAATAGATTATGAAAACTTCACCGTAATTATCAGGTTCTTTCCTGTAGCGCTTGAAATGGATTATGAGGATGGCGGCCAGAGGCACTTTTTTGTTAAGCCCATGCTTTTGGTGGTGGTCGCATGGTAAACCAAAAAGGGCAGGCTGCACTAACTGATTCCATTTACTTCCTTTTGGTTGTAAGCGGGCTAAGCGCTTTTCTTCTCTTCTTTGCGGTAAGCTATGGCGTGCCAATAGGTGAAAAGCTTGCGCTGCAGTACCGTGACGAGTACGCAACATCTGCCTTGAAAACAATTCTTTACTCTTCAACGCCACGCATTCCGGGTGAGGCACTTGAGGACGCAACAGAGGTTGATTTTCTTTTGGCTGCAATGAAAGAGGATTTTGCCGACAACGGTGAGTTTGATGTAACAGCCAGCTTGATTGTAAACAACATTGTTGGGCTAATGGAACCGCTTGCGGACAGCTTTGACTACATATATTACATTTATGTGCTTGGCGAGGAAGAGTATGCCTTCTTTATGCTCTACACAACCGAATACGGTGATAATATTCCCAGGATAAGGGGCAGCCAAGTGGATGTTAAAGGCGGGGACACAGTGATTTACCTTTGCAAGCCAAAGGAAAGGGACACAATCGACCCGCTGATAACCAATGTCGGGCGTGTTTATGAATCGGGAAGCAGGATGCAGCTTGTGAGAATAAAGTCAAGCGGAGGCCGTGGTTACAACGACTTTGATGCCGAAGTAAAGTTTGCAATGTGGACATCAACCGCACTGCCTCTTGAGCTTGGAAATATTGAAAATGAGCCGTTCAACTGCGACTGTTTCTGGAAACTGGAACTCAAAAATGCGAACTGCAATCCGGTGGAAAGAATTTGCGAAACAGAGTGGAATGACTGCTGACTTACTTGTCAACAGTTTGGCCGCATTTTGGGCAAAAGTATTTTTTCTTCCCGGCAAGTTCCTCTACCTTCTTTGCGCACTTTGCGCAGTAAGCTGCGCCGCACCCCGGGCAATAAATTATATCGGTTGCAGGAGCCTTGCAATTTGGGCAAACCGGCTTGGAATCCGTTTCCCCATCAAAGCCCTCCATTGAAAATTTGTCTTCACCCTCGAAAGCAAGCCCCTCCAATTCACCAAGCTCTTCTTCACCTTGTCCGCCCGCTTTCTTCTTTGCGGACTTTTTTCCCTCGCCAAACAAATCTCCAACATCCATTCCCTTAAGCTCTCCAAGAACGCTTGAAACCTTGTCCTTTTTTGCGGGCTCCGCCAGTGGCTCGGGCTCTGCTTCAGCCTCTTCCTTTCTTCCGCCCCTTTTCCTTTCAGGCCTTTTGCGCGGGGCGGTTTTTCTCTCTGCCCTCAGCTGTGCCTTTTCCCTGTCTTCCTTTTCCTTAAGCTGGTTGAATATGCTTTCCGCAATCTCGTCATATTCATTTTTTGTCGGAAGCCTTTTGTGTTCATCCTTAAACTTCTTCACTTCGGTGAGCGCAATCTTCATGGTCTTGTTTTTTTGCTCTTCCTTTGTATTTTTTGACTGCTCGTAAAGGCTTTCCCCAATATCCTCGTTTGGTTCCTGTGCCCTACTTGGCTCGCCAAAATCAATCAGTTCTTCATCCTGGGCCCCGTCCTGCCTCTGGAAACGCTTCAGCCTTCTTGGAACATCTTCACCCATCAAATTCACAGCCTTTTTTACTTACCAAGAACCTTTTTATACTAGTTTTGAGTTAAACTTAAACATGCCTTTAAACATTGCTCTGGAAGCAATCAATGCAATAATCACACTTTTGCGCCTCTCACTTATAGTCTCAATTCCCGCCTTTGTGGTTGTACTTGCGGGTGAACGCATCCACAAATACCTTTCAGAGCGCTTCTCCCTTTCATGGGCAAAAAGCACGCTGATTTCAACATACATAATCCTTTCCTTATTAATAATGGTTTTGTATTCAATTCCGCTATACCTTGGATGGGCGGAAAGTCCGCTGACAGGCCAGCAGGCCCCTGCCTCCCTGCAGCCAATCCTTTTGGATTTTGTTTTGGGAATTGTGTTCTTTGCGGCAAAGATTATGCTTAATGCATTGATTCTTACAATTTTTGCACTCCCGCTCCAGTTTTTTGGGGTTTACATTCTTGAAACGATTGCTGAAAAGCAAAAGCTTCCCCCCATCACAAACAAGTTCCTGGCTGTGTTTGCAACGGCTTTGCTTGTGTGGATAATTATACTGTTCTTGTTTCCCTGGATTTGGGGTGGGTTGTTTTATTTACTTTTCTGGAGTTAATTAGGTATAGGTGTCTTGGTTGCTTGCTAAAAAAATATCCTGTTTTTTTCTGATTTTTCTAATCCTTTCCCTGAGCTTCTACCCCGCATTTGCACAGGAGCCGGTTGTAGGCTCAATGCAGGACGAGGAGGATGAAAAAGAAGCAGATGCTGAAGCTGTGGCTGGGGAAGATGAAGACCTGCCGGCAGAACCAACGGTGGAAAGGGTAAGCTTCTACTGCCATTCACCCTCAACCAATCCTGAAGAAAAGGTGCTTGACCCAAAAGAGGTTGAGAAACTAAAGCGTGAACTCAACATTGACGGCAACGGATTCCAGGGCAGGGAAATTCCCTCTGTTGAGCCGGCAGATGAAGACCGTGAAACACTTGGAAACCCGCAGGCAGCTGTTGTAATTCCAACAGGAAGGGGGAATGAAGCCCAGCTGAAGGAAATTCCAAACAAAAAATTCAAGCCAGAGGAAATGCAGCACTTCACCTCAAAGTTTGTAAAGGGCCCGTTTGCGGCAGGCCTTTCGCTTTACGATACACTGCGGGTGGGGCGATGCCAGGACCCTGAAAAAATGGAGGCCGCAGGAATCCCGTGCCCTGTTACCGAAGGAGAGCTTGCGCTTAGAAACAGCGGCGAAGGAATTGTAGAGGACTTTAAGCTTGTGGGCAAGGACTTCAAAAACATTTACGGGGAACTCAAAGAGTTTGTGTCCGGTGAAGAGCCGGTTGAAGGATTAACCAAAGAGCAAACAGACGCACTTCGCCTGAACATGGGCAATGAAACAGACCTGAACAAGCTTAGGGCAAACGCATTCAAGCGGGACACAAGCACGCTAATCCCCAACCACATAAAGACCGACACATTCAATGTTTCAATGGGGTCGGCGTGCAACGGAAACGACTGCCTGATTAGCTCGTACAGCATGTTTGACAAATATTTCAACAGCTGGTTTGCGGCAGACCTTGTTGTAAGCAATTTTGGGCCAACCCTCTTTGGGCAGGCAAAGCGTTACCTGGGCCACGCCACAAGAAGGGGCTGGCCGTGGAAACTCAATGAAACAGCACTCTTCACAAAAATGAGAAGAACTTTAGCGGACCCTGAATCGTGGTTTGGCCAGATTAGGACACAAAGAATGCTTACCCGTGCAAGAAAGTTTGGCCTTGGAAAGGACTTCTGGGACAAGATGATGACCAATGCAAACTGGGACTCGGGATACAAGGCCGTTAAGGGAACAAGCTTCAAAAAATGGCTGTCTGAAGCAACAGCACCCAACGGATTTCTTGATGGCATAAAGGACCCTGTAAGGCGCGGTGAACTCTTCAAGCTTGCAAAAGATTTGCGCGGCTACAGCCGAGTGCAAAGGGACATAATGAACCAAACCGACGATGTTATGGAAATTGCAATGAAGAAGTTTGGGATGGGAAGTGCCGAAGCAAACCATGCAATGATTGAGTCCGCAAGGTCAAACTTCAGGCTCATGAACTACATGGACAACTCAGTCTACCTTGATGCGCCAGAGTGGTGGCTGCGCGACCCGTTTGCAAACATGTATCCCTATGCGGTAAAGAACACGCATGCAAACTCGATTGTTACACTTACAAGCGACTCAAAACACATTGACAGCATTGGAATGTATTTTTCAAACAAAGGGGACTTTGGGGGCCTTGCAACTTCCGGTGCCAAAGCATATGAAACAACCGCGGACGGGGCCCTTCAGCTTTACAGAATAGACGACAACGCAAGGTTTATTGACACCGTTAACATCGAGGACTTGAAGAAGCACTTTACAAGATGGAGGCAAAAAGCGGTCAAGACAGAAAAGGGTGAATGGCTGCTGCTTGATGAAACAAACCTTGACCTGATTTCAGGCGGCTCGGCAGGAATTGGAAAGGTGGAAGTTTATGAAGCAGGCTGGGCAAAAGCCCACTCACTTACTCCTGAGGAATTTGCCGCAAAACTAACACACTCCAGAGTAAAAGGCAGGTTTGCAAGCAACTTCAATGAGAACATGGAGTCCCTGTATGACACCCTTGTTGAAAAGAACTTCTCCGGAATGAGCAGAAAGTATTACTCTGCACTGGACAGGTCCCTTGCCCACGAAGAGGAAATACTTAAGTCATACTTTAGCAGCATAGGCGGGGCAGCAAAGTGGACCGTTGCACCATATGTATATTGGGGCGCAAAAAGGGGCTTTGGGCAGGAAGGGCTTTCGGCCTACATGCTGCCTGATGAATGGAGCGAACTTGAATTTTATTTGGGCGATGTGGAGCTTTACAATGATGCGTTTGTTGACTTCTTTGCACAGCACGGCTCTGATGAAGGGGACATTTTCAGGCAGGTTCTGAACAAATTGCCGTGGAAGATGGTTCTCAACGCAATTTCAGACAAGTTCAGCCCGGTGAAAGAGACATTCGACAGCTGGACAGGGAGAGGCTGGCGTGCGAAAGTTGAAAACATCGCATACTTCACCTCAACCGGAGACGAATGCGCAGGCTGCACCGCAGACCTGCTGCTCAGCACACCTGATATTGCGAAAACAGGGCAGGGCGAGCTGGAGCTCAGGTTCAATGCGCTGAAAAACATAGATTCATTTATTTTAGAGGACGCGCTTACGAAAGAGGCACGTGAGGAAGGTTCAACACTGATTGCATTCGGGCATCACACAAACGTAAGGGGAAAAGTGGTTGAGGGTGCGGAAAGCGAGGAAACGGATTTGTTCCAGGCGCAAAAGGACGGGGAAACATGCGCCGACAAGGTGCGCGATGCAGGATTTGGATGGGTCGGCGAAAACCCGGCGCGAATTGGCGCCATGATGGCAATTACCGAATCACTTTCCTACGTAATGTTTGGCATGAGCGGAATGATTTTTTCTGTGGCACAGCAGGTCCTCTGGGCACCGCAATTCCAAAACTGTGCGGATGACAGGGAAGGGTACTTCATGCACATATTTGCCCCTGCCGAGGAAAATCAGGAGACACAGGTAAGCGGTTCGCAGAAAGCCTCGGAAAAGGCAACCGACATAATAAGGAATGTAAACGACAACCTGTTTGGAAAGTCAGAGAATGACGACGATGATTCCGCATTTGCACAAGGCCAAAGATATGTGGTGGGGGCGGAAAGGCCAGAGGACGAGGAAAAAATAGAGGAAAGGTACGACATTGATAAAATAGGGCAGCAGGACAGGCCTGAAGCACAAAGCCAGGGATTCATCGAAGCAATAACAGACCGCGTAAAAAACACAATGCAAAACCTTGAGGACAAGCAAAGAAGCAACACCCTGCTGCAGATAACTGTTGCAACCAAGGGAGCAACAGACGGGGATCTCTATGCAAGGGAATTGTTCTTCTTCTGGTTCAAGGGCGAAACAAACGTGTCCAAATATGATACCCAAACAAAGACACTTATTGTGGACCCCGAAACAGACATCAAGCTTGAAATTGACACTGAAGCCGGAAAGATTCTTGTAAATGACAAGCCGGTCATAACAAGCAAGGACCACGTAAGGCTTACGGCGCCAAACGGAAACATTCCGGCATACGAAGTGCCGCAGAGAATCGGGCAAATTGGCCTGCCAACCAATAGCAAAGCCCCGCTGTTTGAAATGAGCATAACAGGGGAATTCACCGTTCTTGAACCCGAGGTCCTAAACTGCATAACCCAAAATGTTGAGGAACAAACAGGGGTTGGAATGATTACCGGAAACATTACCGAGGCATTTGGGGAAGTTGAAGCAATCCGCACAACAACCCACAATGTTTCAACAGATTCAATAAACAATTTGATTGTTGCCACAGGAAGCCCCAGAAGAATTGCACACGGCTCCAGCGCAAGGGCAATTATTCTCGCAAACATGCAAACCAACCTTGCAAACGGAGAGGACGCACCGGTTGGCCAGATGCAAAGTGTGCAGTTCAAGAATGGGGTAATAATTTACAAGCCTGAAACACACGAGCTATTGGTCTGGCTTAAAAGGCACTCAAAAGCAATCGGGAAGAAGTCAGACATTGAAGGGCTTAATGCAACCCCAACAACTGTTAAGAATCCGGAAACAGACTGTCCGGAGCCCGCAATAAACCTTGAGGCCCTGCCAATTCCTGGGAGTCCGGCAATTGAGGAAAGGGTTGGCAACCTAAACGACTCCCTTGAAAAGATGGGCCCGTTCCAGGTATTTGATACGGACAAATACCGCTTTTTGTTCTACAGTGAGATGCTGGAAGACGGCACCTGCGAGGACCGTGTTAAGATAATCAACAAGGAGACGGGGGAAGTGTATGACCAGCCGATAGTGGGCCCGATTGAGAACACCCCTGACGGAATAAAGTTCAAGACCGCAGACGGGAAAGAGCACACCCTTGACTTTAATGCCGACGACGGCACACCAACGCTTTCATACAACGGGCAGGCGCCCGAGGTTTTGAGGACCGCACAGGGCCCGAACGGAAGCTTCTGGTATGACCCGAACACAGGGCACTGGTATCCTGAAAACGCACAGCTCATCCCGCTGATTGAGGCATTTAAGCAAAACGGTTTCAACACGGCTGTTGGGGCTGATGGAAGAGTTTCCACAAACCCATCCGGAAACAACCTCAGTGTCCAAATTGGTTCAGGGGACTCAATGCCGTTCAACCTGCCTTCATTGCCTGAAAACCCGGTTGCAATGTTCCTCTTCATTGCATCACTGCTTGCAGTAATTATGGTTGCAAGAAACGGCATAGAAAGGGGTAAGTCTCTTGACAGGGCATAAGCTATTGCTTCTGATTGCAAAGGGTGCAAGGGGAAAGACATTCTCATCATCAACACTTAAAATTGCGCAATCACTTGGGATATCACAGCAATCGGTTTCAAGGAACCTGCGTGAACTGAAAAGGAAGGGGCTAATTGAGCTTGAAACATCACCGCGCGGAATAAACGCAAGGCCATCCAAACAGGGCTTAGGAATCCTGAAAGCGGATTATATTGAGCTGAAGAATGTTTTTGAGCCAAAAAAAGCGCTCTCTTTGCAGGGAATTCTAACAAAGGGGCTGGGTGAGGGCTCTTACTACATGTCCCTCTCCCCCTATGTAAAACAATTTGAGCAAAAGCTTGGATTCAAGCCGTTTGCAGGAACCCTTAACCTAATCATTGACGAGGCAGAGCTCTTTGCATTCCTTTCGGGGCTTGAGGGGACAAAAATAAGCGGGTTCAAAACAAAGGACAGAACATTTGGAAGCATCAAAGCATTCAGGGTCAAGGTTGGGGCAGAAACTGCGGCAATAATTTTTCCGGAGCGAAGCACTCACCCGCCTGATCAGATTGAGGTTATTGCAGGCTCAAATTTAAGGGAGAAACTGAGGCTAAAAGAGGGAAGCAAAGTAGTTTTGAAGGCCTAACTGCTATAGCCTAATTTTTTTTTTCACAAGCGCGGTCCTGTAAGCCTGTTCAATAAGTCCCCTGATAATCTTGAACTGTTTGTCTGCCTCAGCCAAAGTGTTTTTGTAAGTAATCAACCGAGCGTCTGTTGGTCTTCTTTGCAGTTCGCCCAATGCAACGTTTGTTGTATTTGTCCAACCGGCAAGTACCCTTTGCAATGTTTCTGAAAAATTAACTGTTATAAAGCCTCCTCTAACCCGTGCCAGTTCTGCTTCAGGGATGCCAATTTCTCTTGCGATGTCCTTGCTAATGGGGAGTTCAGCTTTTAGTTCATCCATTTTAGTTCTTTTGTTTGTTTCTCTTCTTCTGGATGTGTAAACTGTGCCTTTTTTATTTGTGTGCGGATACTGAATGCTTTTTTTCAACACGTCTGCGGCCTTAAGCGGGTGCATTGGTGGGAATGAGCCGACGTTTGACGGCTGGTTTGCGCCTGCTTTCCCTTTGCCGGTTGCGGCGCCCCAAATTCTTGAAAGGATTCCACCAGGGGTTCTTGCGGATTTAAGGCTGTCAATGTATTTCTTGTGCTCTGCACTGCCTCCAACAATCCTGTCAACCATCTGTTTTCTCTGTGCTTGCTGGGCCTGCAGTTCCTGCTGGATGCGGTTCATTTCGTTTGGGTGAAGTCTGTTGTCGCGCCTTCTCCTTCTTCGCCCTCTTTCGTCCACAACGCGTATTTCGTGTGTTCCGCCTTCCACTTCGCGGACGCGGATGTTTGCTCCGCGCTCGCGGGTGATTTCAAGGGTTGACCTTTCAACGTGAACCGGAACTCTTGACCCGGAGACGTGTACTTCATTCGCCACTCCGTGGTCTCTGAATTTTGGTCTGCGTTTTCTTCCGGCCATTTCCCTTGCACGTCCCTTGTTATGCGCTTAAAGCGCTTATATTCTGATAACTTTCTTCTTTGGCCCAACTTTCCTGCTTGTAACCCTTACACCTGTTTGCTTTGTAATCTGGAGTGTGGACCTTTCAACCTTTACAGGAATTCTCTGGCCTGAAATTTCAACGCGCTCAGCTGTTCCACTGCTTCTGTAAACCGGTTTCTTTCTAGCGGGTGCTGCGCCTCTTCCGGCTCCGCCTCTTGCTGCAGGTCTTCGTGCTGCTGGCCTTGGGGCTGGTCGCCTGGCTACTTTTTTCTTTGCAACTTTTCTCCTTGCCACTGGCCTTTTTGCAACCTTTTTCTTGGCTACTTTTTTCTTAACTGTTTTTTTCTTTGCTGGTGCTCTCCTTTTTGGTCGCATATTTTTTCCTCCTTGCCCCTTTTTGGGTGTGTGAATTGTTACTGTTGATCCCTTTTGGACCCTAATCTTTCTGGCTCTTTTGGGCTTTACCTTTCCGCCCTTTGGCATCTGGACAACCCTTTTGCTGGCAACCTTTCTCCTAGCCATATTTACCACAAGTTAATTTACTTCAGTTAATAGATTTAGGTGTTTTTCCACTTAATATTTGTTTCCTTTTTGGCTTAAGTGTACATTGAAAGCTGGTTGTTTCCCTCTATTTTTGAGGTGTCTTCCTGTGTTTTCTTAAATTGCTTTAAGTGCTCTAAAAGCGCTTTCTCCGTTTCCTTTGCCTCTTTCTTAAGTGGTTTTGTGTCAAGGCCGAGGTTCAGCATTTCGCTTAGCTTTTCAAGAATGGATGTGGCTGCCTTGTAGTCTGCGGCAATGTGAACATTTCCCATCAAAGAGAATGCCTCAATCTTGTTGTCTTTTAGGCCAAGCATTATTAGTGCCGTAACCCCTGAGGTAATTCCCTCCTGAATTAGCTGTACCTTGTTTTCGCGAAGCATTTTCTTGCTGGCTTCATCGCTTGCAATTCCGTAAACAACTTCCCTCCCTTCCTTGCTTGGAAGTGCGCGGATTCCACTTAGTGAGATAACCCTCTTAATTTTCTTACGCTTAACCCATGCGACAATTTCGCGGGCAAGCTTGTCTGTGAAAACCTGCGGAACAATCTGTTCAGAGATTAAAAGCGCAAGCTTTCTTTTGCGTTCAATATAGATTCTGCTTGGGTGAACAGGCAGGCCCTTGTGGACTCTGATTATTGGGACAAAGACCCTGGCATCAATGTAACCCATCTCCTTGAATCCAAGTTTTTCAGCCACATACTTTGCGCCGATTGTTCCAACAAGCCCCATTCCGGGAAAGCCCTCTATAAGTGTGAACCCCTTCAGGTCGAGATTTTGCTTTTCAACAAATTCAATAAGTTTTTCCTCATTTTTAGCCAAAGCCAATCACCTTTCCTAATATGCTTTAACTCGTTAATAAGCGTTACTGCCCCATTTTTTACATTTTTTTGTAGTGCCATGCGGCTGCTGCAATGATTAGGAGTACTGCGGCTGCAATCAAAATTGTGTTGTGGTCTTGTTCTTCTGCTGTCTGAATGCGTTGTATTTCAGTGCATTCTGCGCTTTTGCACTCCATTCCGAATCCGCAGGTTGTTCCGTTGGCCACCGGAATAAAGCTGCATTGTCCGTTTAGGCAGAATTCGTTTGTGCAGGGTTCTTGGTCGTCGCAGTCTGAATCGATTGAGCATGTTGTTGGTTTTGGGGTTATTTCTTTTGCGGCGGTTGGGATCGGGGCCACCCATTCTGCGAGTGTTGCCTGTTCTATTTTCTTTTCTACGAAGTAGGTTACTTCTGCTGTTTGCCCTATTCCAATTTCTCCTATTGTGAATTCGATTATTGGGTCTTCTTGTATTACGCGGAATTTGAGGTCGCTTTTGATTAGTGAAGCTGTTTCAGCAACGTCCTTTGGAATGACTTCGAGTATTTTTATGTTTTTGAGTTTTTTTCCTGTTTTGTTTGTTGCTTTGATTGAGATTGTTGTTTTGTAGCCGGTTTTTGTTGTTGTGATTTGTGCTTCTTGTACTTTTACTGTTCTTTCGAGTTTTACTTTTTCTGCTGCTTCTTCAGCACTTTTGATTGTTTGTTCTTCCCCGATTGATTCGAGCACTTCCTCAATTTCTTCTTTTGTTGCTTCTTTAATTACTTGTTTGAGGATTGTTTTTTCTTCAGGGCATGTTCCGCAGTCGTTTGGGCAGGTTAGGCAGTTTTCTGTGTCCGCACAAACGTTGTCTCCGCACACAGACTCGCAGTCTGCCGGGCAGGTTGAATAGCTTTCAGTGCTTGAGCATGTTCCATCTCCGCATCCGAAGCAGTCTTGCGGGCAGGTGAAAAATGATTCTGTTCCCGTGCAGGCTCCGTCACCACACACTGGTGGGCAGTCTAGGGCGCAGGTGGAAGCTGTTTCCCGGCCGTTGCATTCTCTGTCTCCGCAGTAGGCTTGCCCTGGTCCTCCTAACTCGGTTGTGGGTAGGTATATTTGCAGGGTGTTGTTTGATGGGTTGTATCCTGTGAGTGTGCCATCGCTTACGAGTGCGATGATATAATATTCGTCTGCCTGTGCGGTTGAGATGTCCCAATCCCATGAGCATTGTGTTGTGTTGGAAAAGTCTGTGTTATCACATATTGTTGCGCTTAATGAAAGGTTGTTGGCGATTGGTGTTCCTGTTCCTTGCACATCACTTGTTGAGTAGTTTAGGTCTACTGTTAGGTTTCCGCCTTGTTCATCCAATACGTTGAAGTCTATTGTTAGGTTTCCGTCTGTACTGAATGTGAAGGGTGGGAGTGTTGCGTTGTCTGGGTTTTCGTCGATTGTGTGGATGTTTATGCTTGGGCCGGTCGCGTCAATGTAGAGTGTTTGGCTTGAGTTGTAATCGGATAGACCGTAGCTGTCTTTTACTAATATATTAATGAAGTAGTTTCCATCGGATGTTTCCTGAATATCCCAGTCCCATGAACACTTTGTTGAATCCAAAAAGTTTGCGTCGTCACAAATGTCTGCTGAAAGGGGGAGATTGTTCGCAATTGCGGTTCCGGTTCCTTGTGTGTTTGTTGCTGAATAATTTATGTCTGCGGTAAGAGAGCTGTTGTTTGGATCTGAAACATTAAAGTCTATTGTTAGGTTGCCGTCGTTGTTGTAGGAATATATTGGCTGGCCTTGGGTTGCGTCGTTTCCTTCAATTGTTACAACGTTCCCGTCGGGTGCGTTGTTGTAGGAAACTGTCAACTGCACGAAGTCTGTGTAGATTGTGTTGTGGTCTGGTTCGGTTGGTGTTGTGTGTCTTGTGTTCCATTCTGTTAGGTAATCTTGATGTTCTTTGTCTTGTGGGTACTGTTCCTCTGGGGGGTAGGGATAGTTTGTTTGGTTGTAGAATGGGATGGGGTTGACTGTTCTTTCTAGTCCGTATTTTTCTTGTTTGAAGTACCCGTCTGTGTTGAGTATGAATCTTTTTTCAAGCCCCAACATTTCTTTTAGTTTGGTTGTGTTTATTCCAAAGAAATTGTTTTGTTCTTCTTCAAATTCGAGTTTTATTCCGTCTCCTTGTGGGAGTATTGCGTACTTGTTGTCTGTTTTTTTAAGTAGCGGTAGGATGTTTCCGTATTTGGTTATGTTTCCTTCAAAGCTTGTTCCTTTTCCGAAGTTGTATAGTTCTGCTTTTGTTAGTGGGAGTTCTTTCAGCTCTAAACTCAAGTCAGGGGTTGTGTCTGTTGCAATATAGTCCAGGTGTGTTTTTGCAAAGATGTTTAGCCTTATTCTGTAGTCGTTTGTTTTGAATATGTTTGTTATGGGGAAGGCGTAGGTTTCTCCGTAGCCGTTTGGGATTGGGGTGTGTGTTGCAAATTCCCATTCTCCATTCAAGCCGATTGTTTCAATGAATGCAGGGTGTGTTCCTGTTGCGTTTGGGTTTGTGTCCCAGTCTGGTTGGGTTGGCCATTCGGTTGTGCCGCTGGTTATTAGTTTTATTTCTTTTGCTTTGCTTAAATCTCCCAGGTCAAGGGTTATAATGTCCCATTCAAATTGTGTTCCAAGGACTGCTTCTTTTGGTTTGAATCCATGGACTGTTTCCGATTCAATTTGATAATCTTTTTTTGCTATTTTTTCAAGGCAGTTTCCTTTTTTGTCTGTGCAGGAAATTGGTGTTTTTGGTTTTTTGCTTACCGTGTGCAGGGTGTTGAGTTCTTTTCCGATTTTTTGGGTTTCTTCTTTTTCCCAGACAGTTGTCATTGCGGATGCACCAGGCATTACATCCAGCCACTTTGGCAGGTCAAAATAGTATAAGTTTACTTTGTCTATATAGCTTAGTTCGTCTGCTGTTTGCTTTATTTCCAGTTTGTATTTTCCGTTTTCTGCAACCAGTGGCTTGTCTATTACTTCAAAATCGTGGGGGTAAGCCCGTCTTCGGCCCAAAGCGTTCCATACCCCAAGCATCCCTTGGTTAATCAGGTCATCTTCCAAAACAAATTCAGTTCCATTCCAGACGTATAAAAAAGGGCAGCTGTCAACTACTGTTGAGCTTTCAGCTATTATGAAAACGTTTCCGTCAGTGTTAATGTAATTGTTGAAGTTGCTTGTGATTGTCTCGCTGATTGTTGTTTCAATCCAATTGTCGTTACTTGCAAGCAGCTCATAACCCGGCGTGTCAAAATTCCATACATACAGCTTTAAGCCGGCTGAGTCCTCTTGGGTTGCTGCTCCTTCATACTGAAAATGCATGTTAAGGGTGTGGGGTGTGTGGTCTATAACATTGAAAATGAATTGCTGGATTTCGTAGTAATCTAGAGTTCCTGAGAAGAACTCGCGCGTGTCATCGCTTGTTTCGATATTTGTGCTTGCATCTATTGCTGTGTTTGTATCCAGGTATAATGTGTCAAGTGGAAGGCTTGCGTCTTTTTCTTCGAAAGCCCAGCAGTTTGAACAGGTTAGAAAGTTGTATATGTCGCTGTGTCCATTGTTGTCCGTAGTAAATGCCCTGTTCATAATGTTTTGAACTTTATCCCCGTCTGTTGTTAATGCTATTGCTTTTATTTTGTACTGGGTGTCTGCGATGGCAGTTGGGTTCCAATTGCAGGAGTATGGCGAACTTGAGTCCGAGCAGATTAGTGTTCCGGTTTTGCCAGTCATTATGTTTGGAGTGTAATAAAAGTTTACAGCTTGGATTTTTTCAATTGCACTTACCGTGGCTGAAACAGTTGTGTTGTTTGAAACAACTATCCCCCCGCTTGGTGCGGTTATTGAAACAGACGGCAATTCAGAGGGGGTAAATGAATAAAATGTTATATCCTGGTCTGTGCCGTTAAAGTCACTGCTGTCCACCCATGTGATAAAAACTTTTCCACCATAAACATTCAAATCAGGGCTGTTTGAGGTTACTGTGCTTTCTGTGCTTATTACTTGTGTTTGCATTGCCCAGTTTTGGTCGTTCATTGGGCCGTTTATTTTTGCTTTGGTTTTGTAGAATATGTCTGTGTCTGTTCCGGCTCCTGCATAGTCTGTGTTGTCTGCCCATGTTATGTGTATGTTTGTGTCGTCTACTGCAATTGAAGGATTTTGTGAATTTCCTGTGCTTTCTGTGCTTATTACTTGTGTTTGCATTGCCCAGTTTTGGTCGTTCATTGGGCCGTTTATTTTTGCTTTTGTTTTGTAGAATATGTCGTAGTCGGTTCCCGAACTCCCATAATTTGTTTGGTCTTCCCATGCTATGTATATGTTTGTGTCGTCTACTGCAATTGTGGCAGATTCAGTACGTCCCGTACTTTCCGAGCTTACGACTTCTGTTTGCATTGCCCAGTTTTGGTTGTTCATTGGGCCGTTTATTTTTGCCTTTGTTTTGTAGAAAATGTTTTTGTAACTACCGCCCGCTCCTGCATAATCCGTGTAATCCCCCCACACTACATATATATTTACATCGTCTATCGCAATTGAGGGGTAATAGGAGGGGCTTGTGCTTTCTGTGCTTATTACTTGTGTTTGCATTGCCCAGTTTTGGTCGTTCATTGGGCCGTTTATTTTTGCTTTTGTTTTGTAGAATATGTCGTAGTCTGTTCCTGCATCTTGGTAATTTGTCTGGTCGTACCATATTATGTGTATGTTTGTGTCGTCCACCGCAATTTGGGACATTGATGAAACTCCTGTGCTTTCTGTGCTTATTACTTCTGTGTTTGTTTGCCAGTTTCCTGTTTTTGCCTTGGTTTTGTAGAATATGTCTGTGTCTGTTCCGGCTCCTGCATAGTCTGTGTTGTCTGCCCAGGTTATGTGTATGTTTGTGTCGTCTACTGCAATTGTAGGGTACTGTGCGTTTCCTGTGCTTTCTGTGCTTACGACTTCTGTTTGCATGTCCGACCAGGCGCCGCCAATTTTTGTTTTTGTTTTGTAGAATATGTCTCGGTCTGTTCCGGCTCCTGCATAGTTTGTGGAGTCATGCCATGCTATGTGTATGTTTGTATCGTCAACCGCAATTGATGGGGTAGATGAATTTTCTGTGCTTTCTGTGCTTACAACCTCTGTGACAAGTGTTGCGACCGCTGCGTTGGCTGTTCCTGCCGCGAGAATTAGCGCAATAAAAATGATGTGAAATTTATTAAGTTGCATTTCTTAGTCCCCATAAAATAATGCATTTGGTTATATAAACCTTTTTTTTTTGCATTCAACCAAACAGGAGAAATTTTGCGGCGTTGAACGAAAGCAGGCTTAGGGGGAGAAGAATTGAGGCGTAAACAAGGGCCTTTTTTGTGTTGCCCTCAAGCTGGGCGACAAAGACCGATGCAAGCAGGGCATACTCAATTATGTAAATTTGGTTGGCAAGAATTGTGGATGAAAGAAGGTTTGCGCGCTCCTCTCCGCTCAGGCCAAATTCAAGCAGCTCAAATGCTGAGAAGTCCATTGAGGAAACCATTGCAACAAGCAATCCAAGAATAACCGGGACAATTAGGCCCCCAGCTATTAAAAGGGTGTATTTTTCAACCACCAAGGCGGCGTTTCTCTCGCGAAGAATTGAATTTGTTTCAAGCAAATCCTCTGCGCTTTCCCTAAGGGTTTCGCTCATGTCGGCACCGCTTTCAAAACCCTGCTTGAGAAGGCGCATTGCACGCGAAACAGCCGGGCTTTCGCACCTCAAGGCAATGTTTTCAAGCGCTTTCTGCACAGAGGAGCCTTTCTCAATCTCCGCTTCCGCCTTCTCAAACTCAAGTCCAAGCAGGCCAAAGCGGTTTTCTGAAAAGTAATTGATTATTTTGTTGAAGGAAATTCCGCGGGGAAAGGCGCTTGCCTGCAGAAGCAGGTCGGGGACAAGGGAATCCCTTTTCCGCTTGTTTTGCTCCCACAAAAAATGCTGGAGCATGAAGTGCAGTGGAAATGCTCCAATGAATGCGATCGCCGCAGACAATGTTATGTAGAAGAAAGGGCTGTTTGTGTAGTAAGTTGCGGCAATTGCCGTGAGGCTTAAGGCAAATCCTGCAAGCGCTGAGGAATTTACAAACCATGCAAGGTTCTTTCCAAAATTGCTTTCAAGAATTTTCTCAAACCTTGTAAGCGCCTGCCTTAACTGCTGCGAGTATTCCCACGCTGCATCCATCTTATCCTCCCCTCAAAAAGATAGGTGTTTTGGCTCGAATGAAATAGAGCGCTACAATGTCTGCAAGCGGAAAGCCGACAACAATTATAAGGAAAATCTGTGTTGCTGTAAGGCTCAGGTGAAGGACCATGCTTCCCACAATTGCAAAGCTTTGGAAGAGCGCGGGAATTACTGCTGAAACGGCCACAAAGAGAAGGGAGTAGACAACAAGCTTTCCCGCAAATTCCTTTGACTGGGCGCGCTGCTTTGCAAGGAGTTCGCGCGCAAGCATTTTAAGCGAGTTTCCGCTTTTGCCGCTCCCTTGCTCGTAAACGCTTACAAAGAGTGCTATCGCGCGCTTCACTTCAAGGGAATCAATTCTCTCAGAGAAATGAAACATTGCCTCTTGAATTGAGGATCCCTGCTCCCTTATCTCTTTCAAAATCTTTGCAAACTCCTTGCTTATTTCATTTTTGTTTGAGGACGCGTGCTCCAAAATCTTCTCGAATTTTAGGCCCAGGTTCAGTTCAATTGCCATGTCAAGCAATGTGAAGGGGAGCTGGCTTTCAACAAGAAGTGCGTGCTGCCTTCTCTTTCGTTTTGGCAGGTATTGTGCAAGCGCAACAAACCCCGCTCCGCAGAGAAGTGATGCAGCGAGGGAGAGCGCAATATCCTCTAACCAAATTCCCAGCACAAGCCAGGCAAAGATTGAGAAAAAGGCAGCGGTTTTTGCATTTTTTTTCAGTTGTTTATCAATTGTAATATTTTGCATCTCCTTTGCCCCTTAGGAATTTTTCCCTCTTCTTCAATTCCGCACCCAATTGCTTTGGGTTTTTTGAAAAGCAGCGCTGCATTTTTTCAAGAACGCGCGAGCTTTCACCGCATTTCTCCAAACAATTTTTTGCAAAGTTGAATTCAAAAAGCAGGTTTACCGAGACGGCCGCTCCCTTTGTGAGGAGTTCGCTTAGTTCCGTTACATGCCTTTGCTCTTTGTGCCCGTGCTTTGCATTTGCATGGTCCCACCTTCTCTGCACAAGCACCAAATCAATTGTTGCAAGGTCAATTGCCGAAACACCAAGGGAGAGCGTGCGCTTTACAACCTCTTCCGAGCTCTGGCTGTGGAACGTTGCATAGGACCCCTTTCCCTGCCCCGCAAGAAGCGTGTCAATGAATGCCCCCATTTCGTCCCTTGTCCTGATTTCCCCCACCAAAATCCTGTCCGGGCGCATTCGAAGGGTGTCGGTTATGAGTGACTGCATGGTTATTCCCTGCTCAGGCACAACGTTTAGCTTTACAACGTGCTCGTGGGCGAGCCTTATTTCAGGGGTTTCCTCTGCAACAATTATTCGCTCCGATTTTGGGACAAATGAAAAAAGCGCGTTTAATGTTGTTGTCTTTCCGCTTCCTGTGTTTCCGGCAACAAGCATTGAGCAATCGGCTTCAAGCGCCATCCAAAGGAATGCGGCGCACTCTGCGGTAATTGTGTTGTTTTTAATTAGCTGGCTTGGGGTGAACGGCTTTTTGGAGAATTTTCTTATTGTAAAGCAGGGGCCGGAGAATGCAACCGGGTTTATTGCGGCATGAATCCTGCTCCCGTCCGGGAGAACGGCGTTAATGCTTGGGCTTTGGAAGGTTAATCTTCGTCCAATGTTTTGGGCCATCCTGTTCACAAGATTGCATACTGCCTTTTCGTCCTCGAAGAAGAGGTTTGTTTGCAGCCAGCCGAATTTTTTGTGAAAAACGTAGACAGGTTTTGTTGCCGCATCAATTAGCGCAATTTCCTCTATTTCCGCATCCTGCAGGATGGAATCGATTGCCCCAAAGCCGGTGAGTGAACTCTTTAAAATTTTAAGGAGGTATTTCCTCTGCACTTCGCCAACTTCGAGGAGTTCCACAATGCACTGCCTTTTCAGGCATCTTTTCATTCCTTGCTCGCTGGGTTTCCTTCCGTTTGACCTGAATTCGTCAAGCGCATGTTCAAGAAGCCTTTTTTCTGCAGGGCTTAGTTGCGGGAACTCTTTGAGGAAATATTTTGTTCCACCGGCACCAGAAGCGATTGTGCGCTCGCCTGAATTGGAGTGGACTGTGCAAAGTTCCTCTTTTGTTGGGTTGAGTGTAAACCAGCCCAACGGTGCCGTGCGCTGCATTCAATGCACTCGAATTTGAAAAGCTTTTAAAGCAGGCAAGCGAATTCGTCGATTGGCGGTTTTTTTTTACTGCGGTTTTTCCAGCATCCATTTCCAAACGGGTTTGACAGTAATTTCTTTTCCGTTCCCCTGCAGTTTGTCTTCCTGGTTGTATGTAAGTATTAGGCCTTTTTTTAAATTAAATTTTTTTAAGGCTTCCAAAAGTCCTGAAACTTCCCTTTCCTGGTTGTCTTCGGTAAGTGAATAGCAAACCTGTACTGCCCCCGTTATTTTTTCTTTTTCTTTAAAGACGAAGTCACATTCGCCTTTTTCCTTAAAGTAAAAAATTTGCTTGCTTTTTCTTCTCAAATGCAAAAAAACCATGTTTTCCAGCATTCTTCCGCTGTCTTTTGAAAAGGACAGCGAGTTTGCCATGGACAGCCCGTTGTCTATGGAATAGACTTTTCTTGGGTTTATTTGCTGTTTTTTGAAAGAGTAATCGAATTTTGGGGTGGTGAATATTAAGTAGGCGTCTTCAAAAAACGAGATGTAATCAATAATGCTTTGTACTGACGCTACTGAAAACATTTTTTTTAAAGAGTTATATGAGAATTCTTTGCCTACATTGCTGACCAAGTATATTGCTAATTTTTTTAACAGCCCGGAGTTTCTTATCCCAAACCTTACAGCTACGTCGCGCATAACGATGTCTCTCAGCAATTCTTGCAGCACATAATTTTGTTTCTTTTCAAGATGTTCTGGAAACCCACCGCTCTCAAAGTAGCTTGCAAAAGAGTCTTCCGAAGGCTTGAATTTGTTGTATTTCAAGAATTCTTTGAATGAAAAAGGAAATAGTTCATAACTGATGTGCCTCCCGGTTAAGCGTGTTCCAAGTTCTCTGCTTAAAAGTGATGCATTAGAACCTGTTAACACAACCTTTTCCTTTTTGTCCACAAGCCATCGCACAAATTTTTCCCATTTTGGCACGGTTTGTATTTCGTCAAAAAAGTAAATGCCGTTTTTTCCATAACGTTCCTTAAAAATCTTGTCCGCTTTTGTAAAGTCCTGCAATCCAAAACCGTCTAAGCGAATGTCCTCCAAGTTAAGGTAATAAAACTCTTTTTCTTTCTTTAAAAGCTGTTTTAAAAGTGTGCTTTTTCCGCAGCGGCGTATGCCGGAAATGGCTATTGCAAAGGAAGTCATTGGCTTAACAACAGCCAAACCCTCCCTTGGGACTGTTTTTTCGCCTAAAGACAGTTCTTTTCGCTGGGTGGCAATTACTTCCTCCAGTGTCTCTTCCAACATAATTCCCAATTTATGCACTAAAACAAATATAAACCTTTCTATTGGTAATAGAAACCTTCTTCTATTGGTGGTAGAAAGAACCAGCCAAGTGCCGTGCGCTGCATTCAACGCATTTGCATTTGGAAGGCTTTTAAAGCAGGCAATTGAATTCGTTGATTGACTGTTTTCACTGTTTCTTTGAGTAGAAAAAGTATGCTGCACCCGCAATTGCAACAATAATCAGAACCAGCAGGGTGATTGTTTCAATTCCAAATCCAGGCGCTGCTACTTCTATTGCGGGGGGAGTAGGGATGGTTGGTGCGGTGGGTGCAACGCAGGTGCCTGCACGGCATGTTCCTGTTGGGCAGCTTGTTCCGTCTCGCAGGTTTTCGTAAATGCATTGCCCTGTTTGCTTGTCGCAGAGAACACCCTGGCAGGTTCTTTCCTCGCAAACAACGTCTGCACACAAGTCAAGCACTTCCTGCAGTTCTGCTACAATTGGAACAGCCCATTCGTCAATGTCACTTTGCTTTGCTCTTGCCTGCAGCAGGTATTCAATTTCCTTGCTTTCGCCTTTCTTAACCTCGTCAACCGTAAATTCAATTACCGGGTCGACCATTAATATTGCAAACGGGAAGTTTGTTGAAACATCGCTTTCTTCAATGCGTGAAATAACCCCTTTCGGGATTTTTTCAATCACTTTAATATTTCTAAGCGTTTTATTTCCGGGGTTGGATACGGTAATTACAATTGTTGTCCTGTAGCGCACTGCCCCGCTTGCCTGCGTGATTTTTTTAACCTTGATTGTGCGCTCAACGGTTGTTTTTGCAACGGCATCGCCTGCCTTTTCTATGGCTTGCTGGCTTGCGCCAACCTCTGTAAGCAGTTCCCTTATATTTTTGGCTGTTGGCTTTATGGAAACAGTTTCCTCAATAATTGTTTCTGCCACTCCCTCAGCTTCGCTTGGCGGTGACACAGGGTCTCCGTTTGATGGTGCAGGGGTTACCCTTGGTTCGGGGCCCAAACCCCCTGTTCTCCTGAATGAAGCTGTAACTGTTGAGCCGTTTATATCCACCTTGTCTGTTGCCTTAAGGTAAAATGTTAGGTCCTGCCCAGGCGAGCTAAGGTTCAAAACATAGCTTTGGTGGGATTCTGAGAGCGCAGTCCATACTGTGTTGTCTGTGCTCGCCCAATAGGTTTTAATTCCTGAATTGTCTGAAAAGTTCCAGCTCACCTGGTAGTTATTGCTTATTGTTGTTGCGCTCCCTCTGGATGGGTCGGTTATGGTAACAGTTGGAGCGGTCAAGTCATTTATTATCACATTCTGGTCGGATTCTTTTCCGTCAACAAGGCTTCTGTTTGCTGTTTCTGTACGCCCATAGTTCACATCCACTCTGATCAGGTACCTGTTTTCAGGTATGCCGTTTAAGTCAATTGCTACGGTGCAGTTGATGTCGTTTCCCTTTGTTGAAAAGTAGTCGGGTGAATAGTGGTAGCAATAATCTCCCAAATTGCCGTCAACCGCCCAGTTTCCAACATTCAAGTCTGCACCCCTAACACCCGTTGCGAGGGGCAGAGGGACAAGGTATATTGAGAAATTGTAGTCGTCAATGTCGTTTACATCCAATGTTGCAGCATCGTTCTTGAGTGGAATGTTTACATTGAAGTCAAACAGGTAATTGACATCATCATCGCTTTTTTTGGTGAAATTCCAGTCCATGCTTGAAAAGTTGGTGTCTGTAATTGTAACTTTTGCTGCGTTAATGAAAAAGGTTGAGTCGCTTGAATCGGTCACCCATGCATTCCCGTCCTGGTCTCCATGCATAATGTTTATGTCCACAAAGTACGCTCCCACAATCCACCAGATGTTCAGGTCAAATGAGCAGTTTCCGTCAATTGTTTGTGTGTTCCCATCAAGGTCGGTGCAGAAGAGGCCGCTATTGTTTATTCCCCTATGCAGCGAATCCAGGACGTTTATGTCCTGTATAAAAGTTTGGTCAAAGTCGTTGTTTGTGTCGGACAGGGCAATTCTTACAACCGGGGTTGCAGCCGCATTTGAGTCGGAAAACTGGAAAAGAATCTGCATATTTCCGTCTGTTCCGTCAGTTGTCCTAATATGCTCTCCGCCGTTTGGATAGACAACGTTCATGTCAATGCTTATTGTGCTATAACTTGAGAAAGTGCTCACTCTGAACATTAGGTTTCCGTCTTTTGCGGAGCTGTTCCATGCCCATGTGCTTAAGCTTGTGCTTGGATCCGTGTATCCTGAAGACAATCCACTGTTGTCAAGGTTTGTGCAGATTCCCGGTTCACATTTTATCCCGTCCCTTGCAAGAATTGGCATGGCTCCATTGTAGCTTCCAACATTGTAAAGCGTGATGTTTGCGTCAACTGCAAATTCAGGCATTGCGATGGTGTCAATTTTTAGCCTGCCGCTGTCCTTGTCTGTGTTGGTAGTGTAGTTTCTTAGGGGGCCTTTTGCCATGTTCAAATCACTGTTCAGTTCAATCTTAACGTAAAGCGGGGCACCCATCTGCACGATTATTCCCTTAACGCTTTCCAGGTTGTTAATGTCGTTGCTTCGCATTGCCTCTGTAATGCTTTTCCTTGTCCCTCCGCTGTAACATGTTGTAGCAGTTGGCTGGTTGCAAATCATTACAGTCACATTTATGTCGGTTGCGATGGTAAGGCCAGGCATTGGGATTACACTTACATTTACATCCCCTTGGTTGACTGCGGCAACGGTTATGTTGTGGTCGGGAAGTCCGCTTGCATGCGGCAAAGTTGCGGTATAGGGCATTACAATGTTTACATCAAAGTTTCCGTTTCCATCCACCTGCACATGACTGCCTGGTGCAGTGCTTGCCTCATCAACAGGTGCCAGCCCTGAATAAACAATGTCGTGGGTGTTGCCATCATTGTGGGGGTTGTTGAAATAATTCACGTCAACAATGTTGAGGTCAACGATTTCACCGTTTACATCATGGTAGGTTATGAACAGGTTTGTGTCGGTAAAACCGTAACCCATTACGGTTACGTTCTGGTCAAGGGGGTTGGCTGAAGCTTGCAGTATAATGGCGGGTGTAATGATGAAAGAAACGTTTGCGTCCTTTTCAATGCAAAGCCAGGTTCCGTCCCCTGCATTTACAACCTTCCATAATTCCACAACAACTTCACGCCCCCTGAAAAGGTTTGCGTCCGGAAGGTCCATCTGGATTCGGGTGTGAATATCGATAAAGTTGTTGTCTGCGCTTGGCTTTACAATATTGAGGTCAAGTCCTGGCGAGCAGTTACTCGCGGCATTCATTGTTGCAGGCAAAACAGTTTCACTTAGCGCTTCGGCATTGTTGTCCCACATTCTGTTCAAATCAACATAAGTGCCCTGGTAATTTATCCTAACCATGTAGTTGTGGTCTGAGTTAATGTCTGCGTTTGAGCCACTCCACAGTACATTAAAGTCTTCGTCAAAGGCGGCGTGCTGTGCCCAGTTGGCATCGATTGCCTCAATCGTTCGCACATTTGCGGCAGGGCGGGCTGAAGCAAGGGTAGTAATTAGAATAATAGAAAGCAGCAATAGCGCGAAGCCCCCGCGTTTTAGTGCCATTTTTTCCTATTTTTTTTGATAGTATGAATTATAGCTTTATTCTTTTTAATACTTTCGCCTAAATTGCGTTTGAATTCGTTGGGTGCCTTTAGAGTGGTTAAAGAAAAAAAAGAATTGGGTGCCGGCCTTATTTCTTGGCCAGCTTTTTGTATCCAAACACTGTTCCGATAATTAACAGGAACAGCAGCCCAAGCAATATGCTTGTCTGGTTTCCTGCAAGTCCGAAGAATCCTGTTGGGCCTGTTTGGTCTCCACCCTGCTCTGGTGTAGTTGGTGGTTCTTCTGTGAATGTTGGTCCTGATTCAGTTGGTTCTGGTCCGGTGTCCACTGGTGGTTCCGGTTCCAGCTCAGGTTCTGGGGGTGGAAGCTCCTCCACTTCGCACACTCCGCAGTCCTGTGAGCAACTGTCGCATGTTTCAGTTCCTAGGCACTTGTTGTCTCCACAATAGAAACCCAGCCTTCTTGCTCCGCCGCCGCCTGGTGACTGTGGTTGGACTGGTTCAGGTTGCGCTGGCTGGTTGGTTACTGAAAGAATCTTCCAGTTAATAGACTCTATCCCTGCGGATGTAGTTGCATATGCATTAATGTCGTAGTTTCCTGCGCTAATTCGTGTTGTGTCGATTGTGTAGCTGAACATCCCTGTGTTTGCGTCCACTGCAACAAGTGTGTTTCCATCAGGTAGTGTGAGGAAAATGTTGAAGTCTCCAATTACACTTCCATCCTCTTTGAACACGTTTCCGTCCACTTGAACTTTTGTTCCGGGGTAAATGGAGTAGTCATCCAGTGAAATTTGAACAATGTAACTGTAGAACAGGTTGAAGTCTGTTGAAACCGTTGCTGCAACATTGGTTGCAAAGTCGTTTGCGTCAACCTGAACAGTGTATTTTCCCTGGTCAGAGCTTGTGTCAGTGGGGTAAATTCCCTTATACAGTCCACCGCTCAGTGAAAGGAATATTTTGTCAACCGTTACTAAATCCGGTCTTGTCACCGTTGCCCAAACGCTGTCGACTCCTGAAAGGTTGTCCGTTACATTTGCTTCAATTACTATGCTGTCTGTCCTCAGTTTTGGGTCAGCAGGAAGCACTGTTACTGTGTGAATAACCGGCTTTGTGTTGTCGATTATTGGGTCAATTTCAAGGCGTGCATAGTTGCCTGCAATGTCCGTTGCTTCAAATGCAACGTTGTAGTCTCCGTCTGCAAAGTTCAGGGTATTAACATCAAAGAAGAACTTTCCAAGTCCTGAATTGAAGTCAACGTTTGCTTCTGCCCATACAATGTTTCCGTCTCCTGTGTGGCAGTTTCCGTCGTAACAGTAGTTTATTCCGTCCTTTTCAATCAGGTAGAAATTAACCTGTGCCAGTCCTGAGAGGTCGTCTGTAATGTGGGAGAACCATCTGTAGATTCCGTTCATTATTCCCGCCTCGTCCGGGTTGATTGAAATAATGGATGGTGAGGCATCGTCCACTCCAACCTTTACTTCGTCAAAACTGTCCGGCTGTCCCACAACCCCGTTGTATACCCTTACTTTTGTGTAGTTTCCAGCGTGGTTTGCACTGGCCCATTCGCCTGTGCCAAAGTTGAGGCTTGCTGCGTCACAACCCCACTTTCTTACGTTGTCCTGGGTGGTTTGGTAATTTCCAATATGCCTTTCCACTCCGAAGTCATCGTAGTAATACACTTCGCACACTGGCCTGTCCTCATCTGTGTTTGTTATAAGGTAGGATACCAGTGGGACCGTCCCGGACTGTGTCCAGTATACGTTTGATTCAATTGAGCCAAACGGATAAGGCAGTGTTGTGTCGCTGTTTTCAACAGGGGTTACTATTGTTGTGCTTGCATTTAGCGTGTCTTTTAGGTCAACGTGCCTTACTCTGAATACATATGATTCATAGTCCACTGTGTTGCCTAGGCATCTTTTGGCCCTTAGCTTAATTTCCTTTACGCCTGTGCTGTTGAGTTCTATCTTTCCGTTTTTGTATGTCTTTAATCCTTCGTCGTACCATGAACAGCTAACAAGTTCTTTCCAGGCTCCTGAAGGGTTTGTTTGGTATTCAATCCTGTACAGGGTTCCGCCCATGCCAAACAATCCAAGCAGGCCGCCCCTGTCTGGCTTCAATGCAAAGCTGATTGGAATCTTTACTCTGTTCACATAATAGCTTGAAACATAGCTGCTTGTTGTTATGTCTCTGAATCCGAACAGGTCCTCGCCCAGCATTGAGTCAAATGTGTCGTTCACTGTTGCAATTCTGTCCTTGCAGCCCCAGAACCAGCTTGTTTTTTCATAAAAGCTGGTGTAGACATTGAGTGCCTCCTGTGGCCATTGGTCTGTGCTTGCGGTAACACTGTAGTCTTCTTTGCTTGTGTTCTGGCTAATTCCTGTTGTTGAGGATGCAACAAAGCTTCCTGAAGCTGTCCAGACAGATATTTTTGCGCAGGTTGCCTCTGTTGGTGCCTCTCCCTCAATGGTGACTTCATCATCTGCTGAATTGTAATTGAATTCAACGGTTCCGTCGTCAAGCTTTTCCACCTTTTCTTCAAGCTCTGTTAGCCTGTCCTGCAAATTTTCAATTGCAAGGTTGTCAAAGATTGTTCCCACAAAGTAGATTGCCGGCGCTCCGCTTGGCCTGAACTGGCTAGTCATTGCAGCAAACACATTGTAAGACTTGCCTTCCTGCAGCACTGTTGTGTTTACGGTAAACATGAATTCGTTCTGCGGAGCTGAAACGCTAACTGTATCTGAGTAGGAATCTGCCATATCGGTTGACACCATGACTAGCATTACATCCCCAATTGTTCCCTCTGCCGCTTCGCCCCAAACCATCAGGGTGTTTGATTGCTTGTTGTAGAAAATGTTTATTGTGGCGTGGTTCATTGCCTTCATTGTCCTTCTGAGGAAATTAATCTGGTTTTGGAGCTGGCTAACCCTCATTTTGAGCCACGCAACGTCGCCTTCCAAATCATCAAGCCTGCCGTTTATTACATCAAGCTTGTTGTTGATTACTGTAATCTCTGCTTCAATGTCTGCAATTCTTTGCGCCTGGTTTGCGCTGTCCTGCCAGAGCGCAACAATGTTTGCGTCTGCAAGCTGAAGCTGTGCATCCAGGGCCGCCACCTGGCTTTCAAGCTCAAGCACCAGCAATGCTTCAAGCACCGCACTTACCTTGTATGAGCTCTGCATTCCGCCAAAGCTTACTTCAACTCCAAGTATTTCTGGGTTGAACCCGCTTAAGTCAATAGGGTCTCCGGTTGAATTGTTGAATGCATACCTGCTGTCGTTTACCGCATCATACATTATTGCGTCTGTGCCGGTGTAAACAGGTGTTCCGCCAGGGCCCGGGTCCGATGCCTCGTAAATCTTTACAACTGCGTTTGTTGAACCAAGCGGAGCCTCTCCCCAAACTTCAAGTTCCATTGCGGTTTCGTCAAACCTAATATTTATTGTGCCGTGATTCATTGCCAGAAGGTCTGCTTCGATTGTGCTAACCCTTAATTCCAGCGAGGTAAGGCCTGTCTGCAAACTGCTTACGTCAACCTGCAGTGCGGAAATGTTTGCGTTAATTGTTGCAATCTTTCCGTTTATTGTTGCAATTTTTGAATAAATTCCCTGCACTTGCCATTCAATGCCAGCTATTGCCAGCCACTGAAGGAAGTTTGCTGTCTGCAAAGAGGATATTTCTGCCTCCAAATCTGAAATGTTTAAAGCAAGAGCGCTTACATCAACTTCAATCTGGTCAATTTGCTGCTGCATTTCGTCCATTTTGAGTGCTTCAAGCACTGCTTCTGCGGTAGACATTGTGTTATCGCTTGCATCCCTGAATGTTGCTCTTATGTTCAGGGTCTGCGGTGTAACCCCTGAGAGGTTAATGTTCTTTATGTAATAGTTTCCGTTTGCCGCATCAGGCGTTACTGCTGATATTGGAACGACCTGTGCTGAATTGTTTTCGTTAAAAACAAGGATTTGGACTTTTGTTGCCCCTGTTGGCGCGATTCCTGAAACCCTCATGTTTGGCCCGATACTTCTGTATCTCAACCAAAGGGTTCCTGGGGTGCTGTCCCCCGAAATTGTTATTGAGTCCGTGTCAAGCACTGCCCCGCAGCTTGCAGGTGCGCCTGTCGGGCATTCCTTTATTGTGAAAGTATAAGTTCCCGGTATGTCCAGATTTTGTTCTTTGTTTATGACGTCGGGGTCTGGGTCTGCATCGTTTTCAATAAAGGAGCCTGATTCGGGTCCTGTCCACTCAATGAGGCATTCGTCTGAAGCGTCATTTGGCACTCCAGGTACGTTCCATCCGTTTATTTCAGGGCAATCCAATTCAATTTCCCATGTTTCACCCTGCATTGCAGTGCTTGGTAGATTAAGTGTTGCGGAGCTTACGCTAAGCAGGAACATTGAGAGCATTAAAAACACCATTGAAAAAATAGTTTTTCTGTTTACTGAATAGGTATTGTCACAAGTCATGCTATAACCCTCCTTAACTGTGTTTTTTGAGGTGCAGTTCTTTGAACCACTCCCAAACCCATATTATTTCATCCTATTCTTTTTAAATAGCTTTCCTTTAAACTGCTGTTTTGGCTTTCCCCTTGGCTATCAAAAGTTTTGGGTCATTTTGGCCGTGTTTTTCAACTTTCTTTCCCAGCGGAGCCCACGATACAATTAAATGTTATATTATTCTTCTATTAATGGATTCAAATGGACTGGCATGCAATTCCTCTCAAGGAAGTTTTTGACCACCTTGCCTCGAACAAGAAGGGCCTGACTGAAAAGGAGGCGGGGCTTAGGCTTGAGGAGCACGGGCGAAACGAAATTGTTCTTGAGCGAAAGATTTCCCCGCTTAAGATATTCATTGCGCAGTTCACAAGCCCGCTTGTGCTTATCCTGATTCTTGCGGCCGCAATAAGCTATGGAATCGGCTTTGTGCCCGGGCAGGAGCCCCATCTCTTTGACACAATTCTCATTTTGCTAATTGTTTTTGCAAACGGGGTCTTTGGGTTTGTGCAGGAGTACAACGCGGAGAAAAGCATTGAGGCGTTGAAGAAACTGAGCCCTAAAAAGGTAACAGTTCTGCGCAACGGGAAAAAAGCGGTAATTGACGCGGCAGAGCTTGTTCCGGGAGACATTCTTGTTCTTGCAGAGGGGGACAAGGTTGGGGCTGACGCGCTCCTGATTGAATCAAGAACCCTTCGCGTTAACGAATCGCTTTTAACCGGTGAAAGCAGCCCTGTTTCAAAAAATACAGGAGTGGTTGGGGCGGACGCCTTGCTTCACGCTCGGACAAACATGGTTTTCAAGGACACAACTGTTACAAGGGGGCGCGCGCTTGCAATTGTTGTCGGAACCGGTTTGGACACCGAGCTTGGAAGGATTGCCGAAAGCATTCAGATGGTTCCCCCAAAAATGACCCCGTTCCAAATTGAGCTAGAGCATCTTGGGAAAAAGATTGGCTACGCCGTTCTTGGAATAATTGTTTTCATTGCCGCCGTGCAGTGGCTTGCAAACGTTTCGGACCTTGTGACAATATTTTTGACCGCGGTTTCGCTCGCCGTTGCCGCAATTCCTGAAGGATTGCCCGCAATCGTTACCTTAAGCCTTGCCTTTGGGACAAAGAAGATGCTTGAAAAGAAAAGCCTTGTGAGAAAGCTCAGCGTTGTTGAAAGCCTTGGAAGCGTTGACGTAATCTGCACGGACAAGACAGGCACCCTTACTGAGAATCGGATGACCGTTCGCAAAATTTTTGCAAACAACCAGGTAATCGATGTTGGGGGAAGGGGTTACGAGTTAAACGGAAAATTCAAGATTGGAAAAATTCCAATTGACGCAAAAGAGCTTTCAATGCTGCTGAAGTGCGGTGCGCTCTGCAATGATGCCGAGCTTTCAGAGGGCTCTGAAGGGCAGCCTTCTTTTGTGGGGGACCCAACAGAGGTTGCGCTGATTGTTTCCGCCGCAAAGGCGGGCTTTGGCGAGCACAGGCTCAGAAGCACTTATCCAAGAATTGACGAGGTTCCCTTCACAAGCGACCGCAAGAAAATGACCACGGTTCACGAGTTTGGGGAAAAAATTGTTTCCTTTTCCAAAGGGGCTCCCGAGGTTGTGCTGCAGGACTGCTCCAAAATTTATGAAAACGGCCGCGTTTCAAAGCTCTCTGACAAGAGAAGGGACGAGATTCTTGCAATGAACGAAAAGTTTGCGAGAAAGGCTTTGAGGGTTCTTGCGTTTGCCTTCAGGGAGCATAAGAAGGGATACACTGCAAAAGACATTGAAAGCGGCCTGGTTTTCCTCGGATTGCAGGCAATGATTGACCCCGCGAGAAAGGAGGTCAGGTCAAGCATTTTAACCTGCTTTGATGCCGGAATCCGCGTTGTAATGCTTACAGGGGACAATTTGCTTACCGCAAGCGCGATTGCAGCCGAGGTTGGGATTGGAAAGCGGGCAAGGCTTGGCTCAGACATCGATTCGGTGGACGAGTTTGAGCTGAGAAAAATTGTTTCCGAAACAGACGTTTTTGCAAGGGTTTCTCCCCAGCACAAGCAGATGATTCTTTCCGCACTAAAGGACAACGGGCACATTGTTGCAATGACGGGGGACGGGGTCAATGACGCTCCCGCCCTTAAGAGTGCGGATGTGGGAATTGCGATGGGGCTTCGCGGAACCGATGTTGCAAGGGAAACCGCTGACATGATTTTGATGGACGACAACTTTGCAACAATTCAGGAGGCAATCAGTGAGGGCAGGACAATTTTTGGAAATATCCGGAAGTTTGTGATGTACCTTCTCACAAGCAATTTTGCCGAGGTTCTGGTTGTTTTCATTGTGAGCCTTGCGGGCTACCTTCCAATCACTGCGGTGCAGCTTCTTTGGGTTAATTTGATGACAGACGGGTTTCCCGCCCTTGCTCTTGGGGTTGACCCCGCCATACCTGGGGTGATGAAGCAAAAGCCGCGCCCAAGGGGGGAGGGTGTAATTAACAGGCGCCTTGCATACTTTATTGGCGGAATCGGTTCGCTTTCAACCGTTTTGCTTGTGGCAATGTTCTTTATTGCGTTGAGGCAGGGGGGAATCGCCCTTGCACAGACAATGGTTTTCACCAGCCTTATTTTGTTCGAGTTTGTTAAAATTGTTGTAATTCGCGAGCAGGAGAAACTCAAGTTCTTATCAAACAAGTGGCTTGTTGCAGCACTTGCGTTCTCGCTTGTGCTTCAGTTTGCAGTGCTTGCAGGCCCGGTTGCCCCATTCTTCGGGGTTGTTCCGCTCGCTGAGGTTCCGCCCCTGCTTTGGGGAGTGCTTGCAGTATTCCTTGGGTTTGCATGGCTTGCAGCAAGGGCAATTGCAAGGTACATTGTTTCAATAACGCCGGTTGGTGCTTGAAACTGAAAGGCATTTTTCCAGGTCCTGCTTTTTTTTGAATCCGGTGTTTGTCAGAGTTCCAATTCGGCGTAGCAGCTGTCTTTTTCTCTGGTTATTGCAAAACCGCGCTGCTGGAACATGTGCAGCATTATGTGGTTGTTTTTCAGCACGTTTGCGTAAACCTTTTTCAGGTTTCTTTTCTTCGCAATTTTAAGGATGTAGTCTGTGAACTTATCTCCAAGGCCCTGCTTTTGCCATGGGTCTCCGACCACAATGGCAAACTCGGCGGTTTCGTTGAACGAATCGGCTATTAGCCTTACAACGCCGGCCATTTTCTTTTTGCCGCCTTCATCAATTTCGGCGATTATTGCAATTTCCCGGTCATAATCTATTTGGGTGTACCTTATCAGAAGTTCGTGGGTAATGTCTTTGATTAAGCCAAAGAACCTGAACCTCTGCGTTTGCTCTGAGAAAGTTTTGAACATTTCCGCCTCAAGCGGTTCGTCCTCCGGTTTTATTGGCCTGAGAACCGCGGTTTTTCCGTTTTTCATCCTGAATTTTGTGACATACTCTTTTGGATACGGCGAAATAACCATGTGGGCGTAGGGCTGTGTTTTTTTTCCAACAACGCTTTTGTCCAAAACAACTTTTGCGTCCAAAACAACACCGCCGTCCTTGTCCACCGCAAAAGGGTTGATGTCTATTTCCTTCAATTCCGGGAAGTCGGTCACAAGGTATGCAAATTTGTAAAGCAGGAATTTAATTGAGTCAAGGTCAACGCCCTCCATCCCCCTGTAGCCCTTGAGCAGGCGGTAAATTTTTGTTTCCTCAATCAGCCTCTTTGCCAGCGCCATATTCAGCGGAGGCAGGCCTATGTTGGTGTCCTTGTAAATTTCAACCGCAACCCCACCCATTCCAAAAACAATTGCTGGCCCGAAAATCCTGTCTTTCTTGCAGCCAATCAGCAGTTCGTATTTCTTCGATTCCATTTTGGAAATGCAGATTCCCAAAATTTTTGCCTTTGGCGCCTTTCTTCCAACAGAAGCCATTATGCTTTGGAATGCGTTCCTAACCTCTTTTTGCGAGTTCAGGTTGAGTGCGACTCCGCCAACATCTGTTTTGTGCAGGATGTCCGCCGACAGAATTTTTGCGGCGACAGGGAGCCCTATTTCCAAAGCAATCTTCTCCGCCTGCCCGGCCGTTTTTGCGGTCTTGCATTCAACTGTTGGAATGCCGTAATTTGACAGCAGTTCCATGCACTCTACTTCGGTCAGAACGCTTCTTTTTTGCCCTGCTATTTTTTCAATAAGCTTCCTGTTTTCAATTGTTTTTGGCTTGAACGCATGCGGTATTGTCGCAGGGGTCTCGTACAGCAACTCCAGGTTTTTTGAATAACTGTACATTGACATAAAGCAGTTTACCGCGTCCTCAGGCGTGCTGTAAACAGGGATTTTGTTTTTCTTTAAAATTTCCTTTCCTGCCTCAACCTCCCCGTTTCCCATCCAAACAGCCAGAACAGGCTTGCTTCCCTTTAATTCAACAAGGCATTTGGCTATCTCTGAAGCTTTTGTCATTGCCTGCGGGGTAAGTATTACAAGTATTCCGTCACAACCAACGTCCTTCATGCAAATTTCAACCGCGTCCCTGTATCTTTCAGGCGGAGCGTCTCCCAAAACATCAACCGGATTGCCCTTGCTCCAATTGGAAGGCATTTTTTTGTTAAGAAGCTTCATTGAATTTGGAGAAAGCGAAGCAAGTTCCCCGCTCAAGGAAATTAATGCGTCTGTTGCAATGACTCCGGGGCCGCCCGCGTTTGTGACAATCGAAAGCCTTTTTCCAAGCGGCCTTGGCTGCATTGCCAGGGTCTGGGCGCAGTTGAACAATTCGTTAATCGTGTTTACCCTTATTATTCCGGCTCTCTTGAATGCCGCGTCAAAAACAGAGTCGTTTCCGGTAATTGTTCCTGTGTGCGACCTTGCGGCCTTTGCGCCCTCGTCACTTTTTCCAACCTTTAAAACAAGGATTGGCTTGGTTCTGGCAAAGGCCCTTGCAGCGCTCAAAAATTTTCTTGCGTTTGAAAGGGACTCCATGTAAATAAGAATGCTTGATGTTCCCGGATCCCTTCCAAAGTAGTCAATGAGGTCGTTGAATCCAATGTCTGCCATCGAGCCAATTGAGACAAAGTGGCTGAAACCCACGTTTTGCTTTACAGCCCAGTCAAGCACAGCTGTTCCAAGCGCCCCGCTTTGGGAAATGAACGCAATTTTTCCAGGCAAGGCTGTGTTTTTTGCAAAGCTTGCGTTAAGCCCTTTCTTTGGGTTTATGAACCCAAGGCAGTTTGGGCCCATAATTCGCATTCCATGTTTTTTTGAAATTTTGAGAATTCCAGCGGTTAAGTCTTCGCCTGCCTTTCCAATTTCGTTGAATCCGGATGAAACAATCACAATATTGCCCACCTTTGCGGTTCCGCATTCTTCCACAATTTTAAGCACAGACTTTGCGGGGGTGGCAATGATTGCCAAATCAATTCGGTCAGGGGCACTGGAAACATGGGGGTAAGCCTTTACTCCCTGTATGCTTTGCCTTTTTGGGTTAATTGGGTAAACGATTCCCTCAAACTTGCTTCCGACAAGGTTTTTCATTAGAGCATAACCTACGCTGCCGATGCTGTTTGAGGCACCGATTACGGCAATTGTTTTTGGGTTGAATAACCTGTCCAGCTGTTTTTTTTCCATGCGATTTCCCCTGATTTGCAATATCCCGCTACAGTTTCCAGAATTCCGACAGTTTTTTTTCAAGAGCGTAAGCCCTTGCCTCAAATTCCTCTACCTTTATTACCCTGGATTCGGTTGGATGTTCCCTGAACCTCATTTTGTTTCCGTTTACCCCGTCAACAAAGTTGTGAAGGCACTTTGGAAACGTGCTTGTGTTGTAACCGCCCTCCAGTGTTGCAAAGATTTTGTTGAAATTGTTTTTTAATGTTTTGCCAAGCGAATGGTACAAATTTGTGCTCAGCCTAAGGTCCAAAAGCAGGTCCTGCGCGTGCCCGTCAAACCCCGCCGAAACAGCGACAGCATCCGGCCTGAACTGTTTTGCAACCGGTAAAAACATTTTCACTGCACTCGAGTAAATGTCGTCCCCTGTTCCGGGGGACAAAGGAATGTTTATGGTGTACCCCTTTCCTTCACCTTCCCCGATTTCGTTAACGTCCCCTCCACCCGGAAAAGCAGGCCACTGGTGCAGGGACCAGTAAAGAACTTTATCTGAGTTGTAAAAATATTTAACAGTCCCGTCCCCAAGGTGGGAGTCAAAGTCAAATATAAGAACCCTTTTGCCCTGGTTAACCAATCGCTGGACTGCAATTGCAATGTTGTTGAAAATGCAGAATCCGCTTGAGTGGTCTGGAAAGGCATGGTGCCCGGGAGGCCTGACAAGGGCAAAATCGTTTGACTTGGAAGCCATGACTGTTGCGCCAACAGCGTGAACGGCGGCATTATAGCTTTTCTCCGAAACAGGGGTGTCTGAGTCAAGGTAATCGCCTGTTTTGCAGGTCTTCTTAACGCGCTCAACGTAGGCAGGAGTGTGAAACAGGGGGAGATATTTTTCCCCGTTTTCAACCCTTGTTTCCGTCAATGGAAAGCAGGCCTCAAGCCTTTTCTTGTTTTCAGGGTGCATTCCGGTGTCATGCTCTAAAAAGATTTTGTTGAAAACAATCTCCATTTGAAAGAACCTCGCATGCAGGCAATGTAGCAATAAGTTTAAGTAAATAATATTTTTAAAAGCAATGCAGAACAGGGTTTATTTTGGGCACAGCAATCGTTTTTAAGCGGGCTTTTTACATTTTTTTGTAGTGCCATGCTGCTGCCCCTATGATTAGGAGTATTGCAATCGCGATGTATATTGTTGTGAAGTCTTGTTTTTCTGCGGTCTGTACTTTTTCTATTTCAGTGCATTCTGCGTTTTCGCATTCCATTCCGAATCCGCAGTTTGTTCTGTCCGGAAGCGGGATGAAGCTGCATTCGCCGTTTATGCACTGCTGGTTTGTGCAGGGTTCTTGGTCGTCGCAGTCTGCGTCAATCAAGCAGGTTGTTGGGCGTGGAATTATTTCTGTTGCTGCTGTGGGTATTGGGGGGGTCCATTCTGTGAGTGTTGCTTGTTCTATTTTTTTTTCAATGAAATAGGTTATTTCTGCTGTTTGCTCTGTGTTAATGTTTGGGATTGTGAATTCGATTATTGGGTCTTCTTGGATTACTTTGAATTCTTGGTTGCTTTTGATTTGTGATGCGGTTTCTGCTATTGTTTTTGGGATGTTTTCGAGTATTTTCACGTTTTTGAGTGTTTTTGTGGTTGTGTTTTTGGTGCTTATTGTTATTGTGGTTTTGTAGGTTGTTTGGGTTGGGGTGGTTTGTGCTTTTGTGACTTTGATTTTTCTTTTTAAAAGCAGTTTTTTGAATGCTTCTATTGTGTCTTGTTTGGATTTTCCTGTTTGTTCTGTAAGTTCTTCGATTTGCATTTCTGTTGCCTGGTTTTCGATTGTTTTTTCAAAAATGGTTGTTTCTTCAAGGCATTGCCCGCAGTCGGTTGGGCAGGTTAGGCAGTTTTCTTCTGCAGCGCAGGTTCTGTCCCCGCAGGTTGGTTTGCAGTCTTGCGGGCAGGTTAAAGCGGTTTCGGTTGTTGAGCATGTTCCGTCTCCGCATCCGAAGCAGTCAATTGGGCAGGTGAGGAATGATTCGTTTCCGGTGCAGGCTTTGTCTCCGCATACCGGTGGGCAGTCGAGTGCACAGGTGGAAGCTGTTTCTCTGCCGTTGCATTCTCGGTCTCCGCAGTAGGCTTGACCTGGACCTTCGAGTGGAGGGTTGTTGCAGGTGTATGTTGCTGTGTTTTGGTCGGTTGAGTTGTTGTCGAGGTTGTCTGTGCCGCGCCATTCTATCATTGCAGTTTCTGTGTGGCTTAACGGCGGGTTTTGAGTGTATT
This sequence comes from Candidatus Iainarchaeum sp., assembly GCA_017610175.1. Classification (GTDB taxonomy): domain Archaea; phylum Iainarchaeota; class Iainarchaeia; order Iainarchaeales; genus JAFCCO01. Next base: position 7,740 of record JAFCCO010000008.1, on the reverse strand, counting down.
CACAGTAGTTGTCAGCGTTTACGTCTGCCCATTGCAGGCTTGTGTTTGTGTCTGTGGCGTGTATAGTGTAGTAACAGCCTTTTGGTCCTGCTGAGGCGTCTGTGATTTTTATCCAGAATAACGGGGTTGTGTCAGAGTCTGATGTATTGGCGGAGGGGTATTTTTCGGAAAGTGTTGGCGCTGTGTTGTCAATTAAAATTCCGCTGGTGAACTCGGTTGAGTTTGTGTCGGAAACTGTTCCGTCGTTTACCTCAATTGTGACAAAAATGTTTCCGTCCGAAACACTTGCAGTTTCCACATCCCACTCACAATAAGTCCCTTCAACTCCGTTAATGTCCGAATCACAAACCGCAGAACTCAAATTCAAATCCCCAACAACCTCGGTAGTTTTTGCCGACTGGGAACCCCCATACCACATGTTAAAATTCAAATCATCAGAATCAGAATCATGAACAAAAAAGCGAACAGTCAAATTCCCATCCCGCTCATCTGAAAACTGCAAGGGCAAAGAATCGGAAAAACCGCCAACAGACAAAATATTGCAGTCTGGAGCAGTATTATCTGGGAGGGTTGTTATTTCAAGATATGGGACATTGGTATCTGAATTGGCGGAGTAAAATAGTACATACTCATATCCTGGAGGTTCGATGGCTTCCAGGTCTTTGTTGCTTATTAATTCAAATTGTGTGTTGCCGTCTTTATTAATTACGCTTGGTTCTATGTTCATTGTTGCGAATTGGTAGTCTCCGGGATAATTTGCTGTATCCATTAAGTCCCCGTCGTATGTTCCATTATTGTAACAGCTGTTCCAGTCATTTGTTTGCAAATTATTGTTTCCCCAGCAAGTTGTTCCGTTACCGCTGTAAACCATTATGTTGAAATCTGTAATCGATAAATCATCGTATGTTTTTAGTCCAAGCGTTGCCGATGTAATTGTTCCTGAAATGGCGGTGGTGTCAAAGGTCAAAAAACCGTGGTATAAAAAATGGGCTGCAGGGCAGGGTATTGGGGGTGCTGCAAAAACAGGGGGGGTGATAATTGCAAGTAAGAGAATCATGCTGAAAAGTTGAATCGTTTTTTTTGCATTTTTTTGCATATTTTTCATTTTCATATTCCCCACAATTGTTGGCCGATATAGATTAGTGTCTCGGTTGTATGTGAACTGGGGATTGTATCCCTTGTAGGAGTGTAATCGCAGGGTGAACCGCCAGTTCCCTTTTGCAGGTATCCGTCTGCTTTTGAGCCGGCATAATTTGTGTCAGGGTCTATTGTAATGGGGTATTCTGCGTTTTGCAGCCATTCGCTTGAAATGTCCACAAATATTTCCAATTCTTGTTGTTTTTGCAGCAGCAGATAGTGTCCGGTTATTAAGTCTTGTTTTGAATCGATTGCATATGCCGAAGCAATTTTTTTGATTTCCGCTTGCTTCGCATCCTTAAAGACAATTTCGTTTGTTTCAGTTATGCTTGCGGTAATACCTTTGTGCAGTAGGTAGTTGTCAATTTTGAAGCGTGTTGTGCTGATTTTTTGTGTTTTGAATTGCTTTTGGGGAATGTTCCTGAATTCCGCTTTTTCTTCCGGTGTGATTTTGTTTTCTTCAACAAATCCTGCGTTGACTTCTAAGGCAAATTTTGCGTCTTCGTTTGGGGTAAATGTTTCGCATTCATTTGCTTCGCAGGGCAGGGCGTTTTCCTTTATAAATACCACTTTTTTGTCGGCATTCATCCAAATTATGTCAAGTGGAATTTGGATGTTGCGCATCCAGATTGGGCAGGGCGCTTGTTGGGGGAAGGTAATGAGCATTCCAGCGTTTTGGGCCAGTTGCTCTCTGAACATCAAGCCGGAGGCAATTTCCTGTTGCGAAAGTGCCACTTCCACTGAAATGCAGTTTTGGTTGAAGCACACAAAAGGCGGGTTGGGGGATTTAATTATTGTTTTTGTGTTTGTGGAAGGCGGCTTTTCTTCAAGCAGGAACTCTTTCTTTTCTATTGCTGGGAAGGAAATGCGGTTTAGGTCAATCCATTTTTCCCCGTCAAAGAAATGGACTCTTTTTTGGTACACCCTCCATTTTGTTTCGTTTTTTTCGGGAATTTGGAATGCTTTGGTATTCCATGCTCTCAATGTACTGAGGTCTGTGGGGTTTTGGTCATTTAACACAATTTCTGTGAAGTTTGCATCTCCTGCAAGATCAATATATTGCCCTTGTTTGTTTGCTTTTGTTTCATAGGGCGTTTCCGTTAATGGTGGGATGGTGGCTGTTTGTGTTAATAACAATACTGCAAGTATTCCCGCAGTAATCAGTGTAATTGCGGTTGTTGCTCCAGCCTGGTTTTTTGAAAGCATTTTTTTTCCATCCCTTTTTATTTTGGTTTTGGGTAATCTGGCTTGTGTTCCATCAAATTTGATGTTATCCCTGTTTTGTTCCTGCACTTGTTATATTAAGCCTTCACAGTTTATAAACTTTTTTTTGCATTCAGCCAAACAGAATGAATTTTGGGAGAGAAGTAAAAAATAGCCCCGCAGAGATTCGAACTCTGGTCCTTGGGCTCAGAACCCAAGATCCTTGGCCACTAGACGACGGGGCTATCTAATTAATTTTTCCAAGGGAAAGTATAAAAAAGCTACTTTCCAAACCTTCTCTCCCTTGAATCAAAGTCTTTAACCGCTTCTTTTAAGTCCTGCTTCTCAAACTCCGGCCAAAACTTTTCAGAAAAGCAGAGTTCGCTGTAAGCGCTCTGGTAAGTTAAGAATCCTGAAAGCCTTTGGGTGTCCCCTGTCCTGATTACAAGGTCCGGTGAAGAGCTGTTGTAAAGGTATTTTGCAAACTTCTCCTCATTGAGCTCTGCTGAATTAAAGGCGCCCCTGCTGCAGTCTTCTGCAAATTTCTTGGCTGCGTCAACGATTTCCGCCTGCCCGTTGTATCCAATTGCAAGGTTTATTTGCTTTTTGTCAAATTCCGATGTATAGTCCTCAACTTTCTCCATTCTCTTCCGTGTTCCTAAAGGGAGAAGGTCAAGCCGTCCCATGAATTTGAGTTTTACCCCCTGTGCCTCAAAAAGTCCCCTGCTGAAAACCTTGTCAAGCTCGTGGTCGAATATTTTGAACAAAACCTTGAGCTCAAGCCTGTTTCTGGAGAGGTTTTCAAGGGAGAGTGTGTAAAAGGTTCCCATTTTGATTTTTGGGTATTCGCCCAGCCAGTTGATTACGTCCCACGCCTTCTCGGTTCCAAGGGTGTATGCCTGGGCATAGTTGATTCCGACTTTTCTGGCATACCTGCGGTTACCGTCCGGGATAAATGCTATTGCGTTTAGGCTCATCTTAGGCACCTTTTTTTTCCAATCAGTTCCTATTAGGAATTTAAGGTTGATAGCCTTATTTAAACGTTATTAGTACATTCATCAAACAGTGCGGGGGGCAAAAAACTCCTATATTTCGAGCTCTTCGTCAATCCTTATTTCAATGCCCTTTGGGCCAAGTTTGTATGGGACAATGTCTTTTACATGGCTTCCGCTTCTCATTTTGAGGATTTCAAGCGCGTTCTTTCTCTTTCCCCTAATTCTTAAATTGTAGAGTACTATAACTCCGTCCGCCAAAAATTCTTCAACCCCGCTTCTGCTGTAAACCGTTGGGTTCTGCTCTGTTTCACCGATTACAATGTTTATTGAGTTGTAGCCCTCAAGCATTTCAAACAATTCCCTAATGTATTTCCTGTAGCTTTCCTCGTGCTCAAATGCAATGGACAAAGCGCTAAGGGAGTCAATGCACATTCTGTCAGGGTCAAACGGAAGCTCTAGCTTTGGCAGCTTTATTCTAAGCGCGCCAACCTCTTTTGCAAGAATTCCCTCAACCATTCTTGCAATCTTTGAGGGGTCAATCTTGATTATTGCGACAGTTCCCGCTTTCTCAAATTTGCAGAAGTCCCAGCCGAAGTTTTTTTTCATGTGCTGCATTATTTTTGCAGGCTCCTCTTCAAACGAAATGTAAATGCATTTTTCCCCGCTCTTTGCGGCATTGTACAGGCTTTGCATGCAAAAAGTTGTTTTCCCGGTTCCTGCCCCGCCGCTTATTAGGGTGGTGCTTCCCTTTTCAAGGCCGTGGTCTGCGAGAAGCAAATCAAACTTGTCAACCCTAACTGGCGCAATTTCAATTTTTTTTGTAACATTGCATGGATTGTTTCTCTTTATAAGCGCGCTGGAGGAAAGCTTTTGTGAAGCAAGGTCTGCTTCGGTTGGAACCTCAACCTTTTTGATTGCAGGCTTTGCAAGCTTTTTTGGTTTTTCAGTGTCCTTTTTTCCAAGAATTTTTTTAATTAATCCAGCCATTTTCCTTTTCACCTACAACTATTGAGCTTACCTTATTTTTAACTTTTTCTTTATTTCGCGAAGTTCTACCTCATATTTGGCGATTTTTTTGTCGTAAACTGTTTTGCTTAGAGTTCCCTTTGTAAAATAGTCTGTCTGAAGCTTTATTACCTTTGAGTCAAGCAGCTTCTGTCTTTTTGCCAAAGAGCTTACATCCTGCTTTTCCCTGAATCTGGGGACAACAACAACCGCTACCACCACCAAAACTATTAGGATTGCGACAAGGTAGGGTGCGAGGTCCATTGCAAGTGAGAAAATGCTTTCCGAAACCGTTATTTCGTGAACCAGCATGGTCTCATTTTCAAACTCGTCGCTTACGGTTACAATTATTTTTTTGATTCCAAGGTCTTCCTTGGTCAGGGGAATTGAGTGCGTGAAAATTCCGTTGCCCTGGCCTGCCATCTCTGTTTCTGTTCCGTCAAAGAAAACGGTTGCGCTAATGTTTTCGGGAGTGCTTCCGTCCTCGTAGCTTACGTTTATTTCAACCTCAATGTCTGTTCCCAAACTAAAGCCCTTGGTGTTTGGTTTTACCAGGTCAACTATTATCGGGGCCTTGTCAACGCGGACCGTTGTGCTGTTTTCCCCCCCAAAAACCCCTGCGTCAGACTCCTTTTTGGCTGAAACCGTGATTTTCCAGGGCCCGATTCTTTCGTTTGCGGAAATCTCGTAATCAATGCCGTAAACCCCTTCCCCTCTGTGGGCAAGCACTACCTTTTCCCCTGTTGGAAGCCAGGTAAACACTTCGGCATCCTCAACGTTTGCCCCGGCATCCTGAATTCTTGCGCTGATGTTAACCATTTCCTTCCTGTAAAAACTTTCCTTTGCAGGGCTAAGGAATGTGATGAGGTAAAACTGGCTTTCCCTCACATGCTTTACACTTACCGTTGAGGAATCCTCTTTTGCCCCCTCCAAGCTTTTGATTCTCCAGATTCCAACCGGGTCATAAAATTGTATTTCGTAATCGAATGCAAAAGCCGAGTTCTGGCATGCAATATCCTGCCCAATGATTTGCCTTCCAAGGCTTGAAATTGAAATTGACACATTGTCAAAGCACTCACCGCTTACACTAATGGTTTCTCCCTTGGAGTAGCTTTCCTTGCTTGTTTCGTGCGCGGCAAAGGCAAGTGAAAACATGCAGACCAATGCAATCAGCACAAAAATTTTACTTTTTCTTTGTTGCACTCTTCTTTAACTCCTTAAGCCTTTCGTTGATGTTGTATAGCTCTGACTCATACTTTTCAGTTAACTCGGCAAACTCGTCGTTTTTCACAATGCCCTGCTCAAAATGCTTTTTCTGAAGCTCGGTTTCCAGTGCAGTGAGTTGCTTTTTGCGCTTCTCAAGTCTTGCCTTTTCGGTCATTCTCATGTAAAAGCTTCTTGCCGCAAACGAAACTATTGCCAGAACAGCGATTGTGATAAGGATTGTTCCAAGGTTTTCCTGCACTATGTGCGCAAGCGAGAAGCCGCTTACCTCAATGTCCGCTTCAGCGCTTCCCATGTTTTCAAATGCGTCCTCTGCCTTGAACGAAATTCTAAACCTTCCCATGTCCTTTTCCTGCAGGATATACTCTGCCTCAAAGAATCCTGTTTTGGACGGGGTGAGTTCAACTTCCTTGTTGTTTATGAGAACAGTAACTGTTGCATCAACAACCCATTCCCCGTTTGCGTAACTCAGGAAAACCGCGGGGGCGAGGTCGTTTCCTGCCTGGTAGTGCCTTTCGCTTGGCTCAACAACCTCAACAATTATTTCGGTTTTGTTTACCTCAAATTCAATGTCTGTGCTTCCCGAAACAGAGCTTCCCTCCGCTCCCTTGCTGGCGGAAATCACCATTCTTTGCGCGCCCACAGGCATTCCAAACGGGATGTGGTATGTTCCGCTGTACTGCCCTGGCTTAAGCTGCACCAATTCAATTGTTTCGTTAAGCGGGCTGAAGAGCTTTACCTCTGCACCCTCAACATCCTCTTCGCCTGAATCCTTCACTACTGCAATTATTGAAATGTCCGCGCCCCTTTCGTAGGAGTCCTCAATTGCTGTGAGAAGTTCAACTGTAAAGAATTCCTCTGTTCCCGGGATTATTACTGTAAACTCTTTTTCCCCTGAGGCCGTGTTTCTGTTTGCGTCAATTCCCTCTATTGAAACCTTCCACATTCCATTCCGATCGATTAGGCTGCTGTGGTAGTTTGCAACAAACGCGCCGTTTTCGCCTGAAACAATATTTTTGTCGTAGATTGTGCTTCTGCCGTCAAAAAGCCTTAGGTTAAGCGGCAGTGAAAACTTGCTTCCGTTTTTGGAGATTGTTCCTCCGAGGTCAATAACGTCTCCGAGGGTGTAGGACTCAGTTGTATTGAATGCAACGTCAAGGTTTGGGTCAACCTTCAGAACATAGTTTGCGTCCTGTGTCACCCTGTTGTCCCCTGTTTTTGGAAATTCAACTTCAAGGTGAAGCGGGTTGTTCCCTGCATCTACGCTGTCGTCAACTACAAAAATAATTGTGTAAATTCCATCGGAACTGTCTTCATCAGGGTACTTTCCGTTGTTTAGCACCTTGAATTTTCCAAAAGGGGCGGTTAGGTCAACGTTCGCCGCAAGCAGCTTCTTTCCGTCACCTGTAATCTTTACCTTGAAAAGTGTTTCCTCGGCCCTGAAAAAACTTTTGCTGAAGTCGGGCTCAATTAGCTCAAGTGAAAGTGACTTTGGCAGGCAGTCCACTGCACAGCTTGCGTAATCTTCCTCGCCCTCACAGATTAGGTTTCCGCAGCAGTTTGTTTTTGTGTTAACCTGGCAGATTGTGCTGTCATCATTGCAGCCGTAGTAGGCGCATTTCTTTATTGCCTCCGGCACATCGCCCCCACATATTCCGCAGTCTGCCGCACAGGTGCAGGCGTTTTCTCCGGCATCACACCGTCCGTTCCCACAGCTTACGTCATCGGCAGTAACCAAAAGTGCAGGCGCAAGCAGGGAAACAACCAGAAAAGCAAGCAAAAACTCTCGTTTAACCATCTAATTACCTGCTTAAAAAAGGGTTTTAGGCTTTAAATTCTTTTTGGTTGGGTTTAGGCCTTTTTGTAGTAGTATGCTACCGCTCCGATGATTAGGAGTATTGCTATTGCGATGTAGATTGGGGTAAGGTTTTGTTCTTTTGCGGTCTGTACTTTTTCGATTTCAATGCACTCGGCATTTTCGCACTCCCTTCCGTATCCGCAGTTTGTTCCGTTTGGAAGTGGTACAAAGCTGCATTGGCTGTTTATGCATAGTTGGTTTGTACAGGGTTCTTGGTCGTCGCAGTCTTGGTCTGTTGTGCAGGTTGTTGGTTTTGGGTTTATTTCTGTTGCGGCTACTGGGATTGGTGGTGTCCATTCTGACAGTGTTGTTTCCTCA
>JAFCCO010000007.1 GCA_017610175.1 Candidatus Iainarchaeum sp. | reverse complement strand
TGTACTAGGCAATAGTATATTCAACATAAGTCTTTTTAATACTTTTTTCGGTTCACCTAATATTCATAGATTTGCGGTGAATTTTTTGGAACTACATACTCTGATTAACTTTATTCTGCTGACCATGATGCCCGGCCTTGAATTAAGGGCAAGCATCCCTTTTGGGCTCTTTGTGCTGCAGGCTCCTTGGATTGAAGTCTTCCTTATTGCGGTAATTGTGAACATTCTGTTTGGGCTGGTGCTTTACGCGTTTCTTGACGCTCTTGTGAAGCTGTTCACAAAAGTCTCTATAATAAAAGATATATATGGGTGGTTTGTTGCAAGGACCCAGCGAAAGGTTGAGCCCTATGTTGAGCGGTTTGGGACAATCGGGCTTGCGCTGTTTATTGCCGTTCCCCTTCCCGGCTCCGGTGTGTGGACAGGAGCGCTTGCGGCATACCTTTTGGGTGTTAGGTTTAGAAAATTTGCCGTTGCAAGCGCAATCGGTGTAACCATTGCGGGAATTATTGTTACCGCACTCTCCCTTGGGGTGCTAAACGGCTTCTTTCTTTGAATTAGTCTTCGCTGAGGTTAATTATTGAGGAATCAATGTGCTTTTGGCAGGCGCATTCCTTTGATTCAATTTTTGGAATTGCCTCAACAAGCAGCCTTTTTACACGCTCCACATTGCTTTTGAATGTTTCAAGAACCTTTGAGATGTCAACGCTTTCGCTCTCTTTCCAGCAGTCGTAGTCTGTTGCCATGGCAATCGCCTGATAGCACATTCCTGCCTCGCGCGCAAGAACAACCTCCGGAACAGTGCTCATATTTATTATGTCCCCGCCAATTGTCCTGAACATGTGCGATTCAGCCCTTGTTGAGAACCGCGGGCCCTCAATTGTCACAACAGTTCCGTGGTCGTGGTGCGGAATTTTCAGCTTCTTTGCGGTTTCGCACAGCAATTCGCTTAGCTTTGGGCAGAACGGGTTGGCCATTGGGATGTGGCAGACCTTGCCCTTGTCAAAGAAAGTGCTTGAGCGCTTGCTTGTCCAGTCAATGAACTGCTTTGGAAAAACTATCTGGCCTGGCATTATTTCTTCGCGCAGTGAACCGCACGCGGTTGTTGCAAGAACTTGCTTAACACCAAATTCTTTCAAAGCCCAGATGTTTGCCCTGCTGTTAACGTTTGACGGCATGATTTCGTGCTTTTTGCCGTGCCTTGAGATTAATGCAATCTTTTTGCCGGCAATTTCCCCAATTGTAAGGGGGGAACTTGTTTTGCCGTAAGGCGTTTCAACAAGTATTTCCTCTGAATTCTTCAGAATTTTTGGGTCCTCAAGGCCTGAGCCGCCGATTATTCCAATCATTTCAATCACCTAAAACTGCACAATTTTTTTGAACTCATTAAATCTTGCTTCAACGTCCTCGAGGGTAATGGTCTTCAGCTTCTCGAGGGAGAAGCCCTCTGCATTGAAACTTGCAACGCTTGAAGCGTAAATCAATGCCCTGCGGATGTTTTCAGGGCTTAAGTCACCTGTCTTTGCAAGGTATCCTGTAAGGGTTCCTGCAAAGCTGTCTCCCGCCCCTGTCGGGTCCCTGACGTTTTCAAGCGGGTATCCCGGCGCCGAGAAGAATTCATTTTCTGTAAGAAAAACCGCCCCGTGCTCTCCTTTTTTGATTATTGCAAGGCCTGAGTCAAGCTTGAGAATTTCCCGCGCCGCCTTAATCAGGTTTGTTGTCTTAAAGAGTTGCCTTGCTTCCCCGTCATTCATTAAGGCGATGTCTGAGAGCTTAACCATTTCGAGAACCGCCTCGCGGTCCTTTTCAATGTAGAAATTCATTGTGTCTGAGACAACGAGCTTTGGGCGCTTGTTCATCTGCTCTAGAACCGATTTTTGAATTGAGGGGTCAAGGTTTCCAAGGAACAAAAAGTCAGCGTCCTTGTACTCGTCCGGCACCTTTGGCTTGAAGTCCGCAAGCACGTTGAGCTGAATGTCAAGAGTTTCCGGGGCGTTGATGTCAAAACCGTATTTGCCCTTCCAGTAAAGGGTTTTTCCCTCCGCCTTCTCCATTCCCTTGAGGTCAATTCCCCTGCTTTCAAGAAACTTTACGTGTTCCTCGGGGAAATCCCGGCCAACTATTCCGATTATTCCAACATCTGTAAAAAGCGAGGCCGCGGTTGAAGCATATGTTGCGCTTCCCCCAAGTGCGTTCTCCGCCTTGCCAAACGGTGTCTCAAGGGAGTCCAGTGCGATTGATCCGAGAATTACTGCCTTAACCATTTGCCCACCAAAAATCATTTCTCTTCATCGTACTTTATCAGGGAAAACACATCGTAACCCTTTACCTTGTCCCTGCCTTTAAGGAAGGTTAATTCAACGAGGGCTGCGATTCCGTTGACTTTTCCGCCAAGCTTTTCAACAAGGTCAACCCCTGCCTTTAGGGTTCCGCCTGTTGCAATCAAATCGTCACATATCAGGACGCTTTCTCCCTCTTCAATCGCGTCTTTGTGAATCTCAAAAGCGTCTGTTGAGTATTCTGTTTCAAACTCCTGCTTTATTGTTTCGGCCGGAAGCTTTCCCGGTTTTCTCAATGGCACAAAGCCTGCGTGGAATTCGTAGGCGAGAACAGAGCCGAGGATGAATCCGCGTGCTTCCGTGCTTACAACCTTGTCAAAGTGCATGTCTTTTTTCATGAAGTGCTCTACCATGCTGTCAATCGCGTTCCTGAATGCAACCGAATCTTTTAACAGTGTTGTGATGTCCTTGAACATTATTCCCTCTTTCGGGAAGTTTGGGACAGTTCTGATTTTTTCGTCGAGATTCATTTTAACCGATAAGAATTGGAGGCATTAGCTTTTTATCGCTTTCTTCAAAGCACTATTTCTTTTTCTTCTTTCTAGTTTCCTTTCCTGCCCGTGCGCCCTTCTTGCCGCTTTTTCTTGCGGCCTTTGCCCTTGCTTTTTTGGCATGCATTGTTCCGGTTTTGCGGCTTACGCGCTCTCCGCCGCTTCCGCCCGACTTGCCGCTTCCACTCTTGGTTATTCTCTTTATTATAATGCTTTCTCCAGTTGCGGTTCTCTTAACAACCACCTCGTTTGGGGCACGCTCTCCACTCCATCCAAAGGCGCTTGGAACATATCCTGCGGGCAGCTGGTGCCTTTCGGTTTTGTAAAGGGTGATTCTTCGTTTAATCGTGTGCCTGCTTGGTTTTGAAACAACATCGCTTAGCTTTGGGATTTTGTAACCAACTGCCTTTTCTAGCGTTGCGTGCTCTGCACGCCTCTGTGTTTTTGTCGGGGAAAGCCTTTTCTTTCCAAGAATTTGCAGGGCCTGCTTTTTTGCGGCAGGCCTTATTGATTTTGGTCCCGTTCTTTTAGGCATTGTTATCAATAAAACTATGCTTTTGGGATTATTAAATCTTTTTGTGGTGGGGACATTTGCCTTGGCTTAGATGCTTCCAAAGCCCTTCCAGCCAAAAATAGCGTTTTCATACCTTTCAAAGGTGTCAGTCTGGAAAAATTGGCTTACGCAGGGCAGTGCAAATGCCTTGCCCTCTTTAACAAGCATTGGAAATGTGATTTTTTCGATTGAAACCATTTCGCCAGGCATGATGTAATCAAAAATTCTTGGGGAAAGAATGTACGCGCCTGCGTTGATTGTTTTCTTCCCCTGCCCCTCTGCAACAGGCTTTTCGTCAAAGTTAGTGACCTTTTCCCCGTCAACTTTGACAATTCCACCGGCGGCCATGTAATCAACCTCTGTTAATGCGATTGCTGCAACCGCATCATTTTTTTCAAACACTCTGTCCAGTGAAATAAAATCAATGTCCTTGCACTCGTCCCCGTTCATCATGATGAACTTTTTTTCGCCCCTGAAGGCTTCCTCTGCAAACTTGAGCGCTCCCGCGGTTCCAAGGAACTGCTCCTCAACATTGTACTTAATTTTCAGGCCCAGCTTTTTACCGTCTCCGAATGCCTGCTCAATCTGCTCGTGCTTGTAGCCGACTGCAATAATTACCTCTTCCACTCCGTACATTGCGCAGAGTTCAAGGTTCCACTGCAAAACAGGCTTTCCGCGAACAGGAATAAGGGGCTTTGCCATTTCGTAAGTTATGGGCCTTAACCTTGTGCCCTCGCCACCCGCGAGAATAAATGCTTTTTTGATTCCAATAGTCATTTACAATCATTAAAATAAGGCACTAAACGCTTTATATAATTTATCCGTTACACAAATTGATTGGCATGGCTTCAAAGGTTGGATTAAGCAGCAGTTATTTTGCGACTCGCGGAATCGGAATTTATGAATCTGTTGAGAAAGCAAGGGAACTTGGCTTTAAGCAGGTTGAGCTTGGGGCGGCACACAAATTTGAGAAAGGCTTGTGGGAAACAATCAAAAAAATCAAGCACGACTTTCCTGATTTGAATTACACAGTGCACGGCCTGTTTCCCCCGTTGGAGGAAAGATTCTGGTTCAATGCGGCACTTGGGCTAACAAAACAGAACAGGCGTGTCCTTGATGAGATGTTCAGAGCTGCTGAAATTGTTGAGGCAGAGGTTGTGGGAATCCACCCCGGCTTTCCGTTCAGGCTTGGCTTTGCAAAGGGACCGCACGGCTTTAGCAAAATGGAGTTTGGTGAGCGAATTGAAAAGGAAAAGGCAATTGCCGGGCTAAAAGAGGTTCTTGTTTACGGAACAATGCTTGCAGCGAATTCAGGGGCAACTTTTGCGATTGAAAACATGCCGTCAGGCCATGTTGAATGTGTTCTTGATTCTGCGGATGCGTTCAAGGAAATTTTCCACGAGCTTCCAGACATTAAGCTCCTGCTTGACTTTGGGCATGCACTGCTTGCCGGGAACCTGAATGAGATGATGAATCTCAGGGCAAGGGTCTGTGAAATGCATGTGCACTACAGCAGCGGGGAAATGGTTAACGGGATGGCTGACCACCATGCCTTTCCGGAGGGGTATGATTTTTCAATTCTGAGGGGGATAAGGCATTTGAAGGAACTTCCCCTGATTTTTGAACACGGCACAAACGTTTCGGAAAGCGAAGTGCTGCGCGAAAAGAAAGGGCTTGAGCAGTTCATTGAATCTTTAGAGTAGGGCGCGCGCTTTATTCAAATCCTCTTCACTGTTTATGTTAAAATATTTTCCGTGGAAAGTGTATCCAAAAAGCAGGCCCTTCTGCGCAAGTTTTGGAAGGAGGTCGCGCTCCAAATTCTTCATGTCCCTTGAAATGTGCCTGAATATTTCCGGCTCGAAAAGGAAGTATCCTGCATTGACCAAAAAGCTGTGCGCTTCCTTCTTTGGCTTTTGCTGGAACTCGGCAACCTTGTCGCCCTGAAGCATTGCGACACCAAACTCCTTCGGGTTGCTTACAGTTGTCAGTGCGATTGTTGCAATTGCATTGTTTTTTCGGTGGAATGCAAGCATGTCGTTAATGTTCAGGTTTGTTATTGTGTCGCCGTAGGCCAGAAGGAAAGTGTCATTCAGCTGCCCTTTTGCAAGCATCATCGGCTGGATTGTCCCGCTTGGCTCCTTTCCTGTGATAAAATCGAGGTGGTAGGGGACAGGCTTTCCTGAGAGCGAATCAATTATTTTGTCCGAAAAATTGTCAGTGTAAATGAGGAAGCTTGCGACATTGAACTCGTTAATGCTATCCATTACCCTTTCAAGCAATGGCTTTCCATTGATGTCCGCAATAAACTTCGGCTGCTTTCCAATCAGAATATCCTTCCTCTTGCCACCTGCAAGAATTAACGCTTTTCCAAGGCGAAAATCGCTGAGAAACTTGCTGAGAAGGTACTCAATTGCCTGGCTTCTGCTTCTGATGGTTAATCCATCAACCTGCCGGTCAACTTGCCTGAGCAAATCACCCCTTATTGTGATTGTAACTCTCTCGCGTGTCATATACTATCATACTATGTATTACTCATTCATATATTAAAAGCTTTCCATTCTCCTTTTTATTATCAGAAAGGAGGGATTTTATTGGATTTAGCGGTTATTGGAACAGGTTATGTGGGATTGGTCACCGGGGCGTGCCTCAGTGATGTAGGGCACAATGTTACCTGCGTTGATATCGACGAAAGCAAGATTGAGAAACTCAACCAGGGCATTTCACCGATTTACGAACCGGGGATTGAGGAACTTATTGAAAAAAATGCAAAAGCCGGACGCCTGTCATTTACAACCGATTTTGCTAACGCCGTCAAAAAATCCAAGGTAATCTTTATTGCAGTTGGAACCCCCCCAAAAGACAACGGAGAAGCTGATTTGAGTTACGTTGAAAATGTTGCGCGCGGGATTGCAGAAGCTGCAACCGAAACAAAGATTGTTGTTGAAAAAAGCACGGTTCCGGTTGAAACAGGCGAGAAGATTAAGCAGGTTCTTGAACATTACAACCCCCACAATGTAAAGTTTGAGGTTGTGAGCAACCCCGAGTTTTTGAGGGAGGGCTCCGCAATTGAGGACTTTTCAAACCCTGATCGGGTAGTTATTGGGACCGACAGTGAGGACGCAAGAAACACAATGAGGGAAATTTACAAGCCCCTAACCGAAAATATTCTCTTTACAGACATAAGGAGCGCTGAAATTATCAAGCACGCAAGCAACAGCTTCCTTGCAACAAAAATATCATTCATTAATGCGGTTGCAAACGTTTGTGAGAAAACAGGCGCAAACATTGAGCACGTTGCAAAGGGGATGGGTTTGGACAATCGGATTGGAAAAAGCTTTCTCAACGCAGGAATTGGCTACGGTGGCTTTTGCTTCCCAAAGGATGTGGATGCGTTTGTTAGACTCTCCGAAAAGAACGGGTACGACTTTGCGATTTTGAAAGAGGTGCAGAACGTTAATCGGGCGCAGAGGGTAGCGTTTGTGAAAAAGATTGAGAGCAGCATGTGGATTTTGAAGGGAAAGAAGGTTGCTGTTCTCGGGCTTGCATTCAAGCCAAACACGGACGATATGAGGTTTGCGCCAAGCATTGACATAATCAACAACCTGCTTTTAGAGGGCGCAAGCGTTTCAGCCTACGACCCGCAGGCAAGGGAGAACGCAAAAGAAATTTTTGGGGACAAGATTGAATTATGCGATTCAATATACGAAACCCTGAAGGACGCGGAAGCGCTGATTTTGCTCACCGAGTGGAAAGAGTTTGGGGAAATTGACTTCGAAAAGGTTAAAGAACTTATGAAAGGCAAGTTTGTAATAGACGGAAGAAACTTTTTTGATGAAGCCAAGCTTAAGGAAAAGGGCTTTATCTACAAGGGAGTAGGCAAATGAATTCAGTTGAAACACAGGCCTTTGCAAGGGTTGGATTGCTTGGAAATCCA
Source organism: Candidatus Iainarchaeum sp. (assembly GCA_017610175.1). GTDB lineage: Archaea > Iainarchaeota > Iainarchaeia > Iainarchaeales > JAFCCO01. The sequence goes on along the minus strand of JAFCCO010000007.1, from coordinate 48,989 downwards.
AGCGACATATACGGCGGCAAGGGAATAAGCTGCACAATTGACAAGGGAGTAAAGCTTTCAATGCGTGAAAGCAGTGAACTTGTGCTGAAATCAGATTACGGCGGTGTTGAAAAAAACAACACCCACTACAACGGCAAGCACGATTTGGTTAAGGCATGCATTAATTACCTTGGATTCCAAAACAAACAATTTGAGGTGGAGTACAACTCAGACATCCCGCGCGAATCAGGCCTTGCCGGAAGTACTGCAATAATAATCGCAACAATCCGCGCATTCCAGAAAAAGTTTAATGTAATGCTCAGCAAAAACGACGTTGCGGAAATTGCAATGCACCTTGAAAACTTTGAGTTGGGAATTGCATGCGGGCCGCAGGACCGTTACATTATCTCCCACCAGGGAATTGCATTCATGGACTTTACCGGAAAAGAGTTTTTGAAAAAAGATGACCCGTTTGCGCGCGTTGAAAAGCTGGACGTAAAAGAGGTTCCCTTCTTTATTGCCTGCAGTGGCCTTCCAAAAAAAAGCTCGCTTGTGCACAATGATTTGAGGAACAGGTTTTTGAGGGGCGAAGGCTGGGTGAAGGACGAGATGGACAAGGTTGCAGGCCTTTGCATTGAGGGAAAGGACGCATTGCTTGATTCCGACTGGAAAAAGTTTGGCTCCTTGATGAACAAGAACTTTGGGTTCAGAAAAAAGCACTTCAATGTCAACGAAACCGATTTGGAGATTGTAAAAACCGCTTTGGAAGAAGGCGCTCTTGGGGCGAAATTTGCGGGAAGCGGAGGCGCTGTTGCGGTGCTTTTCGACAATGAAAATGCTTTTAATGTGTTAAGCGAGAAATTCTATTGTTTTAAACCAAAAATAATTTTGTAGGTGATTGAATGAAAGCGATTGTTCCAGCAGCAGGTTATGCGACAAGAATGTACCCTTTAACAAAAGACAAGCCAAAGGGCTTGCTTTCAGTGGGTGGAAAGCCGATGATGGAGTACGTAATCGGCAGAATCCTTACGATTCAGGAAGTTGACGAAATCTTTGTCGTAACAAACGCAAAGTTCTTCGAACAGTTCAGGGAATGGGCTAAGACTTTTGAATGCAAAGTTCCTGTGAAAGTTATCAATGACGGGACAACAAGCAACGAAGACCGGCTTGGAAGCATTGGGGACATCCAGTTTGTGATTGCGCAGGAAAAGATTGACGACGACGTAATAATTGTCAACTCAGACAATTTGTTTACTTTTGCACTCTCCGACTTGGTTGGCCTCTTCAAGGAAAAGAAGAAAGCAATCATAGGGGTTTATGATTGCGGCAGCCTGGAGCAGGCAAAGAAAATGGGAAACCTGGAGCTTGACGAGTCCCTTCGCGTTGTTGGCTTTGTTGAAAAGCCGCCTGAACCCAAGGGCACGGTTTGCAGCATTGGAGTTTATCTTTACCCAAAAGAGGTTGTCCCAAAATTAAAGCAGTATTTGGATGAGGGGAATTCGGCAGACAAAACAGGTGAGTTTGTTGACTGGCTTTACAAGAACGAGGAAGTTTACGGTTTCGTGTTTGAGAAAGATGAAGACAAATGGTTTGATATAGGAAGTTTGGAAATGTACAACGAGGTAAAGGACGGGTTTGAATGAGTGAAAAAACAATTGTGGTAACAGGTGGTGCGGGTTTTCTTGGATCGCACTTGGTTGAAACGCTTCTGAAGCAGGGAGAAAGAGTAATCTGTGTTGACAGCCTTGTAACCGGGAAGGAAAAGAACATTCAGGAATTTATGGAGAACGAAAAGTTTACCTTCATGAACCACGACATCACACGCCCCTTGGATATTTCAGATGACCTGGATGAGATTTACAACCTCGCATGCCCTGCCTCTCCAATCGACTACCAAATGATTCCGATTGAAACGCTTATGGCTGGAAGCTACGGTGTAAAAAACATGCTTGACTTGGCTTTGAAGCACAAGGCAAAGTTTTTGCAGACCTCGACAAGCGAAGTTTACGGAGACCCGCTGGAGCACCCGCAGAAGGAAACATACTGGGGAAACGTTAACCCAATCGGGCTAAGGTCATGCTATGACGAAAGCAAGAGGTTTTCAGAGGCGTTGATAATGGCGTATCATCGCGTTCACGACATTGACATCAGAATGTCAAGAATTTTCAACACATTCGGCCCCAGAATGAGGCCTGATGACGGGAGGGTAATTCCAACCTTTGTAAAGCAGGCGCTTAAGGACGAGCCAATAACCGTTTTTGGGGACGGTGACCAGACAAGAAGCTTTTGTTACGTTGACGACAACATTCGTGGGCAAATTGCCCTGATGGCGTCCTCTTACACAAACCCTGTAAACATCGGGAACCCGGTTGAGATGACAATTCTGCAGCTTGCGGAAAAGGTAATTGAATTCTGCGGCAGCAAGAGCAAAATTGTGCACAATCCTCTCCCCAAAGATGACCCGACCAGAAGAAAGCCGGACCTCACCCTTGCAAGGCAGCAGCTTGGCTGGGAACCGAAGGTAAACTGGGAAGACGGGCTGAAAATAACGATTGACTGGTTTAAGAAGAACACGTAATTAGAGCCAGTTTTCGATGAATGCATCAGCCTCTTTTTAAAAACTTAATTTCCTAGTTTTTACTGTCTTAGATGAAGAAAATACTATTGTCCCTTTTTGGGCTGGCCTTGTTTCTGCTGATAATTTTGTCCGTTGGAGTAGACAAAATTCTGCAGAGCTTTTCAGGCCTGAATCCCGCAATGCTTCCGGTAGTTCTTGCGCTTCAGTTTGCAAGCCTTGGGGTGAAGGGGTTCAAGCAGCAGATTCTGGTTTCAGTTTTTAAGCCTGGAACAAAGTGGATTGAGCACACAAAAATCTGGACAATTGGGTTCTTTTTTGGAACGGCTTCCCCCGCCAAATCAGGGGACTCAATCAGGTCGCTTTACCTGAAAAGAAAATTTGATTTAAGCCTTGGGCAGGGGCTTGCGGTTGTGTTTGTTGAAAGGGTTTTGGACATTGCTTTCCTGTTTGCTTTCGCATTCCTCGGGCTTTACTTTGTGGTAATTCCAAAAATTGCGGACGATGGCATAATGCTTTCGCTTGGAGCATTCTTTGCCTTGTTTGTTGCCGCACTCTTTGTGTTCACAAGAAAGAACATCCTGCGCAAAATCGCAAGGCCGTTCTTCAACGTGTTTGCTCCGGAAAAATTCAAGGAAAGTTTGAAGGAAGGGTTCAACGATTTTTACAAATCGTTCAGTGATTTCAAGAGCAATGCAGTTCCCTTGCTTGCGATAGGATTCTTCACAGTTATTTCGTGGCTTGTTGTGTTTGCGGTATTTTATGCAATCTCGGTTGCTCTCTCAATGAACATTGACCCGATTGCATTGGTTGCTGTTCTTCCCATAATTCTTTTGGTTGAGGCCCTTCCAATTTCATTCTCCGGGCTTGGGACAAGGGAGGCTGCATCAGTTGTAATGCTTGGCCTGATTGGGGTTCCGGCAGCGCTTGCAGTTTCATTTTCCCTCACGGTTCTTGTGTTTAACTTGCTGCTTGCAGCGGTTGGGTTTGCAGTTTTCAATTCAACGGAGAAACCAATCTGAGTGAAAAAAATGGGTAATAAACTTGTTTCAATTGTGATGCCTGCCTTTAACGAGGAAAGCAGAATAAGGCAGGCTGTTGAAGAGCTGAAAAAGGTCTCGTTTGCAAAGCAGGGCTTTGGAAAGGAAATCATTGTTGTAAACGACGGGAGCACGGACAACACGCTCAAGGTGCTGCAGGGAATTAAGGGAATCAGCCTGATTTCATCCCCCAAAAACAGAGGGAAGGGTTTTGCGTTAAGGCAAGGCTTTGCGCGGGCAAAAGGGGAGGTAATTGCGGTGCAGGACGCGGACCTTGAATATGCCCCCAAAAACATTGCGCTGCTCTTGGAGCAAATCAACAAAGGGGAAGAGGTTGCATATGGCTCAAGGTTTCTTGCAAAGCCGAAGAACATGTCCTTTACATTCTACTTTGGAAACAAGTTCCTCTCGGTTCTGACAACAGTTCTTTTCGGCCAGAAAATAACGGACATGGAAACATGCCAAAAGGTTTTCAGCAAAAACGCGCTGAAGAAGCTTGAACTTAGTGCAAACGGTTTTGATATTGAGCCGGAGCTTACCGGGAAGGCAATCAAGGCCGGTTTTAAAATAAAGGAGATCCCAATCCCTTACAAGGCAAGGGAGAAGGCGGAGAAGAAAATCAATGTAATGGACGGAATCAGGGCGGCATGGACCTTGGTTAAGGTGAGGTTTTCATAATGTGCTTCAAAAACCTTTCCCGCGAGGCAAAGATTTCGCTTGGCTTAATTGCGGCGTTTATCTTTCTCTTCTTTTCGCCGGTTGTTTCAGGGGATGGATTTGGGTACTATGCAATTCTTGAGGGAATCGGAAAGGACAGCTCTCTTGACCTGGTTGAACAGCAGCATTTCAACGAAGTAAGCGGCATGCCGGTGGTTGAATTCAACGAAGCAACACAGAAGCATGTTTCGCAATATGCGCCGGGTCCAGCAATAATTTCCCTGCCTGCATACCTGGTGTCAGAGTTTCTTGCGCAGATTCCTGCTTTCCATATTGCGGACGATTTCTTTGTTAATGAAAGGGGCGCTCTTCTCGTAAACCAGCTTGCATTTACCCTGACCGCGCTTGCATTTGTTGCAATCGCACTGTTCTTCTCTGTAAAAATTACAAAAAAATATTTCCCTGGAAACGAATCGGTTGCGCTTGCAATTGCATTCTTTGGAAGCCCGCTTCTCTGGTATGCGAGTGCGGACCTTGGGTACAGTCATGCGTTTGAAGCGGGGCTGATGGCATTGCTTGTTTATGCAACCTTTGTAAAAAAGGACGCAAGGCTTCAGGGGGTTTTTCTTGGATTGCTTACTCTTACAAGGTATTCAGCGGGAATTTTTGTATTGCCATTGCTTGCGTTCCACTGGCTTAAGGGAGAGAGGAAAGATGCTGTAAAGTTTGGGGCATTCTTTGCGCCATTCGTGCTTTTGCTAATGCTTTACTTTCAAACGCAGTTTGGAAGCCCGTTCTCAAGCGGTTATACAAACGCATTTGATTCATTCCTGCCGATTCATTTGATTGAATTATTTTTTGACCTGAACAGGGGAATTCTTTTGTGGACCCCTGCGGTGATTGCTGCAATTGCTGGGCTGTTTTACCTGCCACGAAATGAAAAACTTCTGTCACTTTCATTTGTTGCGTTGAACATATGGATTTATTCGGCGTGGAGTTCGTGGCATAGCGCATGGGGGTTTGGAAACAGATTTTTCATAATTCTTTTTCCGCTTTTCGTGCTTGGAATAGCGTCCCTAATTAAACAAAAGCCAAAGCTTAGGGTTCCGCTTGCATTGCTGGGAGTTTACACTTTCCTGCTCTCCCTCCTGTTCCTTGCGTCAACTCCAGCACTTGCGGATCCGTTTAATTTCACAAGCTTGATTGCTTACTGGCTTTCGGGGAATGCGGCAGTTTTCATTCCCGCGCTTGTTGAAAAGATTTCAATAATGAGGGCAATTGCGTTGTTTTAAATATTTTGAGTGTTAGTGGTTATTATGAAGCAAAAAATAGCAATAGTTGGCTTGGGATACGTTGGTCTGCCTCTTGCTTGCATTTGTGCAAAGAACGGTTACGACGTTGCAGGCTTTGATTTGAGCAATGAAAAAGTTGATTTGGTTAACCTGGGAAAGAGCCCGCTGCAGGACGAGTTTATTGAAGAGAATATTAAAAAATATGGCAAGGGAATCAGGGCTTCCACAAATCCAAGTGAAGTACTTGGGAATGCGAATGTAATTATTGTGTGCGTTCCAACCCCTGCAATTGGCGACAAGCCGGACCTAAGCTTTGTTGAGAACGCGTGCAAAACCGTTGCGCCAGTTGTTTCCAAGGAAACACTTGTGATAATTGAATCAACTATTTATCCTGGAACCGTTGAAGAGGTAGTGCAGCCGATTCTTGAAACAGGATCCAAGCTAAAGGCTGGGGAAGACTTTTTTCTGGGGCACTGCCCTGAAAGAATAGACCCAGGCAATAAAAAATTCACAATAGACAAAATCCCGCGCGTTCTGGGCTGCCTTTCAGCAAAGGGGAACCGCAAGGCGAAGGAATTTTATGAGTCAATAATTGATGCAGAGATAACGGTTCTTAAAAGTGTTAAGGCGGCGGAGGCAGTTAAGGTTGTTGAAAACACTTTCAGGGATGTAAACATTGCTTTTGTAAACGAGCTTGCAAAGAGCTTTGAGAAAATGGGAATTGACTTAAGCGAGGTAATCAGGGGAGCATCAACAAAGCCGTTTGGTTACATGCCTTTCTATCCCGGGCCGGGGGTTGGAGGGCACTGCATTGCGCAGGATCCATATTATCTCATTGCGCGTGCGCAAAAAGCAGGCTTTGAACACGAATTCCTGAAGCTTGCAAGAGAGATTAACGAAAGTATGCCTGCATTCTCTGTTGAGCTAGCAGAGGAGCTCTTAAGGAAAAAAGGCGTTTCGATTAATGGGGCAAAGATTGCTGTTTTGGGAATTGCCTACAAGCCAGATGTGGATGACTCAAGGGAGAGCCCTGCAATTAAAATCATCAAATTGCTTGAGGAAAAGGGGGCGGTACTCAGAATATTTGACCCGTTCATTCCATCCAAGAGCACTGTAAAAACATTGAAGGAAGCGGTTGAAGATGCCGACCTTGTTGTTCTCGCAACACATCACTCTGAATTTGTAAAGTCCCTTACTGCAGATTTCATTGAGTCAAAGGGAGTGGGCGCGGTTCTTGATTTGAGAAACTCGCTTGACAGGCAATCAATTGCTGAAAGAGGCGTTCTGTATAAGGGAATCGGAAGATAAAGTCGGCTGGCGGGGCAAATTTAAGGAAGGCGAGTTTGAATACTCACAGCCCTTCTTTGATGACATGCTTGGGGCATACATCAGGAACGATCCCTGGACAAGGTTGAGGCTGGGGCACATAAAGCGGCTTGTGCAGCCCAAGAGGGGAGAGAGCATAATTGATCTGGGTTGTGCTGCAGGGGCAATTTCACATTTCTGTTCAACCTTTGGGGCCAACGTGCTTGGAGTTGACCTTTCAAAGCGTGCTATTGATGTTGCAAAAAAGGCATTCACTCAGAAGAACCTTTCCTTTGCGGTAAAAAGTGTTTCAAAGCTTTCAGGTGTAAGGGACAATTCATTTGACAAGGCGGTTAGTGCAGATCTTGTTGAGCACATTAGTCAAGAGGATTACGAAAAAATGTGCGCTGAAGCATTCCGCGTGCTGAAAAAGGGGGGAACAGTTTCAATTTACACCCCAAACCCGCTTCACCTGATTGAAAAGCTCAAAAAGTACAACTTTATTCTCAAGCAAAACCCTTCACACTTTGGGCTCAAGACAATGGCTGAGATCACAGGGACACTTGAAAGGCATGGTTTCAAAATAGAACTGGCTTACCTTGCAAGAAGCCATTTCCTTGTGTGGAATTTGCTCGAAGCAATTCTAATTCACATTCCCTGGTTTGGGCAGTTCTTTGGATACAGGATCTGTGTCAGGGCAAGGAAGTGACTGCATTGGCTAGTGTTGAAAGGGGGGTGGTTTGGCTTTTTCTGAACCGTGTGATGCTTTTTGTCACAGGATATGCGCTTTACATTGTACTCGGCCGATTTCTTCTCACTCCCCAACAATTTGGTGTTTTTGGATTAATGGTTTCAATGCTCTTTCTTCTGGGCATGGTTTTTACAACGGGTTTGCAACAGTCGGTTTCAAAGTTTGTTTCAGAGTCAAATGCGACTGCTGGCACAATAAAAAGGCAGGTCTTAAAGTTTGCTTTTGTACTCTCACTGTTTTTGTTTCTTGCAGTTTTTTTATTGGCTCCCACAATTGCACTTGCTTTGAATGACTCGTCCCTTATACCCTACATTCAGATGGCCGCATTTGTCCCGTTGTTTCAGCCGATTGTTAGTGTCTTCTTTGGTTACCTGAATGGAATGAAGCGCTTTAAAGAGCAAGCACTGCACTCAATTTTTTACAGGGTTTGCAGGATGATTTTTCCAATTGCCCTTGTGCTATTGGGTGCCTCCCTTTTTGGGGCGATTGCGGGACTTTCCATAGCTTTGTTTGTTTATTTACTTTTTGCTTTTCCCCTGCTTGGTGTTGGCAAAGGGGGCAAATTTCCAATGCGGGCTTTTGTTCTTTTTGCAGTGCCCTTAACTGTATTTGCGGTAGTTCTGAATGCTTTTATGGTAACTGACTTATTTCTGCTTAAGGCCTTGAGTCCTGTTGGCAGCGCGAATCTTTTTGTAGGACATTACGTTGCGGCCCAGACAATTTCAAGAATACCCTTTGATCTCGCAGGGGTTTTCTCAGTTGTCCTGCTGCCTTTAATGAGTGCTGCCGTTTATGGTAAACAACGTGACAAAACTCTGTTTTACCTGCGAAATGCTTACCGATATTCATTTATGCTTGTTGCACCGATTGCGGCGATTATTTTTTCCACAGCCCCATCGTTAATCACCCTTTTTTACGGTGAGGCATACCTGCCCGGATCCACAGCCCTAAGCTTTCTTTCGGTGGGTTTTGTTTTCTTCACAATGTTTTTGATTTCGGCTACAGCCTTAGCTGCGAAGGGTAAGCCGCATCTTGCTGCGCTAATAGGGTTCTTGGCACTTGTGCTTGATGTGGGTTTGCTGTTTTATCTAATTCCTGCCTTTTCCCTGCTGGGCGCTGCGTATGCGACTCTTATTTCGATGTTCGTTGCGTCAATTCTTGCTGGAGGATGGGTTTTTACGCATTTTCCAATTTTTCCTTTCAAAGCAATTGTAAGAATATCGATTGCTGCAATTCTTGTTGCAGTTGCTTCGCTAGCCTACCCTGTTGCGGGGCTGCTGCTGGTTGTGAAGGTAATTTTGCTTTTTGGCTTGTTTGCATTGCTTCTTTTCGTTTTGGGTGAGTTCAAGAAAGAAGATTTAACTCTTGCAGCCAACGCCTTCCTGTAAAAAACTTATTTAATATTCTATTGGTACAATAGTTGAAACCATAATTCCGCAAAAATTTAAAATATGAACCGTTTTCATTTAATCTTATGCCTGAAATAAGGGTGCTTCAATTGGTAACTTCATTCCTCCGCTTCAAGGGAGATGACAGTTTTAATCACAAATATATGCAACTTCTTTCGGAAAAAAACGTTTCCATTGATGTTGTTGTTCCGCATGACCGGGACAACAGCCTTGGGTTTGAGGTAATTGACAACATAAGGATTCACAGGTTCCAGTACTTTTTTCCAAAGAGCCTGCAGAGAATCGCTTACCACGGTGGCGTCGCTTTCAATCTTGCGAACAGCTGGGTCGCAAGGCTTCAGTTTCCTTTCTTCATGCTTTCCTTCTTTGCAAAGGCAATTTTAAACACCCGCGGGAAAGACATTCTTCATGCACAGTGGATTCCAAGTGGGCTTGTTGCTGTTGCGATAAAAAAGCTGACAGGCAAACCTGTTGTGCTGTGGATTCACCGGATGGTCCACTCAAATTTTGTTACAAAGGCCCTTAATAAATTTGTTTTGGAGAATTGCGATTACGTTGCGTTCAACTCATCTTACACAATGAAGAAGGCACAGGCAATTGCAAACATGAATGCGTTTGGGATTGTTGCGCCAAGTATTGACCTCAACCTATTCAAGCAAACGCCAAAGCCTGGGATTAGGAGAAAGTTGGGAATTTCCTCAAAACAAAAAATGCTTTTTTCCGCCGGACGGTTTGTTGAGAAGAAGGGCTTTCCTTATCTGATTGAGGCAATGAAGCATGTTAAGACAAGGGACGCTGTTTGTGTAATTGCAGGTTATGGTCCGGAGGAGGAAAAGCTTAAGCAGCTTGTGAAGGAGCGTGGCCTTGAGAAGAAAATAACTTTTGTTGAAAGAATTCCAAATGCAGATGTTCCGCTTTGGCTTAATGAAGCGGACGTTGTTGTTATTCCATCCATAGTTGATTCAAAAGGAGAAACTGAAACCCTTGGCATTTTTGCCATTGAAGCAACGGCTTGTGCAAAACCGGTAATTGTCTCACAAGTTGGCGGTTTAGTTGACGTGGTAAAAAACGGATTTAACGGATTTCTTGTAAAACAAAAGTCCCCAATAGAGCTTGCTGAAAAAATAGATTTTATCTTTAAGAGTCCGGCTAAGCTGAAAAAAATAGGGCAGAATGCAAGAACCAGGTGTGAACAAAACTTTTCTTGGCACTATGCTGTAAAAAAAACACTAAAGATATATCGAAGCCTCAGCTAACTTGCGACATAGAATTATTTTGAACGGTAACAATTCCTGGTTTATTTTGTTGCCTTAACGCAGTAGAAAAATGGAATCTTTTTGTGAAATCCTTTATAGTCAAACTCTGTGCTTTTGAAGTCTTTAAGAAGATGTTTGAACCCATGCACAGTTATTCTCCAAAAGTCTTCCGGTTCATTATGAAGCGGGTAAAACATTGGGGAGAAAATAAACAGCATTCCACCGTTGTTTAAAGCATTAAAACAGTTTGGAACCACTTTCCAGAAGTCTGGCACATGCTCCAGCACAGACATTAACAAAATAACATCAAATTTTTCTTTAACTTTGAAGCTTGCCGCATCAAGTTTCATGTGTCCATGCCGGCCTTCGTAGTCGGAGCAGACAAACTCGTTTGACTCGTCAAAGAACTGCTTGCAGGATGTGGTTCCTGACCCAATTTCCAAAATTCTTTTTGTGTGGCAGGTAGATGCAAAATTGTCAATCTTGCCATTTCGATATTTCCAGCCACCTGAAATTAAATGCATTAACTTTTGTGTTATATACATATTAAACCAAACCTACAAAGTGTTCACTCAATAAGTAACTCTGTTGCAAAACTTAAATAATCAATAAAAATACATTTAAACCTAAGGTTCATTTTTCAACCACATCTTTTTTTATTTTTCTTGTTTTTTTATTAGATACAACTAAATTAATAATTAAAGACTTTACGCGTTGAGGAAACAATGGCATAAAATAAAAATAACTTTGTTTTATAAAAGTCTTAAACAAAATTGTTGAATATAAATAAATCCACCCAATCCACTTAATCGGAGAATCGTACAATCTAATTAAAGGCTTTATAACAAAACGAGGTAACCAACCCATCTTCTTTTTGTTGGCTTTTCCAGACATACAGCGTAAAATGGTATTTAGATACTTGTCACCTAAATCATATTTAATATGAGAAAAATCATCAAAATACTCAATATTAATTCTATTCTCAAAATCCTTGCCAAATTTTTCAATAACTCTCTGTCTTAACTCAGTTTTTGGAAAATAAATCAAATTAAAAACAGATAAAGAAAAAGAAAAGTTCAATCCATAAAAAAAGTTAATAGTTTCTTTCAATTCTTCTGGCGTTTCAAAAGGATTGGAAACAATTACATCAAAATGAGCATGTAACTTTGGAAACTTTGCTAAAATATTCATTGCATTGACTAAGCATTTCTTTGAAAAAAAGCGTTTGTAAACTTCAAAATTTACTCGTTCACTTCCAGATTGAACCCCTACAATTAAATTAGATAATCCTGCATCAACTAATGTAGCAATCTTTTTTTCTGAAACTGCAACGGGGGTGCAATTGCATTTGAAAGGCAGGCCAATTTCTTTTTTATATTTTTTAGCAAAGTCTTTTATTTCTTTAATATCTCTTACAAGAAATACATCGTCATCAATCAAAACCTCAACGGTCTCAGGAAACTTATTAACTAAATACTTTAATTCTGCAATAGTGCCGTCAACACTTTTTTTTCTAACAGAACAACTCTTTCCTTTGTAAATTTTATTCAAATAGTTATTACTACAATAAGTACAACTATAAGGACATCCTCTGGCTGAAAGAATTAAAATTCGCCCATTATAAAGCTTCCAAAAATTCTCCTTAAAGAAATTAGTTGCGCAAACAAACTTGTTTTTATCTAAAATAAACTGATGTTCAAGTTCATAATCTGGAAAAGGTAATAAATCAAGATTATTTACCAATGGCCTAATATCGTTTTTAATGATCTTGCCTTTTTTATTAAACCAAAAATTTTTAGTTTTATAAAAACTACGTTTGCCTTCAATTCGTTTACATAACTCAACTATCGCATCTTCACATTCGCCAATCCCCACTGCATCAACTTGTTTAATACAATTTTCTGGCATTAAAGTGGCATGAATCCCCCCTATAACAAAAAAAGCATTCATTTTAGTTTTTAGAAAGTCGATAACTTGAATGGTCCTTTCAAAAGTTCCACTCATACAAGATAAACATACCATGTCATAGTCTTTAACTAACTTAAACAATTCTTCTAAATTATCTTTGGAATAAAAAGAAAGAGAATATCTATTTCCTGTTGGCATAAAAACCATAATAGTTTCAAAACCATTATTACGTAAAATGGAAGAAATAGTTCTAAATCCATGTTCAATTAAACGTTCATTAGTAGAAATTAAAGCAATTTTCATATTTTAACACTCTTGCCTTCGAATTTATTTTTAATTTCTAAACCACGCTCAAGTATTTGTTTACCTGAATAATTTGATGCAAAATCTTCAATTTTGCCGTTTCGATATTTCCGGCCACCAGTTATGCCGTGAACCAACTGTTTAATCCTTTAATCACCTTAATCTTCTTTTATGTACTGCAGCAGGCTCCAACCGCTTCTCAGGCTTGTCTTGAGAAGGTTCCAGTTTGTGAGGCGCTGCTTTATTGCCTTGAGGACATAGTGTGGCCTTAGGTAGTATTCCTTGTAAGCCTGTCTAATCCAGTGCTTCATCTCATCCATGCTGAGATTGGGGTATTCGAAGATTGGTTTTATGCAGCCGCAGTCATCAAGGTAGTCTTCCCAGTTTTCAAAGTGCATGTAGCCCTTGCTTTTCAAGTAATTGTAAAATTCCGTGCCAGGATATGGCTGTGCAATGCTGAACTGGACAAAGTCAAGGTCAAGTTCTTTTGCAAAGTTAATTGTTTTTTTGATTGTTTCAACTGTTTCCCCAGGCATTCCGAACACAAAGGTTCCGTGAATCTGGATTTCCGCGTCATTGAAGAACTTGGTTGCTTTCCTTGCTTGTGCGGTTGTTGCCCTAGCTCCTTTCTTCATTGACTTGAGTAATTCGTCACAGCCCGACTCGTATCCAATCTTCACAAGGAAACATCCTGCCCTTTTCATTGCTCTTGCAATTTCCTCGTCAACAGAGTCAACACGGCTGTAAGCTGCCCAAGGCAGGTTTACCTTTTCCTTAACCATTAAGTCGCAGAGTTCAAGAATGTGCTTTTTGTTAACGTTCATTGTATCGTCGTTGAATAGCACGCTTTTGAATTCGTATTTTTCCTTAAGATGCTTAAGCTCTTTCACAATGTTTTCCGGGCTCCTGAACCTGTAACCTCTGCCGGACATAAGCTGCGGGCCTGCGCAGTAAATGCATTGGTGTGGGCAGCCTCTTCCCGCCAACACAAAAGTGAACGGGTTTTTGTAAAGTGCAGAGTAGTACTGGTCGTTAGGTAAAAATTCAATTGCAGGGAATGGCAAATCGTCGAGGTTTTTTATGAGTGGCGGATGTGTATTATGTATAAACTTCTTGCCTTTTTTGAATGAAATTCCCTCAACCTTTTCAGCATTTTTTGCATTCGCCATCTTGTTGATTGTTAAGTCATATTCCCCTCTTGCAATGAAGTCAAAGCCCTTCTCCAAAGTGTCGTCCGGAACGGCTGTGGCATGGTTTCCGACGGCGATTGTCTTTGCGCCTGTCTTCTTTGCAATCTCCTTTGCAAGTTTTCCGTCACTTATAACCGATGCCGTTGAAGTAAGCATTACAACATACTTTGGCTTGAATTTCACAATCCTTGCCATTGTTTCCTCTGCGCCTATTTCGAGCGCGGGGGAATCAATCAAGTCAACCCTGTGACCCGCATCCCTGCAGACTGCCGTTGCATAGCCAAGCATTATTGGGGGGTGCAGTGCTTTTTGGGGCGACACTGCCTGAAATCTTACTTCCCGGTTGTAAGTTCCCCTGAAGGGAGGATTCAAAAAGGCAATATTCATCTGCAATTCACCAAAAATCGTTTCATTTCTGTGTAAGTATTTGAAATGCGTTTCTTTTATTAAGCAAATTGGTACAATGCTAGAAAATCCGGATTTCAGTCAGCAAAGCCATTTCTCTTCAACGAGTTTGCTAAACAGCCTTTCAACGGACTTTTCCTCGCTTTCATTGTTTGTTTTGAGAACAAGATCCGGGTTTTTAGGAATTTCATACGGTATGCTTATTCCGAGGAATTTGTCAAAGCCATCCACCCCGGCCCTTGCTTTTTTGTAGTGCCCCTTAACGCCCCTTTTTTCACAAACTTCCAGCGGGCAGTCGACAAAAACCTCAATAAATTCGGGAATATTTTTCCTTGCGTATTCCCCGATTTCTTTTGAGGGCGATGCGACGCATGCAATGTTTAGCACACCATTCTTTGAAATTAGTTCGCAAATGTCGGCAACCCTCTTGATGTGCTTGTTCCGGTCCTCTATTGTGTAATCCAAATCTGATGAAATTGCCTTTCGCACAATATCCCCCTCAAGCACTACAACCTGCACTCCATTCTCCCGAAGCCTCTTCACAAGCTTGTTGGATATAGTTGTTTTTCCTGCGCAGTGCAGGCCCGAAAACCAGACTGTTCCCCCCTTTGCTTTCACAATAATTCCCCATTTTTGCAAAGAATATATGTGCAAATTGCATTAAAAAACATGTTCCATTTCATTATCTTTAATGAATCACTCAATAACTCTTGTCAACTCAGCATTCGGGGTTTACGTTGCACACCCTTCGCCGCCTCTTGGAATAGCTTACATTAACGCCGCCCTGAGGGGAAAAGGAATTAGGTGTGTTCTAATTGATGAGACCGCGGGAATGGATGCCTCGGGGCAAGGCATATTAGGAGTAGGGAAAACTTGACAGCGAACTTGTTGAAAAGATGTATAAAAAGGTCTACAGGGAAATTTATTTCAGACCGGGCTATGCAATTAAGAGGCTAATCAAGAACCAAAGCTTCTTTTGACCGGGCTGAACTACTTCTCCAAGATTTTCAGGAAATAGTTACCTGCGTTCAAGTTCCTGCTTCTTGACTTTGTACAGAATCTCTTCCTGGATCTTTCTCTGCCGGTCAAGCATGTCTGCGAGAAGGGCAAGCACCATCATCAGGGCACCGACCAAAATAAGCAGGAATGCCAGAATAATTCTCCAAAGCGGAATGTCAACTCCGGGAGTTAGCGAAATTGCCCACTGAAGCAGCCCATAAGTTATTCCAACGCCTGCAAACAAAAGTCCTAATCCACCAAAAAACCTAAGCGGCTTGTAGTCGCGGATGCTTCTAATAATAATCAAAAGTGCCTTCAGCCCGTAGCTGTACCAGTGCTTTACAATGCGGCTTTTTCCCTCGCGCTCCCCTGCAACCTTGCACGGAACCTCTTCAACCACCATTCCCTTGTTTACAAAATCCATCAGCGCTTCCTGGGTGTAGGTAAACTTTCCAAACAGGTTCATTCTCAATGCGGCTTCTTTTGTGTATGCCCTGAACCCGCATTGCGTATCGGTAAAGTTGCTGTTGGTTAGGATGTTAATCATTTTTGTAAACAGCTTGTTTCCAAATTTTTTAATCGCAGGCATTTTTGGTTCAAGTGATTTTACCTTAAAGCGGGTGCAGGTTGTAACGTCAGCCCGTCCTCTTAAAATTGGCTCAATAATTTTTGAAATGTCGTTTGGGTTGAACTGGCCGTCCGCATCAATGTTCACAATAAGGTCTGCGTTCATTTTCAGTGCAGCCCATACTCCGTCTCTAAATGCAATTCCAAGCCCCTCGTTTTTTGTGTGTGAAACTATTTTGTCTGCTCCTGCCTTGATTGATTTTTGCACGGTCTCATCCGTGCTTCCGTCATCCAGAACAAGCACTTCGACTTTCTTTACCCTCCGAATTTTTCTTGGGACCGATTTAATAACGGCGCCGATTTTCCTTTCCTCGTTGAGTGCGGGAATTAGTACAACAAGTTTCTTTACAATCATGCTGAACCAAATAGATTGCGAAAACAATAAATAGCTTCTCAAGCGCGGGATTCGACCATTGTACTAGCAAAATCCTGACTTGGTTTATATACTTTGTTAGCCAAAAAATTCCTTAGATGTTAAGTTATAAAAAACTGTTTCTAGCACTTTTTATTATTGGGGTCTTAGTCCGGCTTTTCGTAGCTATAACGCTGCCTGACTCGGTTTTAAGCGACAGCTTGTACCACCTTGCAATAGCGGAACACATTGCTGAGACTGGTTTTTTGCCGTTTGAAGGCATTGAACTTTTGCGTGTTAGCACAGTCCCCCCTCCAATGTTTCACATTTTTGTGGCATCGGTTGCAATCATTTCAGGCCTTGCTGTTAGCCAGATTGCACTTCCTTTAACCCTTCTTGTTTCTGCAATCCAGCTTGCCGCAATACTAATTCTTCTCAAAAAACTTTTCCCAAAAAACTGGGTTTACGGCGGCGTATTCTTTACTGTAATGCCTTTGCTGACAAAGTATGCGGGGGTAAGTTATGTTGAAACATTTTCAAGCATTCTTGTGGTTGCGTCGGTTTACTTTTTTGTTTCATTCCATAAAACAAAGCAAAAGAAATTCCTGCTTTTCAGCGCACTTCCCCTTTCTGCAATGGCAATCTCAAAACTAAATGCAACAATTCTGCTTCCCGTATTTATCCTGTTTTTTGCGCTTGGCGCAAGGGAGAAAAAACTCCGCTCTTGGATTCCACTCTTTATAGTTGTAACCCTTTTATTTTCGGGGTCGTGGTTTGTCTTTGAGTTCTTCAGAACAGGTGAATTGTTTTCCTCAAATGCGGGGGACGTGCAGCAGCTTGTTGATTACCCCCAGTGGGTTGCAGGTTCAAATCCGGTTTTTGGGGCTGTTGGGTTTGTGTATGAGTTTAACAAAGGCTTTTGGGCTTTTCCGCCTGACAATGTGTTCTCGAATGCACAGGTTAAGCAAATGCTGCCGTTGATTGAAGCAATTGGTCCAGCGGGGCTTGCGGCTTTGCTTTCGCTAATCACAATCCCCTTAACTTTCTTTCTTGCATTTGCAATTCTTCGCTCCGCAAAGAACAAAGAGCCGTACTCGCTAATGCTTCTCCTGCTTTATGCTTTTGCTTTCATAATTGTTATCGCACGAAGCAAGCAGTATGTTTCTGCACGGATGATTCTTCCCGTAATGCCATTGCTTTCAATAAGCTTTGTTCAGGGGATCAAAACAATTTCCGCAAACTGGCGCAAGGCAGTTCTTGCTTTAGTCGTTGTTGTTGCGGCATACTCTTTCCTCAACATGGTTTTCTTTGCAGGCTATTACCAGCTGAGTTTCCAGAAGAGTGCTGGGCTTTACGATTCAATCTCATCACTTCCGGAGGGCAGCAAGATAGTGCTTTCAGGAAACCATTTCAGGGCTGTGCGCTGGATTGCAAAGCGCGAATCAATAGGCCCGGAAGAAATTTTCAGAATTCCAAAGGGGGAGGAACCCGGCCCGTTTGTAAGGGGGCTTTCTGCGCAGGAAATTTATTTGGGAATTACCCAAAGCAAGGTAAGCCACCTTGCGCTCACCTGTGTGGATGACCCGTGGGATCGGGCAGTAATTGGGGAGATGGAACAGCAGGGCTTGCTTGAACAGGTTTTTATTCAGGACTGCGCTGTTTTGTATACTGTGAATTAGGTGTTGTTGTGAAGGACTTATCTCTTGCGTTGAAGGGAGCGGGCATTTCGCTGTTTGGGTTTGTTGCAAGCAAGTTTTTTGCATACTTTTACAGCATTATTACCGCAAGAACACTTGGCCCTGAAAACCTCGGAATTCTTGTTATTGCTGCAAACATTCTGGGGTTTATAATGATGTTTGCAAACCTTGGCTTGCCATCTGGGGTAACAAGATTTATTCCATTCTACAGGGAAAAGGGGGACGAACCCCGTGTAAAGGGGGTGCTGATTGGTTCAATTGCAATAACCCTTGCTTCCGCAACAGTGTTTGCGGTAATTATGTTCCTTCTCTCCGACTTTATTGGGATTGGAATCTACAACGAGCCAAAAATAAGTCTTGTGATAAAGTATTACGCCGCCGCAGTGCCGATTGGAACCCTTCTTAGCACAATAATGCTTGCAATTCTCGGCTTCAAGCAGGTGAAGCACTTTGTTTTCGTCAGAAACATTCTTGAAACCGCTTCAAAACTCTTCTTTGTGTTAATTCTGTTCGCACTCGGGTTCAGGTTGTTCGGGGTTGTTTTTGCATTCCTGCTAAGCTATTCGCTTGCACTGCTTGTTGCATTTTACCTGTTGGAGAAAAAGGTTTACCCCTTTGTTAAAACAAAGATTAAGCCAAAGTTTGAGCTCGAAGAGCTATTCAAATTTTCAATTCCATTGCTTGCTGCAACATTTTTCTCCCTTCTGCTTACAACACTGGACTCCTTTATGCTCGGATACTTTGTTAATTCAGCGGCAGTTGGAATTTACAGCGTTGCGGAAACACTTGCAAGGTTGCAATTAATTGCATACAACAGCATTTCAATCCTCTTCGTTCCAATTGTAACCGGGTACTTTGTGGCAAACAAAATGGGGGAAATGTCATTCTTCTTCAAGGCAATTACACGATGGATCTTTGTTGTTTCACTTCCAATGCTTCTTTTTCTGATTCTTTTCTCACAGCAAATGCTCTCAGTTTTATACGGTGCAGAGTATGTAAGTGGGTTTATGTCACTTGCAATTCTTTCAATCGGTTTCTTCCTGGTTGTTGCGGTTGGGCCAACACAAAGCATGCTTAGGGCGGTTGGAAAAACAAAATACGACCTGATTAATACAGTTGTGGCCGCAATAGTAAACATAGGTCTTAACTGGTTTCTGATTCCCCTGTTTGAATCAATAGGGGCAGGGCAGGGAATTGTGGGCGCTGCAATTGCGACAGCAATCTCCCTTGCAGTGTGGAACATCTTAACCCTGGTTGAGGTGCTGGTGCTTGTTAAGATACACCCCTACAATTCAAGCTTTTTCAAGCCAATAATCGCCTCTTTTGCAACAGCAGCGGTAACAGTTTACCTTATGGGTCTGGTTTACTTTAATTCATTCCTACAGTTGCTTGTTGCATCAGGGCTGTTTATGGCAGTCTACCTCACACTGTTAGTTTTGATGAAGGGAGTAATGGAAGAGGACGTTGAAATGATGCGGTTGGCGGAGTCAAGGTTTGGATTGAAGAAACCGGTTTTAAGCAAAATGCTTCAGAGGTTTTTGTAGATGAAAAAGCGAATTGCAGTAGTTTCAAGCGAAAGGGAATTGCTTGCCCTGAATAGAATGGACACAGACAAGCTTACAGGGGGAGGCGAACTCATTGTTTTGTGCGATTTTTTCACCCCAAACTTTGAGTTTGACTCAAAAAGAATTACCGCAGTGAACTCGTTTGACCTTGTGCCTGATTCAGAACTGCGCATGATTGAGGACAGAGCTGACTTTTTTGCAAGGCACTGGTACGGCTTTGACAAGAGCTTTGGAAACAGCATTTCCTTCGGTGGATTGAGCCTTGGAGTGGTTCACGAAACCGAGTTTCACGCGTTCTTCAAAAAAATATTCATAATGATCAAGGCCGTGCTTAATGCTTACAAAAAATACAACCCTGAACTGATTATGGTAAACAAAAACGGTTCAGCAACCCAATACATCGCCGCGCTGTCCAAGGCAAAGAAGATCAACCGCGTTTTTCAGTTTGACTTGCCACCTGTTGAAAGCTATGCAAGGAATCCAAACATTTCAACGAGAAAACTTTCAGAGATAAAGAAAAAGCTTCCCGCTGTTTGGAGCGAACTCTCCTCCGGTTTCAAGGGCAGGGGAAAGAAAACAATTTTTATCCGAAGCAGGGGCTATTTTGAAAACCTCAAGCAGGTTCTTGGGCAAGACTCAAACCTAAACATTGTTTCACTGGACGAATTCCTCTTAACAAGGCTGCTTAACCCGCTCAAGCTGCTTAAATTTATTTCCATAAGAAAAGCAATGCGCTCCAGATTCAAAAAACAGTTTAATAGGTTAATGTCCTCACAGGCTTTTAGAAAAAGGTTTGTTTTTGAGGGGGTAAACTTTTCTAACCTTATGGCGGTACAGTTTAGCCAGTGCGCGGAACGCGACTGGCCCGAGTTTGTTTTCTCAATCACGGAACTGGCCAAAGTTTTCAAGTCGCAAAAGCCAGCACTTGTCATTCTATGGGAGGACTTTGTTCCGTTTGAAAGAATTTGCGCGCTGCTTGCAAAGCAGGCGGGTACAAAAAGCATTGTGTTAATGCACGGGGTATTTAAGTCAATTGTCGGGGGAAGCGACTGGATTAGGGGTTTTTGTCCGCTTACCGCAGACAAGATTGCGGTGTGGGGAAATCGCTTCAAAAAGGACCTTGTAGAGCACGGGGTTCCCGGCAAGGACGTTATTGTCACAGGCGCGCCAAGATTTGACAGGCTTATAACAAAAAAGGTCAACAGGGCAGCAGTAAGGCGCGAGCTTGGAATTAAGCCAAAGGAAAGGGTTGTTGTTCTTGCAAGCTCGCTTGACTTCAACAAGCGGGATTTGGAGAACATTGCAGTGGCTGTAACTGCAAGGCCGGAAAACAGGCTTATATTAAGACCTCATCCGCTTGAGGACCTTTCAAACTTCACTTGGGCTGGCGACAAAGTTGAGATTAGGAAAAAGATTAATCTAACCGACCTGCTGCATGCCTCTGACGCGATAATTGTGAAGCGTTCCTCTGTGGGACTGGAGGCAATGATTCTTGGAAAGCCGGTTGTTGTTTACGGCAAGCGGTTGCCAATTAAATCAATTTACGATTCCGATCCTGTGCTTAGGGTAAGGGACGCAACAAAACTTGAAAACTTGCTTTCGGACGCCTTGGATGGCGGCAAAAGAAGGCTTTTGGAGAAGAAAATGACAAAGTTTGTCTTTGATGCAACCTTTAGGCAGGACGGAAAGGCGACGGCCCGCGTTGTTGAATTGATTAAAAAAATGCTTTAGTTTTGGTGCAATCATCATATGAGACCTATTAAAAATCTGACCAAACACATGTTTTCTACCCAGTTATCCGACTTGCGGCTGTGACCTGAATTGACTGATACTGAAAAAAATCCGAAAAAAGTGGACTTTGACAAGGGCATTAACCATATGTTCAATGTGTGCAGTAAACCTGTTGATGACAGCTATCCGCTCAAAGCAAAATATCCAATGAACCTAATGGTTGAGGTTACAAACGCCTGCAACCTAAAGTGTATAATGTGCACAAACCGCCTCATGAAAAGGCCAAAGGGATACATGAGCATGGAAACATACGGCACCGTGCTTGACAATGCAAAGGAAATCGGGATAAAAATGGTTGGGCTTTACACAACAGGCGAGTCCTTTCTGCACTACCATATTTTTGACTTCATCAAGCTTGCAAAGGAAAAGGGCTTTGGATATGTTTACATCACAACCAATGGAGTTCTTTTGGACAAGGGCAAAATCGGCCGAATTTTTGAATCGGGGCTGGACAGCATAAAGTTCTCAATTGACTCAACATCCAAAGAGGTTTATGAAAAGCTCAGGCCTGGCGGAAACTTTGACTTGCTTTACAAAAACATCAAGATGCTAAGGGAAGAGCGCGACGAGAGAAAAAGCAAGCTGAAAATCTACGGCTCTTTTGTGCTGACAAATGAAAATTATTCTGAGCTTAAAGAGGTTAAGAAGTTTTGGGGCGGCATAATTGACGAGATGCTTATTTCTGTTGCAACAAACCAGTCAGGGCACCAGGATCAGGAATTTGTTGAGCTTGTTCCTGAAAGGATCAGGAAAAGAATGGCTTCAATGCACAGCGAGAAAAGGTTCTGCGACCTTCTCTGGAACAGAATAATTGTAACATTTGACGGAAAGTACACCATTTGTTCAGAGGACTTTGAGGGAGAATTAATTTACGGCAACATAAAAGAGGAGAGCATGGCAAAAGCCTGGAATAACGAAAAAATGCAGGCACTGAGGCGTTCGTTTGCGGATGGAAACTTTGAAAAAAATCCGCAGTGCAAGGGTTGCCTGAGCAACTTGGACGAATCGGACATAATTCTTGAAGAGCTTGCCAAAGGGGAAAGCAAATGACTCTGAAACTGTCGCTTATTGGGACCGGGAATTTTGGAAAAATAATTTTCAGCAAAGTGGAAAAGATTCCCGGCTGCGAAATAGTTTACTGCTACCACCCAAAAGAGGCAAAGGCAAAAAAGTTCCACCCGAAAAAGGGAACCTCTGATTTGAAGAAAGCAATCAACGAAGTGGACGGAGTTATCATCGCAACCCCAAACGACATGCACACTGAATTCATTAAGAAAGCAATCAAGGCAGGCAAGCACATTTTTGTTGAAAAGCCGGTCACAAACCTTTACAAAACAACCCTTGCACTAAAGCCGCTTGTTAAGAAACACAGAAAGGTTTTCATGACGGGTCACAACAAGAGAAGGGACGGCTGCTTCAGAAAAACAAAGCAAATTATTGACAGCGGGAAACTCGGCAAGATTGTTAACGTAAGCTTTAATTTTTCACACGGCGGGGCATTCAAGTTTGTGCCAAGCCAGTGGAGGTGGAGTGCAAAAAGGCACAGGGAAGGCCCGTTAATAACGCTTGGAATTCACTTTATTGACGTAATTCACTACCTTTTCGGGCCTGTTAAGTCGGTTAGTGCGGTAATAAGCAATTTAACCCGCAAGACCCAGGCTCCGGACTGCAATGCACTGCTTTTGACGCTTAAAAATGGCGCAACGGTTTTCCTGCAGTCAAATTACAACATGCCAAGCGAAAAGATTTGCACAATTTACGGGACAGAAGGTGCAATTTACATTGACCGGGACAAGCTATTGCTTAGAATGGGTCGTGACACCACAAAGAAAGGGAGATACATCCACTCAAAGCCAAAGCCTGTTAAATTCAGGAAAACCGACAGCATTGACGAGGAACTGCGCGAGTTCTGCAAGGCAATGCGCGGAAAGGACAAGGTGGAAACAGGCTTCAGGGAAGGGCTTAACGCACTTGCAGTAATTGAAGCAAGCTACCAAAGCAGTTCAAAGCACAAAGTGGTTGACATGAAGAGCCTTAAGGGGTACTGGAAATGATGAAGTTAATCGAAGACCTTTGGTTTTCAAGGCGTGATTTGATTTCGGATGGGCTTGACCGGTCGCTTGAATACATCGGGAGAATAATTCCGCTAAAAATTCACTCAATTCCCTGCGGGACAAAGTGCTGGACCTGGACAGTTCCTGAAAAGTGGAGCGTTAACGAAGCGTACATTGAGGACTCAAAGGGGAAAAGGCTTCTTGACCTTAAGGACCACCCGCTTCAC
The DNA here is from genome assembly GCA_017610175.1 of Candidatus Iainarchaeum sp. GTDB lineage: Archaea > Iainarchaeota > Iainarchaeia > Iainarchaeales > JAFCCO01. The sequence goes on along the minus strand of JAFCCO010000007.1, from coordinate 25,607 downwards.
ATTCTTTCATATTCACTTCCAATCGACAGGGTTGTTTCAAAAGAGGAATTGATGGCGCACCTGCACTCAAACCCAAAGAGGCCTGGCGCAATCCCGTTCGAGTTCAAGTACTATGAGAAGGACTGGGGTTTTTGCATAGAGCACAACAAGCTCAAAAACTTTAAGGGCAGTGAATTCAAAGTTTTCATTGATTCAAAGTTTGAAAAAGGCTCCTTGAAAGTTGGTGAGTACACAATTAAGGGGGAGACAGATAAAACAATTGTTCTTGTTGGGCACATTTGCCATCCTGCGCAGGTAAACGATGATTTGGCTGGGGTTGCGGTTCTGGTCGACATTGCAAAGGATCTAAGCAAAAGAAAGAACCACTTCACCTACAAGTTTCTGATCTTGCCTGAAACAATCGGCTCAATTGCATACTTAAGCCAAAACGAAAAAATTATTCCAAAGCTAAAATACGGTTTGTTCCTCGAAATGCTTGGCAATAGTAATGTTCACGCGCTTCAGCTAACAAGGCAGGGTAATACAAGGCTTGACCGCATTGCGCGCAGTGTAATGAAGCGCAAGCTAAAGGGATTTAACGAGGGCGCATTTAGAAAAGTTGTTGGAAATGATGAAATGGTGTTTAACGGCCCTGGGGTTAATGTTCCGATGATTTCAGTGAGCAGGTGGCCATACCCTGAGTACCACACAAGTGACGACAACCCAAGCATTATTTCTGAAAAGAGATTGATTGAATCAAAGAATCTTGTTTTGGAAATGCTGAAAGTAATTGACAGCGATTACACCCCCAAAAGGAAGTTTAAGGGCCCGGTGTTTTTGTCAGGATGTGACCTGTGGGTTGACTGGAGAGAGAACCGGGAGTTGAACCGCAATATAGAGCAGATTATGCTCAGGCTTGAGGGGGACCAAAGCGTATTTGACATTGCGGAGGAACTCGGGCTTGAGTTTGAAGATGTTTTCAATTATGTGAACAAGTTTTACAAAAAGGGCTTGGTTGAAAAGAACCCGGCCTAGTACTGTTTTCCCTCAACAAACTTTTGCTCACCATCCTTGTTGAGTGCCTTTACTTCAGGGTGCTTGTCAAGGAAGTCTATCGCATTTTCGAGAGAAATTATTTCCCCCTGTTTGTAGAGTGCGTTGTAAATTGCTTTAAGCATTGCAAAGTCTTCCTTTGTGTCAACGGTCAGCCTCAGCTCAGGCCTTGCAATTTTGCCCGCCCCCTTAAATGAAACAATTTTGAAGTCTTCAGGGTGGGAGTGGTAGAAATAAACGGTAACGTGTTCCTTCTCCGATTGCTTTGAAGCATTCTTCGCCGCAGTTTCAAGCAGTTCCCGTGAAAAAACTTCCACCTCTTCCCCGCGCGGCAGAGTTTTTTCAAGCCTGTTTGCATTAGTGTAGTCTGCTTTGGAGCTGAAGTGAAGCTCAATTGTCCTGTCAACAATTTTGGGGGAGACAAGCGGGCAGTCTGAAGTAATTCTTACAACTGTCTTGGCGTTGAATTTTTCTGCAGCTCCCGCATACCTTGAAAGCACGTCGTTCTCACTTCCGCGAAATAAACTGTAGTTATTTTTCTTTGCAAACTCCTCGATTGCATCGTCCTCTTTTGATGTGCTTGTTGCAATAACAACTTCGCTGAGGTTTTTGCATTGTTTCAGCCGTTCAACATCATGCCATAGCATTTCCTTGCCTGCAAGCTTTTTCAGAACCTTTCCAGGGAGCCTTGTTGAGGAAAATCTTGCCTGAATTATTGCAACCGCTTTTTCGCTCACCAAAAACACCTATACATTGTCCCAGGTGACAGGGTCGCCTTTCTTAATGTCTTTTTTTGCTTCCTTTCCCACCACTTCATCGAAAAATTTGGGCTTTAGGCCGTGCTGGGGCCTTAGGACTGCAAGCATTTCAGCGGTTACCTTTTCGCCGGACTTTATGTTTTTAGCCGCGAAAATACCCCTTCTCTGCAGTATTTGTGTGTCTTTTTCACTTGGTTGTATCTTTTTGATGCCATCCCCAAGTGCTTTTTCAAGCTCCCGTATTTCTTTTACCATCTTTGCAAACACATCTGTATCAAGCGCATAGCTGTGGTCTGCGCCTGTTCTGGAGGTGTCGAAAGTGAAGTGTTTTTCGATTATTGAGGCTCCCATCGCAACCGCAGCAACAGGAACAAGAGTTCCCGGTGTGTGGTCGGAGTACCCAACCGGAACCTTAAACTTTTCTGCAAGTGTCTCAATAACTCTGATGTTTGCATCCTCCAGGGGGGATGGGTAGTTTGTAACGCACTGCATTAGCAAAATGTTTTCATTTCCTGTTTCCTTTATTGCATTTACAGCTTCCTCTATCTCTTCCATTGTTGTTGAGCCAACAGCCATTGCAATTGGCTTTCCTTTTTCTGCAACATACTTCAAAAACTTTGGGTTTGTAACTTCGCCCGAACCAATCTTGAAAAATTTCACTCCCACCTCCTCAAGAAGGTTCACTGCCTCTTTGTCATACGGGGCTGAGAGAAAATCAATTTCCTTTTCCCTGCAGTAATCTGCAAGCTCTTTGGTCCACTCCCTTGGAAATTCCGAATCCTTGTACACTTGGAAAACAGGTTTTTTCCATTTTTTCTGGAAGCTTGTTTTCAATCCTTCGAATGCTTCCCTGCACAGTATTTTTTCTGCGGTAAAGTGCTGGAATTTTGCCGCATCTGCCCCGCATTCTTTTGCAAGGTCAATCAGTTTCTTTGCCTGCTCCAGGCTTCCGTCAAAATTGCTGCCAATCTCTGCAATGATGTAGGTAGGTTCTCCCTTTCCAATTTTCCTGTTTCCAATATCTATTGAGTTCATTGTCATCACCTTAATTGCTTACAAACCATATTTTAAGATTAATTTGAACAGGCCTGCAACCATTTTTAGGTTTCCGCTTATCCTGTTTCCAAAACGGGGGGAATCTCTTCTCGCCCTTATCTTTATCTTTTTCTGTGCAATTTTAAAACCGGCTCTTGCTGCAACCAGCACAATTTCTGTCCCGATTGAACCAACCCTGTCAAAGAACCCAATTTTTCTGAATACCTCTGCGTTGTATGCTTTCAGTCCGCACACGGGGTCGTTGAGTCCTGTTTTACCCTTAAAATAGAGCTTGAAAAGCGCCTCGCTTGGCCTCCTGAATCTTTCCTCCCTTTCCCCGACAACAATGTCTGCCTCTCCCTTTTCAATGGGGGCAAGCATTTTTGGAATGTCGGTTACACTGTGCTGTCCGTCCGCGTCAAAAGTGAATATTGCATCTGCCTTTCTTGAAACCGCTTCAAGAATTCCCCTTTCAAGCGATTTCTCATATCCTGCGCGTTTGCTGTTGGTTAGTACGATTGCGCCCGCGTTCTTTGCGGCGGTTGCCGTGTTGTCTGTGCTATTGTCGTTAACAACGATTGTCTTAAACGCATAGGGCATAAGTCCTTTGAGTACTTCCGCAATTGTTTTTTCTTCGTTCAGAGCGGGTATGACTGCAAATGTTTTCACAACAACACTCTCGCTTTACAAAAAGTTTTTGTGGCGCCTTTCCTTGTCATTGAGGTAGTCAAGAATTTCATTGTACTTGTCGTACTTGCAGGGCGGGCAGTTTGAAACATCAATTTTGTCACATATTTTCTTTCTTTCTTCGCTGTTCCAAATTTCCTTAACGCTTTTTTCGTTCAAATCCCCAATAGCAAATTTTGGGTTGAGCTTAAGCTGGCAGCAGAGATACATTTTTGCATCGGCGCCAATGATTGCGTTAACCCTGTGTGCAAGGCACTGGTGGTAACTCCTTCCGTACCGCTCTATTTTGTCAAACCTGTAAAGCAGGGGAATCACCATAAACTCATCTGAAGCAAACTTCCTTGCCTCAACAATGTTTTCGTTAATCCCGTCGATGCATTTTTTATCGAAGTCTTTGTAGTTGTAGGCAGGCCTTATCTGAATGTACTGTGCGCCCGCTTTCTTTGAGCGTTCTGTGCACAATGCAATTTCCTGAAAGTTTTCAGGCGCAACCAAATAAGCCGCTCCGATTTCAATATTGGTCTCCTTTTCCTTCTTTATTTTTGCAAGAAGTTCCAGGTTTTTGAATATGTTGTCAAGATTGTCCTCCCCTGGGTGAACGGGGTTATGAAGCTTCTGGTGCAGTTCATTTGTGCCGGCGTCAAGGCTTAGTCTAATCCAGCTGCAGTTTTCAACAATGACTTTGCAGAGCTCTTCGTTTAGTTTGCCGCCGTTTGAAATAAGCCCAATCTCAAGCCCTTGTTCATGCGTGAATCTTATGATTTCTGCAAAGTGCTTGTGCACAAGTGGCTCTCCGCCTCCTGTAAATGTAATTGCTTTTGTTCCCATTTCTGCAAGGTCCTTTATTGTGGTCTTAATGCTTTCAATCGGAATGGTTTCCCCTTTTGTGCGGAGGTCGCCGTAAGTGCACCATGCGCACCGGTGGTTGCATGCGTTGGTTAAGTCAATTTCTCCCGTAATTGGGGGGGTGTTCTCTCCCTCGATAATTTTGTTTATAACATCCCAGTGGTTGAGTATTTTCAGGGGATTGAACTGCTTCAAATTCGGTTTAGTGTATTTATCCATATTGTTTCGTCCTAATAGATTCAAATTGCGCTAATTATATAGTGTTTTTGGTACAATGCTGATAGTTTTTTGTTCACTCCAATCGTTTAATGCTTTCATATGCGTTTATTGTTTCAATTGCGGCATTTTTCCACAAAAAGTTTTTTTCAATGTGATTGCTTAAATCCCTGCTCTTTGGCTTGTTCATTGCGGCCAAAATCTTTACCCTAATGTCATCAATGCTCGAGGGGTTTGCGTAAAGCACATGTTTACCAAAGTATTCTCCTGTGCAGCCCTCGTTTGTTACCACGACGTTTGCGCCGGCAAGGCCCGCTTCCAGTGCGGCAAGCCCAGGGGTTTCATACCAGCTTGGCAGTGCAAATACTTTGCATGCTGCGTAAGCTGCTTCCAGCATCTTGCTGTTGTGCGGGATTGATTCAATGAACACAGTGTCTGCAGCGGCTTCATTCACGCACTTTTCATAATAAGTCTTGCTTTTGGATGTTGCATTTCCAATCACAACAAGTTTTTGCCCTGTTTTCTTCAATGCTTTCACAAGCCCGATAACGTTTTTCCTTTCCTCAACCCGCCCAACATAGAGAACAAAGTCCCTTAGCCCGAATTTTTGGTTAAAGAGACCGGGTGCTGCGTTTGCAAATCTTTTTTCAACCCCGTTTGGAACAACATGAATCTTTTTCTCCTCAATTCCAAATTGCGTTTGAAGCACAGCAGATTCCGCTTTGCTGTTTGGGAGCAGAACGTCTGCATTGCCGAGTATCTTTGCAACCTTGTCCAATCTAAAAAAGTCCAGCCTCTTTAATCCCTCTGATGCAACCGCTTTTGTTTTCGAAACAATTCCCCTGTTCCAAAGCAGGGCGTGTTTTAGAGAGGGCCAATAAATGGTGCTTATTGCAACAGGCAGGCCTGCGTTCTTTGCTTTTATTACATAATTGTAGTTGTCCCGGTGGATGTTGAAGTTGTGAAACAAGTCAAAATCTGAAAAGTTTACCTTGTAGTTCTCTTTTTCGAGAATTGTTACGGAGTGCCCTGCTTTTTCCAGCTCGCTTTTTGTTTCAAGCAGCTGTATTTCCCCCCCGCCCGCATCTTTGAATGCGCCGGGTGATGTGTTAAACAGGATATTTAGTTTGCTCATAGGCTTTTCACCAGAATGTCTGCAATCTTTTTGCTTGCTGTTCCATCCCCGAACGGAGAAGCAAGTTTCTTCAGGCGTTTCTTTGTTTCAGCATAGTTTTCAATTATTTTGCGGCTTTCCTTCAGAATCTTTTCAGCGTTGTATCCTGTTATGCATCCAAACTTCCCTATAATTTCAGGCCTTTCGGTGTTGTCCCTTAAGACAATAACCCATTTTTTGTAAACGCTTGCCTCTTCCTGGATTCCACCGCTGTCGCTTAGCAAAAACATGCTGTTGCTTGCAAGTTGCAGAAAGTCAAAGTATCCGACAGGTTCTGCAATCTGCAGGTTCTTAATTTTGTTTGCTTTATCCCGCAAGCCGAACTTTTTCAGGTTCTTTATTGTTCTCGGGTGGGCGGGGAAAACAATTTTTGCACTTATTTTTTCCAGCGCGAAAAGCAATTCCTCCAAATTTTCTTTTTTGTCAACATACTCCTGCCTGTGTGCTGTTAACACCGCATATTTTTCAGCTTCAAGCCCAAATTTTTCAAGGATTTTTGACTTGCCCGAACTCTCAAGGTTCTTTTCAACAGCTTCAACAATTGTGTTGCCTGTCAGATAGATTGCTTCTTTCCTGCAGCCGCCTTTTTTCAGGTGCCCCTCTGACACTTTTGTCGGGGCAAATGCAAGGCTTGAAAGCTGGTCTGCAAGAACCCTGTTGGCTTCCTCTGGCATTTTCCAGTCGAAGCTTCTAAGACCTGCTTCAACGTGAGCAAACCTTATTCCCGAATAGTATGCCGCCATTGCCGCCGCAAGTACGCTGTTTGTGTCGCCCTGTGCAACAACTATATCTGCGTGATTTTTTGAAAAGTGCCTGGAAAGAATTTTTAGCATGGCTGAAACCTGTTCGGCGTTGCTTCCCCCGTTAATTCCGAGGTTAATGTTTGGTTTGGGCAGGGCAAGCTCTTCCATAAACACGCGGTACATGTTGTAGTCGTAGTGCTGTCCTGTAAAAATAATCTCTGTTTCAATGTCTTTTTTGCTTTTCAGGATCTTAATAAGTTCTGCGAGTTTAATGATTTCAGGCCTTGTTCCGAGAACGATTGAAATCTTCTTCAATTTACCACCTTCAGGTTCTTCTTGCCGTACCTTGCTCTTTTTTCAAGTATCTCGCCCAAACTACGCAGTGTGATGAGATGTGCTTCTGCAAGCCAGTGAATTTTGAGTGTAAAAATGCTTTTCAATGCCCTTGCAAGCTCGAATGGAGTTGCAAGCAGCAGCTTGTACAGTGGGAAGTGTAGCAGCATGTAGCGAAGCCTGTTTTTGTTCATTACAACATATAACCATCTTGTTGGCTGTTTTTTTGTAATCTTTGATCCGAAATGGATTACTTTGCTTTTTGGGGTGAACCAAACCTTGAAGCCCGCTTTTCTGGCGCGGCTGCAGTAGTCTGTTTCCTCAAAGTAAATCGGGCTGAATCCCTCATCCAACTCCCCGATTCTTTCAAACACTTCTCTCTTGAAGAATATTGCCGCGCCGCCAACCTGTTCAGCTTCGCTTGCATTCTTGTTGAAACTGTGCCTTGCAACCCCACTCACGTCCACAAAGCCCCCGCCATAAATGGTTTCGCTTCCCTCGCTTTCAGGGAGATGCGGTCCTACAATTCCTATGCTTGGATCTGCTTTGGTGGCCTTAATCATTTCGCTTAGCCATCCCTTTGTTACAATTGTGTCGTTGTTCAGCAGCAGCAGATAATCTCCTTTTGCCTTTCTCAATCCCTGGTTGTTTGCCGCACTGAATCCGATGTTGGATTTGTTTTCAATCAGCTTTTTAATAAGTCCTTTTTTCTTCAGTGCCCTCAATTCCGTTATCTCGCCGGACTTGCTTCCGTTATCCACTACAATTACTTCAAACTTTTCCTTTGTGAGATTGTACAGCGAGGCAATGCACTCTTTTGTAAAGTCGATTCCGTTCCAGTTCAGGATGATTATTGATGTAAGGCTCATTTTATGCACTCCTTGTAAACGTTTTCATATTGCTTTGCTTTGCTGCTCCAATCAAATTGGGATGCAAACTTTTTTGAATTATCCGACAGCTTCTTTTTCTCAGCTGCACTGAGCGAGGCAATTTTCTGCATTTGTGCGGCTGCCTTTTCAATTTCTGAAAAATCAACAATAAACCCTTTTCTCCCTTGTGTAAACTTTTGAAATGTAGGGATTTGGTTCAGTAATGGAATTAGCCCTGCTGACATCGCTTCAATTACTGTAATTCCAAACCCCTCATATTTTGATGCGCTGACAAAGAACTCTGCTTTGGAGAGAAGCTGTCCAAGCTGTTTGTCGCTCACTTCGCCTGTAAAGTTAACTCTTGCTTTAATGCCTGCCGCTTTTACTTTTTCCCTTAACTCAGGGAGTATTTCTTCAAAATCCGACCCTGCAATCACAAGCTTGCCTGTCTTGTTTGCTTTGCAGAACAGGGCAAATGCGTCAATCAATTCGCTGAGCCCCTTGTTTTTGCTGAGTCTCCCAAAATACAGGAAGGAATTCTTCTCCTGTGCCCTTTTGGTTTTTGAAAAGCCTTTCCAGTCAACCCCGTTTTCAACCGTAACAATCTTGTTTTTGCTTACAACCTTCTCAAACAATTCTTTGTCGTTCTCGCTGACCGCAATCACTTTGTCAAATGCAAGTCCAAGAAATCTCCCTGCAATCTGGAAATATATTTTTTTCAGAAGTGAAATGTTCTTTGTGTGGAATATTCCCCCGTGGGTTGAGAACACAAGTGGCTTTCTATGCAGCGGTTTTGTTATTGCAAGCCAGTCTGCAAAGAACCCAAGGCCGTGCACGTGTATTATGTCGGCTTCGGCAACTTTTCTCAAGCCAAAGGGGGCAAACTTGTAGTACTTTAGGTCGGTGAATGAAATCCTTTCAACATCTGCTTCGGGGTAGCTTTCTTTTGCCGCAAGCTTTTTTCCGCCGTGGCATTTGTCCAGGCAGAGAACGTTGCATTTGTCTCCCTTTGCGCTGAGGTTCTTGTTGAGTTCCTCAATTACCGTTTCCACTCCGCCTCTGCATGGCTTGTAGTGGTGTGAAACGTGGACTATGTTCATTTGAATCCCACCAACTGGTTGATTGTTCCAAATGCAAGGCCTAAACCGAACATTATTGTTCTGAGAATGATGATTATTGGGGAAACAATTGCGACTAGTCGGTCTTTTGGGAGCGCCCAGATTGCAAACGGCAGTGTTGCTGCAACAAGAAGTATTCCTGCAATTGGGGCTGTGAAAGCTGCTTGCGGTACAAAGGGGGAGAGCAATGCAGCAAAAGTAATTATGTAGAAGAGAAGGGTCTGAATCTTGATTAGCTGGCTTGTGTAGCTGTCTTTTAGCATCTTTCCTGCGTGCTTCCTGTAAATCTTTGTCCTCCAAAAGGCCCTGAAGAATTTTACTTTTAGGTATTTTGTGAATGAAATTGGGTGGAAGTGGTAAACTCTTGCGTTCTGGTTGAACTTCATTTTGTGCCCTGCCTCACTTATCCTGAAGCTCAGGTCTGTGTCCTCCCCGCTTGCCATTGGGAATCCTGTGTCAAAGCCATTCATTTCATTGAAGACGCTTTTCCTGTAAGCCGCACTGTAGCTTCCAATAAAGTCAATAAACTCACTCTTTGCCATCTTCTCATACCTTTGCTCTATTTCGAGGTGGGTGAATCTTGCAATCAGTTCGCGCTGGCTGTTCAAGTACTTGCCCTGCACTCCCGCAATGGTCTTGTCGCTGAAGGGTGCAAGCATCTCCCTTAGCCAGTTTTTTTCCGGAACGCAGTCGCTGTCCAGGAACACAAGTATTTTGCCCCTTGCTTTTGCCGCACCCTTGTTCCTTGCTTTTGCGGGCCCTGCATTTTCCTGCTGCAAAAGATTTACGCCCCTAAACGATTTTGCAATTTCAGGGGTTTTGTCTTTGCTGCCGTCGTCTACAACTATTGTTTCAAAGTCCTTGAATGACTGCTCCCTTAAGGATGCAAGACACTTTTCAATAGTTTTTCCCGCGTTGTATGCGGGGATTATTACAGTAGCTTTCATTTTGCCGGACCTACTTTTGTGCAAACATGTGGAATACACCCTCAAGCGGGCTTTGTTCCCTTATGATTGCGTCAATGGTTTTTGTTTCTTCGCCAAATTCAGGCATTACATCATTTGAAACAAGCCAGTTTATTGCCCTCATTTTTCCTGGAAGGTCGTGGAATATCTTGCAGGACTTAAAGCCGTTTGCCTTAAGCAGCTTGAAGAACTCAATTGTTTTGTCTTTGCCCATGAATTCAGCGTGAACCTCAATAAACAGCCCGAGCTTCTTTTTCTTCAGAACTTGCGTCATTCCCTTGAGAATTTCAAGCTCGTATCCCTCAACATCCATTCTTACAAAGTCAGGACTCCTTTTTCCCTTTAGGATGGTGTCAAGCGGCAATACATCCACTTCCATTTCTGTTTCAATGTCTTTTTCGTTTGCCGACTCAACCATGCTTCCGAGGTTTGATTTTGTTGAAACAAAGAACTTTGCCTTGCCTTTTTTGCTTCCTGCAGCGGCCTTAATTACCTCTATGTTCTTGTAGGTGTTTGTAGTGACATTCTTTTTCAGGAGTTCAACGTTTTCAGGGACAGGCTCTATTGCATAAACCGCCCCATTTTCTCCGACGGCTTTTGCTTCCATTAATGCATAGTATCCGATGTTTGCTCCTGCATCGGCTATAACCATTCCTGGTTTCAGTATTTTTTGGAACTCGTTCGTTGCCATGATTTCACGGCTTTTGTCAATGAACAGGTCTGTTGAGAGTCCGCCGTCTTTTGGGTTGAGGTACATTTTGCTTCCGTGAATTTCCCTAATCACAAGCCCCTTGTTTGTAAGGGCAACTGCTTTCATATAGGCTCCGCGTTTTGCTTCCTCTGCCCTAAGCAGCAATATCTTAATAAGCCTTTTTGCGAGCATCAAAGGCCCTTCTTTTCTATCCTTCATTTCATTCTCCTCCTGAAAAATTCACTCAATGTTTTCCTCAATCTTTCCCTTGGTTTCAAAACCAAGCGCGTTTTTGATATTTTCAACGTCCACGTCAAACATTTCGTCAACTGCCTCGTTCCTCGGATTCTCTACAAGCTCAACCTCTACGTTGTATTTCTTTGAAACCATTTCGGCAAGGTCCTTTACTGAATATGACTTGCCTGATGCAAGGTTGTATACCCGGTTGCCGTTTTCAGCACCCTGCAACTTTTCCGCTGCAAGAATGAACGCTCTTGAGACATCGCTTACATGGATAAAGTCCCTTTTCTGTGTTCCTGGCTTGTAGACCGGAAGGGGCTTGCCTTCCTTTGCCAGTTCAACAAACTTGCTGAGTACGACGTTCTTTACGATTTTCTTTCCGCCTATCTTGTGTGTGCCGTAAAGGTTGCTTATGATGAGCGAGCACGCCGGAAAACCGTCCTTTGCAAAATCGCTTATTATGCTGTTGTCCATCAGCTTTGTAAGGCCGTAAAAGTTCAGCGGGGTCTTTGGGCTGTTCTCCTTAATCGGGAATTTTTCAATTGTTCCGAATATTGCCATAGATGAAGCAAACACAAGCGGCTTGCCGTACTTGTGGCACAGGAACGCGATGTTTGCGGTTCCGGTAACGTTTGTTGAGTACGTAAGTTCCCTGTCTGTTTCCCCTGTGTCAACGTCTGAAATTGCAGCAAGGTGAAGAACAGCATCACAGTTTTTCACAAGACCATCCATTCCCTCAAGCTTTCTAATGTCGACGTTTGCAATCTTGTTTCCGTTGATTTTCTCAACCTGGCTTTCGCTGAAGTTGTCAACTGCCTGCACTAAGTGCCCTTGCGCCAGCGCATCGACCACCACTTTGCTTCCGATGTAACCGCCTGCTCCTGTAATTAACAATTTCATTCCATCTACCTATCCAAAAATCAATGACCTTGCAAACACTTTGCCTGCTTTGAATATCCTTACTGCCTCTTTTGGGTGTGTAATAACCTGCACGACCTTTCCCACAATATAGCTTGGGCGCAGGTAAAAGTCCCTTCTTGCCTTGTCGCACCATTTAACGAGTTCGATGTTGCTCAACCCTGGCCTTGAAACCATGCAGTTGTGCCATCCCTTTTCATCAACCCATTTGCTGTAGTCCTCTGTCACAAGCCAACCCTGCTGCTTGAAGGATTCATATGTTGGTGTCCCAGGGTAAACCATTATTGGGAAGAACTGTGCGGTGTCCGGGTTAAGTTCCTTTGCAAGCCTTATTGTGCTTTTTATTGTGTCTGTAGTTTCCCCCTGGTTTCCAACCATGAAACAGCCGTGAATCATAATCCCTGCCTTTTCTGCATTCTGCATAAATCGCTTCATTCGCCCAACAGTTGTTCCCTTGCTTACATTGTTCAGAATATCCTGCGTTCCGCTTTCAAATCCAACACACATAAGGCGGCACCCGGCTTTCTTCATTTTTTGCAGTGTTTTGAGGGGAACATCCGCCCTTGCATTGCAGCTCCATGCAATGTCCAGCCCGCGCCTTATTTTTTCATCACAAAACCTGTTTACCCGCTCCGAGTTTGCGGTAAACGTGTCGTCCTCCATAAAAATTTCCTTTGCTTCGGGGAACTCCTGCTTTATGAACTCAAGCTCTTCCATCACGTTTTCAACGCTTCTTGTCCTGTAGCCCCCGCGGTTCAGAACGTGTACCCAGTGGCAAAATTTGCATTTGAACGGGCAACCTCTTCCTGTAAGAATTGTCACTTCAGGGTAGAGGTTTGCGCTGTAAAAATAATCCTTTATGTCCAAGTGCTTTTTGTAAACTTTGCTCACGAACGGAAGTTCGTCAAGGTTTTCAATTGGCTTTCTTTCGCCTGAATAAACAAACTTCTTGCGTTGCATGAATGCAAGTCCCTTAATTTTTGCCACGCCGGCTTTCGTCAGCTTTCCCTTTTGCATTTTGTTTGCAAGTTCCCGAATTGTGTAATCATATTCATGGACAGCAACCGCGTCAATGCTTTTGCTCAGCTTCAGTGTTTCTTTTGGAAGCGCGCTTGCGTGTGTTCCAACAAGTACGGCAAAGAAGTTCTGCACTTTTTTAAGCTTTTCAACAACCTGCACATCGTTCTTGATTGAGGGGGTGCTTGTATCACACACAACCATTTCCGGCTTGAAATCTTTTACAATTTTCTCAACGTCCTTCTGGGTTTTGAGTGTTGCAGGTGCATCAACCAGACTGCATTCGTGGCCTGCTTTTTCAAGAACCCCTGTTGTGTAAGCCAGCCATAATGGGTAGTAAAGTGTTCCTCCCTTTGTTACAGCCGGGCTTCTGCTGCTCCTGCTGTACTTTGGGAAAAACGGAGGATTTAGAAGAAGAATTCGCATGTCGCTCACTTTTCACTTTCCACTAGCTTTTTTGTTTCGATGTTTGCGTGCAACAGGTCCTCAAAATCTCCTGCATCAAGCCACTTTCCTTTAAGGCTTTGCGCAACAAGCGAGTCCTGTTCAAGGTAGTGCCTTTGTACATCTGTTACCTCTGTTTCCCCTCTCTTTGACGGCTTTAGTTTTCTTATTACTTCAAACGCGCTTGGTGAAAGGAAGTAAACTCCAATAATTATGTTGTTGCTTGGCGGCTGTGGAGGCTTTTCAACAACTTCTGTTACCCTGTTTCCCTCTACAACGGCAACCCCTGATTTTTTTGCTTCTTCCTCTGTTCCCTTGTAGAGGAGAATCTGCATTTCTGCACCGCTTTTCTCAAACTCTTCCGCAAACGGTTTGAGCGATTCAAAAACAATGTTGTCTCCGTTGATTGAGATGAATTTGTCCTGTCCGACAAATTCCTCTGCAAGACCTATTGCGCTTGGAATTCCGCCCGCCTCATCCTGGACCCTGTAGGTGAACTTGACCCCGAAGTCCTTTCCTGAGCCAAGATGTGAGAATATGTCTCCTGCGTGGTAGATTCCAGTAATAACCAGGATTTCCTTGCATCCTGCGGACTTCAGCATCTCAATTGGGTAATAGATCATTGGCTTGTTGTAAACAGGCAGCAGGTGCTTGTTTGTTGCCTTTGTCAGCGGCAGAAGCCTGCTTCCCGTTCCGCCTGCAAGAATTACTCCCTTAAGTGCCATTTACATCATCTCCTCATTCCACCAGCGGTTTCCACCAGTTTTCGTTCTCTTTGTACCATTCAATTGTTTCGTGCAGCCCTTTGCTGAAACTTTTCTTTGGTTTCCAGCCAAGCTCATTTTCAGCTTTGCTTATGTCAAGGCTGTATCTAAGGTCGTGCCCGAGCCTGTCCTGGACCCTTTCAATCATTTCCTCTCCCTTACCCATCTCTTTGAGAATAATTTTTGTCAATTCAATGTTTGCAATCTCATTGTTTCCGCCTATGTTGTAAATTTCACCGGCATTTCCCCCGTCAAGAACTCCCTTGATTCCCTCGCAGTTGTCCTCCACAAAAAGCCAGTCCCTTATGTTCAGTCCCTCTCCGTAGAGCGGAACCTTTTTTCCGCGGGCTAGATTTGTTACAAACAGCGGAATCACTTTTTCCGGAAACTGGTAGGGGCCGTAATTGTTGCTGCTTCTTGTAACCGTTACGTTCAGTCCGAATGTTTCAAAGTATGACATTGCAAGCAATTCTCCCGCAGCCTTTGCAGAACTGTAAGGGTTTCTTGGCCTGAGAACATCTGTTTCCTTAAAGCTTCCCTCTGCAATCTGCCCGTAAACTTCATCGGTTGAGATTTGAATGAACTTTTTAACTTCCTGCTTCTTTGCCTGCTCGCACAAAACCCTTACGCCAAAAAAGTTGGTTTCGGCAAATTGCCGGCTGTCCTCAATGCTGCGGTCAACGTGGCTTTCTGCGGCAAAATTTATCACGGCTTCGCATCCCTGCATTGCCTTCTCAACATCTTTTGGATTGCAGATGTCTCCCTGCACAAATTCGTAATTTCCTTTGTTTTCTAAATCTGCAAGGTTTTCTTTTTTGCCGGCGTAAGTCAGTTTGTCAAGGTTGATTAGGTGGTCTTCGGGTTTTTTTTCAAGATGCATTCTTATGTAATTGCTTCCGATAAACCCTGCGCCCCCAGTCACTAAAATCTTCATTAAAACACACCATAAACAGCTAGATATCGCTAATAGAATTATTCAAATAACCTTTATATATGGGGTTTGGTGCATTCGTCGAAGCCGTTTAAAGCACTTTTTCAAAGTATTCAATTGTTTTTTCCAGGCCGCTTTCAAATGTGTATTTTGGCTCCCAGTTGAGCTCTTTTTTGGCCTTTTCAATGCACATGCATTCCTTGCATGGGTTTTCTGTTCCTGAAAATTCAGGCTTTATCTCTGAACCCATTAACTCTGAGATTTTTCCAACAATTTCCCGCACAGAGTGCCATTTTCCTGACCCAAAATTGAATGTTTCCGCCTTCATTTCCTCGGCGAGCATTTTTTCCCCAAGAAGAAGAAGCCCATTAACCGCATCCTCTGTATAAAGCAGGTCAAGCATGCTTTCCCCGGTTCCAAGAACCTGCGGTGCGTTTCCTTCCTTCACTTTTTTTATTGCCCCCGGAACAAGTCTTGAATAGTTGTTGTCCTTTCCGCCAAAGATGTTGCTAAGCCTTGCGATTGCAATGTTTGTTTCGGGGTAATTTGAAAACATTTTGCAGATTGCCTCTGCCGCAATCTTGCTGGTGGCGTAAGCGCTTGTTCCCTTCAACTGCTCATCCTCGTTGAAGCAGCTTTCCGTCTGCCCGCCGTAGGTTTTCACGCTTGAAACAAACACAAGCGCACATTCTTTTTCTTTTGCTGCGTTTGCAATGTTAAGCGTGCCCATTACATTTGTTTTGAATGTGTCGGTTAAGTCCTTTGATGCGTCCCTTGTTGAGCTTTTTGCCGCAAGGTGAAAGCAGATTTCAGGCCCTTCCTCAAAGGCTTTGTTCACGCTCTCAGCGTCTGCCACATCAAATAGAACTGTCTTAATCTTGTCCTGGATTCCGTGCACGCCAAGCAGTCCATCGTTTTCGTGCACTGTCGCAATTACTTTTGCTTCTTTCTCAAGCAGTTTGCTGCACAGCCACGCCCCGATAAAACCGTTTGCTCCGGTTACGAGCACTTTTTTCCCTTTCCAGCTCATATCAACAACTTTCTAAACTTTATGCTGCCCCACAGCCTGAATAGTTTTACTGCAACAACATAAACTAAGCCAGCAAAAATTATTAAGGCTGTATGAAGGGGGGTTTTGTTCTCAATAAATGTAATTCCGCGTGGCGAGCCGAGTTTTAGCTCTTTGCTGCTTCCATCCCAGAGGTTTGCGACAACCTTGAAGTCTGAAACAGGGTTTATCATGAAGCCGAATTTCACCTGCAGGAATTCTCCCGCAAGCTTTGGGTGCTTTTTGAACAGCAGCACGTCGTTTTCATGATATAGTAACCTCTTAATCACATACTTAATGCTCTGCAGGATTCCCTTTGGGGCAACTTCCTTGTGGTCGTGCAGGTAATCTGCCTTAACCTTTTTGTACTTGTAGCCCAAATCCATTATTCCAAAGGTCAAATCAGTGTCTTCCCTGTAGTAGAAGTATTTCTCGTCATATCCTCCGATCTTGTCAAGCACCTCTTTCCTGAATGCAGTGGATGTCCCTCCATACCCCCCAAAACTGCTTACAACCCCGACTTCCTCGTTCTCAAACCCCTTCATTAAGTTTCTGAGCCAGTTCTTTTCAGGAATGCAGTCGTGGTCCATGTTGACAACAATTGGGTATTTTGCAAGTGCAATTCCTGTGTTGCGTGCGCGGCAAACTCCTGAGTTTTTTCCCAGGGCTTTGAATGTAATTTTCTTTTCCTTTGCAAACTCTGTTTGCATCATTTCAACTGTGCCGTCCCTGCTTCCGTCATCAATTACGATGATTTCGTAGCGTGCAGGATAGTCAAGCTTCAGCATTCCGTTGAGTGTACGCCTTAGGACTTTTGCATTGTTGAATGTCGCAATAACAATGCTTGCGTTTGGAAAAGAAAAAGCCATGCAAATCAGATTTTTTTGCTTGTATAGCTTTTGTGGGTCAGCTTTGGAATTTCGGTGTAGTCAAAGTATTTGAAGTCCTGTGCCCCAACTTCCTTTGCCCACTCGATTGTTTTGTCCATGCCCTCGCTGAGCGAAACCTTTGCCTTGTATCCGAGCAATTCCTTTGCCTTTGAGGTGTCGCAATAAGTTACTTTTACGTCAGAGGTTCTTTTGTTGATAAATTCAATCTCAACGTCTGCTTTCATTTTTTCAATTGTCATTTCGGCAAGCTCTTTTACGGTGTAAACTTCCTCTGTTCCAATGTTGATTGGGTTGTTTACAAGCTTTTCCTTGCCCACAAGGTCGCAGATTGGCTCAACTACATCTGTGATGTAGGTAAATGCCCTCTTCTGCAAGCCATCGTCGAAAATTAGGGGTCTTTCTCCCTTAAGGCATTTGTTGATAAAAATTGGGACAACTCCCCTATATGGGTCGTCCATTCTTTGCCTTGGCCCGTAAACGTTGAAGAATCTCACGATGTAGGGTTTGATTTGCCCTATCTCGTAGTAAACGCGCAGGTAATCCTCAAAAGTTTTCTTTGTAACAGCGTACGGGTCTTCAGGGTTCAGCTTTGCAATTTCCTTAATCGGGACGCTTTCCGGCTTTCCGTAGGCTGCAATGCTGCTCGTGAATGCAAACTCCTCAATGCCTGCGTTGATTGCTTCGGTAAGCATTACAATGCTGCCCATTATGTTTGTTTGGGCATTAAATTCGGGGATGAAAACACTCTGCCCCTCTGCTGCGTGCGCCGCAAGATGGAACACTTGGTCAATTCCCTTAACTGCCTTTTTGCAGTCATCTCTGTTGCAGCAGTCACCCTCCATTACCTCAATCTTGTCATCAAAGTAGTTAAGGTTCTGCTTTCCGCCAACAAAATTGTCTAATATCCTTACATTATTGCCTCTTTTCTCAAGTTCCTGGGCAAGGTGGCTTCCGATAAAGCCTGCCCCTCCTGTTACAAGAATGTTTTTTCCGCTCATAATAATCCCTCTTTAATGGAAGTAAATGGAGTAACTATAAAAAACCCTTATGGTACAATCCTCACTTTAAATTCCTGCAAAGCCTTTTAATAGGTTTTTTACTGCTATGCGTGCATGCGAATACTCTTCATCACCCACACCTATTCACTGGGTGGGTCAGGTGGTGGCGAGCAATTTGTTTCATCCTATTTGAAAGAGCTTAGCAAGCGGGGCCACGAAATTCTCGTTTTCACAACTGCAGGGCCAAACTATTCCAAGCAGGAGAAAGAGCTTGGAATCAGGGTGCATCGCGCAAAATGCTTCGGGCACCACGCTTTCCACAAGTTTGAGTATGTTGCGCAGGCAGGCACAGCCCTTAAACTTGCGGAGGAGTTCAAGCCGCAGATAATTCACGCCCAAAACGATGCATTTCCCGGCTTGATTGGGCAAAAAATTAGCAGAAAGCTGAGCATTCCGCTTGTTCTCGCAGTCGAATATCTGAGTGATGCCGCAGTCTCCCTTAACCTGAAGCTGGTTTTTGCACTCAACAAGTTTTTTCTCCCAAGAATTGCATTTGACAAGCTTGTTTCGTGGAGTACTTTTGTAAACGAGAGTTTTTTGATTCCGTGGGGGATTCCAGCCGAAAAGATTGAAACAGTTCCGGGAGGGCTTGACTTAAGCCGTTTCAAGAAACTTCCAAACGCCGGCGAAACCAAAAAAGCATTTGGCGAAAACCTGATTGTTTCAATCAAGCCGCTTCACTCAACAAACGCAAAGGGAATTTCCTACATCATTCGTGCAATGAAGCACGTTGCTGTAAAATACCCTGATTTCAAATACGTGATTTTTGGAGACGGCAAATCAAGGGCTGAACTTGAGGCGCTTGTTGACCAGCTTGCTTTGCGTAACAATGTTTTCTTTGCAGGCGCGGTCGACAACAGCCGTGCCCCTGAGATTTATGCATCAGCCTCAATTGTTGCGCACAGCTTTGCATTCAAGGCAACAACTTCAATCGCGCTTATTGAATCAATGGCGGCGGGAAAGGCAATTGTTGCAACAGACACGGGGGAAGTTTCCAACACAGTTAAGCAATCTGCTGTCCTTGTCAAGCCAAGGGACGAGAAGAGTATTGCAAAAGGCCTTGTAACCTTAATTGAGAACCCCGCTCTTGCAAAAAAACTTGCGGCAAAAGCGCGAGAGGTTGCTGAAAACAATTATTCAATTGAAAGCGTTGCTGACCGTTTTGAACACATTTATGCAGAGCTGATTTCCCGGAGGTCTTCGCTTGGATAGGTGGGTTGAGTACCAGCAGCGCCGCATTGTAAAAAAGCTCAATGTTTCGGACAAAAGCATTCTTGATATGGGTTGCGGGATAGGTGATTATCTTGCAATTTTTGCGGAATCAATGGGAAAGGGAAATGTTGCAGGGCTTGACATTTTTACAACCGAGATGGAGGGAATCAAAATTTACAAGGGCACGGGTGAGAAGCTTCCGTTCAAGGCGAACAGCTTTGACATTGTTTTTGAAAAGGACGCAGTCCACCATATTGATGATAAGAAAAAGGCAATTGCCGAAATGAAGCGCGTTGCGGGAAAGGAAGTGATTTTAGTTGAGGCGAACCTGAATAACGGTGTAATGGCTGCGGTTGTTGACAAGAAAGTGCACCACCATTTTTCCCCAAAAACACTTGCCGAACTTCTTAAGGGAGAAAAGTTTGAAATGTTCTTTGTGGAGGCTTTCCCCTTTGGCTCAAACAGAATACTGCCCCTTAAGCTCTTCAATTTCATTCCCCGCTTTATTTCAAACCCCATCTTCTGGCTTGTGGGGAAGGTGTTTGATTTGTTTGAGAACGAGCGCGCCGCCTTTATTGTGTGCAAAATCAGGGCGAAATAAATTTGCTTATTCTTGCGACAAGCAGATTCCTGTTTGAAGCAACTTTTGGTTTAAAGCGCACAGCCTTTGCAAGGGTTTCACCCAGTTTGGAAATTTCGTATACGGAAAGGCACTTCCCTTCATTTTCAAGCGCTTTTGCAAGGTCCAGCTGATGGTCGTTTGTGTGCTCCCCGAACTTTTCAAGCCTTGGGACAACAACAAGCTTTTTTCCCTGCCTTAATGCATTGATTATTGTTCCTGCCCCGCCGTGGCTTACCACAATGTCTGCGTTCTTGAAACTGTTCTCGTAATCCGTTCCTGAAACAAATTTCTCTGTTGCAAAATTTTTTGGTTTATACCTTGAATTGCCTGTTTGAGCAAAAACTTCTGCTTTCACTTTTCCTGCTGCAATCAGTGAGTCAAGCTCTTTTAGGAGCCGGTCAAACGGCTGCGGATGTGTTCCAACACTTACAAAGATTTTCATTTAAAACACGCTCCCAGCGTATTCTGCTTTAGGGAAAAATTCAAAGTTTTCTTTCCACTGCACGAGGAAAAGGTCGGCAATTTTGTACATTATTTTTCCGCTCTGGCTTGGGCCCTTGATTCTGCAGAACGACTCGATGAACACAACTTTTTTTCCAAAAAGCTTTGCAATTAGGCATGTTGCAATTGCCGTATCCGCCCCGGTGCTGATTACATAGTCCGGCCTTTCCTTTGCAAAAAGCCAGAGTGATTGGAAAAAGTTTGCAATAAATTTTAGTGGATTTCTGCGCGGACAGACCGCAAAGTGAACTTTCTCTTTTTTTGCAAGTTCCAATGCGTTTGACCTTTTATTTGACAGAAAGTAGTGTTCCGTTCCGCTCCAAACCTTTTCAAGCTGAAGCAGTTCTGTTAGATGCCCGCCTGCGGACGCTGCCAGACAAATCTTCATAACAAAAACCTGAATAACTTAAAATAATAAATAGCGAAAACTGTTATGCTTACAACTGCCTGCGCGGCAAACAGTGTGAGAACAACCTGTTCTTCCCTGAATTTTCCAAGTTTCATTACAATGTGTGTGAGGCTGTGGCTTTTTGAAGGCGCCCTAAGGAAACCGCCCTTTGTTGGAATCCCAAAGCTTTGCGCCTGGAACCAGCTTCTTGATTTGAGTAAAAGCTCCACAAAATAGAGAGCCATTAGGATTACTCCTATCTTCTCCATGTTTCCGAGAATTACAATTGTTGCGATGCTTGCTCCAATCATAAGCGTAAGCGAGTCCCCGCCAAAAATCTTTGCCGGTTTCCAATTAAACCGCATGAATGCAAGAAGAGACCCAAGCATTGCCGCTGCAATAACTGCGGATTCAATTTTCCCCTCCAACGCCGAAATTGCAAGAAGTGTTGCTGCCATTATTGCCCCAAGCCCGGCTTCAAGCCCGTTTAGCCCTGCAAGCATGTTTGCCGCATTGCTTGCCCCAGTAACTCCAACGGGAACAAGTATCAGCGAGTAAAGCAGCCCAAAGGACACGATTCCCACAAGCGGGATGATGTATTCTGCTGGGGCAACCCCGAAAAATGGGATTGTGATTGGCGGGTTTGTTACTTTAACAGCCATCAGGGGGAGTGCTGCAAAGATTGGAATCAGCGCGTGCTGCCACTGCCTTATCCCTTTTCTCCATCCAATCAGGTCGTCTATTACCCCAAGAAAGCCGACAAGGATTACTGTGCTAAAGCCTGCAAGCAGGTGTGTCAGGTTTAGGTTTATTCCGTTTAAGTAAGAGAATACAAATATTGCCGCAAGAATTCCTGCCGAGAAACCAATCCATACTCCTATGCCCCCCATTTCCGCAACTAGTGGCTTCTCACGTTTGTTCATGTCCATGCCCACGATTTTTCTCGCGTGCATCCTTTTGATTATGAACGGCAAAACAAGGTGTGTTATTGCAATTGAGAATGTGAATGAAAGTGCCAGACTCAGTAGGAATGAGACCATTTTTTGATTGCTCCGAGTTGATTTCCGCCTAGGTTGCGGAGTTGATTACTTCTCTTTTTATTCTGAAAATCTTTATACCTCTTTCACCGTAAACTTCCTCAAAGTATTTTATGGTTTCGGTTTCGTGGAACCAGAGTTTTGCCGCCATGCTTGCGTTTGTCCCCGGGTTGAGGATGTACATCGCGTAATTGTCCTGGTCCAGGTAAATGTATATTGGGATTCTGTCCTCAAAAAGCTGGTTTGCCTGGGTTGACCAGTTTCTTCTAAGAATGCTTGCCTGCGCCTCATTCAAAACATTTCCCCCGCAAACAAACTTCCTTTCCCCGTTCTCCATTGTCTGATTGCATACCGATGCAAAGCTTGGCCCAAGCCTGTAAGGGACTATTCTCGGGTCATCCACGTTAACTGTTCCAAATGCATATCTTGCAAAGCTAACTTCTTTCTGGAAGGTGTCAAATCCGAAAATAATGTAGTCTGCGTCATACCTGCCGATAATTTCAATACCCTCGTCCAAATCGGATGTAATCATAAATTTGGCCACGTCCTGAAGCTCTTCAAGATAAATGTTTCTGTTGTCTGTAAGTACTGCCCTTTCCCCTAGGAAGCTTATCCAGTGCCCGTAGTCCCACCAGTTGAACATCTTTGTGCCCTCTGGCGTTTCTGTTCTGAGCCATTCAAGTGCCCCTTTCCAGTCCGGAACAGGCTGTTCAATATTTGGAACCTTGTCCTCCACAAACAGCGTACCTGCCGATGCCCCAATCAAAAACATTGTTCCCAGTGCAAGAAGAACAATTTTCTTTTCGAAGCTGCTTCTGTTTTTCATGAAATGGAACAGTTCAACAGTTACCAAGCCTGCGGCTGCTGCTATGGGCAATCCAAAGGTGTAAGTGAATTTCAGCTTGTACCACGCCATGAAGAAGGTTGCAAACACCCAGAAGAACACCAGCGCGCTCATGTGGTCGTTTTTGTTTCTGTAAATCCTGTAAGGAATAAGTATTAGTGCAAGGAATGGAAGCACAATCAGTGCGTTGTACTTTTCCCCAAAATAGAACTTTCCAAAGTTTTCTTCCCCAACACTTGTTCCATGCACTCCGGACGATTTCCAGAGGTTTGGTGCGGTGAGCAGTATTGTTATCAGAAGGATAAGTGTTCCGTACAAAAGGAACATTGAAACAAGCTTTACTGTTTTTCTGGTTGATTCAGGATTCTTGCTGTTTTCCCCAAGATAAACGAGGTATGCAATTCCTGCAAGGAATACCAGTCCCCCGCCCAACACAAGGAGTCCGAGTGATGAAGGGATGCTTCCGGTAAGGTAGTTTAATGAACTCTTAATCCACAACATCCTTGGGTCAAAGAGGTAGGTCATTGCTGTGAACGTTGCCATTGTGATTGCGAAGATTCCAACAAACGGAACAACCGCCTTTAGTCCCTTTTCAGCATAGTTGTTCAGTAATCCAAATACCAAGTAAGTTGTGAGCACAAGCGGGATTAGCAGGAACATCTCCCACGTAAAAGCCATGATTCCAAAGAAAATTCCGCTTAAAATTGCGTAGCCGATTTTGTTCTTTGTAAGTTCGGCTTCTTTGATTGCCCTTGCAAAGAAAACCAGCCCGATTACCATCCAGAGGAATCCAAGCGCGTCCTCCTCAAAGAATCCGGCCATGGTCCTATAGACAAAAGCCGGAATAACGGCGGCAAAGAAAGCCATTGCATATCCTGCCTTCTTTCCGTAGAGTTCCTTTCCAAAAAAGAACATTGCAATCGCAATCAGCGCACCGTAAAGCGCGGGCAGTATTTTCACAAATTCAATCCACGTACCCTTGTCGTATTCGCCTCCAAGTGTGAACACTTTGTACACAACCGAGTTAAACTGCCAGAAAAAGTCTCCTGTGTTTGAAACAGGGGCTCCGCCTCCGGGCCGGTCGTACCATCCCATTTGGTCAATTTCGGGAACGTAACCGTTCTCAATTACAAACGCGTTCATTCTTGCGTGGTAGTATGAGTCAAATCCAAAAATAAGGTCGTACTTGGCCAAGTGTCCGCGTATTCCGAAAGCAAACAAAAACAGTATTAAAACCAGAAAAATCTGCTTTTTGTCAATTCCCTGCAAAACTCCCTTAACGTCCAAAAAAACCCCTCTTTAAGTAATGAAGAAATAAGTTGCATTAGTTTTTTAAAAGATGAACACTGCAGATTGTACTAAACTTACCCTAACTTTGCAAAGAACAGTATCAGTAAAATTAGCGGGACAAGCAAAATTGTGCCCCAAAACTTCATTGCATTCTTTCCAACCGCAAAAAACTCGTCGTGGGAGAGGCCTGCAGCCGCAAGGTGCAAATACAGCCCCACAAATGTGCAGAATGAAACAGTCAAACCGAGAACGGTTTTTATGTTTGAGTAAATTAAAAAATCCATCAGGGCCATGCAATTACCTTTCTTTTTAAAAAAATTCACCTTTTTCTTCTGAACGGTTGCCTTGGCTCCCTAGAAAAAAATATTAAAAGTGGAAAGTGATTACCAGCGCCAGATAGGCTGCAACTAAAAAGCCACTGCCAAACCAAACCCTCCAGGTCTTAACTTCTGGGTTCGAGATGAGTCCAGGTGTTTCCCCTGCGGTATGGCCGGTAATCAGACATATTTCTAAGTGCGAGTGTTTAAAAAGGTTACTTTTTGCCCCTTCTAACCCTTGTTTTCTTTCTTTCAACAGCCTTAAACGCTTTTCTTACTGT
Source organism: Candidatus Iainarchaeum sp. (assembly GCA_017610175.1). Taxonomy (GTDB): domain Archaea; phylum Iainarchaeota; class Iainarchaeia; order Iainarchaeales; genus JAFCCO01. The sequence continues at coordinate 1,338 of JAFCCO010000007.1, read as the reverse complement.
TGCAACGTTCTTTGCGACAGACTGGGTGGATGGTAAGGTCCTTACCTTCTTTCGGTAATGCATTAAAACACGCATTGTTTCCGCTTTAAATGTTTTTTCCCTTTCAGCGGTCTTTGCTCCTGCTTTTCCCCTTGGTTCTTTTGCCCTTCTTGCATCTGAAACGCTTTTTGGGGCGTGGACGTGGTAAACGGTGTTTACATTCATTCCGTGCTTTCTGAGCAGAATTTCAAACCGCGGAATGTGCCTTGAGGTCATTGGGAAATTGTCAAGCACAAATCCCTTTCTGAATTTGCGGGCGTTTCCAATTAAAGTGTCTTCAATCAGTTTTATTGCAACATTTGTTGGAAAAGCCTGTCCTGCCTTTACAAACGGCTCAACCTTTTTCCCAAGCTCGCTGCCTTTTTTAATTTCTGCCCGCACAATCTTTCCAAGGGAAACTGAAGGGAGCCCAAGTTTTTTCTTTACTGCGTCAGCTATCTTGGACTTTCCGCTTCCGGTTCTTCCAAGGAAAATAAATACCTGCGCCCCGTGCAGAGTAGCTTCGGCCATATGCGATTACTTCTTTTTCTTGGCTGTTTTGGCTTTTGCCTTCTTTGCCGCAGGCTTTTTCTTCTTTCCAAGAATAAGCTCCTGCGTTACTTTCAGACCTTTCCTAAGCAGGTTTTCTTTCTTGGCTCCTGCGCAAATCATTTTTCCGTTCTTGAAAAGCAAAAGCGTGAGCTTTGGGTCCGAGAGCCTGAGAATTGCTCCAGGGAACTGCTCCGGTTCGTACTCAACATTGTCAAGCTTCATTGCGATCTGGAACAGGTCAAGTGAAGTGTTCAAGTTTGCTGTGGCAACAATGTTCACAACAGTGTAGCTAACGTTCTTCTGTACCTTCACACTTTTTTGAATCTCGTGGATTAACTTGCTTGCCTTTCTAATCGCAAGCGCAATTTCCTTCTCATTGCTTGCCCCTGAACAGATTACCTTTCCATTCTTGAACAAAAGCATTGAAACCTTCGGTTCCTTCAGTTTCAAAATCGCACCAGGAAACTGCTCCGGCTCATACTCTACATTAGGAATAGTAATAGCTAAATTATACAAGTCAAGAGTCGCATTCAAGTTCGCGCTCGCAACCAAATTCACAACTGTATACTTCAAAAGGCATCACTCCTCACATCGTTTATAAATGCGTTAAATATATAAACCATTTAAAAAGGTTTAAAAAGGGATTTAAAAAGGAGCCGGAGGGCGGGGCTTTGCTGCTACAAGTATTTTTCCACAAACTTTTTGATGAGTTGTTTGGCTTCTTCTAATGTTTCGTATGGGCTGCACTCGAATGGGGTTGTCACGAAT
>JAFCCO010000021.1 GCA_017610175.1 Candidatus Iainarchaeum sp. | reverse complement strand
ATGATTATTAACAACTGGCCTGCTTTTAAGGAGTTGAAGTGGCCCCAACATAAATTCAATACCCTCTTTGGAGATTTATATCCCCTTCGCAATATTTTGGCACACAACAACCCCTTAAGTAGGGATGACATCAATAAAATAAAAACACACGCTAAAGACTGGTTCAAAACACTACAAAAAGTAAAATGATTAATTATACATAACAAATACGCAGCAATTCTAATTTTTGAGAGATACCAGCCCTCGCAAAACTCAAAGTAACATACCGTCGCAAACGCCACTAAAACTATAGAATACCACAAAATGCAGCAATTACACCGCCTGAGAAAAGCCGCAAATGGCGTAAAACGCCGAGAATCACCCCATAACACCCTCAGAACGCGTTTTAGGCACGAGATGCAGTATAGGTGCTGTTATACTTCAAAATTCCTTCACAAAATATTCAAAAAGGGTCAAAAAATGGCACAAAAAAATATTAGTGGAACTGAGGGTGGCATGAAATAGTGGGGCCGGCGGCGAATGTGTTATGTAGAAGTAAGGGGCTATTTTGCAAGGTCAATGAGTATTTCAGCGCCATCTGCGACAGAGTTTAATGCAGCCTTGTCCAATGGTTCAACCAGCTTTGCAAAGAAGTTGCAGGGAGAATAAGCCCTTGGTTTGTCAGAAGTGCTGACAGGGGTTTTTCCGAAAAAAATTGCGATTGCAGGGCCCTCCGGCCAGAAGCCGATTTCACCGGGCCCGCACTCCTCTTTCCCGTGCTCGAGTGCTACCCCAAACGGCACAAAAAAGTAGATTTCCTCACCCCATCGCCGGGCCTTCCCGCGGATCGGTAAATTGGCTAAAACAGTCTCTACAGTGCCTTTATTGTCATTTGAGAGCTCTGCAAAGAACTCCAGGTCGCCGATTTTAATGCTTAATTTTTGCATGAATTCACCCTAAACTGCCTTTAAGCTCCTGAAAATGGCCAAAAAACAACTATGTTATGTAGCATCTTGATACATAACCTTGTTTCCCTTAAAAAAAAGAGAAAGCAATTTTTTGCCAGTAGTATAATGAATTTTTCCTTAATTAATCTATCGCGGCAAGGGCAATCTATTTATACCAGCAGAGCGTAATTCTTTTATGCCTGCAAAGAAACCAAGGAAAAAAAGTGGCTGGAAGAAGAAGATTGCTATCGGGGCGACAGTTGTTGCTGTAGGAGCCGGAGGATATTTTGTCGAAAATGCAGTAAAGAGAAGGGCCGCTGCTGAAAGGGCAATAGTGCAGGAGTATAGAGGACGAATTGCTGAATCAAGGATTGCAAGAAATCCAGGCAATTGGGCAAAATTTTGTGGAATTTACAAGTGGAACCCTGCAACCGCACAGGGAGCAGCAAGAATTAAGCTTATTGAAAGAATTAGCCAAAAAACAGGGGTTTCGCCTGCAAGGGTTTTGCTAACAATTGAGGCAAACCAGATTGACCGCTACCAAATAACCGCTTTGCAGAACAGGATACAGGGAGTAGACAGGCAGATTGCATCCCACCAAAACAAATTGCTTGGGCTGAAGGGAAAGCAGAACGCAGGACAGCGCGCCCACTTCAAATCCCAAATTAAACAGCTTCAGGCAAGAAAGGCACAGGTCGGTCGCGTAATAAGTGTTATAAGTGCATTGGGCGCCGAAAACCAGCGCATTGTAACCCCAATGGTTAAGTCAGTGAGAAACACACCCGGAAGCAAGCGGGCAATTGAAAAACTTGCAAAGTAAAGGGCTTTTTCTTTTTTTACTTGTGTTGTTGGGCTTTGAAAAAGAGAATACTGTTATGTATAAGTTATTGGTTTCGGGGGACTGGATGTGATCCTATGGGGAAAAAATTGAGGTTGATTGAGACAGATTGTGGAGTTATAGGCGGCGGTTTTGCCGGATGCAGTGCAGCGCTTGAACTGGCCGCCGCCGGCAAGAAAGTTGACTTCTTTGTTAAGGGAGAATTTGCCGAAGACTGCAACAGTTGTTTAACTGCAGGCGGATTAACTGCCGTCCCAATCGTTAATGACGCCCCCTTGGGGTCTGACTCAATTGAGAAACATGTGAAAGACACCCTGGATGCGGGAAAAGGGCTCAACAACAAGCAAGTTGTGCAATTCTGCGCCGAACACTTCTTCCCAGATGTTATCCAATGGCTGGTTGGCAAGGGGGTCAAATTTGACAAGTCGGAAAAAGGCTATGAATTTGACCTGCACAAGGAGGGCGGGCACTCGGAGAACCGGATATTTCATTCAAAGGACCGCACAGGAGCGGAAATTATGCGGGTTCTGGGAAATCTTGTCAGAAAGCACCGCAATATCACAGTGCACGAAAAACACACAGCAATCGATTTGGTAACCAATGAATCGCGCTGTTCCGGGTTTTATGCCCTTGACGTTGAAAATGATTATGTGAAAGCCGTTTCCTGCAAGGGGGTTTTTGTTGCAACCGGAGGACTTGGAAAGGTTTTCTCCCACACATCCAACAAAGATTTTGCAACAGGAGACGGTTTTGCCATGTGCTACCGGGCAGGCCTGCCTCTGGCAAACATGGAATTCATCCAGTTCCACCCAAGTGTTTTTTACGACCCCTCAATGGTTCAGGAGACAGAGAGAAGGTTTCTTCTCACCGAAGCGCTTCGCGGTGCAGGGGCAATAATTAAGGCAGGAAAGGATTCAAGGGAGGACTGCATCCTGAAATATGATCCGCGTGGGTCAAAGGCAACCAGGGATGTTGTGGCCAGAGCAGAGGATGTTGAGATGAGGGAGCTGGGCGTAAAGCACCTTTGGCTTGACTGCACTAAAATTCCAAAAAAAGTGTTAAAGAATGATTTCAGGAATTCATACGAATTTTGCTTTGCAAAAGGAATTGACTTGGCAAAGGAACCTGTTCCAATTGTTTACGCAGTGCACTATGCAAACGGCGGGGTTGTTACAGACTCCAGCGGCGCAACCACTCTCAAGAACTGCTATGTTGTAGGAGAAACCGCTTACACAGGACTGCATGGTGCAACAAGACTGGCCAGCAATTCTGCACCCGAATGCATTCTGTTTGGGAGGGCTGCGGCAAAGCATTTTGTTGAGCACGGCAAAGCAAAAAATGTCAAGATCCCGGAATGGGACGAGGACAATGCATCTGCAATCAAGGACAAAACCGTTCTGGACTATTACTGGGACACTATTAGGATGACCATGACCTCACAGTGCGGAATCTCAAGAAATAAGGCAAATATGGTTACCGCAAAGAATATTTTGAAACAGCTTGGCAAAGAGGTCAATGACTTTTACTGGAAATACAGGCTGTGCAGCGACTTTCTGGAGATAAGAAACATTATTGAGGTAGCCAATATAATCCTGGACAGTGCACTGTTCAGGGAGGAAAGCAGGGCATCCCATTTCAGGGAGGATTTCCCAAAGCAGGATGACAAAAGGTTCAAGGGCCTGACTTTGGTAAAAAAGGGCCAGAAGCCAAGAATTTCAAAGATTTAGCAACAACACTATTATGTAGAAGTGCTTATTCTTCTACCTTTAGTCCAAGGTATTTTTTGGATTCCTTGCTTACGTAGGAAAAATCCCTGTAGTGCTCCAAAACCGTGATTGCAATCGGCTGCTCTGCAACCCTTGTGCCAGCCTTTTGGTAAATGTCGTAGTAGAACTTTTGCTTTGCACCAGGGGCAAGTTCCTCAATCCTTTCAGTTACTTCATTCTTGAAACCGCCTTTTTCCAAGGAAAGCTGGTTGCTTAGCTTTACGTTAACGGTTAGCTTTGCAGCCTCATCATAAGTATTGTGCAGCTCAAGCGTGAAATTGACAGGAAGCTTTCTCGAAAGCATCATTCTGTACGGGTTAAATGCTGTATTTACCTTAATCATTTACTCCACCCCAATATATTCTGCTGTGCTTGTTTTTTTAAAGATAGGGTAAAAATAGAATTAGGCCCTTGGCGGCGTGCCATTGCAGGTGATTGTGGCTGTTTTGCTTAAACCGCTGGCTGTTGTGTAGTCAAAGGAAATGGATCCGCTTGTTTGCTCAGGCTTAAGTGTTTGTCCGCAAGGGTATAACTCAAGCCCAGGATAATAAATCAAGAAAAGACTTGTACTAACAATATTTATTTCCCCCGCTGATTCTACAACATGGTCTGCGGGAAAATTACCACAGGCTTCTCCTTCAAGCTCGTAAACAAAGAAATTGGATTCCGCCGTTGTGTCTGTAATTGTAATCGAGCCCCCCGTAGCATTCTGCAAAACAATTTCACCAGTCCACGAGTCAAATGACCCGCCGTTGTCCGAATAGCCCCCAACCACATAGTCCTTGAGAATTATTTCAGTGCTGTCGGACGAGCATGCAAACTGGTTTGTTGTCTGCCCGGTAATTAACACAAGAGTCCCAACAACAACAGCTATTACAATAAGCGTCCAGCCATAGGTCATCAAATACTCCAAAGCTGATTGCGCGCGAAAATCCATTTAAACCACTAAATAATAGCGCAATTCCGAATTTAATCCTTTCTTTTTGGAAACCTTAAAATACCTGTTTGCACAAGTTTAGTGTGATGAAAAAGCTTGTTTTAATCCTGCTAGCGGTTTTTGCGTTCTCGATTCTAAGCGGATGCATTGAGCCAGTTGACCAGCCTCAGCCTGCACAGCCCACACAACCACAATACACTGACAAGACACAAGAAACTCCGGAACTTACTCCGGAGCAGCAGCAGGACAGCGAATTAATGCAGCGCGCGCTTCAGGAAAGAAATCCCGCCCTCTGCGATGAAATACAAAATGAAAAACAGAAGAACGCCTGCAAAGCATGGTCAAGCACTTAGTTTACCTTTTATGAATGCGGCTTAATAATGTTGTAAGTCCAGGGCCCTACTGCCCACGGCGACTCGGTTGTCACATCGAATGAAATTAATTCAACACAACCAACAACACCGAGCCAGCAAGGGCTATAGATCTGATTAGAAATCGTATATACGTTGCCAGATTGTGTGCCATCAGTAAATACTGCCCGATAATTTGTACAAGTCCCGCCACACCCTGTTTCAAAAAGGAAACCGTTTGTTGCCATCAAAAAGTCATTGTTGGAGCTTGTCATACCATTATAGGAGGTATTAATCACAAGGCCTGAAGCCACAATGCAGGCAGTGTCTGCGTAACAGTCAGTGTCATCACAGTCCACATCACTGTCCCCGTCATCGTCTGTTGAATTGTTGCAGATTTCAACTGCAGGGGGAGGGGCGTCCCCTCCAAGGCTTCCGCTTGCTTCGAGCAGAACTGTTTTTTGCAGCCCGCTTCTCTTTTGGTAGGTTATATTTATTCCGCCTGTCAGCGCACCACCGGTATCAATTCCTTCAATCAGCATTTCGGCCCCAGAGTCAACAGTTGTTGGAACATCTTCGCCGTTAATTGTCATACCAGTGCTTGCAGCAAAAGAGCCTGTTCCGGCCAGAGCACTCACGTTTATTGAGCCGCCTGTTGCGTTCTGCAGAACAAGGGTTGCGCTGTCAGTTCCACCACCAGGTATAACCATTTGGTCCAAAAGCAGCTCGGAATCGGTTGAAGTAAACGAAACCCCTTCAGGAGGGGTAATAATGAACACAAGACTCCCGACAACCATGGCAACAACTATCAGTGTCCAGCCATAGGTCATCAAGTATTCCAAAGCCGACTGCGCGCGCGAATCTATCATAATATCGTTAATTAGTACTTCTTTTCTGAATTTAATCCTTTCTTTTTGGAAACCATTAAATACAACTTAGAAACAAATTATTCCCGAAGGAAAGAATTTATTTCCCAACATATTATGTATAAAACGAGGTGATTTTTGTGGCTTTTCCGGAATCAGAATTGGTTAGAAAGACTTTCACTTTCAGGGCAATGGACTTGCCGCCCTCGGTTGAAATGACCAAAAAGTCAATGCTCAGGTGGTTTGCGCTCTCCTTCGGATTGATTAGCGGAAAGGAGTCAAGGGACACTGTGCTTAACGTTCTTGACGGCCTGTTTTACTTTTTGATTTCGCAGAAGCAGAATCCAAGCACTTTGGACATTCAGGCCTATGTTTTTGAAAAGTACGGAAAGAAAATCGGGGAAAAGCTTTTGCGCTACCATTTGAACAAGCTCATTGTCCTTGAGTTAATCTCAAGAAAAAGCAACCGCTACCGCATCAACAACAATCCCCACGCGGAACCAAACGATTTGAGGGCAAGCTTCCAGCACTGGGTTAAGCAGCCTGTTAACAACACAATGGACGAGGTTGAGTCCGTTCTTTCAAAGCTTGAGAATTCCTACAAGTGAATTCAGCTTTTGAGAACACGGTTTCTCCAAACAATTGAGAGCGCAAGCGCAGTAAGGCCTGTTGCAAGCATAAAGGGAACGCCTGAAAGGTCCACAATTGGGTCGAAAATTATTGCATAGAAGAGAATTGTTCCAAAGACAAATGCCGTTAGGTGCTTTTTTGTCGCTCCCTTGTTGAGAAGCTGGGAATATGCAAAAGCAATTCCGGCTGCCGCAATTGCGAGCTGTGAAAGAATTGTTGCAATTGGATTGATTCCTGCTTGCGCAAACTGGTTGGGGAGAAGTAAATTAACCATTTGAAATGCAAACGCAAACAATCCAAAGGCAATTGGGGGGAGAAGTTTTCCGGTTGAAGTTATCCTGCTTGCGCTGAACTTTATTGCAAGCCATGAAAGAACTGCGACTGCGATGAAGCTGGCAATTAAAAGAAGCGGATTGGGGAAGAATGGTTGGTCTGAGCCAGCGCTTCCAAATACAGCCATTCCGAGAATGGTCACAAATGCAACTGCCGCAAGCGCAAGCGCCGTTCCTTTCTTCCCGAGAAGGGGCTTGTTTTCAAGCTGCGGAAAAAGCATTGCAACAATTGTTAGCGGGATTAGTGTGCTTACTGTTGCGTGGAAAATTATTAAAAAGATTACCCAAGGCCACTGCGTCCCAAGAAACATTGCGTAACCTGAGAGAGAACCCATGTCTATCCAGCAGGGGTTGAAGAAAGACTTAACCATCAATCCCTCCTCCAGAATCCCGTAGGCCATTGCAAGAAGAATTACAGACCACTGCATTCTCCACCTTGCCTTTGCCTCGCGAATCAGCAGGGTCCCGCAGCCGTAAATTAAGACTGTGAAAAATATTGAGATTGGGTTTAGAAATTCAAGCGGCGGAAGTGAGGCTGAAAGAAGCTCGCCGGTTAAGGGCGGCAGCAAAAGTAAAAGAATCAATGCCTTTGTTTCCGTTCTCATTGAAAGGAATTGTAAAAGGTTTTATTTAAACATTTCTCCACAGTACAAGTTAGACTGCGGCCGCGTTGGAAACTCACCATTTTGTTATGTTAAAAAGCTCGAGGTATGGTTTTGTTTCAAGCGGTTTTTTTCCAAGCTGTGAAAAAATCTGTTCGGCGATTGTTACCTGCCTGAATTCCGCAATTGTTTTTGCGGCCCTGTCAAAGTTTGTTCTTTCAGTCTGGCTTTTGTGCTTTTTTACGGCATTCAGCTTCCTTTTCATTTCCTTTTCGCCGAATTCAAATGCCGCGTTGAATTTCTTGTGCCCGAACAATGCCCACGGCGTTTCGTAGGACCAGAGTTCCACTTTGTGGGGCACTGAAGCCAAAGCCATTTTTCTTGAGGCAATATGTGTTGGGTGCTTGTCGCCTTTTTGCGGAACAAAAACAATGTCCGACTTGATTGAACGCATTAGTGCGCGGGTTTTCCTTATGTCTGCCTCCAGTATTTCGTTTTCCCTGTCGTAAAACCTGCATCTTAAGAATATGGGACTTGTTCCAAGCACCCTAGCTTCGCCCCTTGTTTCTCTCTCCCTTTCTTTTATTTTTTGGGGGAGTGTTCTGTTTGAATCGATTGCCCTGTGGCCTGTTGTCATGACTATTTCGTAAACCTTGTTTTTTTTGGCAAGCTTTGAAATAATTGCGCCCGCCGAGATTGCGGCGTCATCTGGGTGCGGCGAAAAGAACGCTATGTTCTTTCCCTTTGGCAGGTTGAAATCAGAATATATTGTTATGCCCGCAATTGACGGGGCCTGCAGCCTTGTTTTTTTCAAAAGGGACGCCGCTTCCTCATCCAAAACAAACACCACATCCTTATGCTTTTGAAGGACTGATGCCGGAACCTTTTCCGAAACCCGCCCCTCAATCGCAAGCTTCACAGCTTTTGCTTTTTTTTTGCCGAATGCGAGCACTATTATCCTCTTTGCCTGCATAATCGTTTTCAGGCCGGCTGTAATTGCCTGCCTTGGAACATCTTTTTTTGATTTGAACAACCTGCTGTTTGCATTGATTGTTGATTTTGAGAGTTCTGCCACGTGGGTTTCCGAACTGAATTTTGTCCCCGGCTCGTTAAAGCCAATGTGCCCGTTTTCACCGATTCCCAGAACCGCGATGTCCAGCCCGGTTTTCCTGATTTTTTTCTCGTATGCTTTGCAGAATTTCTCCGCGTCCTTCGGCTTTGATTCCGGAATTGAAACATTTTTCCTGTTTATGTTCACTTTGCCGAAAAAATTGTGCCACATAAACCGGTGGTAACTCTGCCCGTGCCCCTTTCCAATTCCGATGTATTCGTCAAGGTTAAATGTGGCAGCCTTTGCAAAACTTATTTTTTCCGCCTGCACCATGTCGATGAGAACACTGTACAGCTTTAAGGGGGTGCTTCCTGTTGGGAGGAGAAAAACCGAGTTTTGTTTGGATTTAAGCTGGTTGAAAATTATGTCGGCAACATGCCTGCTTGCAATGTCCTGATTTCCTGCAACAACAACGCCCATAGAAAACCATCTAAATAGGGGCGACCCATTTAAAACATTATTAGTGCAATAATCGTTTCGTGCCCAAAAAAGCGTTTGCAGTGGTTGTTTCAAGAGAGGACTCTGCAGGAATGAATATTGCTTCATTTCTTGAGGGGAAGCTTCCGAGCAACATGGAATTGCATTTTATTGAGGATAACCAATGCTTTGCTAATTATGTAGAAGATGTTTCTGCTGACTTTTTTGTGTTTGCCTCAATGCACAAAAGCGCTTCCGAGAAACCGACTCTTACGGTTCATGCCCCCGGAAACTGGGGAAAGGCTGAGCTGGGCGGAAAAGAAAAGGAGCTTGTGCCCACAAACTCTTTCCTGATAAAGAATTACCTGCTCGGGCTTGAAAAGCAAAGGGATGCATTAAACCTTGACTACAGCGTTGCTCTCGAATGTTCCCATCATGGGCCTTTTCTAACAAAACCGGCTGTTTTCATTGAATTGGGTAGTTGCAAGGAACAGTGGAAGGACCGCACTGCCGCTAATGCCGTTGCCAACACAATTATTGAGTGCACAAGCCTTGAGGGTAATTTTAAGAGCGCGATTGCGGTCGGTGGGGGGCATTACTGCCCTGAATTTACAAAGCTTGTTCTGAGAACTGAGTGGGCTTTGGGGCATATTTGCCCGCTTTACGCTTTGGAGAACTTTAATGAAAAGCTTTTGGGGAAGAGCCTCACTTCCACTAACCCCAAGCCTGAGGCAATCATTCTCGACTGGAAGGGACTTAAGGGAGAGAAAAAGAGGGTTGTTGAACTTGCCGAAAACTCGGGGATTGGGGTTTTCAAAGCAAGGAATTTGCTAAAGTAGTTAGCGCACCTTTCCCTTCAGTTGCCCGATGGTTTTTGCACCAGCAAGAAACATTGCTATCCTGAGCTCTTCGGTTATTCTTTCAAGGTATTTTTGCACGGCTTTGCTTCCGCCGCTTTGCTGGGCCTTTAGAACAGGGAGGGCAATTCCGCATATGTCCGCACCCAATGCAAGGGCTTTTGCGCAATCCAAGCCGTTTCTGATGCCTCCTGATGCAATAATTTGGCCGTTAAATGCTTTTCTGCACTCAACTATGCTTTGAGAGGTAGGGATCCCAATGTCCCGGAATGTTTCGCCCAAATTCTTGTTGCCGCGAAATGAGTCAATTGCCGTCCAGCTTGTTCCGCCTGCGCCGGCAACATCTATCGCCTTGATTCCTGTTTTTGCAAGTGCCTTTGCTGTTTCAAGGTTTATTCCGTGTCCAACCTCTTTTACGTAAACAGGCTTTTTGATTTCCTTTACAAGCTTTTTAATTTCCGCAACCCGCCCTGAAAAGTCTGTTTCCTTTTCAGGCTGCATTGCCGCCTGCGCCGCATTTATGTGAACTGCGAGCGCGTCAGCCCCAACCTTTTCAAGCGCTTCCGCTATTTGCGAAGCGGGAATTTTTCCCAGTTCGGTTACACCGATGTTTCCCGCGAGGAAAATTGTTGGGGCGACATCGCGAACTACGTAGGTTTCCGAGAGTTCCGGTTTTTCAATCATCGCACGCTGGCTTCCGAGGCCCATTCCGATTCCGAGTGCTTCGCAGGCTTTTGCAATGTCCTTGTTTATTTTGCCCGCCTCTTTTGCCCCGCCTGTTATTGCCTCAACCATTAGGGGGGACTTGAATTTTTTTCCAAGGAACTCTGTTTCGAGATTTACCTCTCCCTTGTCCATTTCAGGGAGGGCTTTGTATTCAAGATCTATCCCCTTGAACGCAATTTTTTCAAAGCCTGTTGTCTTTTCCCTGAACTGCACGTTCTTGTTGAGCGAAATGTCCAGATGCTCTAATTTCCTGTTTTCAATTTTTCCCATTGGAATTTCCTCGGTTAAATCATGTTTGTTAGTGAATTTAAATCCTGTGTCGTTCACAGAATTATTTTGGTCCCGTTGACTTTGTCTCCCTTAAGTGCTTTGTAGAAAACGCCCCATTCGTTTGCGTCAAAAATTACTGCCGTTGTTCCGTGCAGCTGCTCCCTTAGGTTCAGGAGTTTTCCCTTCATTCCGCCGGTTACGTCCACTGTGCTTGCTTCGCCGACCTTTTCAAGTACTGAGTCAAAGTTTTCCTCATTGATCACTTCAATGCGCTCTGCTTTGGGGTCCTTTTTTGGGTCTGCGCTGTAGATTCCTGCAACGTCCGCTCCCAGAAAAACTTTTTTTGCATTTAGTTTTTTTGCAAGATAGGAAATTATTGTGTCCCCGCTTACGACGCTTGCGTTGAGGCTTTTGTCAGGAACCATCTGCCCAAAGAGGACAGGAACTTGCCCTTGCTGTATTGCACTTTCAATTCCTTTTGTGCCGAATTGCTTTATTTTTTTGTTGTCCTGTTCAACAATTTGGTTTGGGTCAAAGGGCATTGCTTCAATGCCTGGTTTTTTGAGTTCATCAACAACAATTGAGTCCAGAAAGTTGCAGTCCTTGATTGTTTTTGCCAAGCCCTCTTTTTGCCTGTCGGAGTGCACTCCGTTGTTTATGCCATATTCTACAACGTTTGTGTGACCGAACGGACCTGCTCCGTGCACAATAATGAGGGAGAAACCGTCTTCGTCCATTGCTGTTTTGATTTCTACAGCAATTCTGGCAAGCAGTTCGCGCTTTACCTCGAATTTGTTCCCCTCTTTTTCGGTGATGGCAGAGCCACCCAGCTTAATTATGTATAAGTCAGGCATGTTTTTCCCTACAAATTAAGTTCTAAAAGTTCTTTTAAGCTGTTTATCACAAAGTCTGCGCCGGCCTCTTCCAGCCTCTCAAAACTTGTGTTTCCGGTTGCGACACCGATTGCTATTTTGCAGCCTGCGTTTCTTGCGGCCTCAATATCTGTTACGGCATCCCCAATGTATGCGCACTCATTTGATTCAAGCCCAAGGCTTTTGATGCATTTTAACAGGCCCTCAGGATTTGGCTTTGGTTTTTCGTAATCGCCCACAAGCACTTTCACCTGAAATTGTGCGGCCAGTTTGTCCGATATTAAAAACTGTTTTTTTGTTGTGCCGGTCACAATACCGAGAATGTATTTTTTGTGTAATTTTTCAATAGTGTCCTCTACCCCAGGATAAATGAAGTCCTTTCCGTCAAGCAGTTCAACGTATGCGTCTTCTTTCTCTGCCGCAAGAATTTTTGGGTCAGTTTTTACATTGTACCGCTCTGCAAGAATTGCAACCTTTTCCCTGTTTATTTTTGCAGTTAGTTCAATTAGGTCGCTGTCATGCACTTCGACGCCGTGCCTTGAGAAAACAAGCTTGTATGCCTTTGAGTGCAGTTCAAAGTCGTCTGCGATTACCTGGTTGTAATCAAAAATCAGGGCCTTAACCATTGGATTCTCACTCAACTTTTACGCTTGCGTTTTCCGCGTCAACTGAAACTGTTTGCCCTGTCTTGATTTTTTCAATTTCAATTTTGTCCACGCAGGGGATTTCAGATATTATGCATCCAACTGCAACAATGGTTTCGCATTCCTTGTTGATTATTGCAAGCGGTGCCTTCCCGTTTTTTTTCAAATTGTAGAGCACATAGCTTCCGACTGTTGAACCTGTTCCCTGTGGGAACACAAGCACTTTGCCTGCAACATTTTTTCCCTCTAAGGGGTGTCCTTTTTGTGTCACAATCCCGGTTTCTGCGTCAACTCCGCCATAGAAGGAAATTCCTTCCTCTGTCACTAAAGCTTCTCCCTTTGCTGTTCCGCCAAAAATTTTTCTTCCATTTAGCTCCATTTACATCACCTTGTTGCCTCTTCGACGCACCCTTCCAGTGTGTTCAGCTGCATTTTGAAGTTGTTTTTGCCTCTCCCATAGAAAACACCTTTTGCACTGTTTGTCATCACGCAGTTGAACCGTCCTTTCAGTGGCGCTACCACGTGGCAGGTGTCGCATGCAAACTTTGCCCCTGCTTCCTCAATTGTTTTCACATAGCCCTTTTTTTCTGCCTGTTTTTTCACCGGTCTTGCTACTGCAACCCAAAACTCTTTCTTCACTTTCTTTCCTTTGAGTAGTTTGGAAATTCTTTCCAGTTCGTCCATTGAGCAGTGTGGGCATCCAAGCAGTACAAAGTCGACTTCGCACTCGTCGTTCATTTCCTGTTTTGCCTTTTCAAAGTCTTCTTGTTTGAGCTCTATTCTTTCGCTCGGTTCTGTTGTTTCGTTTGGTGTTATTCCTTTAATGTGAAAGATTGCCGTGCCGCCCCAACTTGGAAGCGACGCGCTCAATGCTTTAAGCCTGTCCTCTGTTGTTTCCTTTATTCCTATGATTAGCGGAATCTTGTTTCCAATTCTTTTTCCAATCAAGTAACCAAGTGCGCCAAAGTCTGTTTCGTCTTTCATTTCTGCATTTACCTCTACCAAAACCTGCGCCTGCCTGTTCTCGTCAAGGTGCAGCCCGTATTCTGGGGTTCTGCCTGTGAGTGCTGCAGCAAGTGCGCTTGGGCCTCCTTCCTTATTTGTTTTTGCGCCAAGCACAGAATTTGCGAATGTTACCGCAGAACTCTCACCCCATGAAATGTTTTCGCCTTTCTTTGGCCTGTTTCCAATATAGTACGGTGTGCAGGTGCAGGTTGTGTGAATGCCCATTTTTGCAAACGCTTCAATCACTTTTTTCTGCTTTTCAGCAAATTCCGGCGAAATCCCAAGAGCTTGCCAGTTCTCTGTGTCCATCCCAGCAGGATTCAATGTTGTGTAAACCTTTACCTTGCCATCCTTTGCCATTTCCTCCAGATACTCAAGCCCTGCATCGCCCAAATTTGCATAGCTTACGCCTGAAACCTGAACGCTTGTGACCGGCACAAGCCTTTCCGCACCAAAGATTTCCCCCAATGCAACAAGGATTTCCATACTCTTCTTTGTGGCAATTCCATGCTTGCCTTCAAACATTTCCTGTTCTTTTTGTGTTAGCTTCATGTTCTCACTCCAAGTATTTTTTCAGGTCCGCTTTCGGGAACTCCGCTTTTCCAAAGTTTTTGCCCTTTGCTTCCAAAGGAGCGGTGCAGTCGAATCCTATTTTTGTGGTCATTTTTGTGCCCGGCTCTGCGCTTGGGTCAAGGCTACTGCCTGATTCCTTGTCTTTCATAATAAGATCCTTGTCTCCCTGGAACCTTGTTGCCATTGCCCATTCAACCGAGTCTGAATCATAAATGTCTATGTCCTTGTCCACCACAAAGAAGTGCTTGCAGCTCTTGTGGCCCTCAAACCCTGCTTGGATGGCTTTCTTGCCGTCTTCCTCCGACTGCTTGTCAATCTTTATTCTTGCGTGAAGCCAGCTGCAGCCTCCTGCGTTTACGTTGACATCAATGCATTTTACCCCTGCTTCGTTTACTTTCTTAAAAATTGTCGGCTCTCGCGGCATTCCCATCAATACCTTGTGCTCGAATTTTCCCGGAAGCAAAGCCTGCCAGATTGCATTTTTTCGGTGGGTTATTTTCTTTACCGTGAAAACCGGCTCCTGCCTTACAACATCCCTTGTTTCTGTTAGGTCAACAAACGGCCCTTCATCTGCTTTTTCCTCAAGTGAAATTGTTCCCTCTATAACAAATTCGCATTCCGCCGGAATGTACGCATCAAATGTTTTTGCCTTTACAACCTTAAGCGGCTCAAGTGTGTTTGCAATTTCAAGTTCATTCTGCCCTATTTCAACAGATGTTGCCGCAGCAACCAAAACGTTTGCCCCATTCCCAATGCATATTGCAATTGGCATTTCCTTCAGATCCTGGAGGAATGTGTCAAAGTTTCTTTTTTTCACAATTCTTATTGAGAACTTGTCTTTTCCAATCTGCATGCTGCGGTGGAAATCAAGGTTTTGCCCGTGTTCCGGGTGCTTTGCCACAACCACTCCGCTTGAAATATAATTTCCTCCGTCCTCTTCACAGTGGAATAGGATTGGGATCTTGTCCAGGTCAATCTCGTCCATTTCAACTTCCTGGCATGGTGCGTTTTCAACGACTTCCGGCTTGCTTGGGTTTTCTATTGCATTGCTTATGGTGGGGATTAACTCACTTACCTTGCAGCCCAGGTAATCTGCCACTGCCTGTTTGGTTGGGAAGATGTTTCCCGCAACCCTGAATTCTGATTCGCTTATTTTTTCAAAGAGAACAGGCTTGTCAACGAGCTCGTTGATTACTGCGCTTGCCTCCAGTTTTTTTGAAACCGCTTTCTTTACGGTGTTAATTTCAATTTTTTCAATGTGTTCCCTGAAACTCATTTTCCCCACCTTTTGAATTTTTCGTTTTTTATTCCAAGCAAGTCAAGTGCTTTCCCAGTAATAAAGGCTTCCAGTTCTTTAATGCTTTTTGGTTTGTGGTAAAAGCCAGGTGAAAGCGGCATTATTATTCCCCCGTATTGGGCAATTTTGGCAAGGTTTTCCAGGCAGGGGCCGCTTAGCGGTGTTTCCCTAATGCACACAATCAGCGGCTTTCTTGTTTTGAGCATGTTGTCCGCAGCCCTTGAAATCAAGTTGCCTGAGTGTGCCTGTGCCAGCTCTGAAACTGTTTTTACCGTTGCAGGGCAGATAATCATCCCGTCAACCAGAAAGCTGGAGCTGGAAATGGCTGCGCCCATTTCCCTGTATCCGTAGACTTTGGATGCAAGCTTTTTCACCGATTCAATGCTTTGGTCTGTTTCCTCTTCAATTAGCTTTTCGGCCCACTCGCTGAGAACAAGGTGTGTTTCCCCCCCCACTTCGTTCAGTGCCTTGAGAACGTCTATTCCGTAGTTGACGCCTGACGCGCCGCATATTGCCACAATCAGCTTCATTGTAATGCTCCAAGCTCTGTTTTCAGGGTTTCGTAACCAAGTTCTTCAACTGCATTTGCAACCTTTTCCTGCAACCCCTTTCCAGGGGTCAGCATTAGAACGTAACCGCCCCTTCCTGTTCCTGTCAGCTTTGCCCCAAATGCGCCTGCGTCCTTTGCAGACTTTACAATTTCCTCTATTTCCTTGCAGGAAACACCAATTTGCCTTAATAGTTCCTGGTTTTTGTCCATTAGCAAACCGACTGTTTTCCAGTTTTCTTTTTTAATTGCTTTCGATGCGTTCCGGCATGTTTCCCTGTATTCATCGAAAATTTTTGCAAATTCCTCTTCGTTTGCCAACTTTTTCTCTTTAACGTCTCCAACGACTTCTTTTGTTTCCTGTGTTATTCCTGTGCTTGCTAGAACTATTTCGACAGGGCTTTTAACTGAAAATCTTTCAATCTTGTTCGGGCCTCCGTCTAAATTCTTTTCAAACCAGATAAACCCGCCAAATGTGGAGCAGGTGTTGTCAATTCCTGAAACCCTTCCGGCACCCGAGCCTGCTTCCTCTGCAATGTAGGCTGCTTTGTTTATTTGCTCAGCATTCATTCCAAGGTTGAGGAATTCATTTAAGGCGCGGGCGATTGATGAGGCGAGTGCTGCACTTGAGCCGACTCCTGAGCTGCATTTAAGATTTCCTTCAAGGATAATTTTTATTGGTTGGCTTATACTGAATTGCTTTTTAAGTGATTCAATTTGCCTTTGAATTTCATCTTTTTTCTTTTCCTTGTAGCCCGGTGTTTCCGGGCGGTTGTCTATGAATTCGAATTTGTCTGATTTTTCAACTGTTGCAATTGTCTTGTTGCTGAGCCCTGAAGCTATTCCTGACAAGCCGTACACCACAAAGTGTTCTCCAAAAAGAATTGTTTTTCCAAAACCCTGTCCTTTCCACATAGCTCAATCCCCCAAATAAACCTGACTTAAAAGTCATTAAATATCTTAGGATTGCCCTTTCCAAGGCATTTTAGAGGCGTTATCCAACTACCTTGAATTTGTAGCCGTAGGCTATTGGACCCTCTGGATCTATGTCTGAGATTTTGCGGAAGACTTTTTCAACGCGTGCGCCCACTTTGACTTTTTCCTTTTCTGAGTCAACAACCTGGCTTAGCAGCCTTGCTTTGTTGTCAAGCTCGATTATTGCAATAAAGTATGGTGTCTCGTGCTCAAAGCCTGCTGGTCCTGCGAAGAGCTCTGTGAATGTTACAATCTTTCCCTTTTTGGGCATTTTCTGCGCAACAAGCGTTCCTTTTCGCCTGCATTTGGGGCAGACTGCCCTTGCAGGGAAGTATGCTGTTCCGCATGTCCCGCATTTGTTTCCGTCGAGGTCGTATCTCTCCCCGAACTTTCTCCAAATAAGTGGTAGTGCTCCGTCCATTAGTTTTTCCCCTCCAGTGCTTTGAACATATGCAGTGTGCAGGTTGCGCCACTGCCCCCAACATTGTGAGCCAGACCAATTTTTGCATCCTTTACTTGCCTTTTTTCGGCTTTTCCCTGCAGCTGCAGGCATGCTTCAACTGCCTGTGCGATTCCTGTTGCCCCGACCGGGTGCCCTTTTGCTTTCAGGCCCCCTGAAACGTTTACCGGAATTTGCCCGTCTAATGCCGTATTTCCCTGCTCTGTAAACTTTCCGCCCTGCCCCTGTTCACAGAACCCGATTGCCTCGATTGCAAGAATTTCTGCAATGCTGAAGCAGTCGTGTACTTCCGCAAAGTCGATGTCTTTTGGCTTGAGTTTTGCTCTTTCAAATGCCCTGTTTGCCGCAATTTTTGCGGCCTTTGTTTCAGTGAGGCTTTCCCTTGCCGCAAGTGAGAGTGTGTCACTTGTCTGCTCTGATGCGATTATTTCAATCGGCTGCTCGCATAATTTTTTTGCCTTCTCCGACTCGCAGAGAATTACCGCCGCTGCCCCGTCTGTTATTGGGGAGCAGTCAAGGAGCTTTAGCGGGGTTGCAATGTAGCCTGAGTTCATTACTGTTTCAATTGTTATTTCCCTTTGGAACTGTGCCTTTGGGTTGAGTGTTGCGTTGTGGTGGTTTTTAACTGAAACGGCCGCAAGCTGTTCCTCTGTTGTGCCATACTTGTCCATGTGGGCTCTGGCCATCAATGCGTAGAGTGCGGGAAAGCTTGCTCCGTGGAAAAGTTCTGTTTCCTGGTCTCCAGCCCCCCCAAGAGCTATTGCCGCCTGCTCAACGCCGACATCAGTCATTTTTTCGACTCCGCCGACTGCAACCATGTCGTATTCCCCCGACTTGATTGCCATATATCCTGAGCGAAGCGCTGTTCCGCCTGAGGCGCATGCGTTTTCAACGCGCGTTGCCGGAATTGGGTTCAATCCCAACTGGTCTGCAATTAGTGCACCAATGTGTTCTTGCCCAATGAAACGGCCTGAAGCCATGCTTCCGCCGTAGAGTGCCTCAATGTCCTTTCCTTCAATGCCTGCACTCAGTATTGCTTCAATGCCTGCTTCGGCAATTAGTTGCCTGAAACTTTTGTTCCAGTGTTCTCCAAACTTTGTGCATCCATAACCAATTATTGAAACATTCCTCATCCTCTCACCTACAAGCTTTTGAGCTTTTTCCTGAATTTTGCATAAGTTGCGTAGTCAATGTATTCCTTTTCTTTGAACAGTTCGAAAACAGGTTTTGGCCTGTTTTTCTCGATGTTCTTTGTTGCTTTGATTACAAATGCGTCCGAGCCCGCTCCCGAGCCATAGCTTACCGCAAATATTCTTTCCCCGGCCTTTGCCTTGTCAAGAACTGATGCAAGGCCCAGCATCATGCTTGCGGAGTAAGTGTTTCCGATGTGCGGCGTTGTTAGCCCTTGCTCGATTTGCTCTTTTTCAAAGCCAAGCATTTTTGCAACCCTTATTGGGAACTTTCCGTTTGGCTGGTGGAATACCGCGTAATCAAAGTCCGATGGCTTTGTGCCTGTTCGCTCCATCATTCCCTTTGCGGCACCAATTGAGTGCTTAAAGTAGGCCGGTTCTCCCGTGAATCTGCCTGCGTGCCTTGGGAATTCCGCGTGCGGCCTTCTCCAAAAATCAGGCGTGTCTGTTGTGAAACTGTAAGTGTCCTCGATTTCTGCAATAATTTCTTCATTTTTCTTTCCGATTATGTATGCCGCTCCGCCTGATGCGGCTGTAAACTCCAGTGCGTCTCCGGGCCTTCCTTGTGCTGTGTCTGCCCCGATTGACATTCCGTACTCAATCCATTTGGGCATTTCGCTTCCCACAAGGCCAAGGCACATTTGGATTCCTGCCGTTCCTGCCTTGCATGCAAACTCAAGGTCTGCCGCTGTGAGATCAGGGCTTGCTCCTATTGCGTCTGCAACAATTGATGCTGTTGGCTTTACCGCGTAGGGGTGTGATTCTGATCCAACGTAGAGCGCTCCAATATTTTTTGCTTCAATGCCTGCGTGTGAAACCGCCTTTCTTGCCGCTTCAACCGCGATTGTGGCCGCGTCCTCATCCAATGAACCTACTGCCTTCTCTTTTACGTTGAGGCCTTTGCTTATGGCCTTTCCGTCCTTTTGCCACACTCTGGCAATCTCTTCAATTGTAATCCTGTATTTTGGGACATATGCTCCGTATCCAACTATTCCAATCATTGCTCTCACCCTTAAAGTTCCTCAAGAATTTCTTTTGCTCTGTCTACTCTGATGTTTTTCTCTTCAACCATTTTTTCAGCTATTTTGTCAACCTGCTCTCCCTTTGCTCCGGCCATTACCGCTATGTTTTTTGCGTGGAGTGCCATGTGGCCTGCTTGAATTCCGCGAGTTGCAATTTCCCTTATTGCCGCAAAGTTTTGTGCAAGCCCCACTGCTGCAATTGCCTCGGCAAGCTCCTGCGCTGTTTTAACCCCTAAAATGCTTAGGCATGCCCCTGCTGTCGGGTTTGTTTTAACTGCCCCGCCTATTAGCCCCACTGCTATTGGGAGCTCAATTTCCCCGACAAGGTTGCCGTCTGAATCCTTTGAGTATTTTGTTAGGGGCTTGTACTTTCCGGAGATGCAGGCAAAGCTGTGTGCCCCTGCCTCAATTGCCCTCCAGTCCTGTCCGCATGCAACGGCAACGGCATCAATTCCGTTCATTATTCCCTTGTTGTGTGTGGTTGCACGAAACTGGTCTGCTTCTGCAATTTTGTAAACGTTTATGATTGAGTCGATAATTTCATCGGTTGTCATCCCGATATCTTTTCCCTTGAAGCTTTCCTCAATTGCCTGTTTTGAGAAAACCGCTTTTGCGCGTGCTTTTCTGTGTGTTGCAAGGTTTGTGATTATTCTCATTTTTGCCTGCCCTTTTGAAAGTTCCTCAAGCTGTGGTGCGATTGATTCGGACATTGTGTTTACCGCATTTGCGCCCATTGCGTCCCTTACATCAACGAGCAAATGCACAAAGAGGAACCCCTCTGAGTCCCTTAATTCAATTCCCCTTGCTCCGCCGCCGAATTTGACGAGAACAGGGTCTACGGTGTTTGCCTTTTCAATCAGTCCCTGTTCCTTTTCCTTGATTGCCTTTTTTGCGCCTTCAAGGTCGGGAACGTTGAGCAAAACAATTTGGCCTATCATTACCGGTTCGTCTGATTCTGTTGTAAAGCCGCCTGATTTGCGTGCGATTTTTGCGGCGTTGCTTGCGGCCGCTACAACGCTTGGTTCTTCAACCGCCATTGGAATCAAGTAATCTTTTCCGTTGAGCTGGAAGTTTGTTGCAATCCCGAGAGGAAGCTGTTGTGTTGAGACAACGTTTTCAACCATGTTGTCTGCTGTTTCAAATTCAAGCGGTGAATCTTTAGCTAAAAGTTTTGCCTGCTCTTCGCTGAGGTCTGCAAATTCTTTCAGTGCAGAAATTCTTTCGCTTCTTGTTTTTTTGTAGAATCCGTGAATTTCGCTCGATTTCAAGGATTTCACCCCTGGATTTTTAAGATATAGATGCCGCACACAATATAAAGGTTTGGTTATTGACGCGGGTTTATTCGTCAATTGTCTACAATTTTGTTTGCTTTTTCTGCCGCTGCGGTTGCAGAGGCAATTGCTGTTGCAATTAATTTTTTCTCGTTTGCAATGTCTCCCGCAAGAATTACTTTGTCCGGCAGTTCCTTGAAGCTGTTGTATTTGCTTCCTTCCAGAATGCTTGGGTCCGGCTGCTGCCCGATTGCAAGAATTGCGTAGTCCGCTTTAATCTCAACCTGCTCCCCTGTCATGCCAAGCTCGCGTCCTGCCCCCTTTGTTTTTTCAAAAACAAGGGACTCAAGTTCTGTTCTGCCGCGAAACTGCACAGGGCTTAGGTGGTCCTTTATTTCAACCCCGTCCTTTTCGGCTGCTGCAATTTCATCCAGGTCGGCCGGCATGCCTTCCCTGCTTCTCCGGTATGCGACAATTGATTCCGCCCCCAGCCTTTTTGCCACGCGGGCACAGTCCATTGCCGTGTTTCCGCCGCCGATTGTGATTGCCTTTCCCTCAAGGCTGTTTAGCTTTCCCTCGTTGTAATCGCGGAGGAATTCGGTCCAGAAAACCACTTTTTCAAGGTTTATTCCGTGCAGTCGGGGAACCTTTGCGACCCATTCCCCTGGAGCAAGGATTACCGCATCAAACTTCGAAATTAGGCCCTCAAGTGGCTTGTCAATGCCTATTTTTGTGTTTAAGTGAATCTTAACCCCAAGCTTTTCAAGGGATTCAACCTTTGGGCGAATTCCCTCCCGCGTAAACCTGAATTTGGGCAGGTAATACTGGAGCATTCCGCCTGGCTTTGGCTCCTTTTCAAATATCTCAACTTTGTGGTTCTGCCTTGCAAGAAGCAGTGCGGCGTGCATGCCCGCAGGCCCTGAACCAATGATTGCTATTTTGCCCACAAAATCACTTCCTGAAACAAATATAACAGCTGGCGGCAATTAAAAAGCTTTCGGTTATTGACTTACCTTTATTCGGCGATTGCCGAGATATTCCGGCTTTTTACAGCCTTGCAACAAGCGCGTCCTTGCCCTTTGAAATTGAAAGCTTTCCAGTGAGAGGAAAGCGGATTCTCCCGTCCACAACAACTTCCATCTTTTTTCCGGAGGAAATTGGCTTGACTGAAATTTCCGCATTTTTTGAAACAGTGAACGGCTTTTGCTTTCGCTCAAGCGGGTTGCTTGGAACCACAGCAATTTTTCTGCAGCCGTGCTTTAGCCTCTTGCAGCCTGCGCTGAATGCGTGCCCTGTGCTTCCGGTGGATGTTGCAATAATTAAGCCGTCGCCCGCAATTTCATAATTGGAACGGCCTGCTTTTACAGCAAGCCTTATGAGCGAACCGCTTTCCTTTGGAACAACAAGCAGTTCGTTTAGCGCTGGCGGAATTTTCTTGCCTGAGAGCTTTGCAGAGAGCCTTGTTCTTTTTTCAACCTTGTATTTCTTTTTTGCAATTTTGCGCACTGCCTGTTTTAGCCTGCCTGGATTGATTTGCATTAGGTAAGATCTTGTGCCTGCGGCAACACCTATTACCGGAACCGGCTTTTTGAGCTCGCGAACAACGCGAAGCAAACTCCCGTCCCCCCCAACAACACAGATTAGGCTGAATTTTTTTGAGTTCAGTTTTTTTGAGGGAATTCTGAACAGTTCCGTTTCAAGGCCCTGTTTTTTAAGCAGTGAAAGCAGTTGGGGGGCTAAGGTCTTTACCTTTGCCTTTCCAAAGTCACCAGTTACTCCAATCAATTAACGCACCAACATATCCAATCTCACTTTATTTTGTTTTTTCGATCCAAAATATATTCATAGCTCATGTCAATTATTTTTTGGTTGTCTTCGAAGACAATTGCTTCAATTGGCGCCAGGTCATCTGTAAGCGGTTTTTTGCTTGGATCACAATTGAATTCCTTTATTTTCTGTGCGGCATTGAGATTTATTGTATTTAGTTCCGGCACTTTGCTTGCTAAAATCTGTTCTTTAATTTGCCGCAGGGTTGTTTGTTCCTTTGTTGCGACCATCAGTGTGGTTCCGTGCCTCAAAGTAAAAACGCTTGGAAATACCGCGCACACCGTGTTTCCCACAGCCTGAATCAATTCACTGTTTTCTTCGGCGGAGACAACGTTCATCTCAATTACCCCGTTGCCCTCCAATCGGTTTGAGGCAAGCTGAAAGAATTCCCTTGTGATTGTGTGGATTGGGGGCTCTATTCCGTTGTATAAATCTATTTCGATAACATCGTATTTTTTGCGTGAGTTTGAGAGAAATGTTCTTGCGTCCTCCACAAAAATTGCGAGTTGGGGGCTTTCTTTGAGGCCAAAGAATTTTTTCGCCGTGTCCACAACTTTTTGGTCTATCTCAACCGCATCAATTTGGATGCCCTTAAGAAAGGCAAGTTGGGGTTTTAGCGCTGTCCCCCCTCCAAGCCCAAGCAGCAGAATTTCCTTTCCGTTGTTGATTTCCGGGCCAATTACAAAGTAATCAAAAATTAGGTGTGAGAAAACGCTGTCCATTGTTACAGACTCCCTTCCAATCAGGTGGTCAAACCAGAGTTCGACCATGTTGTCATTTTCTATCACCATAATGTAACTGTACGCCGACTCTGTTTGGTATATGATTGAGGGGCTTACGTTGGCTGGAACAACTAGCAGGGAAAGCAGCAACAGCAGTGCAAACGAGAACCGCCTATCTTTTGGAAACAGCCCGGCGACGGCCACTGCAAGAATTATTGCAAAAAGCAGCGAGAGCGAAATTCTGCTGCCAAAGGTTGGAATGAGAAAAAAAACAGAGAAAGCTATTCCCAGAATGCCGCCTATGGTTGAGGCAAACAGTATTTTTCCGCTTGCGCTTCCAACACCTTTCCCCATTGCAGCTATTTTTATTAAAAACGGGGAAACTGCGCTGAGCAAAATTATTGTTGGCGCAAAAAGCAGCAATGTTGAAACAAGGACGCCTGTTATTAAGTCTGTTCCAAGAAATGAAACAAGGATTGTGTGGTAGGACAAAAGTGATGCGAGCAAAAACAGCGCCGACAAAAGCAGCAGTTTGAATAGCAGGTGCTTGCTTGGATTTTTGTCGGCAAGCCTTCCCCCAAGCAAATAGCCAAAGGACATTGCCGCAAAAATTACGCCAATTAGAATTCCCCAAACGTAAATTGAGGTTCCAAAGAACGGCTGCAGAATCCTGCTTGCCACCATCTCCAAACCCATCAATTCAAAGCCGGCTACGGCTGCAACAAACAGAACCCAGGACTGTGCCTTAAAATCTAACATTTGCAACAAGCTAATTGCTCCCTTTTACCGGTCATAAATTGCCATATACAACAGGGAATAAACGTATTTAATTGTTTTCCAATGGCAGGGGAACCTCAACCGGATTCAATAAACCAGGCAAAGCAAAAGCCTATTTGCAGTATTATTGCTTTTTCCAGTACCATGCTGCAGCCCCGAGGATTAGGAGTATTGCTATTGCAAGGTAGGTTGTTGTATTGTTGTTTCCTGCTTCAATTATGCTTTTTTCGATTTCAGTGCACTCTGCGTTTTCACAAATCATTCCGTATCCGCAGTTTGTTCCGTTTGGTTGGGGTATAAAGCTGCATTCGCCGTTTATGCATAGTTGGTTTGTGCAGGGTTCCTGGTCGTCGCAGTCTGAGTCAATTGAACAGGTTGTTGGTTTTGGGGTGACTTCTGTTGCTGCGGCGGGTATTGGTGGAGTCCATTCTGACAGTGTTGCTTCCTCAATTTTCTTTTCTATGAAGTATGTTACTTCGGCTGTTTGGTTTGGTTTAATTTCTTGGATTGTGAATTCGATTATTGGGTCTTCCCAGATGACACGGAATTCAAGATCGCTTTTGATTAG
>JAFCCO010000030.1 GCA_017610175.1 Candidatus Iainarchaeum sp. | reverse complement strand
AACGGTTGAGGCAGGATTTATTCAGCTGGAGTTCAAGGATGAAAACACTTCAGTAACGCTTGTCCCTGTTTTGACTGAGAATGGTGTTGCAAGAACCACAATGGGGGGCATTTACACGCTTGATTTAAACAATACCAACACACAGGACTATTCCTTCCTTGCCTCAACAATTGGAAGAACACAGAGGCAATGGTTTTATGGGGATGTGAACCAGTTTGCGCAAATTGATGTTAACGCAACCCTTTTGGCTGATGCACTTGGAAAAAACATTGCGTTTCAGTTTTATGCGCCTGACACAATTTCTTTGTTAACTAATACAGTTGTGGAGGTCCGAAACCTTGATATAAATGTTTCAAGCAGAAAGAAAACGAACGGGACTGCAAAAGTTGTGTTTTTCATGAACTTGCAGGATGTAAACTATTCATTTAGGATTTTTGACAACAATGGAGAAGTCTATGATTACAACACGGTTATTGTTGAGTTTTTGAAGCCAAAGGAAGAATTGACGCTTGCAGATGCGATTCCATACAACCTTAATGTTGGAGGACTTGGAACCCAGTTTTTCTTTAATCAGTTAGATTCGGTTTATACCTATATTTTTCCAAACACTGTTGAATTCTACCAGTTTGATTTGAATGCAACGGTGGACTATTTGGACAGAAAGCTTGAGGTCAGTTACAAGGGAAACCCATTATCTACACAAGTTCAAATGTATAGGCCACCGTCTGTTGTAAATGGTGGAATTTTGTCAGCTTTATTTACCCTCACAAGCTTTAGCAGAGAAGTTCAGCCAAACATTTTTATTCAGGTTTTTAAAAATATTGTTGGAGTTGGAACTGTGGAAGTTCAGAGTGTCATGACAGATTCTTCAGGAACGGCTGCACTTTCATTTACAGCAGACGATGACTACACTTTATTTTTCTTTGACGCTGAGGGTGTATTTCTCTTTTCCAAGAATTTGAAGCCAAATTTCACGAGCTATTTTGTTTATGTTGACACTGAGGCAATTACTCCTGCAGAACCAATAACTGGAATTGTTTCATTTAATTACGCACAGGGTCTTGGGTTCATTTCCTACGATGAAACAGGTGGTGATGTAAACATAAACATTTTTGTTCAGGATGCAAACATTGTTGATTTGTGGCTGAGCATTAAAGACGGAAACAAGTTTCTTGCAATTGTTGAGTTTAATGACTGCAATTCAGGATGCAATATTGGATACACAATTCCGCGGTCTGATTTGAACCAAGGCAAGTCCGTTGCCGTTGACGTGAATGCAACAATTTCTACTGGAAAGTTTTTTGAATCAAGCCAGTCATATTTTGGAGTTGGGGATGAGGAGGGAATTCTTGGGTTTATAAGCGGTTCACAGTTTAGGGGTTATTTTTGCCCTTCATCTGATCCACTGCAGCCGTGCATGATTTTGATTGTTATATCGGTTTTTGCAACTCTTGGGGTTGTTGCAACGGCAGGCCTTAAGTTTGTCAGAAATCCAAACGCTTTGGGAGCGCTTGCTTTGATTTCACTTGGGGCATTTACGATGTTTGGATGGATTCCGTGGCCTATTTACGGTGTCGCGGCTTTGGCAGGGATTGTGATAATTTTACTGGGGAATAAGATATGATGGTGATTAAATGAGTTGGCTAAAAACTACTTCACTTGTGATGTTGATTATGCTATTGTCGGTTAATGCAATTTTTGACTTTGTTATTGTGAATGCTGAATATGGACAGTATGTTTTGATTGATCCATCTGATGATTTTTCAACGAACACAATTTCTTCGGCTCTTCAGTCTATTGAGTACAGTTTGGGGGACATTGTGAGCAGTGCCGAGATTAATAACTTTTTTGGTTTTGGAACTGCTGCGCTTTCGTTGGCTGGAATTTTTCTTTTCAAGCTTTTGCCTGCAATGGCTCTTGGGTGGATGTCCATAATTGATTCAATTACAATTCCACTTGGTTTGGGGGGAATAGGGTTAGGCTTCAAGGCTGTTTTGTTGGGCTTGGAGGCAATAGGCATATTTTACATTATATTGGATATAAAACTTGCGCTTAGGTTGTGAAAATGGTTAAAAAAACTGCACTGTTGTTGGCTTTTCTTGCATTGTTTTTAGGTAATGTTTTTGCCTCAGACTTCAATTGTTCAATGCCACCTGAAGACGCAACGTTTGGAATAATGGGAGAATGCATTGTTGGGGCTGCTTTTGGAAGCTGGCTTTTCTTTGCTCTTGTTATGGTTTTAATAATTGCCTTTGCCCTATGGCAAGCAGGAGCCGGAAAAAGCACAGTTCTCCCAATTGGAATAATTACCGCATTTGGTTTTGCCCTCGTGTTCCCACAGATTTTCACACCCTTATTCAATATAGGGCTCGTTATTACAGGAATAATAATCGTTTTAATGGTGATAAAATATGCAAGACAATAGAGTTAAAGTAATGCAGTACATTTCAAAGGTTCTTGGGTCCTATGCAACCGATGGAAACAAGCGTTCAGCCCGCGCAAAGCTTTTGGCAAAAAGAAACTCACTTAAAATGCGGGCCTGCCACCAGTCGCTTTCGGAAAGGCTTAAAATCTATAACGAAATAAAAACACTTGAGGACTTTATGACAAAGATTTGAGGGAGGGGGTGAAAAACAAGATGGCTTTAACATTTTTAACAAAATCAGAGGCTTTGGCTGAAGCAATCAGGCGAAAAAGCACTTTTAGACGACTCATAAAAAAGGAGGTCTCTTTGAAAAGAAAGATTATTCTAAGAAGGAAACTAAAGAGAGTCAAAATAAGGCGTGCCCTAACAAAAGCAAGGCAGGTAAAATTCGTCGTAGTGTTTTAATTGAAAACAAAAAAGGAGGTAGAAAAACCATGCCGTGTTTTTTCAACGACAAGAAAAGTGCCGAGAAAAAGACAGAATCGATTAAAAAAAAGACTGGGTTTGCTCCTGAAATATTCAGGGTGACGGGTGCAAATGGAAAAGTAAGATTTGCCGTTTCCACCCCAAAAAAGCTCAGAACCAAGAAAGAAAAAACAAAGCAGGGTTCCTTTTTTGGGGACTCAAAGATTCAGGGTCTTGGGCTTGGGTCGCTTTTGAAACCGTCTGCTGAAACCAAGTTCAAGAAACTAAAAGACAAGGAAAATGAGCTTTTGCAGGAAGTTAAGACCTTGCGGGCTGAGGAAAAGGCCGTGGCTGTGAGAAAAGAGCTTGGAAAGGAAAGCTTTCTTGAAAAGATTAGGAAGAAAATAAAGGGAACGAAGTAAAAGTTGGTTGGAGGTGAAATATTATGCCATTAAGGAAAAAGAAAAGAGTAATTTCCCGCGCGGTTCGTATTAAAGGAATGCTTGGGCTGCTGAAATCCCCTAAGGTGGGAGCTCCACAGAAAGCGGGAATCAGAAAGGTACTGAAGAGAATGGGGGTAAAGTTTTAATGCCCTCAATCTCAATCAAATGAAACTTGAAGTATTTGAAGTTTCTTTCAGCTCACCTGCAGAAGGAACATCCAAAGACTCGTGGAAAGATTAGTTGGATTAGGAAATAAGGTTGAGATTTAATTATTTTCTTCCAATTTATTTTTCCACATAATGGCTTAGCACTGCCAAACCCTCACCCGCCCAAACTCTTTCAAGACCTCGCAGTCCAGCTCTTGCCACGAAACCGAAACCGTTCCGTTCCGGTCTTCAAGGCAGTGAATGTTTCCAAGGCAGTTCAAGTCCTCTCCACTCCACTGCCTCCAGTAAAGCATCCCCCAGCTAGAAGTATAGTTGGAATCGGTTTTGCCCCGCGCAAACTCCAAAGCACTCCACTCATCTGAAGCAGGAATGGTATTCCAAACTGTCGCAAGCGAAATCAGTAGAATGAACAGCGGAAACATCCAGTGCCGTTCAAAAACCCATCGAGCCCAACCAGACTTCTTTTCACCCAACTGCTCCACAAACAAAACAGAGCCCACAACAAGAAATGGAACTGCAAGCAAAGCAAACTTAAGCGAAGCCAACCCAGCCCCAATCGACACAAGGGTAATAGGTAAAAGCTTT
>JAFCCO010000020.1 GCA_017610175.1 Candidatus Iainarchaeum sp. | reverse complement strand
TCACAATTGCCAAGCTTGAAGCAGGAGAAGAAGCAGAAGTAACATACTTCGTTGAAAAAAAAGTAGAACAAGCAGAACTAGCAGAATGGATTCCGCCAATACCCACAGCAGCAAAAGAAATAACCCCAAAACCAACCACCTGCACAATTGACTCAGACTGCGACGACCAAGAACCCTGCACAAACCAACTATGCATAAACAGCCAATGCAGCTTTATTCCGGTGGCCAATGGAATGACCTGCGGTTACGGAATGATTTGCGAAAACGCAGAGTGCACTGAAATAGAAAAAGTGCAAATTGCAGAAGAACAGGACTACAACACAATCCTAATCGCAGCAGCCGTGCTTCTGGCTTTAGGAGTGGCTGTGTACTATTATAAACGGCAATGATTTTTTCCCCAAGGTTATAATCGCATATGGGGGTGTGAACTGGCTGTTTTGCGCAATCCTCCGTTTTTTGCCGTTGTCAGGGGATGCAGGGGTTCACAATTTTTTGTCCCTCTCAATCTTTCTCAGTGACCAGTTGCCGCTTTTGCCGCGCCAGAACTCAATGCTAACGTTTTTTCCAAAATTGTCACTAAAATCAATCCTGCCACCATGCGGGTTTTCCACCGCTATGCTAATCGCCATGTTTCCCAGGGCGCGGGACATTGGATTGGCGCCTATTGTTTTGAAGAGTTCCGGAAAAACCATTGATGAAAGCACGGGCTCTGCGGCAATCGAGCCGATGATTTGCCCCTTTTCGTCAAGCATTCTGTTGAGTTGCAGGTCTGCCGTTGCCGCAATTTTGTGCCTTTCACTTGGATTTGCTGCAGCTGTTTTTCCAAAGGCTTTTCGAAGGCCCTTGATTTCTTCACCTGAAAAGCACCTGAATTTCTTCAACGATTTCAGGTTTGGCACTCTTGCCCCTTCTCTTCTCATTATCATTTCAGTTTCTTTTGCAGTAATAAAGGGCAGGTTTCCGATGAATTGCAGCCCTGCCTTTGCCGCTGCGTTCCTTTCTTTTGCAACAAGCTTTTTTGCAATCAGCGGCCTTCCAATTGCGCTTGCAACAATCTTGTCATGCATCCTTGACCCCTTTTTCCTGAACCAGTCGGGAATGTTTGCTGCACCAACCATTCCAAAGAGGGCTGCAGCGGCCCCAAAGGGGTTGCCTTTTGCAACAATTGCCGTTCCGACAACAATTGGGACTGTTCCAACAGCAGCCGTAACCGCAATCGGTTTCCTGCTTCTGGTAAACTTGTAAAATTTGTAACGGCGCTTAAGCGCCCGCATTGCCCTCTTTGGGCGAACGGCCTTTTTGCGCACCGGCCTTGCCGTGCGTTTTTTCCTTCCAACTTGTTTTGGGCCAGGTTTTACCATGAAATAATTATAGTGCGGGATGTTATTTAAATTTCGCTTTTTGACGGATTAGATTTCCGCTTTAAAAGTCTTTTCGGGGGCGGGCTTATTATGCAAAAATTCGTTGTAATTGCATTGCTCTCGTTGGTTTTGCTTTCAGGCTGTGTTGGGCAGGAGCTTACAACAGGGCAGAGGCAGAAGTGCATTGAGTTGAGCAGTGGGTCATATGCAAGCGTTCCAACCTGCAATTCACAGCAGCAGTGTTTTGAAAAGGTTGAATCAGAGTTCTTCGGTTTTGAGGAGGGCGTTTTCAATCCACGGGTTCGCGAGGAAATTTTCACTTTCAAAAACCGGCTTGCCGCAAGCTGGCTTTACTTTAATCGTTCCCGGAAAAATGCCGTCAAAATTAATGAAATTTGCTCAACAGGGCGGAACATAAGCGGCCTGCCTGCGGAAATTAATGAGCTCAACCACTATCTGAGGCTTGCGTTGTTCCACTCGAGCAATGCATTTGAGCACGCATTTTCCGCAATGGCTCTTGAAGCGCATTTTTTGGAGCAGGATGAAGTTGAGCTAATCAGTGAAGAGCCTGTTTTTGAATATCTTGTTGAACTGAACAAAAATTTCAGCGAGCTTGAAGCAGGTTCCGGCGAGAGTTTTGCGGCACACTATTTCCGAAACTCTGAAAAGCTTTCAGCCCTTGTGGCAAGAACAGGCTTTTCAAGGAGAATAATTGAGGAAAAAAACCTCCTTGACCTGCTTGACGGAAAAATGGGCTTTGTTTCAAAGGAAATGCAGAAACGCCTCTCCCTTAAAATTCCTTTTCTTGGAACCGCCCTTGACTCATTTGTTTCATACCTTAATTCCACACTAAAGCTCAGGCAAGCCTCCCTGGTTCTTCCCGAATTCCCCTCCTTTGAATTCTTTATTTCGTACAACGATTTTGCAGGCACGCAAAACAGCTCGGCAAGGCGTTTTTCCGCCCTTCTCTTCGGAGGCAGCAGTGCAAAATCTGTTCTCGCCGAGAGAAATGCCGAATCCAGAAAATCAATTTCCGAAAAGCTTGCTTTGATTGAGTCGGCAATTTCAAACCTTTCACCCAAAGCAAGTGCGTCGCTTGACCAAAATTTTGCAGCCTCGCTTTATTCGCTTCTTGGAAAAGAGTCCAGTATTGAGGCACAGCATTTTGGAATAAACAGCCTAAGCGATTTTGAGGAAAAGGCCGGGCAGGAGTTGCTTGAATTAAAAGCCAGGTTTAATTCAATCCGGCAAAAGGCCTTGCTTGGGGAGCTTTCTCTCGGTGCGGAAACACTTGCTCTCAAGGAAACTCTTGCTGATGCAAATGAATTGCTTGCAAACATTGACTACCTTTCAAGCGAGGTTGTTGAGGGCGCAATTCTTTTGTGCGAGCAAAGAATTTCACAGGTGAACAAAACCATTTCCTCAATTTCCGGGGCAGGCACGGCAATTGCGGATCTGAAGGCAAGAATCAGGTTTAAGGCAGAAAAGTTTGGGGCTGCGGGGGATGTGGAAAAGATGCTTTTGTGCAGGGATGTTTTGTTTGATTTCCAAAGCCTTTTGTTTGCACTTGAGAATGTGGACGAATTCAATGCAATGCAGCTTGGTTCGCTTGGGCAGTGCACTGCAAAAGCAAACTCACTGCTTTCAAATGAGGTTGCGGGCGTTGATTTTGGGGACTTGAGGGCAAGGCTTAATTCAATCAATGCAATTCCTGCGTCCGCTGAAAATGCGCAGATGCTGAACGGTTTTTGTGAAGCGCTTGAAAGGGATATTGGGTCAAGGCTGAACCAAAGCCGCCAGGCGCGTGAACTGGTTTTGGGCTTTGAACACTGCGTTAAACTTTTCCACGGCCTTGAGCTTGTTTCAAGCAGGTTTCCTGAAAGCGTTTCGGAGAAGGCGGTTTCAAAATATTCGGAGAGAATAGGTTCCCTGGAAAAGTACTTTTCAAAAACAGGCCTCAAAGCGGAAACGGCTTTGCCTGTTTTTGCTTCGCTTGCGGAGCAGGTTGAAATAATTGAGGGCGAACTTGAGCAAAGCACAAGCAACGCCGTTGACTTTGCCATCTCAAAAAGCTTTTCCGTTTCATTTTTTCCCCGGTCAATTCCGGTGCTTGGGGAAACTGTTTTGTCCAAAGCAAGGCTTGTTATTGAAAACCCCCTCCCTTTTCCGGTTGAGGGCATGCGTTCCATCCGCATTCCGTTCAAAGCAACCCTTGGGGAAATTGTTTCTTTTCCACCCCACTTTGTTTCCGCAGGCCTTGCAGGGGAAGAATTGGTTCTGGTTTTGGATTCGCTTCCTGTCGGGTTTACGGTGGTTGATTTTGATTCAGAGCTTCAAACTTCTTTTTTGGAGTCAACAGAGCTTGTAAGCGCAAACCAGGATTCTGCTCTGTTCAAAAAAACTATTTCAACGGAGTTGGACGGTTTAATTCCAAGGGTTTTGGTAAAGTCCGTGCTTGCGGAGCCGGAACTTGAGGTTTCAAATCCAAGAATTTATCTTGGCGGGCAAGAGCTTGAATTTTCAAAGAACAAAAACGAGGTTTCTTTTTTGCTGGACGGTTTGGGTGGGAAGCAAAGTGTGATTATTTTTTATTCAATTGAGCGCCCGATTCTTGTTAATGCAGAGGTTGTTGAGAGCAAGCAAATTTCAGGCCTTAGAGGGGTTGCAAGAATAAGGCTTTCCTTAACAAACAGGCTTTCCACGCCGCTTGAAAAAGTGCAAATAAAGGTGCCTCTTGAACTTGAAGGAAAGGGCGTTAAGGTGCGTGAATTAACCGATGCAAGCGGAAAAAAACAAAAATTTGAGCTACTTTCAGGCAACAATCTGTCCCTTTGGTTTGATTCCCTGCCGCCTAAAAGCGAAGTAGTAGTTGAATTGGTGCTTGAGTTTGAAAACAGCGAAGCCTACTGGCTTGAACAGCTTAACTCCCAAAAATCAAAAGCCGAATCACTCTCCCTTTCCATAAATGAAAACACCGCTGGCAAGGCAGGGGCTGCGCTTGAGGAACTTAATTTGCTGGGGGAATTGTTTTTTGAAAAAAAGCAGTTGCTTGATGATTTTTACGCAACCGCAAGCAAGCTTGACAGGCTTGAGGCGGAGGAAAATTCTTTCATTGAGGACCGCCAACAGTTTTTCCTGCTGAAGCAGGCGATTGAATCAGAGCTTGAGGATGTGAATGAAAAGCTTGGGCTTCTGAAGCGGCTTGGTTTTTCCAAGGAGGCAAGTGAAATAAAAACCCGTGCAGGGCAATTGCAACAATCTCTTTTGGATGCGGGCAGGGTTTTTGAAACAAACCCTGCGAACGCAATCGAACTCCTTTTCAAAGCCCAATCAATTGCTCCACTCCCGGTTCCCGAGGCTGAGGCACTGCTTTCCGGGGAAAAGAATTCTGTTTCAGAAAAGGTTGCTGAACTTTTTGGGCTGGCAAAAAGCCTTGGGCTTAAAATGCCCCCTGAAAATGAATTTGTTGCCCTTGACTCTGCATTTGAGGCGGCAATCTCCTCCAATGACCTTGTTAAGGCAAAACAGGCCCTTGACAATTTTTCGTTAAGACTGGCCGGCCTTTCAACGGAATTGAATGAAAGTGCGGCGCAGGAAAATTTGGCGGTTGCTGAAAAAATTGCAGAACTTGAGCTGCTTGCGGGCTCTGTTTTGAATTCAAGGCTTGTTCTCCTTGCTTCGCTGGTTGAAAGTGTTGGGGAGTCTGAATTGATTAACGCAAGATATGTTCTTCCAATTTCAAGATCAAGGCTAAAGGCAATTGCCCTTGAACTTGAGTCGCTTGGCTCGCCGCTTGTGCTTGCAAAATTTTCCGAATTTATGGAGGCCCACAACAGGGGTGAGCAGCTTGAAGCCCTTTCCATTGGTGCCAAATTTTCAAGGGAACTTTTTTCAATGGGTGAAAAGGCATTGGCTCTTGACTTGGAAATAGGAAATGCGCTTGAAATTTTTGAGCAGGACGCCCTCACAAGCTTTAATGCGGCTGCTGCAAAATTAAATGCGGGAAATGCGAATCCTGCGGCTATTGAGCTTTTGGGAAATAGTGAAACCCAGCTTAGGGGCGGGAATTTTTTGAAGTCAATTGTTCTCTCAAGGAACGCGGTTTCCTTCACTTCGCTGCCTGGTTCAGGGGCATCGCTTTATGCAATTCCCCTCATTGCAGCAGTGGTTTTGATTGCTGCAGTTCGCTTTGGGAAGGGGAAAAAGGCAGAGCATTGCAGCAGAAAGCTTGAGCGGGTTGCAAGCGTGTGGGATGACTGATTCACTTGCTGAACTGTATGAACAGATAGGTCACTATTGCTATCCCGACAAGAAGCAGGCCTGCAAACAGGTCGAGTGGGATTTCAGGCTTTTCAAAAATAAATGTTGATTTGTTGCAGTTTGTTTCCTTTGCCCCAAGTGCGCTGTAACTTACCTTGCAGCCGATTGCATATTCCCCGGGAAGAACAGCTCTTGCATTAAATTCAAGGTACTTTGTTTCGCCGGGCTGAAGTGTGTCGATTAGTGTCCCTGGTTCCTCTATAAGGCTAAGCCCTTCCGCAATATCAATGTAAACGCGAAGGTTTGAGAGCGTGTCCTGCCCCTCATTTTTTACCGCAATTCTGCCGCTTACGGTGTCCCCGGCCTTATTAATCTCCTTTTCCTTGATCACAAACGCATTTACTTTTACTTCTGGCTCTGCAACCCTTATTGTGGTCATTTTTGCGAATTTTTGCTGTTTTTCCCCGAATTCATTGTCGTAATACAAAATTGCAGGGGGCAATGAAATGCTTCCAATCACTTCGGGTTTGATTGTGTACTCGACCCTGACTGTTTCTCCTGCATTTATTTTTCCGCTGAACTGGGTGCTGCCCTCAACAACAACGTAAGCGTCCTTGTATTCTGCAAGCGGCCTTGCGTGCTTCAATTCTACGTTGGCAGAATCACCCCCTTTATTATGTAGAAGTAGGGTTATTTTGGTTTTTTCGCCAAGCACAAGGTTTTCCTTTTCCGCAATTTCAATGAATGAGTCTTCGGCTGAAAAGTTGGCTGTTTTGTAAACCCCTACCGTGGACTTGTTGTAAAGCACGCTTTTGGTCACATCCACGCTGTTGTTCAGGCAGATGTCAAGCTCGTTTTCCCCTTCTTTAAGTGTTTCTTTTGGGAGTGTTGCCCTAAGCCAGCAGGTTTCGGCGCACACGAGATTTTCTGTTGTGTATGTTCCGGTCTCGCGAAGGTTTGGGCGCACTTCAACATAAAAATTCTTTCCCTTTATCGGAAAAAGGCCCATGTTGAGGGATACAATTACATTGTTTTCCCCTGTTAGGAATTCAACTTCCTCCGGGAAAACAAATTTGATTCCTGTGCAACCACTTTTTTGCGCACCCTGCAATTCAAAATCATTGTATCCCATTTCCTGGAATGACCTTTCAAAAACAGTTGCTGCTGAAACCTGTGAAACAAGCATCGCCAGTGCCAAAAACAGTATCAATGCATTTTTCATAGTTTTCCCTTTGTTTTTAATTCTGTTATTATATTGGCAGTTGTTTCTTTAATTGTTTTCCTTGCGCGAATTTCAATAATTTTTTTTGCAGGGTATCTTTTTGCCGCGTGTTTTTTGCAGTAATCGATTCCCTCGCAGAATACGTTGTCCATTATTTTGGCCGGCCTGTATCCGCGCAGTTCAAGCCGTATCTGTAATATTTCAGGGTCAACGCGAAGCACAACAACTGCATCCACTTTCAGCTTTGTTTCGCAGAGCATGTGCCCTTCAACAATCACATTCTCTTCCTTTTCAAGCATTAGGTTCAGGGTTTTCTGGAGCTTTCTAAGCGGCACAAACAGTTCGTCAACCTCGCTGTTCCACATCCCGATTCCGTGGGCAAGGGCAAATTCTTTTTCTGAAACAACCTTGTATTTCAGCTTTTTCCCGAGTATTTTTGCAATAGTGGTCTTTCCTGTCCCGGGAGAACCTGTAAGCATTATTCTCATGCTAAATGAATAGTGTGTTCTCCTTTAAATTGTTTTAGAATGGGGTGATGAGGGAACATCACCTTAAGCCGAACCTTTTGACAAAAGCAGTTTGGTTGTCGGCCAGGGCAATGCCCCCCCTACTCAGAGTCTTGCCTAGCTCGGATGCCTTTTCCAAAGACAGTTTGCTGTATTCCAACGAAATATCCATGGTCATTGCATCACAGCAGTATAATGCATTAACCCCTTAATATACTTTTCGCTAAAAGAAGGTGAATCTGGGCTTCTTTTTAAATATGGCTTTTTATAAGGTGATTAATCAAAAAAAGGAGCTCAAAATGGGCTTATATTTTATGTATATTTGGTTTTTTTCGGCCCAATTTTTATTTTGAAAAATTTCGAAAAATCAGCGTTATGTATATTTACTCTATAAATAAAACATTGTGCCTTTAGGAAAGAGTTTATTTCCTATTGGCTTTTGCCTGCGGCTTTTTGCCCTGCATTTTAAACAGCTTTACCTTAGCCTTATTCCGTCAAGGTTTCTTGGTGCGCTTGAGGATATTCCCATCCTGCTTGAGAGGAATCTTGCAAGTTCTGTTGCATTTGCCTTGTCGCCGTGGTCAATTAGTATTCTTTTTGGCTTTGGTTTGAGCATTCTGACGTAATTCACAAGCTGGTTTCTGTCGCTGTGCCCGGAGAATCCCTCTATTGTTTCTATTCTCATGTTTACGTTTAGTGCCCTTGTTTTTCCCTTTTTGTCGGTTACTGGTGTTGCCGTTAATCCGCCCTGTATTTTTCGGCCTAAGCTTCCTTCTCCCTGGTATCCTACAAAAACTAGGCAGTTGTTTGGGTCCTCTGAAAGCCTGTGGAAGTATCCAAGGCTTGGGCCTCCTGTTAGCATTCCGCTTGATGCGATAAATATTACTCCTTTTTCTTTTGCAAGTTCATCCCTTGATTTGCTGTTTGCGTCCTCAAATATTTCTGCGCTGAAAGGGCTGTCGTTTTGCAATACCCTTCTTTGCACTCCTTTCCTGAGGTATTCCGGGTATGCAGTGTGTATTGCGCTTGCTTCCCTTGTCATTCCGTCAACATAGCACTTTGCGTCCAGAAGCCCGTTTTTGTAGAAGTTTTCCAGCACAAGCATTATTTCCTGTCCGCGTCCTACGGCAAAAACAGGAATTAGCACGTTTCCGTCCCTTTCAAGGGTTTCTTTGAGCACGCGGAGAAGCCTGTCTTCCGCATCCTGCCTGTCCGGCTGTATGCTGTCTTTTCCGCCGTATGTGCTTTCAAGTATGAGTGTTTCAAGCCTTGGGTATTTTATGTCAATGTTGTTGAACAGCCTTGTGAATCCAAATTTCATGTCTCCGCTGTAAACCAAATTGTGGCCGCCTTCTCCCAGGTGCAGGTGCACTGAGCTGCTTCCGAGGATGTGCGATGCGTTATGTAGAGTTAGTCTTACGTCTGGTGCGATGTCTGTTACTTCCCTGTATTCGCGTGGGATGCAGTGTGTTATCATTTCCTTAACGTCTTTTTCGCTGTAGACTGCGTCCCTTCCTTCCTTTGTAAGTATGTCAATATAATCAAACTGCAGCAAAGTCATAAGATCCCTTGTTGGCGCAGTGCAGTAAACAGGACCCCTGTATCCTGTTCTGAAAAGGTATGGCACAAATCCTGAGTGGTCAAGGTGTGCGTGGCTAACAATTACCGCGTCAATGTCCGACATTGGGCAGCGAAGTGTTTCAAGCATGGGAAATGGGTCTTCTTTTGATGCGATGTTTATTCCGCAGTCCATCAGTACCTTGGTGTGCGGGGTTTCAACCAGGATGCAGCTTCTTCCCACCTGCCTGAAGCCTCCAAGCGCCTCTATTCTTGCCCAGTCCTTTTGCTTGAGCTCAATGTCTTCATAAATCTTTTTTGCGGTTTCTTTCAGGAATTTTTTCCTTTCGTCAGCGTGCCTGTGCTGGTGTGACCTTATTCCGCGCAGAATTTCTGATTCCTGGGTCGGTGCCCTGATAATGTTTGGGGTCCAGCCTGTTTCAAGAATTATTTTCTTGCTTGTTTCCCCGCCTTTTCCAATAACCAAGCCCGGTTTTATGGCTTCAATTGTTACCGAGGAAAAAGCGGTTTCAAAGTAGACTTCTTTAATGCCTGCGTCTTCCGGGATAATTTGCTCAATTTTAGTTTTTGCTTCTGTCGGGTCAATCAGCAGGGATTTGTCTGTTCTGATGTTTATTCTTTTCTTTAGCTCAAATGCAATTTTTGCAACGTAGTTTTCGTGCTCAAAGAAGGTGGCTGGGTTTTTTGTGTAGATTGCAATTTCCGGGCCTTCCATTTCTATTTTGCTTATTTCGCCCTTGTTTGGAACGGTTTTGTCCACTACTTCCTTGATGTGTTCCAGTATTTTCATGGTAAAAAAATCTCTCTTTGCTGTTTTGTTCTGGTGAGAACTTAGAATACTTTTTAAAAGGCAATTTAAAGGCTGTTTTCGAGCTTTTTTAGCTGTTCTGTGTATTTCTTTACTTCTGTTTGGCTAATGTCTCTTGTGCCCCTTGAATCAACCACCATTACGCTTACGCTTTTTCCGCCTGAGTAAATGTCCCTGTTCTTTCCTGCGGTTATTGCCTTTACTGCGAGTGCGATGGCTTCGTCCTCTGTCATTCCTTTCCTGTAATTCTGGTCAAGCGTTGTCATTGCAAACTCTGTTCCGCTTCCGCTTACGGCGTAAGTGTTTCTTCCAAGAATTCCGCCGTATGGTGTGAGTTCGTAGAGTTCAGGGCCTTCATTTATGCCCCCTATAATGAACTGCACCGAGAATGGGAAGTATCGGTTTGCGTTGAGGATGTTTCCCAAATAGTTTGAGAGTGCTTTTGGGGTAATTTTTGTGTTTCTTTCAATTTCGTAAAGTTTTGCGTGGCTTCTCAGAAACCTGATTATTGTTAGGCTGTCCCCTACAGAGCCTGCGTTTGTGACACCAATGTTGTCTGTTATTTTGTAAAGCTTCTTGCTTTCTTCGTCGTATGCAATGTGGCCCATGCTTGCCCGCATGTCTGCTGCAAGAACAACCGCGTCTTTTGCAACTATTCCGACAGTTGTAGTGCCTGTTTTGAGATCCTTTTCCATAAACATCACCGGAAAAAACTCAGGTAACAATCAGTTTGAGCCTCCAAACTATTTTTCTGCAGGCAAATCTTTATAAGATTGTTCCCTTGGCTTACTTTGACTTCTTTTCAGTTTCTGCTTCCTTTTTCTCTGCCTTTGCTTCTTTCTTTTCGGCCTTTGCTTCTTTCTTGGCTTTCTTTTCTTCCCTGAATTCTTCCACAAACCTTACTGTTTCAATT
Organism: Candidatus Iainarchaeum sp.; assembly: GCA_017610175.1. Classification (GTDB taxonomy): domain Archaea; phylum Iainarchaeota; class Iainarchaeia; order Iainarchaeales; genus JAFCCO01. Next base: position 9,819 of record JAFCCO010000020.1, on the reverse strand, counting down.
CCCTTAACGTTCTTTGTCACAAGGTCTGAGAATCTCTTCTTCAAGGGAGCAATTTCGGCCGTGTGTTTTGCGTCAAGTGCAATTTCAACTGTCTTGCCGTCAATCTTCATTTTCTTTTCCGTTTCCGGAAGCATTCCAAAGTACTTGTCAAAGAGCGCGTTAACCTGGTCCTTTGCTCCCTTAACTTCGCCCTTTAGCTCAAGTTCGTATTCAACGTCCTTTCCTGCAAGCGGGTGGTTGAAGTCAATTCTTACCCTGCCTCCGCTCACTGTTTGAATCCTTCCCTGCCTTCCGTCTACCTCAATAATGAGTCCCGGAACCGGGTTCATTTTTTGTTTCTGAAATTCGCGCAGTGGAAGAACTCTTACAAGCTTGGGGTTTCTTTCCCCGAACGCTTCGGTCGGATTCAGGGCAACGTTTTTTGTTTCGCCGATTTTCATTCCCTTGAGTTCATCGTCAAGCCCTTTGAGCAGTTCGTTTTCCCCAACAATAACTGTGACCGGCTGGTACTTTGCGTTCTTGCTGAATATTCCGGCGTCAACCGCTTTCTTTTCAACGGTTGTGTCAAAGACCTCGTTTGATGCAACAACTTTTCCTGTGTAATTAACTTCTACAATGCTTCCTTCCTGCACTTTCAAAAACCTCCTGATAAAAAAAAGAAACTTAAAATAAGTGAATAATTAATAAAAATCTCGTGCATGAAAAGGTATTTAAAGGCAAACTTTGCATATAAAAAAGTATATTAATAGGCTTTGCGCTTATTTATTTTTATTGACTAAAAAGAGGCTAGTTGGTTTTGGACCCTAAAAAATTAATGCTGATTGCGCTGGCTGTTCTGCTTTTTTCAGCTCAAGCTTTTGGATACGGCGTTTCATGGAACGCATACACGCGTTCATCCGGTGCCGCAGAATGCGCGCAGGCAGGGCGCGATTGCCTTTCAGCCTACAATTTAGGGGGAAACCCGCAATCTTGCTCTTCCGCCACTTACGGCGGAACCGCGGCATGCTCCGCAACCCCGCTTGGTTCCGGTGTTTCTTGGAGTTCTTCAACCCGTTCCTCCGGAAGCGCAGAGTGCGCTGAAGCCGGCAGAAACTGCTGGGAAGCCTTTAATTCCAGTGGGAGTTCCCAATCTTGCTCTTCCACCACTTACGGCGGGTCAGCAGGTTGCACTGAGCTGGTTGGGGGCGGTGTTTCTTGGAGTTCTTCAACCCGCTCCAGCGGAAGCGCAGAGTGTGCTGAAGCCGGCAGGGCATGCCTTGGGGCTTTTAATTCGTCTGGTTCTGCCCAGTCGTGTTCTTCCACCACTTACGGCGGTTCCGCGCTTTGCAGCCCAACCGTCGGTGCAGGCACAACCTGGAGCAGTTCAACCCGCTCCAGCGGAGACGCCAAATGTGCCTTGTCCGGCCGCGAATGCCTTGGGGCTTTTAATTCGTCTGGTTCTGCCCAGTCGTGTTCTTCCACCACTTACGGTGGTTCCGCGCTTTGCTCTGCATCAGTGGGTTTTGGGAAAAGCTGGAGCACTTCAACGCGCTCCAGTGGGGATGCCGAATGTGGTGAGTCTGGCGGTTGCTGCAAATCAGCCTTTAATTCGTCTGGTTCTTCGCAGTCGTGTTCTTCCTCAACTTACGGTGGTTCCGCTCTTTGTTCCAGTGTAATTGGGGGTGGGGAGGTTTGGAGCAGTTCGGTGCGTTCGAGTGGGAGTGCTGAGTGTGGTGTGTCCGGCCGTTGCTGCAAGGATGCCTTTAATTCGTCTGGTTCTTCGCAGTCGTGTTCTTCCTCAACTTACGGTGGTTCCGCCCTTTGCTCAACACTTGTGGGAGGCGGCGAGGTTTGGAGCAGTTCGGTGCGTTCGAGTGGGAGTGCTGAGTGTGGTGTGTCCGGCCGTTGCTGTGTGACTGCCTTTAATTCGTCTGGTTCTTCGCAGTCGTGTTCTTCTTCGACTTACGGTGGTTCCGCTCTTTGTTCCGGTGTAATTGGGGGTGGGGAGGTTTGGAGCAGTTCGGTGCGTTCGAGTGGGAGTGCTGAGTGTGGTGAGTCCGGCCGTTGCTGTGTGACTGCCTTTAATTCGTCTGGTTCTTCGCAGTCGTGTTCTTCTTCGACTTACGGTGGTTCAGCCCTTTGCTCTTTGAGTGTAGGGTCGGGCACAACCTGGAGCAGTTCAACCCGCTCCAGCGGAAGCGCAGAATGCGCCAAGAAAGGGGCTTGCTGTGCAACAGCCTTTAATTCGTCTGGTTCTGCCCAGTCGTGTTCTTCCTCAACTTACGGCGGTTCAGCCCGCTGTGGTTCAGTGTATGGTTCGGGCAGAACTTGGAGTTCTTCAACCCGCTCCAGCGGAAGTGCATCCTGTGTATTTACCGGAAAGCCCTGCCGCATAGCCTTTAGTTCATCAGGTTCTTCGCAGTCGTGTTCTTCCTCAACTTACGGCGGTTCGGCATTGTGTGCAAGCAGTGCATGCCCTTTCTCATCCTGCCCGGCGTCTTCAGCCTGCCCGGACCCCGCAGGTGTGCCATGCTCCTTAACATCTGGTTGCCCTGTTTGCGGCAACGGAAATATAGATGCAGGGGAACAGTGCGATGGCTCAAACCTTAATGGTGAAAGCTGCCAGTCACAAGGCTATGGGGCCGGAACGCTTGGATGCACTTCATCCTGTGTATTCAACACAAGTGCCTGCACTCTTTGCGGCAACGGTTTTATCAATCTTGGAGAGCAGTGCGACGGCTCCAACTTAAATGGGGAAACATGTGCATCGCGCGGCTTGGGCGGAGGTGAACTTGGTTGCGACGATTCATGCAATTATAACACAACGGGTTGCTGCACAAACGATTGCACTCCATCCGGCTTAACGGAGTGCATTCCCGCATTTCCATTCTCAACATCCTACAGGGAATGCGGCAATTTTGATGCAGACTCCTGCCTTGAGTGGAACACAACAGCCTGCGCTTTGCTTCCCTTTTGTTTTGGCGGGTCATGCATTGCATGCAGTACAGGTGTATGGGTTGACGGCGCATGCGGAATCGGGAGTTGTGCCGCAAACCAGCGCCAGCAAACAAGGACAACTTCCCCATCTGGCTGTGACACCGAATCACAGTGTGTAAATGACGCAAGCTGTTGCGATTGCACTTTGGGTGCATGCTGTTCAGACGGATGCAATTTCAACCCTGTTGGAACGGTTTGTGGAACAGAAACCCAGACCGTATGCTCGGGTGCAGCTTGCGGGGACGATGTTGTGCAGGAATCAAGGGACTTAATCTGTTCTGGTTCAGATGCGGACTGCCCTGCAACAGGCTCCGGCCCATGGGGCCAAACAGTCCTAAATGATTGCCTGATAAGCCAAAAGTGCAGTTCTTTACCCGCACCGCAGTGTGTGGATGGCGGTATTGCTTGCATTGTTGAATGCAACAATGATGCAGGCTGTGATGATGGGGATACATGCACAACAGACATTTGCTCCAATCCGGGGGCACTCAGCGCCTCCTGCGGAAACAACCCTGTTGCAAACGACTGCGGAACAAGGGTTTGCGGAAACTCGCCAAACGGGTGCTTTAACTGCGGTTCTTGCCCTGCGGGGCAGCTTTGTGACCTGTTTGGCAACTGCAGTGTTGTTTCATGCAACGATGATACCGAATGTGATGATGGAAATCCCTGCACCAACGAACAGTGCACTAACCCAGGAACAATTTCTTCAGCCTGCAACATTTTAAACAAGCCTGACGGAACTGCCTGCACAAGCGACGGGGACTCATGCACGCAGGATGTTTGCAGTGCAGGCTCATGCATTCACCCGCTTGTTCCAAACGACTGCGTTTTCCGTGTTTGCGGATTGTCCCCCTCTGGCTGCTTTGACTGCGGAACCTGTCCGGTTGGAGAGGTTTGCACTGGCGCAGGAACTTGTGCGGTTGCAACAGGCTCATTCCTTTCAGTAGAGCTTGATGTTCAGAGCAAACTTTTGCAGGAGGGGGGTCTTTTCTCAACTTTCACTGCAAATGTTTCAAACTCCAAATCGTTTGACAAGGATGGGGTGCTTGAGGTAAGGCTTCTGAATGCATTGGACCGATCTGTGATTGATTCATACACTTCGCCGGTTACAACAATTCCTGCAAGTGGAAACGTTGCTTTCACGCTCCAGCCACAGTTCTCAATTGATTCCCTTCCCCACGGCAATTATATAATTGCGGCAGATATTAGGGATACTGAACTTCCGCCAAATATGCATGACAGTGAATCAGTAAGGTTTACCGTTATTCCATTTCGCGAATCTTTTGATGTTCCGGAACTTCCCTTCTTTATTGTTCCACTACTCCTTTTGTCAATTCTGTTTATTGCCCGCGCGAGGACTTAGGCAAATTCCTTTCACAAAGCAAGCGCTTTAAAAGCTTGCTTTATATTTAATCTTTAAAAATAGGGTTGCTTGTTTATGGAAAAAGCCAGATGGGGTGCATTGCTTATTTCAGTTTTCTTTGTTGTAAGCATTCTTGGAACATTTCTCTTATACACGCCTCCACAGATTCAGCCGTCTGATTCGATTTTGCCGGACATTGCCCCAACCCAGCTTTCAATGGATGCTGAAAACGTTCCCGCAACGGTTGAGCTTATTTTTCCAAAATTCATGCTTATTGCGCAGACCTCTGAATCGAACATTACAGATATTGACGGCGCAATCTATGCGCTTGGGAATGTAAGGCGAATTAACAGCAGGTTCAGCATGGGCAGCATTCCAGAGCTTGGAGCCGGAATGCATTACCTTGCGGATGTGCAGCTTGATGAAGGCATTTCAATTGGGGAAATTGCCGCACTTGTTTATTTGATTGAATCATTTGAAACCGCCGAAATTTTTCCGTATGCTTTAATCTCGGTTCCGCAGGACATTGAGTTCACGCACCCTGATCTAAACATTTTCAGGGAGGGAAGCCTAATTGACAACGCAGCCGAGGCAGTTGTTTCAACAGATACAATTGCGGGTGATGAAATTTTAGTAAACATTACAGCAACCTTTGTAGGCTCAGATGTTGTGGGTGCCACAGCCTTTGAGATAGAGAACTTAACAGCAGTTCCAGTCAACGGAAGCGTTGTGCTTGAGTCAAAGGTTGCTTCACTTGAGCCAAGCCTCTTGCTTGACCTTGAAACAGATTATTCGGGAACGGCACAGCTTGATGCAATCGAGTCAGAGATTAGGGCGATTGCAAATGTGTCCGACTTCAACCTTTCAGCGCCTTTCCTTGAGGCAAAGGTTTCTGTTGTAAAGGACGAAAACATTTCAGACCAGTTGGCAAGTGACCTGAACGACTTCCTCCACACCTTAACCGCTGATTTGACCTTTTACAACAGCGGCTTTTTGCGGGCCGGACTGTTCTTTGATGTTGGAACAGACCTTGCCCCAATCAAGCGGTCAATTTTGGCAAAGCTTGACGAGCTTGAAATTGAGGGCACTGCCTTGCAGGAGCCAATCGGGCACGCGTTTGGAGAAGCAGTTCTCTTGAGTTCAGACGCTTCAGGCACAATGGGTGAAATTTCCTCAATAATTGATGCATGCTCTCTTGAATTTGAATTGATTCAGCCGGGCGAAGTCTTAGTAACCGATGCAGAAATCACCAATGAAGAAACAGGACTAACTTATATTGTTGAATCTCAACTCGTCGGAACCGGATTTAGTGATTCACCGCCCCAACCAGATAATTCGGTTAATGTTTATGCGGACTACAGAATATTACGCGGCGAAATCACTTTGATTAGGGCAAGAGAAATTGAAAGCTAATTATTCGCCTTTCAATTCGAGTATTGCTTCCGCAATGTCTCCATCGTTCTTTTTCAGGGCAGCTTCCGCCTTCTTTTTGTCAACGCTTGCCTGCTTCATGACCATTTCAATGTCTTCTTCAGGAATTCCCTTCTTTTCCTCGCGGGCCTCTCCCGTAACGGTGTATGTTTTCTGGCCCTGCATTTCAATGGTTGTAACGTTTGGCTCGTCAATCACGAGGGTTGTTCCGCCCTCAAGCTCAAAAATGACCTTTTTTGCCGGAATCTCCTCGTTCTTGATTCCCATTTGCTTCATTATTTTCTGCATTTGCTTTGGGTTCATCCCACCCAGTCCTGGCATCATATGAATTACCTCCGAATAAACTTATTAGGCAAAAAAAGCCTTTTAATTCTTGGCTTTGCGTTCAATAATCAGCAGGACGGCAAATGCAATCAATGCAACAATTGCAATTGATGTTTCGGGAACTGCAAGCGCAGGAGCCAGGTTTTCAAAGATTGTGATTGACATTGTGGCTGAGTCGTCCATTGAGCCGCTTGAGCTCTCGTAAACATTTGCAACAACCTTGAAATTCTTTCCTGTAAGCGGGGCAAATTCACTTGCGCTGTTGTATGTAAAGTTAAACGCCTGCTCTGCTCCTGAAGCAATTGTTCCGCTTGCGTTTTGGGTCGGCATTTCCAGCGCTCCCGACACAGGGTTCTGGAAAATAACATCCAAATCAAAGTCCCTGCCTGTGGTTGAGAGGTTAAGGATTCTCACAGTCACGGTAATCTCTTCATCAGCTTGCGGGGTCCTGCTGGTTGAAGTTAAGCCCACTATTTGAAACTTTCCAACCGAAACGATTTCAACACTTACCTCCGCGCTGTCTGAAGCGCTTGCCCCAAACGGGTCGGTTACTGTAAGAGTTGCGGTTCTTGTTCCGACCGAACTGCATTCCACCTGGTAATTCAGCGTGTCCTCCCCTGCTGCGGTGCAGTCTGCAGATGCTCCCGTTCCGTCACTCAAGACCCATACTGTTGTCAAAATTTGCGTATCAGGGTCTGATGCTGTTCCAGCCAGCACAGTTGGGGTGTCAATAAGCACTGTTTTGTCCGCACCGGCGTCTGCGGTTGGCGGGCTGTTTGAGCTTGTGACGGTTATCCATGCAAATGCATCAGTGCTTTCGCCCGCATTGTTTGTTACCCTGACATTTGCTTTTGCCAGTCCCTCCTGCCCGCAGCCGATTATTGGGCTTACGACGTCTGTTGCGCCCACAATTTCACAGAGGGCGGTGTCGTCGCTAATCCACCAGTCAAATTCAATTCCTGCCTTGAAGATTAATTTAGGCCTATTTAATAGGTCCAATGATTCTGACGATAAAAATTGATTGCCTGAAGCGGCTCCGGCCCCCGAGGGTGCTGCAAAATCACCGTCTATATCTCTTACAAAAATACCGTGGTTGGTTGCAGGGTCTGCAATCCACTCCCTGTAAATGTCTGTTATGTCCATATATATCCAGTGCAATCCCCCGACTTGAGTGCAGGGCAGAATTGCTATATTGCATTTGTTTTCAGCCGTCGCATTTGATAAGACAAGTTCGCTTTTTTCAACAGCTTCAAAGCCGGGGGCCGTTGCAGCCGTTACAGTGCCTTCGCCCCATCCCTCGCTTACTTTGTAGCCCCTTAACCTGACTTCGTTTGGATGCCCCGCCCAGTAAGAGTCGTCGTATACCCAGGAGGCTTTATGGTACAGGGCAAGCTGAATTTTTGGCGATGCATTAAGCTCGGGGTAGGTGTCGTTAAACTTGAAGAGGATGTCCCCCCTTGAAGACGCATTCCAGTAGGTAAAAGTGCTTTCCTGGCTCCCGTAGTTGGTTGTATTTGCGGCCATAAATGCATCTACTTTTGCGTCATCCATCTTGTCTGTTCCGTACTGGCAAGTTATGTCGATTCCGTCCGAGGTGCAGCCCGCAGGTGTTGTGAATGTGCCTGTCACAGGATCGCTTGAGTTGCCCCCGTCAAGCTTCATTCCGCATGTTCCCATTCCAGCATCCAGAACGCAGGTGTATGGCCCGCCCGCATCCGCTGTCGGAGCCGCAAAAGCAAGCTGTGCAAGAACAAGCACTGCCGCCAGAATTAAGCTTATTTTCATTAACCTACTTTATTGAATTTGCCGTTAATATACTTTTTCATTTCGGAATTTCCACAAACCTTATTAATTCCTTCGCTATCAATTTTTCTTGACACCAATGGCAAGGCAGATAATTAGCAGATACAACGATTTTTCAAAGAAGCTTCCAAAGAGCATAGACCGAAGCAAGTTTTCTGAGAGGATAGACGCAATAAAGCACTACCTTTCCAAAGGCGGAATCTTAAGCGTTGCCCCTGTGCAGAGCTCATTTCCAAAACTTTTGTATCCAAGCAAGCTGCGAATCAAAAGCCAGGTTACAGAGCTCCAGGAGCTTCGCGCCCAATACCACCAAAGGCTTGTGAGCTGGAAAAAAAAGTTTCAGCAGGCAAAGGTTTATTTCACGGTCCACGGTGTCAAAAAATTGAAGGAGCCCCTTTACTGGAAGCACATGGCAAAGTACTGGAGTGACTCGGACTACAGAAAGGACTCGGATTCGGTAAAGCTTCCGGTTAACCTTGTGTCAGACCCGAGGTGGAAACCTATGGTGAAAATGTTTGTAAACGATTTGGACTACAGAAAACAATTAACCCAGACCGTGGACGAAAGCGTTGTTTACGCAAAGGACAAAAAGGTTGCAAAGTATGCCGAGGTGCTGCAGAATTTCAGGTCCGAGCAGAGCAGCCGAAAGATTGGGGAGCTTGAGAAAAAGCTTGCCGAAATCGATGTTGACATCGCCGCACTGCAGGAAATAAGCAAATGGGCCGGCAACTAAAATTTCAGCCCCAAACACAACTTTTTTATTTCCAAACAGCCTCTCATTAAACAATGCAAAAAAAACCGGTTAATGAGGGCCCAAAGAAAAAGGACATTGAGCTTTGGGTAATGCTTTCAATTACAGCAATAGTCATAGTTCTTGTTACCGCAGCGGTTGCGATTTACGATTACAACGCATGGGCAAGCAGTCCCGAAAGCAAACTTCCCGCTGTTGAGGACTTGGACAAGGACTTTGAAATACCAATTTATTCTCCTCCTGTTTACTTCTGGGTGCTTGTTGTGCTAAGCTTCATAGCGGTTGGCCTGTCCCTTGTTTCCGCAATCCTTTCAAGGCCGGAAAAGGAAAAGATTGAGAAGAAAACAAGCGAAAAAGTTAAGCTAATGCGCGAGCTCCGCAGAAAGAAGGGAAAGAAAGGCGGGGCAGAAGAAGAAGAGGACTGGGAGAAAAAGCTTGAGGAAGAGAATGAGAAAAAGAAGGCGGAGAAAAAGCGCAAGCGCAGGCAGCCAGCCAAAGTGAAATACGTCGGTGTTGCGGAAAAGCCGCTTGTGATTAAGAAAAAGCCCGCAAAACCAACGCCCGAACCCAAGCCAGAATCGGAACCCGAGCCGGAAGAGATTGAGCCGGAGGAAGAAAAGGCTTTCCTGAAAGAAATTGAAAAGGAAGATGCAGAGGACCTGTTTGCACCAAAAGGGCTTTACCCCAAGCAGGATGAAGAGGAACTTGAGCTTGTGGCAGAGCTTGAGGCCGATTTGGGGAAAGGGCTTTCTGATGAGGCTAGGAAAAAGCGCGATGCAGAGCTTGAAAAGCTGAAGAAAGAGCTGGCTGCAGAGCCCGAAAAGCCTGCTCCAAAGGAAGGGCTGAAAGGGGAAGAGGAATTGATTGAACTTGAGGAAGGGCCGAAGGAAGAGCCCGAGCTCAAGCTTGAAATGCCACACATTGTAGGCGACAGCGCTTCAGAAAAGCAGGAGCTTGCGGAAAAGGCAATCAGGGCAAAGGCATCGCTTAAGCAACCGTCCAAACTAAGGAGCGCGGAAATTCCAAGCTTTGTAAGGGACTTGGAGGAAAAGCCAAAGCAGACCCCAACACCCAGGCCTGCTCCAAAGCCAAAGCAGGCCCCAAAACCGGTTGCAAAGTCCGGCGGCTTCTTCAAAAAGGACGAGATTGAAAAAATCAAGAAGCAGATGAA
>JAFCCO010000019.1 GCA_017610175.1 Candidatus Iainarchaeum sp. | reverse complement strand
TTGTTTGCATCCAGACCTCCGCCGTTCAAAGAACCAGGCCCGGTTAAAGCCCTTTGGCTATCGTCGTCAAGGCAACCGGAGAAAACAATCAACGCAAGCAACGCAGAAACGGCCAAAACCAGAAAAACCCGTTTTTTCATTGAACCAAAACAAGTGCAAACCCCTACTTTAAGGTTTCGGAAAACAAAACCACCCCCACAAAAACCAATTTTGCCCCCTCCCAAGTAAGCAAAAAAATCACGGCTTTAAGTGCAAAGCCCCAACTTTAGGTGCAAAACGCTGATTTTAGGTGCAAAAGCGACTTTAAGTGCAAAGCCCCCAAATCCGATACCTTTATAAAGCCCCCAAATCCGATACCTTTATAAAGGATGGGAACAGCAAGTTATTATAGGAAGAACACATCTTTTTCTAAGTTAACAATATTGCTCAGACAGATAGCGTTGTTAATTAAGGTGTGTTGAACCTATCAGATTTATAGGAAAAACTAGTGGAACGGTGAGTTTTATGGTTAAATGTCCGGAATGTGGAAGCACTAAGATTAGGAAAGACCCTGAGAAGGGAGAGGTTATTTGCCAGAAGTGCGGTCTGGTGATGGATGAGGACAGCGTTGACTTCGGAAAGGAGTGGAGAAGCTTTGACTCAGACCAGTTTGAGAAAAGGGCAAGAACAGGAAGCCCGATGAAGTACGTTAAGCTAAACAAAGGCCTTGTGACAATGATTGACAGGCGCGGAACGGATTTGCGCGGAAACAAGCTTTCAAGCAAAAGCAGGGCACAGATGTACAGGCTAATTAAGTGGCACAAAAGGGCCAGCATTAGTTCAAGCATGCAGAGAAACCTCAGCATTGCGTTAACTGAGCTAAGGAGAGTTGCATCATACCTGAACATCCCGGAGTCACTCGTTGAAGCGGCAGCATTGTTGTACAGAAAAACAGTGAAAAAGGGACTTATCAGGGGAAGATTGATTGAAGCCGTTGTGGCAGCTGTTTTGTACACTGTCTGCAGAACGTATCACGTTCCAAGGACTTTGAACGAGATGGCGGAAGCAAGCGGCCTAACCAAGAAAGAGATTGGAAGAACCTACAGGTTCTTGGTAAGGGAACTCAAGCTTGACGTTCCACTAACCAACCCAATCCACTACATCCCAAGGTTTGCCTCAGAACTCAACTTGAGCGGAGAGGTTCAGGAAGAGGGAAGAAAGATTCTTGAAGAGGCAATCGACAAGGGACTGATTAGTGGAAGAGGCCCAACCGGGGTTGCTGCGGCAGCAGTATACATCGCAGGACTGTTGAAGGGAGAAAGAAGGACCCAGAAGGAAGTTGCCAACGTTGCAGGAGTAACAGAGGTAACAATTCGAAACAGATACCGCGAACTCAAGAAACGTTTGAATATCGATGTGGCAGCATAATTGCTGCCATCATCCCCTCCTTTTTTTTTCTTAGAAACCTATTTATTTACTCTTGCACAGATATCTATTTACTATGCTAATTGCAGGAGTTGACGAAGCGGGAAGAGGCCCTTGCCTTGGCCCAATGGTGCTATCCATTGCAACCATTGAAAAGAGTGAGGAGGAAGTGCTTCGCGAAATAGGGGTAAGGGACAGCAAGCTCTTGACCGTGGAGCAAAGGCTTGAGCAAATTGTCCAAATAAAGCCCGCTTTAAAGGAATTTCACTCGACAGCGGTTGAAGCCCACGAAATTGACTCGCTTCGCGACAAGATAAGCCTGAATGAAATAGAGGCAATGCGGGTTGGAGTGCTTTTGAACAGGCTGAAGAAAAAGCCGGATATTGTGTACGTTGACAGCCCGGACATTATTCAGGAAAACTTTGGCAAAAGAATCAGGAAATACATCTCGTTTGACACTATTTTGAAAACAGAGCACAAGGCCGACATAAACTACCCGATTGTGAGTGCGGCAAGCATTATTGCAAAGGTTGAAAGGGACAAAAGAATTGAGAAACTGTCCAAAAAATTCGGCAAAATTGGCAGTGGATACAGCCACGACGAGGTGACTGTAAGCTTTTTAAAGGACTTTATCTCTAAGAACAAATGCCTGCCTGAAATAGCCAGAAAAAGCTGGATAACATCGCAGAGAATGCTTGAAAGTGAATTCCAGACAAGCCTTGGAGTATTCAAATGAACGAAGAGGAACAAAAGAAAATAAAGGAAGCCAACATTCTGTTTGACTTTGAAAGCTTCCAAAAAATCTTCGACGAAATGATGGACGACATGTTCAAGGACAACGCCCTCCCTGTTGCAAAAAAGCCCCTTGTAATGGGGTTCAACATTAGAATAAGCCAGAACGGGCGACCGGTTATTCAGCAGTGTGGAAACATAAAGGCACAGGGCGGAAAGCCGACAATAAGAAATGTTCGCGAACCACTCGTTGACGTAATTGAAACAGGAAAAGACATAACAATTACGGCAGAACTGCCGGGAGTGGACAAAAGGGACATTGGTTTTTCACTGCCAAGCGGAGACTGCGCAGTGATAAATGTAAAGGGAGAAAGGCCTTTCTTCAAGGAAATGGCTTTGCCTGCAGAAGTAAAAGAAAAGAGCGCGAACGCAAAATTCAAGAACGGAATTTTAGAAGTAAGGATTGAAAAGAAAGCAAAAGACTCCGAGGGCAAGGGAACAGTGAAAATAGACTGAGGAGGAGAAAAGAATGGCAGTACAGGACATTGAAGCAAACGAATGGGACTCAAAGGTAACAAACTCAAAGCAGCTGGTAGCAGTTGAGTTCTGGCACGAACAATGCAAGTGGTGCGTGAAATTTGCACCGGTCTACGAAGCGGTTTCAGGCAAGAACCCGGAAATCGGTTTTCTTAAACTCAACATACTAAGCAGCGAGGAAAATAACGACCTTGCAGTAAGCAAGGGCGCAATGAGTACACCAACCATAAAATTCTTCTGCAACGGAGTGGAAGTAAGCGAACTTGTGGGGTACAGGGACGAGTCCGAATTTGACCAGGTAATTGACGACTTAAAGGCAAAGGCCGGAAAGTGCATTGACCAAAGCACAAGAATTAAAGAGTAGGCTCTGAGAGGTCCTGCTGCTTTACCAGGTCCTTCCCAAAATACTCAAAGAACTTTTTGGTAGTGCGCAGCATGTAACTTCTGCCCCTTCGCTCCCGCGCAATAAAGCCCTCCTCCAGCAAAGCCGCAATGTGGTCGTAGGCCTTGTTGTTCCTGTACTTTATTACAGAACTCTGCAGAACAGGCTGCTTGAACGCAATCAATGCAAGGGTTTTCATGGTTCCCTTGTTAAACATGCTTTCAGATGCAAAGTCCTGCACCTGCTGGTCGAACTCACGCCTTACCTTCATTTTAAACAGGCCGTCTTCCTCGGCAATTTCAAGGGCTGAATTGCGTGCGTTAAACTCATTCATTAATTCAAAAGCCGCCTTCTTTGCCAGGCCGTAATCCTCAATCCCAAGGGCCTGTACCAAAGCGGAAACAGGCAAAGCCTTTGGCGACATAAAAAGGGCGGCTTCAATTAACTTTTTCTCCTTGTTCATGAGAGAAAAGAAAGCCGAAAAACATTTTAAAGCATTCAGGAAGAAGAATCGGGCTAATTTATTGTTCTTTTTAACCCGCCCGCTTTAGAAGGGAGATTGTTCCGTTATTTTTTTTGTTAGTTGGTATGATTTAAGCTGTTGTTCAAGCATGAATTGGTAATATTTTTTATTCTTGTTTTCCTGCGCCTTTTTTATTGCAGTAAAATAGGCTTGCTTATTGTCCTTAAAAACCAGCATCAGAGGATACTTATTTTGCAGCAAGATTTTGTTCATTATTAATCGCCCGGTTCTTCCGTTTGCGTCGCGAAAAGGGTGGATTGATTCATACCGCAAATGAAAATCAAAAGCCAATTTTAGGGCATAGGTTTTCTTGTTTTCCTTGAACCATTTAAGCAAATTTTGCAATTCTTCCTTAATAAGCCAGGGATTGGTTGTTTTTTCGTTTCCAACAACTATTTCTGTTTTTCTAAACCCGGCAGGGTAATAATCCCCTGTTTCCATTACCAACCCGTTTGAAAGAATTTTGTAGAGTTTCTTTATTTGCGGTATTGAAAAATAAAATTCTTCTTTTAGGTATTTAAATGCCTTTATTGAGTTCTCCGCCTCAAGGATTTCATTTTTGTTTGCATAAGAGCTTTTTTTATTTTCAAATATTTTCTCCAATTCAGCTTTTGGCAATTTTGACCCCTCAAGATTGTTTGAATTGAATACAAATTCTTTCACTATTTCTTTTTCAACAATTGAATGGTTTTGTTTTGCATCCATTAAATTATTCAAATAAATTGCATTCCTTTCCGTTTTTTCCAACAAATCGCCGTACGAAAGTTCCTTTGGCAAAAATGGCTTTTTTAATTCAAATTCCTGATTGGTTATTTTTTCAATGTTTTTTTGCAGGTATTCCTCTTTTGAAATTAACGGGGTTTTCCCAAGATAATTATTTATTTTAAATTGTTTTCCCATGAAAGAAAACTTTTTCACGAAATAGGAGTAAGTTTCCCCGTTCTTACTTTTCCGCTCAATATAGCTCATACAATTAAATTATACAAAACACTTTAAATATGTTGCGTTTGGGCAGTAAAAGAATTATTGCTATTTTAGCCATTTAAGGCAAAATAAGCCATTATTTTGGCATTATTGTTTTACTTTATTTTTTTGGGCAGTAAAAAATGGTGTGTTTTTGGGGGAATTGGGCAGTAAATTTAAAGGGCATAAGCTTCCAAGCAATTCAAGACAGCACAGTAAAGGCCAAAATTGCAATTAAGTCTTTTCTTCAGCCTTTTCCAAAAGGGAGATGAAAATTTGGCCAAACCATTCGTCCTGCCAGGCATTAATCTTTCCGCGGTTCATCAAAAAAAGCACGGGAACAAATGTGTTAACCATTTCAAGCGGGGTGTTCTCGTCAAGAAGCTGTGAAAACATTACCAGGCCCTGTGAGTCAACGCGCTCGTTAATCTTCTTTTCAACGGAGTCAACCTTTTCCTCAATTCCGCCCTCGCTCACCAAAACCTTGAATTCGGTAATGTCCTTTGAGCGAAGAATGGAACCCTGCTTCCTGCTTGTTTTAACCAGGACGTCCGCGATTCCGTCCACAAGCTCGTCAAGGGAAACCGCCCCCTGCCTGAACCTGCGCATTCCCTTTAGGGAGGGAATGTTTTCCTCAATCATTTTAATATCTTCAGCGGAAAGTTCCTCTGCCGAATCCTGCTCGTCCTCAATTCCGCGAAGCTTCAGGGCACGGGCCTTCATTTTGAGAAGAATTGCCGCCGCAAGAATTGCGTTTGCGGGAATCTTAAGGTTTACGTGCTCTGACTCACTTACCTTTGCAAGATAGCTGTCCGCAAGCTTGCAGATGTCAATATCCCAGGGATCCATCTTCGCGCTCTTAACCAAATCGATGAGAATCGTTTTCCACGCAGGCTGATCAATAAGGTCAACCAGGTTAACGTTCTCGGATGAAATTTCACAAGTTGTGTCCTGCTGCCCCTCAAGCGGGCTTTCAGGCATTTCTTCAGGCATTACAGAATTTGGTTGGAACAGCTATTTATACCTTTGCAAAATAAGAAAAAAAAGGGAAAAAAGGAAGGAATTTATGTTCCTTCCTGCCAGCTTGCAAGGTACTTTTTCTGCTCTTCAGTTAGAACATCGATTTTGAAGCCCATTGCCTCAAGCTTTACCCTTGCAATACCCTCATCCACGTCTAAAGGAAGGAGATGAACTTTTGCGTCAAGCTTGCCCTTGTTCTTTACACCGTACTCCAGTGCAAGAGCCTGGCCGCAGAATGAAAGGTCCATTACTTCACTTGGGTGGCCCTCTGCCGCCGCAAGATTAACCAATCTTCCTTCTCCGCAGAGGTAAATCTTCCTGCCGTCTTCCATAAGGTATTCGTCCAGCTGCCACCTGATGCGCTTTTTGCTCTTGGCCATTTTATCCAAGCCAGTGACGTTTATTTCGCAGTCAAAGTGTCCGGAGTTTGCAATGATTGCACCGGTTTTCATTTTCTCTAGGTGGTGCACGTCAATTACGTGCTTGTCGCCGGTAACTGTTACAAAGACGTCTCCCTGCGAAGCTGCTTCGGCAATGGGCATTATTCTGTGCCCGTCCTGCCTTGCCTGCAGTGCCCTTACAGGATTAACCTCGCAGACAATAACGTTTGCCCCAAGGCCTGATGCCCTCAAGGCAACCCCCTTGCCGCATGAACCGTATCCTGAAACAACAACTGTCTTTCCTGAGAAGAGAACGTTTGTTGCCCTCATAATTCCGTCCAAAGTGCTTTGCCCGGTGCCGTAGTAGTTGTCAAACAAATGCTTGGTCAAATTGTCGTTTACCGCCATAATCGGATATTTCAGTGCATTGTCATTCTCCATTGCCCTGAGCCTGATTATTCCTGTTGTTGTTTCTTCGGTCCCAACAATTAGGTCCTCAAGCATTTCAGGCCTCTTTGAGTGAATCACTGAAATGAGGTCGCATCCGTCGTCAATTGTCGCGTTTGGCTTGAAGTCAAGCACGGTATTCAGGTACTTGTAATAATCTTCGTTTGTTTCTCCCTTGTAGCCGTAAACGTTCACTCCGTCAGCAGCCATTGCCGCCGCAACGTCGTCCTGTGTGCTTAAAGGATTGCAGCCGGTTATTGCAACCTCTGCTCCCCCTGCAATAAGTGTTTTTACAAGATTTGCCGTTTCCTTTGTAAGGTGCAAAGCCATTCCAACGCGAACGCCTTCAAGCGGCTTTTCCTTTTCAAACCTTTCCCTTACCTTGCGCAATGCAGGCATGTTCTGCTCTGCGTAAGCGATGTTCATTTTTCCCTGCTCTGCAAGGCTTTCGTCCTTTACCTCAAAACCCATTTTGTTTCCTCCTTCACTGCTCCAATTTGGAGAGAACTGCTTCAACGTTTTGCATGTTCTCCTCAATTTCACCGTTTGCGTCAATTTCCTTAATCAGGCCCTTTTCCTTGTAGAATCCAACCAAGGGAGCGGTCTTTTCGCTGTAAATGCGAAGCCTTTCCTTTATCGCGTCCGGCTTGTCGTCGTCGCGCTGGAAAACCTCTCCGCCGCATTCGTCACACTTTCCCTCTTCCTTTGGAGGAATGTTTTTTACGTGGTAAATCCTGTTGCAGTTCTTGCACTGCCTTCTTCCTGAAAGCCTGGAAACAACGGTTTCCTCCGAGGCCTGAATCAGCAAAATTGCAGAAAGCTTTTTCCCAAGCTCTTCAAGAATTGACTCAAGAAGCTCTGCCTGCTTAACCGTTCTTGGATATCCGTCCAAAATGAATCCGTTTGCGGTGTCCGGCTCGCCGAGCCTGTTTTTTACAATCTTGGCCATTGTTTCGTCGTCAACATACTGGCCTTTCTCCATAATTTCCTTTACACTGCGGCCAAATTCGTCGTCTTTCTTTGCAGCATCCCTGAGAATGTCTCCGGTGCTTATTTGGGGAATGTTTTTCTTTTCACAAACCCTCTGCGCAATAGTGCCCTTTCCCGCTCCGGGAGGGCCTAAAAAAACCAATGAAAGAACCATCTTAAATACCTCCAAAACACCACTAAAACAGTAATTTATAAGCGTTAAAGAAATTGGCTGGCAATTGTTTTAAAGCCTTTTGTATTGGCTATTGCACCAGGGGCAGTGCCTTCTTGTAGGCAATTGCCGCAACAAATGCACAGACAACCCCGCTAATCAGCAGCGAAACAATTGCTCCCTCAACAACAGCCACAGGCATCCCGATAAGCTGATCCGTAATGTATATCCACGGGGCCTGGATTGCAAAAGCCATTAGGACGGCGAGCACAATGTTTACGCGCTTTGCAAAAATTCCTGTAAGAAAGCCAAGCAAGGCGTTTCCAAAAATAATGAACGGGTTGCTCAATGCAAGGGCAATGTAGAGGCTTCCAAATGTCCCGCTAAGAAGCCCGCCCCACTTCCCGTACAGCATTGCGGCAAGAAAGATGAAAATCTGGAAAAAGTGAAGTTTGAACCCAAAAGGGGTTGGAAGAACAAGCATTCCCGCAATATTTGGCATTACCGCAAGGAATGCAAGCATTATGGTGCTCCGGTGGGAGAAAGCAAATCCAAAAAGCCCCTGATAATTGTATTGCATTCTACTAAAGATGCAATTATCAATAATTTAAACCTTTGCCTTTTTGACGGTGAAGTCAATTACAACCTGAATTGTTCGCGCTGAAAAGCTGCGCACCTTTCTCTTGCGAATTATGCGAACCTTTTTGCCCTGCTTTGCCGCCTCTTCCCTGATAAGCTTCAGAGATTCAGTGAAGGGGTCTTCAATTGGAACAAATTGGTAGAAGTGAACCACTCCACCGGTTGGCTTAATTGAAGCAATTGTTGATGCAAGGAAGTTTTCGCCGCCCTTGGGCAATGGCATTACCGCACGGTCAAACTTTCCCCTGTACTTTAGGGGAATAATTTTGTTAACGTCCCCCAGAACAGGTTCAACCCTGCCGGAAACCTTGTTGAGAACGATGTTTTCCTCCATGTTCTTTACAGCATGGGGGTTGAGCTCAATTGCAATTGCCCTCTCCATTTCGGTGTTCTTTGCAAAAACAATTGGGAACGGGCCTACTCCTGCAAACAGCGCGCCAACAACCTCCCCTTTTTTGATTAGCTTGCTGATTCGCTCACGCTCGTGGCTTAACCGCGGGGAAAAAAACACTTTTCCCAAATCAACCTTTAGGCGGGTTCCGCTCTCCCTGTACAAAGCCGTTTTGTTTCTCTTTCCGGCAATTACCTTTACCGGCTGAACCCTGAAAAAGCCCTTGTGCGCGCCTGCGATTTTGCAGACCGTTTCAAACTGCGGGTTTACGAGAAGCAGTGCCTCTCCAATCTTTTTTTCCTTGCGCTCGAGTTCAGGCATTATTTCAATTACCGCGATATTCCCCACACTGTCGTAGGATGTGCGAAGAAACTGCATTTCCCTCGCGGTTAAAATCCCTTTCAGTGCTTCCTTTAGGTTGCGTGGTTTGGTTGAAGCCATACAAAAACATTAAAACACTTAAGTAATTTAATTGTATTGAATGGATTTGGGGAAAATTTTGTTCGATTTTTTCGGGCGAAGGATTGCGGAACAGGGCCAGTACGGCGCAATTGAATACCTCGTGTACGGCGCAATAATGCTTGCCGTAATGTTCCTGATTATTTACCCCCTGCTTAACCGAAAGGGAATGAAATTCGATTTCAAATTCATGCTTTCGCTTCTTCCATACATTTTGCTTGGGGGAACACTGCGCGTTCTCGAGGACATGGCATTGCTTCCGCGAAGCTTTTCCCCGCTTGAACTCGGTTACTGGGTTATAACGCCTGGAATTTACATTTTAATTGCGGCTGTAACAATTGCAAGCCTGTTCATTTCAAAACTGCTGGCCGATAAAACAGGGCAGAAGTTCCACAACGTGTTTGCGGGAATCGGGCTGCTGTTTGCGCTGCCAATCGCCTTGTTTGAGGTTGCAAACTTTGTGTCATGGGACGGTGTTGCAATGGTTGTTGGGCTGGTTGTTGCAATTACAGCAGTAACTGTTTTTGCGTTCAACAAATTTACAAAAAGTGGGCTGCTTAAAAGCAACTTCAATGTTCTGGTGCTTGCGTCCCAGCTGCTTGACGGGAACGCAACCTTTGTTGCAATACAGTTTTTCAAATGCGGGGAACAGCATCCAATTTCGGAATTTTTGCTGAAGCTCTTGCCGTTCTCGTTCGTGCTTGTAAAAATTGCGCTTGTGCTGGTGATACTTCACTACATTGACAAGGAAGTTGAGGACAAGAACCTGCGCGGCTTCTTAAAGATTGTTGTCGCAACGCTCGGCTTTGCAACCGGACTACGCGATTTGTTCACGCTTGGTGTTGGCACCTGCCTGTGAAGCCAGACTCCCGGTAGCATAGGGCATATCTTTCTTAAAGGCGCCTAGTTAGGATTCCTAACCTGAAAATTATATTAACCGCCGAACCGTAGTCATTGCATATGATAGCAAAAAAAACTACTATCTAACTCCCGATACATAGGAGGCAACCTATCCCGGACAGGGAACTTCCATCACTTGGACAAAACCAGGCCTCCTCCCTGTATCACTTTTATTTCTAATTCTTTTTGCGCTTTTTTTTTGGAAAGAAATAGCTACTTTTTTTTAGTTCATTTTACCGCAATTGCAATTCAATAATGTGCGGGATAGCAAGAAATTAAAAATTCGGATTTTGCAAAAATTAGAACTTTGAATGCAAAGCGATGCAGAGGGTAAAGGTAAAGGGGAGATGGTTGAGGAATGATTGAGATCGGGTCTTTAATACTCCTCAAGCGGAGTGAGCTTATCCCAAATCACCTGTCCGTTGATGCCTTTACAATTAACAAACCATCTCCGACAAAGTATAGGGATTGGTCCTTTAAAAGGTTTTCTGAAACTGGGATTAGTGAAAAAGTTAAGGCAAAAAACAAGCGTTCAACGAAGTGAGATTCGGCAATTGATGCTTTTTAGCCCTTGAGGAAAAGTATCACTGCAATTATAAGAAAAATTATTCCAATATATGCGTTCACCTGCAAAAGATTTTGTTTCAAACAAAAATTTCTTTGCGACCACAAAATTCTTTTTCATCTTTACCACTTCATCCTTACTCAAATTTTTCTTAACCATTTTCCAACCTTCAAACATTATATTCCCCACGTCTTATTCGCCCAGACACCTTTCTCAAAGTTCCAATTAACCCAAAATTTTTAAATGTCCGGTTAATTTTATTTAAATCGAGTGCCAACGCCTTCAAAGGATGCCTTTTTCTATAAGCTTTGATAACAGTTTTCACAGCCCAATCGCGCCAAAAAAGAAGGTCGGCATCACTCATAGTAGTTAAATTCACGCTTAAATCTAATGCTTCCCCGCACCTTTCAGCAAACCGCTCCTCATCCTTAATTAACCCTTTTTTCATTGCATAATCATAAAATTCACTTCCATGATAAGGATTTATTATAAAGATAGTTGGCACAAACAAATCCATTTCTTTAATAAAATTAACCGTTTCCTTAATGGTTTCAACGGATTCAACCGGCGCACCAATCATAAACGGGGATGAAATTGGAATGCCAACCTTTTTCATCAACCGAACAGCTTTCTTTGATTGTTCAACTGTAATCCCCTTGCCAATAGATTCAAGCACCTTTTGGCTTCCGGATTCAAGACCAAAAGAAATGCCCACACACCCCGAACGTTTCATTATCACAAGCATTTCCTCATCAATAGTATCAACTCTTGAGCTTGCGCGCCACAAAATATTAAGTTGTTGATTTATCACTTTGTTACAAAATTCAAAAACTCTTGTTTTATTTACAGTAAAAAGGTCATCACAAAACATAAATGCTTTAACACCATATTTGTTTTGAAGAAACTTAATCTCAGAAATTATACTATCAACACTTCTGGTTCTACTTGTTCTTTTTCCAAACACATTATAACAAAACTTACAAGCAAATGGACAACCCCGAACCGTTGAAATATTAATGCTTTTATAAGCCGCAGGAATTGAAGTTAAAAAAGGAGTTTTAAGATAATTTTCTATTGGAAACAAATCCCACACAGGAAAAGGTAAAGAATCAAGGTCTTTAATAAGCTTGCGTGAATCATTTTTCATAACCTTTTTTCCATCCATAAACCAAAGACCATTCACTTCCTTTAAATTGGACTTTTTTTCCAAAGCATTGGCAAGCTCAAGAATTGTGTTCTCCCCCTCACCTAAAATAATAGCATTGGCATCCATTTTATTAATTACAAGTTCAGGCGCAGAAGTTGCAAGTGCGCCACCCACAACCACAAACTTATTTGGATGATATTTTTTAATCAGATTACAAAGCCATTTAACATATTTATATTTTGTAATAAGACCGCCAGTTGCAAATAAATCAAAATTGGCGCCCTTAATTTTATCCTCAACTTCTGATTTTAAATACCGATAACCGTTAATATCTAATACACTAACATCATGCCCACCTTTCAGCAAAACACTCGCAATATAACCAAACCCGCTTGGAAAAACCGCCGCCGGAATAGACTCTCTATAAGGCGGATTAATTAACAAAATCTTCAAAATCTCACAACCACAAAAACCCAACACGATCCGAATCCATCAAGCCACACCCTTGAATGGCAATTCATCTTTAAGTTCTTCCAAAATATCCAAATCCAATTGCAATGCAAGCTTTTGAATAATCTTTACCTTCAAATCCTTTTCCAATTCCCGCAAAGCCGAATAAAAAACAATCATATCCTTAACAGAAACAAAAGGCAAATTCGCAATTATTTAAGCCCTGCTTTGCCCTTAATCTTTGCTTCCCCAATAATAATAAACTTTGAAAGCCGGCTCTTAATAAGCGGCTCGGGCAATGCAGGCAAATAGAAGCCTATTGCGGCCCCTATGAAAAGCATTCCGATTAGTTTGTTTTCACCCATTTTTATCAGGAAAAATAACGTTGGAAGTTATATAAATGGCTTACTGCCCCGAAGTTTCAAACTCCGAGGGCAATATAACCTCTTTTCCAAACTGTTCTTTTGCTGCATTGAGCCTTTCCTTCTGCTGTTCAAGATGGTCCCAGAACACCTGCGGGATATCCTGCTCTTCCTTAAAGATTGCTTCAATGCGGTCAAACTTTGCAAGGTATTTTGAAAGGCGAAGCGCGAACTGCTTGTTGTAGTCCTCTTCACTGTAGTCCTTGTCAAGGTATGTTTTGAACAGTTCCTTTAAGTCGGCGTACTTTGGAATCCACCCGACCGGGGTTTCGATTGCCTCAACCTCGTTGTGGACCCGAAGCTCCATCCAAAGGAGCCAGATTTTTTTGTCAAGCATTCCGTTAAGATATTCCCCCTCTTCCTTGAGGAAGTAGTTTGTGGAAAAAATCTTAATCGGCTTGTCAATGTATTCCCCAAACCTAAGGTGGCTGTTTATGTAGGTGGAAAGCGGAACTGTTAGGAAGTCAATGTTTGACATCGGGTTGTGCACAAGCTTTCCTTCCGCGCCAAGTGTTGCCGCCGTTGTTTCGCTTTCAATTGTTACCCCAATGAAAACTCCGTGCGGCCAGCTGAGCGATTCGGCAACAGGAATTGTTGTGTTTGAATCTCTTCCACCGTAAATGAATCCGCTTACAGGAACCCCTTTTGAGTCGTCCGCGTGGGGATCTGCGTTTTCAAGCTCGTTTATTCGAATTGTGTAGCGCGCATTTTTGTGCGATGGCGTTATTTCATTTCCGGCCTCGTCCTTCTTCCCTTCCGTCCATTCACCGGAGTGGTTTATCCCGGCCTTTGGAATTTCCTCATTCATTCCAAGCCAGTGCGGCTTGCCGTCCTTTACTAAAACGTTTGAGAAGATTGCCTCTCTTGGGGAAGTGATTGCGCTGAAGATGTATGGGTCCCCTTTTGCGTTAATGTCCCTTATTATTCCAAAAATTCCCTGCTCAACGTTTACAGCCCTTGCTTCTCCTTCGGATCCGACCCTTATGTATGCGATGTCGTCCCCTATTACCGTGTTTCCCGGAAGCATTGCGGTGCTTGTCTTTCCGCAGGCGCTTGGAAATGCACCCGTGAAATATGTGACGCGGTCCTTTCCCTTGGGGTGAATTCCTGAAACAAACATGTGCTCCGTTAACCAGTTTTCCTCGTTTGCCTTCTTAATCGCAAGCCTTAGCGCAAGCTTTTTCAGGCCGACGCTGTTTCCCGCGTACTGGTTGTTTACCGTAAACACACGATTGTGCATTAAGTCAATGTAAATTCTTCTCTTGTCGATGTTTTTGCAAACATTGTTTTCAAGCTCCCCCACCGAGTGGACAAAGTGGAAGAATTTGTCGCTTCCCTCAAGCTTCTTGAACTGCCCGTATCCTGATCTGTAAAGGATGTATTCACTGTGCGCAACATATGCTGAGTCCGTTAGCTGCAGTGCGGGAATTGAGAACTCTGAGTTTGTTGGGCCAAGGCAGAAAAAGCAGACAAGCATCTCCTTGCCCTCCATTATTCCATCCATTATTCCAAGAACTTCCTTCAACCCTGTTTCGCGCTCCATTGTGTTGATGTTTTTTGCGACCTTAACGCCATCCGAAAGAAGAATTTGCGTGTTTCCCTTGTCCCTTGCCTGATCAAAGTAACCGTCGAAGTGAATTGTGTGGCCGTCAATACCTAGCTTTGATTCCTCTCCATTTTCAACAGAAAGGCCTTTCACATAATCAATGTCTTCCTGCGAATCTGTGAGAACTGTAATCTTTGCGGGCTTGCAGATTGATGCAAACTCCTCAACGATTTTTTCAACGTGCTTGTTTCCAAGCGCCTCCAGTTTTTCCACGTTCTTTTCGTCCATTATATCCTTTAAGGCCATTCAAATCACTCCTATTTTTTTTCAACAACAAAAAAACTCTCTGTTTCAACAACCCCGTTAATGCCTCTGATTTTGTCAATCAAATCGTTTAGCCCGCGGGTTGTTGGTGCAAAAACCGTGCAGAATATGTCATAGCGCCCTGTAACCTCCACAACGGGAAGAAACGGGCTTAGTTTCTTAATTTGCTCGGAAACTTTCTTTGTCTGCTTTGGCATGCACTTAACCGCAACAATGCTTTCAAATGCAAGGCTTGAGTCAAGCAAGAGGGTAAATGCCCTTATTACTCCATTGGATTTTAGCTTTGCAACGCGCTTTCTTACAGTGCTTTCGCTAACCCCTGTTTCTTTTGCAATTTTAAGAAAAGGCGTTCTGCAGTCTTTTTTCAGAAAGCCAATAATTTTTTCATCCAAGGGATCCAAAAGCATAAAAAAACCATATAACGAAATTTATTTAAAAAAGAGCAATTTAGTGCGAAATTCGTCACTAACTTAGTGCCTTTGCAATGCGGGAAATTCCCTCCTTAATTGAATCCAGGGAGGACGCGCAGGAAAACCTTACACAGCTGTCCAAACCAAATGCAGAGCCGGGGACAAGGCCAACGTGCGCTTTTTCAAGCAGGAAATCACAAAATTCTGCCGAATTGCCCACCCCGCCCTTAAAACAGCCGTCCACATACGGAAAAAGATAAAAGGCCCCAAGGGGCTCGTTGCACTCAATTCCGGGGATTTTGTTGAACTCCTCAACAGCGTACTTTCTGCGCTCGTCAAATGTGGCAGCCATCTCCTTTACGGCGTCAAGCGGGCCGTTTAACGCGGCAACAGCTGCCTTTTGGGCAATGCTGTTTACATTGCTTGTGGTCTGCCCCTGAAGCGAACCCATTGCCTTTGCAGCTTCCTTGGGTGCGCAAACATAGCCAACACGCCAGCCGGTCATGGCGTAAGTTTTTGAAAGGGCGTTAACCGTAAGGGTTTTTGCAGCAAGCTCTTCAGAAAAGGACGCTATGCTGTAATGCTTTGCCCCCTCGTAAACAAAGTGCTCGTAGCACTCGTCCGAAATGATAAACAAGTCATTTTCAAGCGCAATGTCCGCTATTTCCTGCAGTTTCTGCTTTCCAAAAACAGCGCCTGTTGGATTGTTTGGGGAATTTACCACAATCATTTTTGTCTTGTCGGTTATTGCTTCCTTAATTGAGTCGGCAATCGGCTGGAATTCCTTGTCACAGTCAACTAAAACCGCCTTTCCCTCTGAAAGCCTTACCTGCTCAATATAGCTTACCCAGTAGGGTGAAAGAAGAATTACCTCGTCCCCCGGATTAATCATTGCCTGGAAAATATTGTGAAGCGAGTGCTTTGCACCGTTGCTTACAACAATGTTTGAGGCCTCGCAGTCAATTGAATTGTCACGCTTAAGCTTTGCTGCAATTGCCTCCTTTAGCTCGGGAATTCCCGCGGCAGCCGTGTACTTTGTGAAGCCGTCGTCAAGGGCCTTTTTTGCGGCGTCCTTTACGAGATCGGGAGTGTCAAAATCGGGCTGGCCCAAGCCAAAGCTTAGCACATCGTGGCCCTGCGCCCTAAGCGCCTGTGCCTTTGCCTTCACCGCAAAAGTCGCACTTGGCGCAATTCTTTTAACTCTCTCACTTAGCATGCAAAAAAAGAAAGACATAATTGTTTTTTAAGAGTGTTTTTTGGGGCGAAATTCGTTCAAAGCTCTTTGCCCAGTTCCAAAAGGAGTTTTGAATCAAGTTTTGCCCTGCCGTCGTGGAAAATGCTGAGGCTTCCGGTTGCGGCGGGCTCAACAATTTCAAGCTCCTGCTCTCCAAAAACAGTGAATGCATTGTGGTACTCGAAGGCAGGAACAGTGCGCCACTCAAAATTCTTAAGCGGGAGAATTTCCTTTACCGAACCCTTCCCATTTTCGGAAACCATTGAAAATTCGCCATCATTTTCAACCTTCTCAAAAAGAAGTACCCCGCCAACAAGCTCACCCTTTTCCTTTTCATAATTGTTTACGCGGATTCGCTCAACATCAACGTGAAGTGCCGGTTTGTGTTCAGACTCAACAAAAAGGGCCTGTTCCTTGGAAAGGGTTAAGGGCCTTGAGAAATGAATAAACGAACTACTCTTGTAATGGGTTTTCTTCTCCACAAAAAATCACTCAAAAAGGAAGCTGATGCTTTCGTTGCTGTGGATTCTTTTAATTACTTCCCCAAGCAAATCGCTTATATCCATTACCCCGATTTTCAGGGAGTCGTGCCCGTCAGGAATTGAATTGGTTACAACAACCTTGTCAATTTCGCTGTCGTTAATTTTCTTAATTGCGTCCTTTGAGAAAATGCCGTGGGTTGCGCAAACGGTTACGGACTTTGCGCCAGCAGCCTTGACAACCTTTGCCGCCGCACAAATTGTCCCCCCTGTGTCAATCATGTCCTCAAAAACAATGCAGTCGGTTCCCTTTACATTCCCAATCAGGTGAAGTGCCTCAACCTCGCCGTGCTTTGGCCTGCGCTTGTTCACAATCGCAATATCAACGCCAAGCTTTTGCGCTGCCTTGGTTGACTTTTTTGCGGAACCGGCGTCGGGCGCAAGCACAATCGGATTCTTAAGCTTCCAGCTCTTAACAAGGTTCAAAAACTTTGGAAGCGCAGTTGGAACGTCCACAGGCATGTTAAAAAATCCCTGAATCTGCTCCGAATGCAGGTCAAGGGCAATAACCCTGTCCGCTCCGGCAGCCGAAAGCAAATCAGCCACAAGCTTTGCGGTAATGGGTTCCCGGGAAGCCGCCTTCCAGTCCTGCCTTGCATAAGCGTAATGTGAAATTACAGGAGTAACCCTTGCGGCAGAGGCACGCTTTGCGGCATCAAGCAGAATCAAAAGTTCCATCAGCTGGTCGTTAACATTTCCGTGCATGCTTTGAACAATAAAAACGTCGCAGCCGCGAATGTTTTCAAGAAAGCGAGCGTATGATTCCCCGTTGCTGAATTTTTTAACGTCTGCCTTTCCAAGGGGCTTCTTCAAATAGCCGGCTATCTTCTTTGCAAGCTCCGGGTTCCCGGTCCCCGTAAAAATCTTCAGCTCATGGTTATTCAAGGGAAAAACACCGCATTAATATAACTTGAATTATTTTAAAAACAGATTGGGAGCCTGCAAAGGATTATAAACAAAGAAAGGTAGAATTTATTATATGTCAAAGGAAAGGCAGAAAAAGGACATTATTACACAGGAACTGCGCGCCCTGGAAGCAATAGTGGTAAGAAAGGACCTTCCAAGCAGGGACAAACTAAAGCTAATAAAGCGATATGAGCGCGTGCTGAGCCAGCAATCAGGAATTACTCTGCGTGTTTTAGAGGAAATCACACACGTGATGAACAGAAAAGGGCTTACAGGAGCACAGCACATCGACGAGCTAAGGGAACTTGAAAGAACATTTATTGAGGGTGCAAGAAAATCAATGACAGAGGGCGGCATGAAAGTTGGTCCCCCAGAAGTAAAAGAACTAAGAGAAGTCTTTGTAAAGGTAGTGGCCACAAAAACCAGGCTAAAAGACCTTTCAGGGGTCATAATGAAACTCAGACTAAAAAGAGCAACTGCACTGAGAATGCAAAGGGCAAAAATAGAAAGGCCCAAAAGAAAATCAGGCGCAAAAGCCCCCAGAAAGCAAAGACCCAGATAGGTTTAAAACAGTTTATTGGATTTCACCCTACAGAAAGACAAATTCTTAAGTGGAGGGATTTTTGGTGAGCGAGATAAAGAAGATTTACGGAAGGCAAGTTCTGGACAGCAGGGGAAACCCGACAGTTGAAGCTGAAATTACAACCGACAAAGGTGTTTTCAGGGCAATAGTGCCAAGCGGTGCATCAACAGGAGAGCACGAGGCACTGGAACTGCGCGACAAAGGCAGTGAATATCTTGGAAAAGGTGTGCTTAAGGCGGTTGCAAACGTAAACGAAAAAATTGCGCCCAAACTCATTGGAATGAACGTTACCGGACAAAAAGAGCTCGACAACGCAATGATTGAGCTTGACGGGACAAAAAACAAGGAAACCCTTGGAGCAAACGCAATGCTTGCGGTCAGCATGGCTGCGGCAAAAGCGGGGGCAGTAACAGAGGGAATCCCGCTGTTTGAATATTTGGGAAAATTAAGCGGGCGAAACGGAAAAGCGCTTCCCGCACCGCAACTCAACGTAATGAACGGCGGAAGGCACGCAGGGCTTGAAGAGGACATTCAGGAACAAATGCTTTTCCCAATAAAAGCAAAGACCTACAGTGACGCACTAAAAATGGGAATAGAAACCTACCATGCACTGAAAAAGATTTTGAAATCAAAATTCGGAGCAAACGCAACACTGGTTGGAGACGAAGGGGGATTTGTCCCGCCTGTTAAAAGCACCCAGGAAAGGCTTGACCTCATGCTAAAGGCAGTTGAAGAAGCCGGCTACGGCGGAGAAATAGATTTTGCAATAGACAGCGCATCCAGCGAATTCTTTGAAAACGGAAAATACAGGCTCTACGGCAAAGAATACTGCTCAGGCGAACTGGCAGACTTCTACAAGAACCTTGTTGAAACCTACCCAATTGTTTCACTCGAAGACGGAATGGCAGAGGATGACTGGGCAGGGTGGACGGAACTCACTGCAAAAATCGGAAGCAAAGTGCAGATAGTGGGGGACGACCTGCTTGTGACAAACACGGAAAGGATTGAAAAGGCAATTCAGGAAAAGTCATGCAACGCACTGCTTCTGAAAGTGAACCAGATTGGAACAATCACGGAATCAATTGACGCCGCACTCAAGTCATTTGAAAACGACTGGAATGTAGTGGTATCGCACCGATCAGGGGAAACGGAAGACAGCCTAATAGCAGACCTTGTGGTAGGCCTTGGAGCAGGGCAAAGCAAGTTCGGGGCACCGGCAAGAAGCGAAAGAAACGCAAAATATAACCAGCTTCTGCGCATAGAGGAAATGCTTGGAAGCGAAGCGGAATTTCCCGGCAAAAAACTGTTTGAATAAATTCTTTTAAGCCGCGAAAGCGGCTTTTCTTTGTTTTATTTTGTTGTTACGCCCGCTATGCGGGAAAAAGTGTCCAAGAATTTGCGTTAATTACTTGGCGTGCCCTGAAAACCACTTCGCCGCAAGCTTTGCAACATGTTCAAGGGCTCCCGGCTCCTCAAAAAGATGGGTTGCCTTTGGAACAATCTCCATCTTCTTCTCACATTTGAGAACATCCAAAGCTGACTGGTTCATTTCAATTACCTCAAAGTCATTTTCACCCACGATGAGAAGTGTTGGGGCCTTAACTCCGGAAAGTGCATCTTTTGCAAGGTCAGGCCTGCCCCCCCTTGAAACAACCGCATAAATTTTTTCAGGAATTTTTGCCGCGGCAACAAGCGCGGCGGCGGCACCTGTGCTCGAACCAAAATAACCAATCTTAAATTTGTTTGTCAAAGGGCTTTCGCGAACCCACGAAGTCACCCTTGCAAGCCTCATTGCGAGAAAACCAATGTCAAAGCGAAACTCTGAACTGAATGCATCAACTTTCTCCTCTTCCTCAGTTAAAAGATCAATTAGCAAAGTGGCCAACCCAACCTTGTTCAATTCACACGCAACAAACTTGTTTCGGGGGCTGAATCTGCTGCTTCCGCTACCGTGCGCAAAAACAACGATTGCCTTTGCATCAGACGAAACAGAAAGGTCACCGTTTATTTCCCGTCCGTCTATTTTGATTTTGACGCTCTTCTCTTTTGTCTCACCCAATCATTCGCCTCCTTCAAAAGCCCTATTGCCGTTTCATCACTAACCTGCGGAAACATTCCGTAAAACTCTCCAACCGCAGAAAAAAGTACCGGTTTTGAAAGGCAAACAACCTCGTCAGCCTCTTCCCCAATTCGCTTAACAGCATCAGGCGGAGCAACCGGAATTGCCACAATAACTTTCTTTGGATTGCTTTTCCGAACAAGCTTTACAGTAAGAAGCATTGTTGTCCCGGTTGCAATCCCATCATCCACAATAATTACAGTTTTGCCATTTAAAGAAGCAGGCCTTCTTGCACCCATATACATCTTCTGCCGCTCCACAAGCAGCTCTCTAATTTCCTTTGTTTGCTTGTCGATGTACTCCTGCGGCGCCTCTTTTGCTTCAGAGCTAACTATCATATCAAACAGGCCAACCGCGCCAATTGCAAACTCGGGATTGTAGGGGTGCCCGATTTTTTTTGTCAAAATAACTTCCAGCGGAAAACAAAGTTTCTTTGCAACCACAAAACCAATTTGTAGCCCGCCACGCGGAATAGCAAGAACCACACAGTCCTCTTTTTTGAATTTAGCAAGAGCCTTTGCCAGTTGTTCACCGGCATCAAACCTGTCTTTGAAAACCAAACAAACCAAACCTTTTTTTGCTAGTTTGCCCCCAATACCCTGTGTTTTTTCACATAATTAAACCTTTGCTTGAGTGAAATATTCAACTTCTTTTGTAATAATATGCCGCAGCCCCAATAAGCAGGAATAATGCCGTTGCAAACAATGCCCTTGTGAAACCCAATACCTCACCCTAACTAATCAGCATAAATATCAAATGCATTCTACTATAAAAGGCTTGTTTTTTGCTGGT
>JAFCCO010000029.1 GCA_017610175.1 Candidatus Iainarchaeum sp. | reverse complement strand
CCCATCTTCTGAAACATTTGGGTGAAAGCGAATGCCGCCTTTTCCAGGGCCAAGGGCATCGTTGTGCAGCACTCTCCATGCTGGAAAGCTTTTGTTCCCAACCTTGAGCTCGGTCTTTCCAACTCTTTTGTAAGAGAGAATAAGCTCTTTCTCTTTTTTTCCCATGCCCATTTCTTTTGCAACCTTCTCCACAATCTTTTTTGTATTCTCAAAAGGATTGTTCTCAGCCATCAAATTCGCCCCCTTGCTTACTCTAACTTAAATTCCTCAAATGCCACAGATGCTGCGACTGCGCCCTGCGCGGCAGCGGTTATAACTTGCTTAACCGGTTTAACAGTAATATCGCCGGCAGCGAACAATCCTTTTACATTCGTTCTCTGCCATTCATCCACCTCAATATAGCCTTCGCTGTTAACCTGTACGCCAAGCTGCTTCGCTATCTCCGGTTTTGGCTCTGAACCGATTTCAACGAAAAGACCGTCAACAGCAAGCTCTTTTCCTGAATCCAACACAATTTTTTCCAAAAAACCCTTTCCAACAAGCTTTGCAATATTTGAATTGAATATTGGCTCAATTTTTTTGTTCCCTGCAACCGCTTTGGCCCAAGCCGGTTCCGCCTTGGAAAAGGCATTGCCCCTGTAAACAATGAAAACTTTTTCAGCAAACTCTGCCAAGAGCAGGGCTGCAGTCAAAGCAGCGTTTCTTCCACCAGCAACTGCCACGACCCTACCTTCGTATAGGGGGGCATCGCATGTTGCGCAGTAGGAAACGCCCTTTCCAATGAACCGGCCTTCGTTCGGCAGGCCAAGCTTTCTTCGCTCAGTGCCAATAGCCAGAATAACCTTTTCTGCCTCAAGCTCTTTGCCCAAAGCAGTTTTAAGCGCAAACCCTTCTCCAACCTTTTTTATTTCCGTAACCTCTGCTGCAATGATTTCAATGCCAAGCGCTTGCACTTGCTTCTGCATTTTTTGCACGAACTCAATGCCGCTTATTTCAAAATAAGTTGGAAAATTGCAGATTTTGTGCGCCTCTGAAGCTATTCCGCCAAGCATTTTCCCGACTACAATTGTTTTAAGCATGTATCTTGAAGCGTAGACCGCGGCGGTTAACCCAGCGGGGCCGCTACCCACAATTGCCAAATCAAATTTTTGCATTGTTGCATCGCTCCTCAAAGGTTTTGCTCAAGCCATTGCCTCACAGCCGGTTCCGGCAACGCGCCAACAAACTCTGCCACAAGCTTCCCATCCTTGAACATTTTCACTGCGGGAATGCTTGAAATGCCATATTTTGTGCTTGCCATTGGGCTTTCATCAACATTCACTTTTGCCAAAACAAATTTTCCATTGAATTCTTTTGCAAGTTTTTCAAGGGTCGGCCCAAGCATTAAGCAGGGCATGCACCAAGACGCCCAAAAATCAACCACAACCGGAACATCCCTGCTTTTTTCAATCACTTCCTTTTCAAAATTGCTGTCGTTTGCTTCAATCTCCACCTTTTTCACCTCTTTTTTCCCAAGATTTTCCTGCATTTTTCTTAGTTTCTCTGCCTTGATTCGCCCTATCTCAAGATCGTCCAAAGAAAACCACCCTAAAAAACCAAGAACAATAGTGATTATAATAATCACAACCATTTTTAAATGCTCTGGAGTAGTGAACTTTTGCAAAGAAAAAAATCACAAGCGCCGTTCCCGGACTGCGAAAACGAAAGTTTAAATATATTTACACTTGTCAATATATCAATATGAAAGAATCTCTTAAGATTTTGAAAGCCCTTTCGGATGAAACAAGGCTGAAGATTGTAAAATTGCTCATTGGCGGGGAAAAGTGTGTTTGTGAAATAGTGCCGCGAACAAAGAGGGCGCAGTCAACGGTTTCAATCCAGCTGGCAAAGCTTGAATACTTGGGGGTTGTCAAATCAAGGCGGCAGGGAAAAAGCGTTTATTACAGGCTTGTGAACGAGAAGGCTAGAAAAATATTGAAGATTGTGTAATCCGATAAAAAACAAGGGAAGCAAAAAATGAATTCAATAGAGTTGCTTGGAATCGGCGTAAAATTTCATGGGCATAAATGCCCTGCAATGCCTTTGGGCTTAAGGGCAGGTTTGGCGGCAATGAAAAAATTGGGCGTAGAGCGTGCGAGCAATAAAGAGCTATTCGCTTTTGTGGAAACAGGCCCTTTTCATGCTACAATGTGCTTTGTTGACGGTGTCCAAATAGCAACTGGCTGCACTTATGGTAAAGCAAATATAAAAAAACTCAATTATGGGAAGAATGCCCTCACGTTAATTGATATTAAAAACAAGAAAGCGGTAAGGGTTTCTATAAACTCTGAATTTCAAGTAAATGGATTGTCTTCTGAATTAGTGAAATTGCGGCAAAAAGGTGTTGAACCCAAAGGCATTAAACCAGAAATTGTTGATCCAATGGTTGAAAAGATAATGTCAGCAAAAGATGAAGAAATATTAAAAATAGGGAAAGTTGAAAGCATTGATTTCAAACCAAAAAAGGCTCGTTTTACTGGGAAAGATGTGAAAAATGCAATGAGGTTGCATTTTCCCATGGCTTGAAAGTCATAAATGGCAAGCACTATTGCATTCCTTGTTCAACATTAGAAAAATAAATGGTGAGAACATGATTAAAGTAAATGCTTTGGTAAAAGAATTCAATTCTTTCAGAGCAGTCAACAAAATAAGTTTTGAAGTAAAAAAGGAGAAATATTTGGTCTATTAGGCCCTAATGGTGCAGGAAAAACAACTACAATCAGAATGGCTGCATTCAATCTTGCTTAATCTAAAAGTTTTTAACTAATTTTTGTACTTTACTTGTTGGCTTGCCCTTTACCCTGTTTTTCTTTCGTTTCTTTTAACTCTATTTGGATTTCCCCAAATTGGGTCGTTCCCAAACTGCTTGAGCCACCATTCGCCATACCCGGCAAATGACGAAAAATCAAACTCCACGCCAGCAGCGCATTCCACGAACTGTTGTGGAAAAAGCTCCTTTATTTTCTGCTTTTGCTCTGTGCAGTGGGTTGCCGCAATCAATTCAATTCCGTGCAGGGCATCAAACTTTTCAAAGCCGTGAAAGCCACCTATTACGGCATGTATTTTCCCAAAGCGCTTTGCCTTTTCCAGAATTTTCTCAAGACCGGGATGAGAGCAGCCGGTAACAACAAGCAGTCCTTTGCCCGTTTCTACTGCAAGGCTTTGCTCGTCCATCGAATTGCTCAGTTTTCCAGTTGAACGAATCCCTCTGCTTATTTCAACTGCTTCTTCCCCCACTTCGACCAATTCAGCTTTCCCCCTTATCCTTTCCTTCGTTTCATTTGAAAAGCTGTCCAAAACAAAAACCTTGAGCCCACTATTCTGGAGAGCCCAGTCTAGGCCTCCATTGTGGTCCCAGTGGTCGTGCGATAAAACAAGCTTGTCTATTTCCCGCGGTTTTATGCCAAACCGCTCTGCATTAAATGAAAGCACTGCTGAGCTTGCGCCAGTATCAAACAAGACTTTTTCCTTTGCCTCAACCAGGCAGCTGAAGCCCCACTCACTCTTAAAGCCCTGCTTTGCTTGGTTGTCAACCAAAATCTTTACTCTCATTTTCTTTTCTCCTATGGAGTTTATTGAAACAAAAACTTTATGCCAAGCATTAATCCAATGCCAACCAAAAACACGAAGAAATGTATTGCTGATTTTCTTATGCTTTCCTTGTGCTTGATTTCAGGGATTAAGTCAGATGAAGCAATATAAATGAAATTGCCTGCTGCAAAAGGCAAAAGTAAAACAATGCTGCTTTCTATAACAGAATATAAAACATAACCAACAATTCCTCCAAGTATTGCGGTTAAAGCAGATATAAAATTAAATAGTAGCGCTTTTTTTCTTTCAAGGCCACCGTAAACCAGTATTCAAAAATCACCAATTTCTTGGGGTATTTCATGCAAGGCAATGACTAAAGTGGTTACAATGCCTATTGGAAAACTTATTACAAAAGAAGCTGCAATTACTAATCCGTCAATAAAATTGTGTACTGCATCACTAACCAAAATAAGGTATGAAACTGGTTTTATTGTATGTTCAGTTTTATGGCAATGATGCCATCTAATGAATTGCTCTAACACAAAAAAAGTGCAGAAACCAAGCAGGAGATATAAAAACAAATTTAAAATAGCAGCTGAATTATTGCCTACTTTTAAAATTGCTTCCGGCAGCAAATGCAAAAATGCGCCGCCAATCAGAGCACCAGCTGAAAAAGCAACAAGAGTTAACAGAATTTTGTCTAACACTTGTTTTTTTAGAAATAAAGTTAATGCGCCAACAAAAGATAGCAAGCTAACCAAAAAAGTTGCCAAAATAATTATCAACAAAAAACTCATTCAAAACCGCCCTTCCTTAAATCCATTTAATTTTGTTAACAAGCTTTCATTTACTTTAAACAAATGGCTTTTGCATTTGCAGTCGCTGCAGCCAAAGCCAAGTACAGGAGTTCCCGCATTTGCTAATCTATTCGCTATTTTACATTCTTCCTTTTCCTTTGAAGGTTTTACAAAGACCTTTTTCAATTCAGCGTTTGGAGAGGAAAGAAGATAATCAATATGCCAAAATATTTTCTTCTCTTTACTTTCATGTCTTTCAATTCTTTTCTCCAAGTTGTTCATGGCCGAGCCAACGTAAGCGTAATCTCCTTTTTCAAACACAGTTTTCCCTAAAGAACCCACTTTTATCTCACTGCCTTTGTCTAAGCCTATGACCAACACATATGATCCCTTCAATCAAACACCTAACTTTCATTCACCGTGACCGT
>JAFCCO010000018.1 GCA_017610175.1 Candidatus Iainarchaeum sp. | reverse complement strand
GTAAAGGATGCAAAGAAAATCGAGCTTGC
The DNA here is from genome assembly GCA_017610175.1 of Candidatus Iainarchaeum sp. Classification (GTDB taxonomy): domain Archaea; phylum Iainarchaeota; class Iainarchaeia; order Iainarchaeales; genus JAFCCO01. The sequence goes on along the minus strand of JAFCCO010000018.1, from coordinate 24,182 downwards.
TTCGGGAAAGCTTGCCAGAAAGCAGCTTATCAAAACAGCGCACTACCTGCGCCTCTATGACAAGCTTAAAACCGACTTTTCCCAGCAGGGAATCTGGGTTTTTTCAAATGCAAACATTGATTTTTTCAACGCCCTTGCAATCGATTTGAAGAACGAAAAGGTTGTTGACCTTACAACAATTGAATCCGAGCTAGAGGAATATCCGTCGCTTAGAATAATGGCTGACGACCTTAAGGACCAGTTGGATGACCTTGCCCCCTTATCTGCCGATGTGGCAATGCAAATAAGTGACCTTAAGGCCGAGGAGACCGAGTTTTTTTCAGACCCTGACACAAACGGGCTTAGTGATTTCATCACAGAGCTTGACCGCACGTTTTTGCTTTTTGAGCGGTTGAACTCAAAGAAGTCGGATTATATCGCTGATTTGGATCAGCTGGGGCAGGGAATAGCACAAACAGACCTTCCCATTGACACAAAGAGAAGTCTTAACGGCTTGGCAACAGAGCCGCAGAGATTGAGGGAGGCAAGCTCAAAGATTACAAGCGCAACAAACATGCAGGAAAAAACAGATGAGGCCTACCGCGCAGTGCTGAACCAGGCGGACAATTTTGTTGAGGGCCTTGGTGTGCGCGAAAAGAGAAGCGATGCTTGGCTTGCAATCAACGGCTTTGATGAGGAAATTGTTGAGGAAACCCAAATGCAGGGGGTTGATTCCTTAAAATCGCTGGTTGAACTAATACTTAACGAATCATATCTGTACAACTGGGGGGACTCAGCCAATGTTTCAAAGCTGCAGGAATCCTGGAGCAAGACAAATGCATACTTCCAAAACGGCTCCTTTGATTCTGCCGAACAGTTTGCCAAGGACAGCAAGGACTCTGCCCTGAAAGTGTTTGAAGCAGGCCTCAGGGAAGAGGAGGCCCCCATAAACACTGATTTGCTGGTAACAGGGGGGGTTATATTAATTATTGTAATAATAATCATATATGCACTGCGTAACCGTGATAAGCTTTCATCACTTGTTGCGGCAGAAGAAGGTGAAGAGGAAGTAGCACTCTATGACTGGGAAAAGTAAGTTTTTGTTTCTTGCAATCGCGCTGGCAGTTTTGATTACCGGTGTAAACGCCGCCCAGTTGACTGTTTCTGTTTATCCAAAGGATCCCGGTCTTGAAATACTTAAACTTTACCCTGATGAGGTCGGGGTATTGGAAATTACTGTTTCAAATTCAGGCGAAGAGGCTGTTGAAAACGTAAACATTAGCATTTCAGTAAAGGACACATCCCTTGTTTTGTTTGAGGACTTTATTTCAAAACAGGTTGTGAGCCAGCAGATTGCTTTGATTGAACCCGGCGCCGCAAAAACAATTCTTGTAAACGTTAAGCCAAGGGAATTTTCAAAGGAAAACCAGCCCTTTGTTGTAAGATACGGTGCTGAAATACTCACTCACTCGGTTGTTACTTATGTGGGTGTAGTTGAAAGCCCGTTGGATGTGCAGGTAAGGCTTGCAAAAAGCGCCCTTGACATTGGGGAAGGAAGCAAAGTAGTTGTTACTCTGAAAAACAAGGGCCAGTCCAACATAAGCGATGTTGAGGCAGAGCTTGTTGTGCCCCGTGGATTTGAATCAAAGAGTGACAGGATTATAATTGATTTGCTTGCGGAGGGCGAAAGCTTGGTTGACCGCGAGTTTGAATTTAAAGTTGACCCAATTGTTTCCGGCCAGCAAAGGATTCTCTTACTTGTTTCGTTTGTTGATGAAAATGGAAAGCACGCGATTGAACGCGAACTGTTTGTGGATGTCCAAAACCGTGCAATGGTTTTGCAGATAATAATAATTGCAATTGTTGTCCTGATAATAATTGCTTTGTACCTGAAGCGAAATCCAAACAGGGAAGAAAAGCCACTTGAAGCCCCTGAAGTAAAGGAAATTAAGGGTGAAACGGTTGAAACACTGCCAAGCGACAAAGAGATTCTGAAATAATTCAGCTGTAAATCTCCAGCACATCAAAGTTCTTCAGCACGTAATCCTTTGGAACACGCTGTCCCTCGTACTTGCTGCTTCCCCAAAGCTTTGCATACTTCATTTTAGTAAAGTCCTTGTGCAATGACTTTGCGGCATCCTCCACAGTTGTTCCATGCGGCAAAGAGAGCGGCGTGCTGTATTCAACTTCCCGCCCCGGCTTTTTTGTGTAAACAAGAACAATGTCCAGCAGTTCAAATATCCTCTCCCTTATCTTGTCAAGGTCGCCCTCAAGGCAAGTGTGTGGGTCAAGGATAATTGCTTTTTTGTAAACAAGCGATTCGTTCAGTGCGCGTGACATTGTTTCAAGGGTTGTTGGTTCGTTGAGAATAACGCTTGTGTTGTTAACCCCCACACTTTTCAAGTAATCAACAAGCTCTTTTTCAGGGCACTTCAAAAATTGCTTTCCGACAATTGAAACCCCTTTATAGTTCCCTGTTGCAATTTTTATATTCGGTTTTGTTTTGTTCAGCAAAATTCCTGAGAGTTTCAATTCATTCAAAAGAATCTCTCCGTCGTTTTTGCTTTGTGCAACAAGCACAACTGCATCGGCGTTTCTTATAATTGCCAGAAGCTGCGGGCCGTTAAACTTTCCTGATGAACTTCCCTCAACTATTGCGGGAATCTCAACCAGCTGAATTTTTCCCCCGTGGTAGTCAAACATTCCAATAACCGGCTCTGTTGTTGAAAACCTGTAGGGCGCAATTTCTACCTCTACCCCGGTAATTGCTTTTAGAAGCGTTGATTTTCCGCTGTTGGGCCCGCCAACCAGCACAACCTGCCCCAGTCCCTCTTTTGGAACGGAAACGCTTTTTCCCCCTGCTCCTTTTTTCTCCTGCAGCTTTCTCTTATCAATTTCACGCCTTAGTGCGGCTATTTTCTGGCTGAGGTGTTTCCTGAGCTTTTCGCCCCCCTTGTGGGCCGGTGCAAAGCGCTGCATCTCAATAAGGCAGGCCAGCTTTGTTTCAGGGGTTGCTGCCTCCTCATATTTTTCTCTGGCCAGATCGTATTCGACGGAAACATTTGAGGGCATAGGACAATTAAGCGTTGAAACACTTAAAAACAATTAGTTCCTCAAAAAAAAGCTTTTCCCTTGCAGTAACCTCTGTTTCAAAGCCCTGTCTTTCAAGCAGTTTCTTCGTTATTTCCTCGTCGTTCAGGCTGCTTTGCAAAAAGAAGCAAACTCCCTTCTTGTTGAGGTGCCCGCCAAACTCAATCAGGAAGCGGTTTAGCGTCTCCCTTCCCCTTTTTCCGCCGTCTGTGTCAAGGTGTTTAACGGTTTCTGAAGGGACGTATGGCGGGTTGAATATTATGCAGTCAAAGCTTTCAGGAATTTCCTTGAACAGGTTTGTTTCCCTTGTTTCAATTGTTTCGGAAAAACCGAGGTTTTGCGCGTTGAATTCGGCGCACTTTAGGGCCTGCTTGTTTATGTCTGCGCAAAGGACTTGGGATGCTCCCTCTGAGGCGGCGTTAATTCCCTGAATTCCCGAACCGCATCCAAGGTCAAGCACGGTTGCTCCCTTTTTCATATCAACGGCTTTTGCGAGGAGAAAACTGTCCTCCCTTGGTTCGTATACCTCGGGAAAAATAGAGATTTCCAGGCGCCCAAAAAATCTTTTGAGGTTCATGCTCCGCCAAAGTAAGCGCAGTGCTCAAGTTCAGGGTTGAACTTGCAGAGTACCTGGTCAATGTTTGATACATGCCCTGCATAATTGCAGTTTACAACAACAGTTGGTGCCCTGTAGGTTCGCAGGTAGTCTGCGAGGAATGTGTCGTTGTTGAACTGTTCAGGCAGTTCTTCAAGGCACTTGCCAAAGGCTTGCTTGTCAAGCCCGAGTTCCTTGTCCGCAATTTCCTGTGCTTCGTCCCCTGAAATCAAAAATCCAAAGTGGTTGCTGTCCTCGCAGTTCTGCCTCTCGGATGCATCCAAAAGATCGTCGTCGTTGAATGCGCAGTATCTTGCATAGAATGCGTTTTCTGCCTGTTCAAGCTTTCCCTCTTTTTCTGCGCACGCAAAGTATCTTGCAATTGTTTCAATGTTCCCCCGCGGTGTGTCCAGCGGGAATGTTTTGCTTGCGTCAACAGGTAAGTACCTAAAATTGAATTCCATCCTGTCCTTGTAAATGCTGCGGTAAAAGTCAAGTGTGTCCTTTGCCTTAATGAAGGGCGCGCCGTATGGGTCCACAAAGAGGTCAACCCTTGCAAGCATTCCCTCTTCCTCCGGTAGGCATTCGTCTGCCGCAATAAAGTCAACGTGCTTTGCGCCGTCAAGGCTTAGTTCTGTAAGCACATATGCCTGTGAATCGGCGTCGTAACTTGTGTCATTTGGGAATTTTATTACAAACGCGTCAAGCAGTATTTTGAGGTTAATGCTTTCAGTGGAGAACCTGAGGTTTTCATCGCTTTTAACATTCATTGAGTCGGTAATGCTTGTTGCGTCAATTACTGCAACCGGGAGTTTTCTGAGGCCCAATTGTCTCACGAATTCCTGTCCTTCCTCTGTGCTTGCCTCAATTTTTTTTGCGGAAAACTTTATTTCGTTCTTGTTAAGAAGTTTCACAAAGGAACCGTCTATTTCGCAGCCTTCACATTCCGCGCTGTAAATCAGGAAAAATTTAATGCGCTCTGCCGTGTCCACGGTGAAAATTGTTCCGCTTGCTTTGTGGAATTCGCCAACGCTGGCTTCAGGCAGTCCGGTTGGCAGGCTTGTGAACGCAAGCCATGCTGTAATTGCAACAACCGCAACCAATGCAACCAGTAGCTTGTTCTGGTCAAGCCAGTTTTTCTCCGCTTCCTGGGGTGCGGCTTTCTTTTCCTGCACCGGCCTTCCAGCGGTTTTAACAGTGCCTGCTTTCTCTGCGGCTTTTGCCTTTTTTGCAACAGGCTTTTTTTTCTTTGCCTTTGCAGCCGGCTTTTTGCCCGCTTCTTTTCCTTTTGCCTCTTCAACCATGTTAATTTCACTAAAAAAGTCTTTTTCCCGTTCTGGGACTAATTTATTGGATTAACAAAATTTTAATAACCTATTGCTTTGCTTAGCTTTTATGAAAAGGAATAAAAACACTAACTGACAAGAATTAATTTGGGGTTAGATGGAGATAACAGTTTTTCTTCTCATTTTAATTACGGCGTTGCTTTTAGGTAACGCCCTGCTTTCAATGCTTAAGCCAAGGGCAGAGCCCGACAAAAGGCAGTCTGTTAAATCGGAAATGCGGGCAAGGATTGCAGCATCGGCTTCCAAGCATTTTCCCGCCCAGGGCAGGGCAAAGCAGGAGAATGTTGACGAACTCAACAAGCGCATTGAACGCGTTGAAAACCTTCTCTTAAAGGTGAACGGCTCGCAGTTTTTGGGCAAGAAGCTTAACGGCACTGTTTTGGGCCGGAAGCTCAACGATTTTGTGCAGTTTAAGAACAACACAAAAATTGAAATTGAGGCATTGAAAGAAGACCTTGCCAACACAAAAAAGGATCTTGGGGTAAAGGAAAAGGAGCCCAAGGAAAACTACAAAATTAGTGACGAGGCACTGCACAACCTTGTTTTCAGGGGCAGTTCCCGCGAAAACTAAGAGTTTCTCCAGCTTTTTCTAATATTCTTATTTGTCGATTCGTCCCTTGCGGCCCTTGCAAGAATGCTTGCCGCAGCCACAACAGGGTTGTTGTCGTCCGCTTTTGGCTCAAAGCAAAGCCCCTTCAATCCGCTCATTAAGGCCTTCCCATCCACCAGAATCCTGCCCTTAAAGCCCTTTTCCCTAAAATTCTGCACTATTTCAGCAATCATTTCCAGCTCAATAACGTTCAAACTGACCCCTTTTCCTCTAGCACTATCTATTTCAAAGGGGGTTCTTTTCGCAACAAAATGGTCTTTTGCATGCCTCAAAACAATCTTTTTGGCAGCCTGAATGTCCCTCATTTTCTTGCTGTCCCTAATTTCCCTCAGCTTGTTTGTGTCGCCCCAAACACCGGCAACAGTTAAAATTCCAAAGTTTTCCCCCCGCCCGGCCTCGTCAATTCCAAGCAAAACCTCTCCCTCAAGCCCTAAATTATGTAGAAGCTTTTCCTTTGTTTTTTCAGCTTTCTCGCCCTGAATTAGCAGCTTTCCGCTGGTGTAAAGGGTCACAGAGCAATCGTTTACCTCTGTTCTCGCGGCCTCATACTGTGACTTTGTTTCCCTTGCAGGAAACTCGCGCAAAGCTTTTTTCACTTCCTTTGCCTCTTCCTTTGAAAAGCTTAGTGTGATGTGCATTGCAGTATTATGCGGCAAACTGCTAAATATATCTTTGCACAATTATGTTTCTTATGGCTAAGTATTTTCTTGGAACCTCTGGCTATGTTTACGACCACTGGGTTAAGCGCTTTTACCCAAAGGATTTGCCGCGCAGCAAATGGCTTGGTTTCTATGCAGAGCACTTTAACAGCGTTGAAATCAATTACACCTATTACCATTTTCCTGTGAAGAAGAATCTCCTGTCCTGGGCCGGGCAGGTTCCTGACGGCTTTGTTTTCACAATCAAGGGCAACAAGGGCATTACGCATATGAAGAAGTTCAGCAACTGCAAGCCCCTTGTGAATCGCTTCTACAAAACAGTTTCCGTTCTCGATGAAAAGCTTGGCTCCGTGCTCTGGCAACTCCCTCCGTTCCTGCACTTCAGCGAAAAGAAATTAACGCAAATTTTAGGACACTTGAATCCTGATTTCCTGAACGTGCTCGAATTCAGGCACGAATCCTGGTTCAACGAAACAACCTTCCAAATGCTGAAGGGTGCAGGTGTCGCTTTCTGCTGTGTTTCCGTTCCTGACCTCCCTTCAACCTGCATCAAAACTGCGCCCTTTGCTTACGTGCGTTTCCACTGCGGAAAGAATTCATCCGAATACAGCAATTTCGAGCTTGCTGCATGGGTCCGCAAAATCAGGGGGCTTCGCGCAAAAAGAGTTTTTGCTTATTTCAACAACGACGACCACGCTTACGCAGTTAAAAACTGCCTTTTCCTCAAATCGCGGCTTGAGCGCTAGCCCTTCTTTTCGCAATTTTCCCAATGGCGTATCCTGCCAGCACGAACACTGCAAGCAAGATTGCATCTTTCCCATAGTCTATTGCGCTGAATTCAATTCCGGGGTGTGAAGCGGTGAGCCAGTAGCCGATGTTGTGGAGCACAACCGCAACTCCAACAAATCCTGTAAATTTTTTCCACTCAAGCTCCTCCAGCATGAATCCGAACGCAAGCGCAAGCGCTCCGATTGAAACATGCATTGCCTCGTGGAACCAGTAGTCAAAGAAGATTGCATCCTGCGTAAAGAGGTCGCGCGTAAACCTAAACACCTTTCCGTGCCCGAAAATTGAGAAGAATGCCGCTGCCTTTACCCAGATAACCGCCTGCAGTGCAACATATCCTGCTGCAATCTTTTCCAGCTTTTTGTTTGCGAACATAAAAATCGAATTAAGTAATTTGGCTCAGGGTTGAGTTGTATCTTCATAGCTTTCGCTCGGCAGGTGTTAACCTCATCATTGCCTACAGTACTCAATGGTGATGATGTCTTAAAATTAACGATTTACAGCCATTTCTTGATTTCTTTTGTTGCTGGGATGCGGCCGCTGCATACTATTTTGTTGTCAATGGCTAGTGCTGGCGTTGCTATTGCTCCGGCTTCAATTATTTTGTTTATGCCTGTTATTTTTCCTATTTCTGCTTTTTTTCCTGTTTCTTCCAAAGCCTTTTTTACGTTTGCTTCTAGTTACCTGCATTTTGGGCAACCAGTTCCAAATACTCTAATCTTCATGTAATCCCTCCTTAAATCATTCCAAATATTAGCCCTGCAATTGAGGAATAAACCACGACTATTGCAATGTAGGCGATTGTTTTTTTGTTTCCGAGAACGCTTTTTATTACAAGCATTGCAGGTAGGCTTAGTGAAGGCCCTGCCAGCAACAAAGTTAGGGCTGGCCCTTGGTTCATTCCTTTTGCTATTAGCGCCTGCATTATTGGAACTTCTGTTAATGTTGAAAAGTACATGAATGCTCCAAATATTGCGGCTAAGAGATTTGCTTGTATTGTGTTTGCTCCAACCCACTGTACTATGAGTTGTTCCGGGATAAGCGGTTCAATAAAACCGACTACAAAAACGCCAATGAACAAGTATGGAATTAATAGCTTGCTTATGCTCCATGTCTCTGAAAGCCATTCGTTTCTTGTTTTGGTTTTGAATTTCAACAAAACAATTGCTATAGTAATCAATGCTAGGAAACCCATTATTGCCCATTTTATTGTTAAATCAATTTGCAGGCCGTTCACTATGAGGATTCCAACCATTGAAGCAAAGAACAAGCCCATAAAAGTTTTTGAGGTTTTTTGTCCGGTTTCTTCTTCTATTGCAATCTCTTGTTTTGCGCTTTTTTCCTTAAAAAGAAAGGCCATTGTCAAACCAACAAGTCCAGCTAAAGCAATTGCTGAAACCGCCCTTGCCAACCCAATTTTGAAGCCCAGAACGCTTGCTGTCAGAAAAATTGCTGCAATGTTTATTGCAGGGCCCGAGTAAAGGAATGCTATTGCAGGCCCAAGACCAGCGCCCCTTTTATAGATTCCTGCAAACAAAGGGAGAATTGTGCAGCTGCAAACAGCAAGAACTGCGCCCGAAACAGAAGCAATTGGATAGGAAATGCATGGTTTTGTTTTTCCGCCAAGGTATTTCAGCACTGCCTGTTTTTTTACAAATACTGCGATTGCTCCTGCAATGAAAAAAGCTGGGACAAGGCAGGTGAGAATGTGTTGTGTTGCATATTCATGCAGTAATGAAAAACCGCTTAGTAGTGCGTTATCCAGCCACTGGCTCCCGATAGGGATAAAGTAAAATACCAGAAACAAAGCGGCAATTATTATGAATATGTTTTTTTCTTTCATTCTTAATCTTCTTCTACTTTAGATTCTGCAGCCTTAAGGATTTTTTTTACTTTGTTGTCCTTTATTTTGTAAAAAATCTTCTTTCCGTCCCTTCTTGATTCAATCAAGCCTGCTTTTTCAAGCGTTGCCAATTGAGTTGAAACGGTTGACTGCGTTCTTTTAACATGCGGGAAAATTTGGCATACGCATCTTTCTCCATTCAAAAGCAGTCTAACTATTTCAAGCCTTGTTTTATCAGAAAGAGCCTTTAAAACATTTAATGTGTTATTTTTAGCCATAAAACATATTGATGAACATCAATATTTAAACTAATGCCTGTTAGCAACCACAACCCGCCCTTTTTTTGGATATAAAACATTTTATACAAAGAAACATTATGGTTTTATTTGGTTGAAAATGGTGAAATGGCATTCCTTAAATGTTTCAGAGGCCTTTGCAAGGCTGGGTAGTTCGGCTGAAGGGCTTTCTTTTTCCGAAGCAAGGAACAAGGAAAAACGCTTTGGCTTGAACGTGATTCAAATTGGGAAAAAAATCAACCCTCTGACAATCTTTTTGAAGCAATTCAAAAGCGTTCTAGTCGTCATCCTGATTATTGCAGCTATAGCCCTGTTCGGCATCGGAATGCAGTCAAATGACACCAACTATATTGTTGATGCCTCTCTAATTGCTCTGATTGTGGCAGTGAACGGCGTATTTGGGTTCTTTCAGGACTTCAAGGCCGAAAAAAGCATTGAGCAACTTAAAAAAATGTCCCAAGTGAAAGCAATCGTGAGAAGGCGAGGCAAGCTGGTCAAGGTTGAGGCTAGGGAGCTAGTGCCAGGCGACGTAATCCTTGTTGAAGAAGGAAGCATTGTGCCAGCTGACTGCAAAATAGTGTCTGCTGCCAGCCTGGAAGTGGATGAGTCAATTCTGACAGGGGAGAGCCTGCCAGTTAGCAAAAATTTGCCCCCACTTGATGAAAAAACCGTTCTCGCAGAACGGCGCAACATGCTGTACATGAACACAAAGGCTGTTAGGGGCAAAGCAGAGGCATTGGTTGTTGAAACCGGCATGAGGACTGAGGTTGGAAAAATAGCTGGACAACTACAGGCAACCGAGGAAAAGCCAACAATCTTTGAAACAGAAATTGACACGCTTGGAAAAAAGATTGGTTTGGAAATAATCGTTATAATTGTCTTCATTGCATTCGTTCAGCTCTTTGTCCACGCAGGAAACTTGGTTGACATATTGATTATTTCAATCGCTTTGGCTGTTGCAGCTATCCCCGAGGGATTGCCGGCCGTCGTAACTCTTTCCCTTGCTATTGGAACAAAAAAGATGCTTAAGAAAAACGTGTTGGTCAGAAAGCTTTCAGTTGTCGAAAGCCTTGGTTCTGTTGACGTGATTTGTTCGGACAAGACAGGCACGCTGACAGCAGGCAGAATGAAGGTCAGGGAAGCGTGGTTCTTTGACAAAAGCGTCTCTCTGGACAAAGAGCTTGCGATTGAAAAACAGTACAGGAAAACATTTGATTTAATAGTGGAGGGAAGTGTTCTTTGCAACAATGTGAAAGAGGTAAGCGGAAAGTTTACAGGGAACTATACAGAAGTGGCATTTGCAGAATTCGCTTTAAACCACGGCCACAGCAAGGCAATACTTGAAAAAAAATACAAAAGATTAAAAGAAATCGCTTTTTCTCACGAAAGAAAAAGAATGACTACTATCCACGAATTTAAGGCCGAAAAAATTGCTTTCATGAAAGGGGCAACAGAAACAGTTCTCGACTGCTGCACCACATACGATGAAAGGGGAATCAAAAAACCTTTAACAAAAAAAGCAAAGGAAAAAATTTTGTTGCGGGAAGACGAAATTGCTTCCAGAGGTCTGAGAGTAATTGGCTTTGCCTACAAAAAGGCAGAGGCATCAGTCGCAGAAAAAGAAATAGAAAAAGACATGGTGTTCCTAGGCCTGCTTGCCATAAGCGATGCCCCAAGAAAAGGAGTGCGTGAAGCAATCAAAGCATGCAAGAACGCAGGAATCGACGTTAAGATGATTACAGGCGACAAGGTTGCAACTGCCCAAGCGATCGCAAAAGAAATCGGGTTTGAAAAAACCATTGCTATGAACGGTCAGGATATAGAATCCTTGACAGAACAAGAGCTTAGGGAAAAAGTTGAAGAAGTGCAGATTTTTGCAAGAGTCGAGCCAAAACACAAAACAATGATTCTTAAAGCCTTGCAGCAAAACGGGCATGTTGTCGCAATGACTGGCGATGGCGTCAACGACGCAGCTGCATTGAAAAATGCTGATGTGGGAATCGCGATGGGTCTGAGGGGAACAGATGTAGCAAAAGAGGCATCTGACCTAGTTTTGCTTGATGACAACTTTCTCTCAATAGTTGATGCAGTAAAACAAGGCAGGACAATATTCAACAACATAAGAAAATTCGTAAACTACCTGCTCACAAGCAACTTTGCCGAAGTCTTTGTTCTATTCTCCGCTTCCCTGGTTGGCGTGCTGCCAATCACTCCAATCCAACTACTGATAATAAACTTTGTCACAGATGGCATGCCAGCACTAGCCCTAGGGGCAGATCCTCCAACAGCAAACATAATGCAACAAAAACCGAAGAAAAAAGGCGAAGGCGTGATAAACAAAAGGCTGGCTTGGCTGATTGCAGCAATTGGAACCAAAAAAACAGCAGTCATCCTGGCAGTCTTCTTCATTGGCCTGGCGCTAAAGGGCTTGGCAGTCGCGCAAACAATGGCATTCGCAGCTTTTATTCTATATGAATTCAACAGAGTTGCAGTAATAAGGTGGCAGGAAAAGCTTGGTTTTTTCTCAAACAAATGGCTTGTGGCAGCAATGCTTGCATCACTCGCAATACTGCTAGTGTTAATTTATTCTCCTATTAATGCCTTGCTTGGCCTGCAGGCACTTGGCATGCTCAGCTGGGTTATTCTGATTGCAGGGACTGTTTTCGGCTGGTTCTCAGCAATATTCATAACAAAGCAGGTAATCAAGCGGGTTCCGGCTTAAAACAATGCCGTACAGCAAGCCACTTAGCCTTCTTTTTTTAGGAAGCCAAACAGGTCCTTGCCCTGCTTTTGCTCTAGTGTAAACCTGAAACCGCATTTGGTGCAACGCCTGTACGTTTCATGCAAGACCCATACCTTGTGGTGCCCACATTTTGGGCAGGCGATGTTTTCAATTTGCTTGTCTGTTTGGTGTTTGCGCATTCTAATCTTAACCTAACTTTCTTATTAGTCAATTATTTTGCATCAGCCAGCTTTTTTTTTGCTCTTTTTTTAGACGCCAGTAGTTTGTCAGGAAAAAGACTATGCCAAAGATGGCTGCGCTGATTAGGGCTTCTGTGATGCCAAAGTGTTCGCCGAACGCATATTTTAGGATTACGAGTACTATAAGGTAGGAAACTACGGTTACTGTAGTGAGTGAATGGACTTTTCTTTTCGCGGTTGAATGATTTTCTGCATGCTAGTAATTGTTGGCTGTTGTTTCATTTAAATCTTTTTGAAAAGTAGGGGCGTATGCTAATAGCCGTTTTTTTCAAATTAAGCCAAAAAAAGTCATGTTGGATTGCTTTCAAAGTCTAGATCTGGAAATGCCTTTTTACTGATCCATTATTCCAGGATACTTTTTCAGGTAGTATCTTAGTGCGATTGGGAAAGCGAATGTTGTTGTTATTGACATAAAGACAATTGCAGCGTATAGTTCCATTGGAAAGTTTGGTATGTTTTGCCTTGCTATCTCGGCTATGACCAATTCGATGACTCCTCTTGAGTTCATTCCCCAGCCAACGAGCATCAACTGGTTTGTTTTGAGTTTTGTCAAGGGTTTTACCATTAAGGTGCCAACCATCTTTCCCGCAAAGCCTAGCGCCAGGATTGTTAAAACCATCAAAGGATAAAGAGCGATTGTTTGCAGGTCAAAGTTTAGTCCTATTTGGAGGTAGAAAAAGGGGATAACCAGCCCAAATGTAACTATTTTTAGGTTTTTTTCAACTGCGTGCTCTATTTCCTGTGACTTGAATGCCTTCTGCAATAACATACCTGCGATTAGTGCCCCAATAATTGGTCCTAAGGAGAGCGCTTGTGACAAAAGCGCGATTCCAAGACCAATAATAATAGTTAAGGTAAAGTATTTGTCCTCGCCACCACTCTTGAAAAGTCCCACGAAACGAGGAATAAGTTTTAGTGCAATGAAGACCGCTATAAAAAACCCGATTATTTCAAATGGAAGAAAAACAAGGGCTTGAACTCCGCCTGTTCCTACAAGAACAAGCAAAGCCGATAAAAACAGTAATTCAAAAAGGTTGTCCACTGTTCCGGCAACAATCATTATTTCACCCAGTTTTGTTTTCAGAACCTTTCTCTGCATTAATGCAATCGCTTTTGTTGCTTCTGAGGTGAGGGAAAGGCAGGCTCCAAGAACAAAAGCGATAATCAGTGACCAACCCATTATTAGAGCAAAGCCAAAGCCCAAGCAGAAAGATAATGCGACCGATGAGACCGCGATTGCTATCACGTCCTTCGAGCTCTTTTTTATTTTTTTCAGGTCTATTTCCAGGCCTGTTAGCATCAGCAGGAAAATTATTCCAAGCTCGGAAAGCAAGAGCAGGCTTGCCTCGTTTTCGGCTGGAAAGAGTCCGGCAAACAAAGGCAGACCCAAAAACAAGCCAGCAGTTATCTGTCCAACTATGCGTGGAAACTTGAGCCTGGAAAAAATCTCCCCAAAAACAAAAGTGGCTAGAACTACAACAAAAAACAGAAGCAAGACATTAATCATTTCTCTCAACCAGAATCTCTTTTGAGTGGATATATATAAAAATCAGAATAGACAAAAGCATTCCGATTGCAACAATCCTTTTCTCTGTAATTATCATGGGTGTGAGATTGAACAAAGAAAGGTCTTGGAAAGTGGCCAGAATAAGTGCGACTGCGATTAAGAAGAACGAAAGCAGGCCAAAAAATTTTGAAGCCACTCTCATTTCATAAAGTTCCTCAAGCAAACTTGATTTGCCTGAAACCTTTTTATTCAAAACAAGTAGCCCGAAAGCCAAAAACAGGATTCCCATTGCAGGAAAAACAATCTCTTCTTCAAAAGTCAGGCCTAAAAAAACAGTTGCCTCTACATCCAAAAAAAGAATTAGGGCACTAAGCAAAACAAATAAGACAATGAAAACCTTTGCTGAATGCTTATGCCAAAAACCCATAATCTAATTATTACTGCAAACTATTACTTAATTATTTCCCCCATGCCAACAACTATACGAACTACTTATTATCGCCTATAAATGCCAACGATGACCTAGGCATGGCTCTGCGCAATGGATTTACGCAAAAAGATTTATTCCTCTATTCTGTTAAAGGCATATACTGCGATTGCAATGAATGCAATGGTAAATCCTGTTATTACCGCAAAGCACAGTGCAAATGGTATGTCTGAGTAGCCAAGAAGAATAAACCTCAATCCCTGAACGCCGTATGTCAATGGGTCAAGCATTGAAGCCGTTCTCAAAAGCTCTGGTGCAGTTGATAATGGGAACAGGGCCCCGCTTAGGAAAAACAAGGGCATTATCAAAAAGTTCATTATTATCTGGAAGCCGTGCATGTCCTCCATTTTGGAAGCTATTGCAATTCCTAAAGAAACAAACATTACTGAAATCATTAGCATAAATAGCAACAGCAGGGCAATGTTTGCTATTTGGAAATTTACTCCTAGAAAGGAGGCGATAACCATTATTATTATGCCTTGCACAAGGGCTGTTGTCGCCCCTCCCAAAGCCTTTCCTAAAACAATGGAGGTTCTGCTAACTGGGGCAACAAGGGTTTCTTTCAGGAATCCAAACTGCCTGTCAACAATCACTATTATGCCTGAAAACATTGACCCAAACATTAAAACCATTCCAATAATGCCTGGTGCAATAAACTCCAAATAATTTCCCCCGTTTGGAACAGTAAAAATGCTGTTCATTCCTGTTCCAAGGATTGTAAGAAAAAAGAACGGCATTCCAAGGCTTCCAATAACCCTGCTCTTTGATCTGTAAAACCTTATAAGTTCCCTTTTCCACAGTGCATAAACACTTTCAAGCTCTTTGTTCATCTCCTATGCCTCCAAATTTTTCTCCTCACTCTCATTGCATCAAGGGAATTTGCCTCCTGTTCCCTGATGGTCTTGCCGGTGTAGTGGATGAATACATCATCCAAAGAGGGTTTTCTTAAATTCACAGAGTTTACCTTTATGCCTTTTTTTGAGGCCATTGCAAGAATCTTTGGGATTTTTTTCTCTCCTTTTTCAACCCTTGCGTCCACAGAGTCATCGTGCTTTATTGCCTTTTTAACCCAGGGAATCTTTTCAAGTTCCTGCTGGCACAAATCTGCCTTTTCACATTCTATGGAAACAACATCTCCACCTAACTTGTTTTTCAAAGACTTTGGGCTTCCCAAAGCAATTATTTTTCCCTGGTCAATTATTGCAATCTTACTGCACACACTGTCAGCTTCATCCATGTAGTGTGTTGTAAGCACAATTGTGACCTCTTTTTCCTTGTTTAGCTTTTTTATATACTGCCATATTCCTGCCCTTGTCTGAGGGTCAAGGCCAAGAGTTGGCTCATCAAGGAACAAAACTTTTGGGTGGTGTAGCAAGCCGCGGGCAATCTCCAATCTTCTTTTCATTCCCCCTGAAAAGGTTTTTACAATTGTTTTCAAATTCTTTTCAAGCCCTACAAGCTCTGTCAATTCCCTTATCCTTTTTTTCCTCTCTTTTTTTGGCACGTTGTACAAAGAGGCGTGCATTTCAAGGTTTTCCAAAGCCGTCAATTCGTCATCAAGGCTTTGGTCCTGAAAAACTATTCCAATGCTTTCCCTTACCTTTCCAGGATTCTCCCTAATATCAAACCCGTTTACTGTGGCCGTTCCAAAAGAAGGCCTTCTCATTGTAACAAGCATTGAAATTAAAGTGGTTTTTCCTGCCCCATTTGGTCCAAGCAAACCAAATATTGCTCCCTCTTCAACCAAGAGGTCTATTTCGTCAACCGCCTTAAGCTCTTTGTAATGTTTTGAAAGTTTTTTTACCTCAATTGCATTGGTCATTCTTATCTTCAAAGAGAAGAAGGATATTTAAATGTTAAAAAAGTATTCATTTGTGCTTTTTTTTCCATACAAAGAGAGCATCCAAAAAACTCAGGTCTCCACCGAATATGCCTTTTAACAGCCATCTGCTTCCGCACTTTGGGCAAGTTGATGCAAAGCTGACCATTTCTCTGAACTTAGTACGTTTCCAAGTATGTCCGCATCTAAGGCATTTCATTCAAATCACTTTTTGTGTTAACCTCATCATTGCCTATGCCATCGTATGGCGATGATTGGTTAAAAGTTTATGGTTTATTCAAAATCGATTAAGGGCCTGATTTTGCCTTTTTCTTCATCTGCTTGCTTTTTTGCTACTCTGTATTCATATTCAAGTGCGATGTTGGTTTTGTAATTTGAGGCTTTTCTTGAGCTGACAAACCCAAACAAGGGCTTTAAGTAGTTCCAATTTTGTTTGAATTCAGTCTTTTCCTCTAAACCGAGTTCCTTGATTATTTCTGTCAGCATTGTTTTGCTTTTGCCTTTTGCTGCCGGAAACTTTGTTTACATTGCCTCATCGGATCTGATTCCTGAAATTAAACATAAAGAAAGCGTTAAAAAATTGGTAATGCATTTCATTGCGTTTTTGACCGGCATGTTATTAATGCTTGCCATAAAATTTTTGTTTGAATAAAAATATGGGAAAAATGAAGCTAAAAATTTTGGTTGACAATCAGGCCAAAGCTGGCTTTAAAGTAGAGTGGGACTTTTCCTGCCTGATTGAACTGGAAGAGAAGATTTTGTTTGATACAGGTCCAAGTGCAGGGATTCTGGAGTTCAATGCAAAAAAGATGGGAATAAACGCCGAAAGCATTGGCAAGCCTGTTTTATCACATGACCACTGGGGCCATACAGGCGACCTGGATTGGGCTCTGCAAAACCAAAACCTAGAAGTTTTTGCGGTTGATTCTTTTTTTCAGAATATGAAAGAGCTTATTAAAAGAAATGCAGAATTGGTGGAAGTTGGCGATTCGACAGTAGAAATCGCGCCAAAAATCCATTCGATCGGAAAGCTGAAAAATTCAATTGATGAGCAAAGCCTTGCAATTGAAACAAAGAGGGGAGTTGTTGTTTTGGCAAGCTGCTCCCATCCCTGCTTAGAAAAGATTTTGGAAAAGGCAGGGGAATTTTGGGAAATTCATGCAGTTGTCGGTGGGTTCAATGACTTTAAAAAATTTGAAGCTCTTAAGGAAATAAGGGTTATTGCGGCAACGCACTGCACACAGCAAAAAGAAAAAATAAGGCGGCTTTTTCCAAAGGCTTTTGTTGAATGCGCTGCAGAAAAAGCCTTTGAGTTTTGAGTGAAAAGGTTTTTTGCCTGTGGAACGCAGGTGGTTTCAGGTTTGCGCAATGAAAAGGTTTTATGAACAGGCCTGTTTTTAGGTTTCCTTTAGAAGGGAAAAGTCTTTTTTGAGCGGTTCAAGCATTGCGGGGTCATAGGTTGCTACGGCCGGATGGTATAATGGAATTATTTTTATTGGATCTGCAAGGGTTGACACAGTAAAAGTCTTTCCGTGGATTCTGCTTATTCCTGCAACCTTGTTCTGCAAGCCAAATTTTTTCAGGATGAATGAGGTGGCAAAGTTTCCAAGGGCACAAATTTTGTCTGGCTTGATTGCTTCAATTTGGCTGTTGAGATACAGCGAGCAGGCTTTGACTTCACCTGGAAACGGGTTCCTGTTTTGAGGAGGCCTGCATTTCAAAACGTTTGTAATGTAAATTTCCTCCCTTTTCAGGTTGGCAAAGTCCAAGAGCTTGTCAAATACCATTCCTGCTTTTCCAACAAATGGCTTGCCTTGTTTGTCTTCATTAAAGCCCGGTGCTTCGCCAACGAACAATATTTTGGCATCCAGGTTGCCTTCACCCAAAACAGAGTTGTTTCTCGTTTTCCACAAGTCGCAGCGCCTGCAGTTTGTCACTGCCTGTCGCAATCCTGCAATTGCTCCCTCTTTTAGCATTTTACTTCAAACCCGCCATTCAAATCCTTTTTTTTGGTTTTTCCACAAAAAGATTGCATGAAAATGTTTAAATAAACTGTCAGATTGTAATTATTTTAGGGCGATATTTTATTAAGGAGGGGTTGCTGAAACAGATGTTGATTGCCTTTTTCCGAACCCAAAAATTGGAAGCCTGCCAGCAGTTGTTAAAAAAGAACCCCGCCAAAAGGGTTCAGAAAACACTTTAAAAGTTTCTTTCAGTACCTTTATTCAATTAAAGTGAAAGACAAACCGGGGAAAAGAAGGTTTTGGCAGGGGGCTTTGGATGCGGATTCGGAAGAGGCTTCAGGCGGCGCTTTTACGCAACAGGCGTGCCTGGACAAGTTTATGGAGCTTACCCTATAGAGGGATATGGCGCCTACGATCCGAATTACAGAGTGCCTTATGCCCAGCCACAGTAGCCTTCGGAAGCAGATGCCTGAAAGCAGGAAAAAACTGCGCTGGAACAGGAAGCAAGTGCTAAAGTTGTTGAAGATGGGTTGGGCATTTTAGTGGGTGGAAATGACTCTGCTATGACAAAAGGGGAAACATTTGCTTGGGCGTACAACAACAGAAAAACGTTGAGAACTGAATTTGGTTCAATAGATGCAAGGCTTGAAGAACTGTTAATCCAAGTCAGTGAAGTAACCGATGTTATTAATTCCTTGAATTAAGCGGTTCAAACATTGCTATTAAAACATAGCTTAATTTCTTTAACTTAGGCTCCAATAATTTAAATTTGAACTTCGCTTACAAACTGTTTTGACACAGATTTAATTAGTATTATCCCTAAAGAGCAATGGCATCAACCTAATTATTCTCTGTTGTAATGTGTGGGGGTTACTGCTTTGTTGGCCGGATGCAGTGAACTAGCATTCCACCAAAGTACATCGCTGCAGCAAAAAGTATTATTATCGGACCGGTTGGGAAGTCCAAAGCAAATGATGCAAAAAGCCCCCCTACTGTGGCAATAAGCGTTAAAGCAAATGCCCAAAACATTATTGATTTTATTGTCTTGTTGAATAGGTGGGCAGTTGCTGCAGGCATTGTAAGCAGTGCAATCATTAGGATTATTCCCACAACTTTTATTACCATTACAATTGTTAGTGCTATAAGGCTGAATAGGATGAAATATGCCAGCGTTACCGGGACGTTTCTTATTTCTGCACTTTCCTCATCAAAGGTTATTGCCATAAAAACATTGTAGAACACAAGCGTTGCAGTAACCACCACAAAGTCTAGTGCAAAAATAAGCAGCAGGTCAGAAGAGTTCACTAGCAGTATGTTTCCAAAGAGAAAAGTAAACAAATCTGTTGCATAACCTTCGGTAATAAAAATGAAAATCAGGCCGGTTGCCATTCCCACAGACCAAAGCGCGCTCAAAAGCGCATCCATCCTGTTTCTGGCGTGTTTTCGGATTAGCGTTACAAATGTTGCTGCAATAAGGCTGAAAAATGTTGCTCCAAGCAATGGGTTTGTTCCAAGATAATAGCTTAATCCAAGCCCGCCAAAGACTGTGTGGGCTATGCTTCCTGACACAAGAGACATTCTTTTTACCACAATATATGTTCCAATTATTCCGCTGGCTATGGAAACAAGAAAAGCCGCTGCTAGGGCATTTTGGAAAAAAGTGTATTGCAGTGCCTCTAAAACCATTAATACACCATCTTTGCTTTGCCGCATACTCTTGTGATAGCATGGTATTTTGCGCCTTTTTCAACACATTTATTTACACAGACAATTTCTTTTGAATATTTTGAAAGAATTTCAATGTTGTGGTCAACAACGATTATGGCAATGCTTTTGTTAAGCTCTTTAAGCAGTTCAAACAGTTCTTCTCTTGCTCCAACATCCACATTTGACAGGGGCTCATCCAAAATAAGTGCTTGGGGTTCTGTGGCAAGCGCTTTTGCAATAAAAACCCGTTGTTTTTCCCCTCCTGACAGCTCGTTCAGTTTTCTTTCCCTCAGGTCCCAGACACCCATTTTTTTCAAAAATTTTTCTGCGATTTTTCTATCTTCTTTTGAAAAGAATTTGATGAGCGTTTTTTCGATTCGTCCCAAGAGAACTATTTCCATGGCGGTTGCAGGAAAATCCAGGTCAACATTATCATACTGGGAGAGATACCCGATTTTCTGCCTTCCTTTTTTTGGGTTTTTTCCAAAAAGAACAATTTTGCCGCTTTTTGGTTTAAGCAGTCCAAGAATCAATTTTATTAAAGTGGTTTTTCCGCCCCCGTTCGGGCCAGCAATTCCAATAAAATCTTTTTCAAAAATTTTTAGATTAATGTTTTCAAGAAATGATTTGTTTGAATAACCGAACGAAACATTTTCTAGGGAAATGATTTCTTTTTTTACCATAGTATCACAAAAGCAGAATCTTTTTTTATTCCTTTTTAGGAAAGCCTTTTGGCAATTTCTTTCCCTATTTTGCTTAGGTTTTCCAAATAGTTTTCTGCAAGCGGGTCAATTTGGACTACTGCCGCTCCAATCTCTGCGGCCAGCGCTTCAGCGCTTTGCGTGCTAAACTGTTTTTGGACAAAAATGACTTTTACATTGTTTTCTTTTGCAAAGCCCACCAGTCCCGCCAATCCTTTTGCAGTTGGGTCTTTGCCTGATTGTTCGATTGCAATTTGTTTTAAGCCGTAAGCATCCGTCAGATAGCCCCAGGAGGGATGAAAAACCATGATGTTTTCTGTTTTAATGTTGGAAAAATTTTGTTTGAGCTCCCGGTCTAGTGCTTTAAGCCTGACAAGGTAATCATCGGCATTTTTTCGGTAGTACTTTTGGTTTTTCGGATCAATTTCAGCAAGGGACCGGTAAATTTGTTCAACGTGCTTTTTGGCATTTTCCGGAGAAAGCCAGATATGCGGGTCAATCTTTTTCCCGTCATGTCCGTGTTCTGCTTCACCGCCATGTTCTTCCCATTCACCAAAGTGCCTTAGTTCAACAACATCGAAAGCGCTCACAATTTTCATATCTGGATTAAGTCCTCTGAATGTTTCAGCGTGGGCTTCTTCAAATGGAAGTAACCCAATTCTGAAATAAATTTTTGCATTTTCAACGCTTGCGAGCTCACTTGGTTTTGGGTTATAGGTGGCGGGGCTGGCTCCCGGCGGAATAAGCTCTTGAACATTCACTTTGTCTTTTCCGACTTCTCTTACAAATTCTTTTTGCGGCAGAATGCTTACCACTGCATTGATTTTTTCTGTTTCAGATTCTTGGCTTTGGATACAACCGCTTGCACTCAAAAGCAAGGCCAGCAATAAAATAAGAATCGGGCTTTTTTTATTCATTTAACAAATTTAAAAACAAAGACTTTTTAATAACTTTTACTAAAAAATTAATAACTTTTGGTGTTTTTTCTGTTGATTTTTAATAAGGTTTTTTTATGTCTATTGTGAGCATTTCAATTTCGGAAGAATTTCTTAAGGATGTTGAACGTGCCGGAAAACAACTTGGGTTTAAGGGACGGAGTGAAATGTTTCGGGTTGCACTCGCCTCTCTTGTTGAAGAAGCGGAGCAGTTTAATGAATTAAAGGGAATTGTTGATGCGGTTTTTGTTGTCATTCACTTTAAAAAAGACGAGCCTGAAATAACCAAACTTAAACATGCCTTTGGGAACATTTTAAAATCCCAGCTTCACAGCTGTATTACTGATACTAGTTGTCTGGAAGTCTTTGTGTTAAAAGGGGATGCAGGACAAATAATGAGAATGTAAAATACTCCAAATTAATTCTGGCAAAGTGATTTTTAAACCCGAAGCAAATCGCATCTGTATAGTTTTTTGCGGAATCAAAGACAACCTATTTGCCTTTTTCTACATACTTTTTGCTGTTTTTCATTGCATCAACGTTTTTGGTTAAAAAAATATTTGATTCCCTTTCTGCCAGCCAGGAGCTGCTTTTCCTCGGAGCCATTTCCTGGTGCTTTGCTTTTTCTGCGGTGGCCATTTTTTTTGGTTTTTCCAAAGAGATTGGGGCTTTTTTGGCGGGAGTTTCAATAGCATCCCTCCGAGTTTTTGCTAATACTTATCTTTTTGGGGACAAAGGTGGGGCATGTTTCCAGCGAAGTTGTTTCAATAATAACCTTGGTTGCGGTTGCAACAATTAGCGCTTCCACCTATTTGGTAATATACAATAACAAACTGTATGGCTGCCTGTCCGGTTTTTTGCCTTTCTTGCGAAGCAAAAGGTTCTTTACAGACTCCCTGCACATGGCTGATGACAAAAATTACTTTGTTGTTTGCTTGGGCTTTGGCAATACCGGAAAAAGAATTTTTTGTGACGGGAAAATAAGTGAAAGAGATGTTTTGGTTGTCGATTTTGATCCGAGGGCATTAAAGGAGGCAAGCAAGCTAAAGTTTCACACCCTTTACGGGGATGTATCTGATCTGGAAACAATTGATTTCATTTTGAAAGTAAAGCCAAAGGCGGTTATTTCAACTGTGATGGGTGTTGATTCGAACATTGTTCTGGCCAAAAAGATGCTGCAGAAAAACAAGGGGGTAAAACTCATTGTTTTGGCTCACGACGTGCATGACGCAAGAAAGCTTTGTGCAGAAGGCATAGAGTTTGTTTTGGTGCCCTCAATTATTACAGCAGACAAAGTGAAAACCATCCTGCAGGACATTAAAGCCGGAAGGAATTTTGAATTAAACTGGTTAAAAAACACGCAGTTTGATTATAAGCGCGGTTACTATTCAAAGTAATCCTTGTTTTCCGCGACCAGTCCGTCTAACAGCTCAAAGCAATCAAGCTCCCCCACAACCTTTCCATCCTTGCAGACAGGGAGATCCTGCATATTACCCGCTTTTGCCGCACGCAAGGCATCATCCAACTCGTCGTCCAATGAAACAGATATCGCGCTTCTCATTATGTCTCTTGCTTTCAGGTCCTTCTTTTTGTTAAACAGTTTTAGTATTTTGGGTTTCATTTCATTAAATATGCAGTCAAAAATTTCTTTGATTGTTATCAAGCCGACAAGATTCCCTTCCTCGTCAACCACAAAAACAGTTCGAGTGGTTTTATTGGACCCCATTACTGCAATGACCTTTTCAACAGCATCACTTGCCAAAACCTTTTCAACAAAGCCAGAATTTTCATTATAAACAGTCTTAACCTTCACTTTGAACACTCAAACCTATGATGTAGTAAAATATTATAAACGTTTCTTTGTTGCACAATTGTGAAACCTTGAAACAATTAAATTTGGGGCTGATGCCAACAAATGCGTTTTAAAAGCAATTGGAAAAACGCCTTTTTGGCAACAAGCACCTACCTTTCGCAGTATTCTTCTTTGCATTCAGGCGAGCAAAACCTTCTTGAGTAAAGGTCAACCCCTGGTTGCGAGATTATCCTGCCACAGTTCATGCATCTTCTTTCCCGGTCCAATGCAGGGGTTTTCTGTCTCTTGATTGTGTATTGTGTTACCCTCAACTTTTATCACCCTTTCCATTTATTTGTTCATTCACTTTTTGTTTCTTTAATGCACCATCTACCAATCGCCTTGTTTTATTCAGCGCTTTTCTCAAATCCCCTTCGTTTTTTACTCCTGCACAAATCATTTGCCCGTTTAGAAAAAGCAAAAAACTGGACTTCGGGTCAGCTAATTTCATTATAGCCCCGGGGAACTGTTCGGGTTCGTATTCAACGTTATCCAATTCAAGAGCCAACTCAAACAGGTCAAGATTTTTGTTTAAGCGGGCTGAAGCAACCATGTTTACGATTTCGTAATCGGTTTTTCTCCTGATTTTCACTTCCGGCTGAATTTTATGGACTAGTTTCAGGGCGTTCTTAATCCCGGTGAGAATTTCCTTCTCGTTCTTTGCCCCGCTAACTATGATTTTTCCATTTCTAAACAACAGCAGGGATACTTTCGGTTTACGCAGTTTTAAAACAGCTCCGGGGAACTGTTCGGGTTCGTATTCAACTTCATTCATTCCAGCAGCCAAATCATACAAATTCAGCGTGTGATTTATGTTGGCGAGAGCAACCAAGTTAACAATTCTATAATTCATTTTCTAAAACAGCCTTTCAGAGTGACTGTATAATAAGCGGAGGAAAACTGCCTTAAATGGATTTAAAAAAGCAAAGCTTTAAGGCAAGAAGAAAAACTAGGCTTAAAGAATTAACAAAAATAGGAATTTAAGGCAAAAAAAAAAACAAAT
>JAFCCO010000028.1 GCA_017610175.1 Candidatus Iainarchaeum sp. | reverse complement strand
AGTTTATGGGCTTGCTGGCTTTTTCCCGACGTAAATGCCACAACCCAAATGTTTTAGCAGCACAATCATAATCGTAAAATTGTTGTCTGACAAGAAAGAACTGAATTCCCTGTATGGGAAGATTTCAATCGGTTTCCTGCGGGTGCAGGATTTTGTTGCAATTGTTGCGCTTGTTTTGATTTCCTCTTTTGCTTTTTCAGCTGATTTAACCAGTCAGCTTTTTCAGTTTGTTTTTAGTTTGGTTGTGCTATTTTTGCTGTTTTTCATTGCATCAAAATTTTTGGTTAAAAAAATATTTGATTCCTTTTCCAACAGCCAGGGACTGCTTTTCCTTGGGGCTATTTCCTGGTGCTTTGCTTTTTCTTGCTTCCAAAAGCCTTCACCCTATGATGCGGGGTGAGGGAGCAATTTAAATGAAGTTTTAGCTTAATGAAACTGCTTTGAGGAAGTAAGTGTGACTGATAAAATCAAAACGGCTTCGATTGCAATTGGAAAAATGCACTGCTCTGCATGTGCCCTGCGAATAGAAAAGGAACTTAACAAGGTTTCTGGGGTGGAGCAGGCGACGGTGAACTTTGCAACCGAAAAGGCAAGCGTGAAATACAATCCATCCGCGACAAATGAATCTGCTTTTGAGAAAACGATTGTGGGGGCGGGATACACGGTTATTCCGCTTGACAGGGAACGGAAAGAGAGGGCAAACGAAATCAAGTCCTACAAGCACAAGGTAATTATTTCTTTCCTGTTGAGCTCGCCGCTGATGATTGTAATAATGCTGCCCGCCGTTGGGATTCCAATGCCAGCCCTAATAATGAACAACATGGCGCTGGTGCAGTTTCTGCTTGCGACCCCTGTAATGGTTATTGGGCGCGATTTTTTCACAAAGGGATTCAAGGCATTAATTGACAGAAACCCAAATATGGATTCTCTTGTTGCTCTCGGGGTCGGTTCTGCATACTCATACAGTTTTGCGGCAACAGTTGCAATCCTTTTAGGCTCAGACATTTTCTCCGCAATGGATCTCTATTATGAGGTTGCGGCTTTCCTGATTAGCTTTATTCTGCTTGGGAAGTACTTTGAGGCAATTGCAAAGGGAAGAACCTCTGAAGCAATCAAGAAACTGATGGGTTTGCAGGCAAAAACTGCGCTTGTTGAAAGAGGCGGAAAGGAAGTTGAGGTTCCAATTGGGGAAGTTAAGGTTGGGGACATTGTAATTGTGAAGCCCGGGCAGAAAATTCCTGTGGGCGGGGTAATTGTGCAGGGACACAGCAGTGTTGATGAAAGCATGATTACTGGTGAAAGCATTCCTGTTGAGAAAAATGTCGGCGACAAGGTTGTTGGCGCAACCATTAACAAAACAGGCTCATTCAAATTTAGGGCAGAAAAGATTGGTGCAGACACGGTCCTTTCGCAGATAGTAAAGCTTGTGGAGGAAGCACAGGCAAGCAAGGCACCGATTCAGGAAATTGCTGACAAAGTTTCGGCAATTTTTGTCCCGACAGTTCTAATTATTGCGATAATCGCTTCGCTTGCGTGGCTGTTTGTTGGGCAGGGATTTCTTTTCGTGCTGACAATATTTATTACTGTGCTAATTATTGCTTGCCCGTGCGCTATGGGCCTTGCAACTCCGACTGCTGTGATGGTTGGAACCGGGCTTGGGGCGGAAAACGGCATTTTAATTAAGAGCGCTGCCGCTCTCCAGACTGCGCAGGAAATTAACACAGTTGTATTTGACAAAACAGGAACAATTACAAAGGGAAAGCCGCAGGTAACAGACGTTATTGCACAGCAGGGCTTTACTGAAAAGCAGGTTCTGCAGTTTGCGGCAATTGCTGAAAAGCGCTCGGAGCACCCGCTTGGTGAGTCAATTGTTGAGGGTGCAAAAGCAAGAAAGATTGCCGTTCCCGAAGCAAGCTCATTCAATTCAATTACCGGCAAGGGCGTGCAGGCAAAGTTCAAGGGCAAGGAAATTGTTCTTGGAAACCGCGCACTAATGCGTGATAAAAAGCTTGCGGTTTCAGGTCTTGAGCAGGCGCTTGTAAGGCTTGAGAGCGAGGGAAAAACAGCAATGATTGTCGCATTTGGCGGCAAGGTTGCCGGAATTGTTGCGGTTGCAGACACCTTAAAGGATTACTCCAAGGAAGCGGTTGCTGAACTGCACAGGATGGGCAAGCAGGTTGCCATGATTACTGGCGACAATCGCAGAACAGGGGAGGCAATTGCAAAACAGGTTGGAATAGACCAGGTTCTTGCGGAGGTTCTTCCTGAGGACAAGGCAAATGAAGTAAAGAAGCTTCAGGAAGAGGGGAAGAAGGTTGCAATGGTTGGGGACGGAATAAATGATGCGCCGGCACTTGCACAGTCTGACATTGGAATTGCACTTAGGACAGGAACGGATGTTGCAATTGAGTCAGGAAACATTGTTTTAATCAAGGATGATTTGCGTGACGTTGTTGTTGCAATGGAGCTAAGCGGTTACGCCATGAACAAGATAAAGCAGAACTTCTTCTGGGCATTTATCTACAACATTGTGGGAATTCCAATTGCTGCAGGGGTTTTGTTTCCGTTCACAGGCTGGCTTCTCAGCCCCGTTTTTGCGGGGACAGCAATGGCTTTCAGTTCAGTTAGTGTTGTGACAAACTCTTTGCTAATGAAGCGGTTCAAGCCAAGGATAAAGAAAAAATAATTTACTTTCACTTTTTTGCTTTCGTTTTTACCGAGTGCCCGCCAAACTGCTCCCTTAAACTTGAAACAAGTTTTCCCGCATAGCTTGGCTTTTTTGCAGACTGAACCCTGAACCTCAGTGAGTCCTCAATTACTTTCACCTTCGCACCCATCTTTTTTGCAATCTTAACGGTCCACGCTCCCTCTCCAGTGTGTGCAACCGTTCCGGAAACCCCTTTCATATCGGGCCCGTGCAGGTCAAAGGCATTTTTCATCCAGCCAATAAGGCTTGATTCAATAACGCTTCCGTTGTTGTAAACCGATGCAACCCGTGTCAAGTCAAGGTTGTATCTGGATTTCTTCATTAAGGCAAAGCCCTCGGCAATGGACTGCATCATTCCGTATTCAATTCCGTTGTGCACCATTTTTACAAAGTGCCCTGCGCCTGTTCCCTCAAAAAACTCTTCCCCGCCTGAAACGGCAAGCTGCAGGAAAAGCGGGTGCAAATAATCATAGTTTGCCTTTTCCCCGCCAATCATCAGGCAGGAACCGTGCCTTGCGCCCTCAGGGCCTCCTGAAACGCCCACATCAACAAACTTTATTCCCTTCTTTGCAAATTTCTTTCCACGCTTTACGCTTTCCTCAAACCTGCTGTTTCCACCGTCTATTACAATGTCTCCCTTGGAAAGCAGCTTGTCCAGCCCTTCTTCCCCAAACATGACGCTGTCAACCGGCTTTCCCGCGGGAACCATTACCCACACCAGTTTTGGCTTTGAGAGCTTTGAAACAAGTTCTTTTAGCGACTGGGTTCCAAAGAGGCCTTCTTTTTCAAGCGCTTTGGTTGCTTTTTTATCCTTGTTGTATCCTGCAACCACCCAGTCCCTCTCAATTAACCTTCTTGCAATGTTTCCACCCATCTTTCCAAGCCCCACAATTCCAATCTCCTGCTTTAGCGGCTTTTCCTTGGTTGGAGCTTCTCCCACAAACATTGATTCAGTTGACATTTTTGCGGAGTTTGGCTTGTATTTTTGCAAGGGGACCTCGTTTTTCTTCCAGGCAGTTACAATCGAGTCGATAAAGCGCCACATTGCCTCAACCTCTTTGGTGCTTACAAAAAGTGTTTGGTCTCCCGCAATGCAATCAAGCAGCAATTTTTCATACTCCTCAACATACTGGGTTTTCTTTGCAGTTTTTCTCAGCAAAAAACCGAACTGGCGCTTTTCGATTTTCATGTTAAGCCCTGGTTTTTTTGACCAGAGTTCAATAAAGATTCCTTCTTTTGGTTCCATTGCAAGAACAACGCGGTTTCTTGCGTGCTCCATTCCATTCGGGCAAAGGCAGGGGACAGGGTGCTTAAAATTGATTGCAATTTCTTTTAGCGGCTTGCCCATTCTTTTTCCGCTTTCAATTGTTATTGGAACGTTTTTCCATCTTGGCGAGTCAACAAGTGCGCGAACCTTAAAGTATGTTTCAGTTTTTGATCCAGACTTTACTCCCTTTATTTTTCCGTATCCCTTATATTGTCCTCTGATTGAAAAGTGCCTTGCCTCCTCTTTGGATGGAATCTTTAAATGCTCAAGAAGCCTTGCCCTGTTTTCCCTGATTGAATTTGCGTCAAATCCTGCGGGCTTGTCCATTGTTACAAGTGAAAGCATCTGCAGCAAATGGTTTTGCCCGACATCGCGAAGCGTTCCAAGCCCATCGTAGAATGAGCCCCTGTTTTCCACCCCTAAACTCTCAAGCAGTTTTATGTCAATGCTTTCAACAAACCTATTGTTCAGGCTCTGCTCGAAGAGGTTGTTGCTGAACCTGAATGAATGGATGTTCTGCAGGGTTTCCTTTGCAAGATAGTGGTCTATTCTGTAAATCTGCTCTTCCCTGAAAAGTTTTCCCAAAAGCCTGTCAAGTTTCTTTGCCGTTTTCAAATCCTTTCCAAACGGCTTTTCAACAATAACCCTTGTCCACCCCTCCTTTGCACTGCATGGCTTTGTAAGGCCTGATGATGCAAGGTTCCTGAATATTTTATCGTAGAACTGTGGCGGAACCGCAAGGTAGAACAGCTTGTTTGCGCAAACCCTCCACTCATAATCAATTTCCTTCAGTGCCTTTGCAAGATCTGTGTATGAGCTTTTCTTTTCAAATCTCCCCTGAACGTAGGAAAATGCTTTGAGGAACTTTGCAGGATTTTTCACTTTGTGTTTCGCAAGGTTTTTTGCAATCCTTTCCTTAAACTGATTATCATCCAGCTTGTCCATGCTGACTCCAACAACCTTGAACATTCCGTGCAATTTGCCCCCCTTAAACGAGCGGTATAGTGCGGGCGTAATCTTTCTTGCCATAAGGTCGCCTGTTGCGCCAAATATGACCATTACAGTTGGAATTTTTGCATTTTTCTTCATTTTACACCTCGTTTAGATGCCCCAGTTGCATTCTGCAAGAATTTTTCTCAGCTTGTTAGCCGCTTCAAGTGGGTTCTCC